>NZ_CP076023.1:3316964-3980357 GCF_018623035.1 Cellulomonas dongxiuzhuiae
ATCGCCGCGGGCTCGGCCGTCGGCGCCCAGGCCAACCTGTCGCTCGTTACGGCCGACCTCGCCGCCGCCCGTGCCTGACGCAGCGCACCCGCGACCCGTACCCGAGGAGACCACCGTGACCGACGACATCTCGTCCGCCGACGAGCTCGACCCGACCTGGTGGGAGGAGCGCTACCGGACGTTCGACCGCATGTGGAGCGGTCACGTCAACCCGTCCCTCGCGCAGGTCGCCGCGGACCAGGCACCCGGCACCGCGCTCGACGCGGGCGCCGGTGAGGGTGCCGACGCCATCTGGCTCGCCGAGCACGGGTGGCGCGTGACGGCCGTCGACGCGTCGCAGACGGCGCTGGACCGCGGCGCCGCGCAGGCCGCCGCACGCGGGCTGGAGGTCACCTGGGTCCAGGCCGACCTGCGCACGTGGACGCCCGCCGAGCGGTACGACCTGGTGACGTCGCACTACCTGCACGCCGAGGGCGGACGCGGCTGGGCGTGGCTCGCGGACGCGGTCGCGCCGGGCGGCACGCTGCTGGTCGTCGGGCACGACCCGTCGGACCTGGACGGACCCGTGCCGCGGCCGCACCTCGCGCGGCTCGGTCACACCGCCGAGCAGGTCGCCGCGGACCTGGACCCGGCGCAGTGGTCGTCGATCGAGGCGCAGGTCGTCGAGCGGCCACACCGGCACGACGGTGCCGAGGTCGTCGTGCGCGACGCGGTGCTGGTGGCGCGCCGCCGCTGAGCCGGCGACGTGAGGGGTTGCCGTCGTCAGGCGACGGGAACCCCTCACGCCGGGTCGGCGGGCAGCACCCTCGCGTCGTGGGCGTCCAGATCGGTGCGGGTCCCCGCGACGTCGACGCTCACCGGGGCGCCGGTGTGGTTCACGACGACGAGGCGGTCGCCGCGCCGCACGGCCTCGACGCCCTCGACGGGGGCGGCGAACAACGACGCCACGTCGGCCTCACCCAGCACGCGGTCGACCAGCGCGTCGAGCACGTCGGCCGCCGGCTGCGTCGCGACGTACCAGGCGACGCCGTCACCGTGCTCGCGCCGCGTCACGGCCGCACCGCCCGCGGCGTACCCGTCGGCGAAGGTCGCGACGACCTCGGCGTCGTCCACGACCAGCACGTCCTGCCACAGGGACGCCGCACCCGCGAGCCCACCGGCGAGCCGCAGCGCGGGCCCGGGCGTGCCGCCGGGGCCGGCCGTCGGCGCGAGCTCCTCGACCCGCACGCCGAGCGTCCCCTGCAGCGGACCGAGGTACCCGCCCAGGTAGACCCGCAGGTCCTCGTCGACCACGGCGGACGCGTACGTGACGACCAGGTGCCCGCCCCCGCGCACGTACGCGTCCAGCGCCTCGAGGTGCGCGCGCCGCGCGACGTGCAGGACGGGCGCGACGACGAGGTCGTAGCCCACGACGTCGGCACCGGCCGGCACGACGTCGACCGTGACCCCGCGCCGCAGGAACGGCGCGTACCAGTCGAGGAACCGCTCGACGTACCCGACGCGCGTCGGCACCGCACCCTGCTCGAGCGCCCACCACGAGTCCCAGTCCAGGACGACCGCGACGTGCGCCGTCACGCGCGTGCCGACCAGGTCCGCCAGACCGGTCAGCTCCTCCCCGAGGGCGACGACGTCCCGGAACACCCGGGACTGCGGCCCGGCGTGCGGCACCATCGCCGAGTGGAACCGCTCGGCGCCGGACGCCGACTGCCGCCACTGGAAGTGCAGGACGCCGTCCGCGCCGCGCGCGACCGCCTGCAGGGACTGCGCCCGGTGCTGGCCGCGGGGACGCGGCGCGTTGCGCGCACGCCAGTTCACGGCGCCGGTCGCCTGCTCCATGAGCAGCCACGGCCGACCGCCCCCGAGGCCGCGCACGAGGTCGCGCTGCGCGGCGAGCCGCACGTACGCGGCGGGGTCGACGGGGTCCGGGTACGCGTCGTCGCTGACGACGTCGACGTACGGCGCCCAGGCCCAGTAGTCGGCCCCCTCGAAGAACCCCATGAAGTTGGTGGTGATCGGCACGTCGGGGCTGTAGCGGCGGATCACCTCGACCTCCGCCCGGTGCAGCGCGAGCATCGCGTCGGAGCTGAAGCGCCGGAAGTCGAGCACCTGCGTCGGGTTGCGGGTGGCCGGCGCGGCGGACGGCACGCCGACCTCGTCGAAGGACCCGTACCGCTGGGACCAGAACTCGGTGCCCCACGCACGGTTGAGCTCCTCGACGTCGCCGTAGCGGCGCGCGAGCCACGTGCGGAAGGCCGCGGCGCTGTGGGCGTCGTACGAGCGCGACACCTGGCAGCCGTACTCGTTGTTGACGTGCCACATCTCCAGGGCCGGGTGGTCGGCGTACCGCGAGGCGACCTGCTCGACCAGCGCGAGAGCGTGCCGCAGGTAGTCCGGGGACGACGGCGAGTACTGCTGCCGCGACCCGAAGGCCAGGCGCACGCCGTCCTCGGTGACGGGCAGCGAGTCGGGGTACCGCGCGGCGAACCACGCGGGGGGTGATGCCGTCGCGGTCGCCAGCACCACGCGCACGCCACCGGCGTGCAGGCGCCCGAGCACGTCGTCCAGCCACGCGAAGTCGTACTCACCGGGACGCGGCTCGAGGCGCGACCAGGAGAACACCCCGACCGTGGCGGTCGTGACGTGGGCGTCGCGCATGAGGCGCACGTCCTCGTCCCAGACGTCCTGCGACCACTGCTCCGGGTTGTAGTCGGCGCCGTAGCGGATGCGGGCGTCAGCGGGCACGGGGTCCTCCTGGGGCGCGCGACGTCGCGCGGGCGTGGACGGGCCGCAGCGGCGTCGTCGCCGGCGGCCCGGGGCGCCGCCGGCGGCGTCTCGGACGGTTGCCCGTGCACGCTAGCACCGGGACCGACCGCCGAATCCGACGACGGATCGTGGGATCCGACCGCCCTGGTCGTACGTTGGGACCGGCAAGCGGCGTCGGACCGGCGCCCACGACGAGACGAGACGAGCACCACGCATGAGCAGCGCCCCCGCAGTCCTCGAGGCCACCGACGTCTGGGCCGGGTACGGCGGCCCGCCCGTGCTGGCGGGCGTCGAGCTCACGCTGCGCCCCGGCGACGCGATCGGCGTGCTCGGCCGCTCGGGCGTGGGCAAGTCGACGCTGGTGGAGATCCTCGGCGGCGGCATGCGGCCCGCGCAGGGGCACGTGACGCTCGGCGGTGTCCCCGTCGCCAAGACGCCCCGGCGCAAGCGCAAGGACGTCAAGGCCCGCCTGCGCACCGTGCACCAGAACGGCATCGCGGGCGTCGACATCCAGCGCACCGTCGAGGAGACGATCCTCGACGCGTTCAAGGAGGCCCGCAAGGCCGGTCGGACCACGAGCAACGACGTCGAGGCCGCGCTCGCCGTCGTCGGCCTGCCCATCCGGTTCGTCACGCGGCGGGTCGGGACGCTGTCCGGCGGCGAGCGGCAGCGCATCGCCATCGCGCGCGCGCTGGCGACCCGCCCGGACCTCCTGCTCCTCGACGAGCCGCTGACGGCCGTCGACCAGTCGATGCGCGAGGAGATCGCCGACGACATCCGTGCGCTCGTGCGCACCGACGGCATCGGGCTGCTCGTCGCGTCGCACGACGTGCGTCTGCTGGACCGGCTCACGGACCACGTGCTCGTCCTGGCGGAGGGGCGCATCGTGGAGTCGGGGCCGCTGCGCGAGGTCCTGCGGGCGCCGCAGCACCCCGACACGCAGGCCCTCGTCGAGGCGCTGCCGGACGTGGTCGGCGGGCAGCCGCCGCGCTGAGCCTGCCGGTCGCGGCCCGATCGCCGGTCGAGCGCCGGCGCTCCCCGGGGCGTTGGGAGGGGATCGCCGACCCCCCGGGGGAGCGTGCGGCCGGCGCTCGTCGCGGGCAGCGGGTGGCCGGGCGGCCCCCCGCGCCGCCCGGCCCGCCCGGGTCCGAGATCCCGGGCCGCGCCCGACCGCCGCCGCCCCTGGGGCGACGGCCGGGCGTGTCGTGCGTCGGTCGGGTGTCCGGCCCGCCGACGGTCATGGGCTACCGCTGCATCGTCAGCAGGCCCGGTCGGTACGGCAGGCGACCGTAGTCGCCGCCCGAGCTCGGGCTGCGGCCCTGGTAGAGCAGACGCAGGTTGCACGGGTCGACCGTCATGGTCTGGTCCGCGCTGACCCGCAGCAGCTCGCCGTGGCTGATGTCGTTGGTCCACGTGGCGCCCGAGTTGGCCTTGCCCGCGAACGGGTTCGACTCGCTCGCGGCCTGCGGGGTCCAGGTCCCGTCGAGGCTCGTGGCCGTGAAGGACCGGAAGTAGCGGCCCTGCGAGCCCATGGCCTCGACGATCATGAGGTAGCGCTGCTGGCCCTGGAGCTTGTAGACCTGCACCGCCTCGAACAGGTTGGCCTGCGTGTCGGTCATGATCGTCTGGTAGCTGGAACCGAAGCTGCCGGGGAAGTTCCCGATCGGCATCGAGGCCCGGTAGATGTTGCCGTTGTCACCGGCGAAGAACAGGTACATGTTGCGGTCGTCACCGATGAGCGCCTGGTCGATGGGGCCGGTGCCGGAGTTCGAGATCGACCCGGTGAACAGGTTCTGGTGCGCCGACCAGCTGTTCACGTCGGTCGGGTTGGTCGACGTCCGGTAGGAGAACGCGGGACCGCCCCACTGGTAGGCCAGGACCCACACGTTCTTCGGGGCGAAGTAGAACAGCGACGGTGCGACCGCGCTGAACGGCATCGCGTTCTGGCTCGCCGAGCCCATCTGCGAGTAGTTCGTGAACAGGCCGAAGTTCATCGACCCCCACGACTCGCCGTTGTCGTGCGTCGTGGCGTACACGAGCTGCTGCCCGTTGTACGGCGCGACCGTGAAGTCCTTGAGCGACACCCAGCCGGACCGCGGCTGCGCGAGCACCCCGGAGTCCGACCAGCGGTAGGACGACGGCAGGTTGCACGTGGGCTGCGTCGTGGGCGTGGGCGACACGGTCGGCGTCGGTGACACCGTCGGGGTGGGCGAGACCGAGGGTGTCGCCGTCGGCGTCGGCGACACGGTCGG
The DNA here is from genome assembly GCF_018623035.1 of Cellulomonas dongxiuzhuiae. NCBI lineage: Bacteria > Bacillati > Actinomycetota > Actinomycetes > Micrococcales > Cellulomonadaceae > Cellulomonas > Cellulomonas dongxiuzhuiae. The sequence continues at coordinate 3,321,980 of NZ_CP076023.1, forward strand.
GGTCGGCGACCGCGTGGGGGTCACCGCACCGTTGCAGCCGGCACCGTTGAGGGTGAACGCCGTGGGCACGGGGTTGTCGCTGCCGGAGAACACGCCGTTGAAGCCGAGCTGCACCGTGCCGCCGGACGGGACGGATCCGTTGTAGTCGGCGTTGCGGATGCTCACCTGGTTGCCGGTCTGGGTCGTGACGCCGCTCCACGACTGCTGGACGCTCTGGTTGCCGGGGAACGCGAACGCGAGGGTCCAGCCGCTGAGCGCGGCACCGTGGTTCGTGATCCGGATGTCACCCGTGAACCCGCCCGGCCACTGCGCCGTGACCCTGTACTCGACCGTGCACGCGCCGGTGCCCGGGTTCTGCGTGGGCGTGGCCGACGGCGTCGGGGTCGCCGACGGCGTCGGGCTCACGGACGGCGTGGGCGTCGCGGACCGTGTGGGTGTCGGCGTCGGCGACTGCGTGGGCGGCGCCGCGTTCAGCGCGTCGAGGACCGCGGTGTAGGCGGCCTTCTTGTTGCCGAAGCTGTCGAAGAGCAGCGGGTTGGCACCCGTGCGCCACGAGTCGTTGTCACGGACGCCCCACACCGTGATGCCGGTGCAGCGCGCGACGGCGAGGCACGCCTGCGTGACCTGCCGGTACGCGTTGGCCTGGTTGCCGCCCTGCTCGATGTCGAGCTCGGTGATCTGCACGTCGACCCCGAGGTCGGCGAACCGCTGGAGGTTGGCCTGGTAGTCGCTCGGGACGCCCGTGCCCAGGTGGGACTGGAAGCCGACGCAGTCGATCGGCACGCCGCGCGACTTGAAGTCGCGCACCATGTTGTAGACGCCGGTCGACTTCGCGTTGATGCCGTCGGTGTTGTAGTCGTTGTAGCAGAGCTTGGCGCCCGGGTCGGCGGCGCGGGCGGCGCGGAACGCGGCCTCGATCCAGTCGTTGCCGGTGCGCTGCAGGTTGGAGTCGCGCCGGCTGCCGCGGCCGTCGTCGGCGAAGGCCTCGTTGACGACGTCCCAGCTGTGGATCTTGCCCCGGAAGTGGGTCGCGACCTGCGTGACGTGGTTGATGAGGGCGTTGCGCAGGGTGCTGCCGGACATGTTCTGCATCCAGCCGGGCTGCTGCTGGTGCCACGCGAGCGTGTGCCCGCGGACCTGCTTGCCCTTGCCGAGCGCGTAGCTGACGATCCGGTCGCCGTTGGTGTAGCTGAACTGGTTCTGGTTCGGCTCCGTGGCGTCCATCTTCATCTCGTTCTCGGCCACGATCGAGCTGAACTCACGGTCGACGATGCCCATGTAGGTGCCGTCGTTCATCTTGCCCGCGGCGATCGCCACGCCGAAGTAGCGCCCGCTCTGCTGGGCGGCCGCACCGAGGGTGCCGGCCGCGGCATGCGCCGGCAGCGCGGTGAGCACACCCGTGAGGGTCAGTGCGGCGACCGAGGTCGCGGCGACGAGCACCCTGCGGGCCCGTCGCGATGTGTTCTGCATGCGTCGCCCTCTCTGCTTGCACCCGCCGACGGCGGCGGATGGCCCGGACCGGCGACGGGCACTCCCCACCGGCCGACCACGCCCCGTTCCGCGGTGCGTGCCGGCCTTGCGCGCACCCTCTGCCGCGGGGCCGGACGTCCTCGTCCGGCGCGCGCGACCGAGGGAGCGGAGAGGTCCCGTCAGCCGTTGTGTACGTTCACAATCGCATGATGGAGCGGGACGCAGCAGGGCTCGTCGCACGGCGAATCGTTTAGCGATCCACCTGTGGGCGGGTCGTGGCCGGGCGCGGGCGCGGACCCCCCGCCCCCGTTAGCATCGGCGACGGCCCTCCGACGAGGCCGAACGGCCGGCGACGCACGAGGAACGGGTGGGCGTCGATGACGAGCAGCGGTCACGGCCCGGCCCGGCGCCCGTCGATCACCGACGTCGCGCGCCGCGCGGGGGTCTCCGTGGGCACCGTGTCGAACGTGCTCAACCGGCCCGACCAGGTGGCACCTGCCACCCGTGGACGCGTGCTGGCGAGCATCGAGGAGCTCGGGTTCGTCCGCAACGCCTCCGCGCGCCAGCTGCGCGTCGGGGCCGCCCAGACCATCGGCGTCATCGTCCTGGACATGGCCAACCCGTTCTTCACCGAGATCGCCCGCGGCATCGAGGACCGGATCTCTCCCGACCAGTACACGCTCCTGCTGTCGTCGTCCGACGACGACCCCGCGCGCGAGGCCCGCTACCTGCGGCTGCACGAGGAGCACGGCGTGCACGGCCTCGTCGTCAGCCCTGCCCGCACGTCGCTCGACGCGATCCTCGCGATGCGCGAGCGCGGCGTGCACATCGTCCTGCTCGACGTGCCCCGCCACCCGGTGCCGATCTCGTGCGTCGGCGTCGACGACGTGCGCGGCGCGCAGCTCGCGGTCGAGCACCTGCTGGCACTGGGCCACCGCCGCCTCGGCTTCGTCAACGGCCCCGACACGGTCGGCCAGTGCGCCGCACGACGCGAGGGAGCCGTCGCCGCGCTGACCGCCGCCGGTCTCGACCCGCAGGACGCGCTCGTCGAGGTGACCGTGCCGGCGCTCGACCTCGACGCGGGTGCAGCCGGCATGGCCCGGCTGCTGGCGCTGCCGTCGGCGCGCCGACCGACCGCGACGCTCTGCGCCAACGACCTGGCGGCCGTGGGCGCCCTGCGCACGCTGCGCCGCGCCGGGGTCGCCGTGCCCGAGGACATGGCGGTCGTCGGCTACGACGACATCCCGGTCGCGAGCATGCTCGCGGTCCCCCTGACCACGGTGCGCCAGCCCACGCACACCCTCGGCTGGACGGCCGCCGACCTGCTGCTGCGCGAGGCCGCCGGCGGCCCGGACGCGGCGCCCGAGCGCGTCGTGTTCCAGCCCGAGCTCGTCGTGCGCGAGAGCTCGGGCGCCGCGCGCTGACGCGCGGGCCTCAGCCCGTGACCGTGAACCCCGCGCGCAGCAGGTCGCGGTCGCGCGACGAGCGGCCGACGAGCAGCTCGAACTCACCGGGCTCGACGATGCGCCGACCCTCGGCGTCGACGATCGTGCAGTCGGCGACGGGCAGCTCGACGTCGACGACGACGGACTCCCCCGGTGCGACGTCGACGTGGCGGTACGCCTTGAGCTCCTTGTCCGCCCACGTCAGCGACGTGACGAGGTCGCTGACGTAGACCTGGACGACCTCGTGGGACGGCCGCGTGCCCGTGTTGGTGACCGTGACCTGCGCCCGCACGACGTCGTCGCGGCCCAGGACGGGCGTCGCCACGGTGAGGTCCGTGTACTCGACGGTCGAGTACGACAGCCCCTCGCCGAACGCGAACGCCGGGTCCTGCGTGAGGTCCGCGTAGCGGGTGCCGTGCTGACCGCGCAGACCGTTGTAGTAGACGGGCTGCTGCCCCACGTGCCGCGCGAACGTCAGCGGCAGGCGCCCGGCGGGGTCGATCGTGCCGAGCAGCAGCTCGGCGATCGCGCGGCCACCACGCATGCCCGGGTTCGCGGCCCACACGATCGCGTCGGCGCCCAGTGCCGAGTCGGGCAGGACCAGCGGCTTCGACGCGACGAGGACGACGGTCATGGGCGTGCCGGTCGCGGCGAGCGCGTCGAGCAGGGCGACCTGCCCGCCGACGAGCTCGAGCGTGGCGGTCGAGCGCGTCTCGCCCATGAGCCCGATGGTGTCGCCGACGACCGCGACGACGTGGTCGGCCGCCTGCGCCGCGGCCACGGCCTCGGCGATCAACGCGGCGTCCGGCTCGGCCGCGTGCAGGATCGGCATGCGCGGCTGGCCGTCCGGGTAGAGCTCGCCCTCGGGGTCGGGCCCGAGCGTGCCGATCTCGGCTCCCTGCGCGTAGGTGAGCTCCCAGCTCTCGGGCAGCAGACCGGTCAGCCCGTCGAGGACCGTCTCGGTCATGTCGCGCGGGTGCCCCTCCTCGCGCATCCAGTCGACCTGCCCCGAGCGGCCGGCCCAGTCGCCGAGCTGGGCGTCGACGTCGTCGGCGTTGGGGCCGACGAGCGCGATGCGCAGCGGCGGCGGCACCGAGCCGTCGGGCGCGGTCGCGCGCCCGTCGAGCCCGGACTCCAGCCCTCCGCCCAGCGGCAGGACGCCCGAGTTGCGCAGCAGCACGAGCGAGCGCCGCGTGACGTGCAGGTTGATGTCCTGGTGGTCGTCGGAGCCGATGACCTCGGCCTGCCGGACCGGGTCGGGGCGACGCGGGTTCTCGAAGAGACCGAGCTCGAACTTGATCGTGAGGATGCGCGCGACGGCCGCGTCGAGCTGCGCCTCGTCGACCAGGCCGTTGGCGACGGCCTTCTGCGCACCGTCGAAGAAGCCGGGCGTCGTCATCACCATGTCGTTGCCCGCGTTCACCGCGTTCGCCGCCGCGTGCTCGTGGTCGGGGGCGATCTTCTGCTCCCAGACCATGCGACCGACGTTGTCCCAGTCGGTGATGAGCGTGCCGGTCCAGCCCCACTCGCCGCGCAGCACGTCCTGCAGGAGCCACTTGTTGACGACGATCGGCACGCCGTCGGTCGACTGGTACCCGATCATGAACGTCCGCGCGCCCTCGCGCGCCACGCGCTCGAACGGCGGCAGGAACCACGAGCGCAGCTTGCGCCGCGACAGGTCCGCCTCCGAGGCGTCACGCCCACCCTGGGTCTCGGAGTACCCGGCGAAGTGCTTCGCGCACGCGAGGATCGCCGTCGGGTCGTCCAGGCCGTCGCCCTGGTAGCCGCGGACCATCGCGGCGGCGAGCTCGCCGATGAGGAACGGGTCCTCGCCGAAGGTCTCGGTCACGCGCCCCCAGCGCAGGTCGCGCGTGATGCAGACCACGGGCGAGAACGTCCAGTGCAGGCCGGTGGCGGACACCTCGACGGCCGTCACGCGCGCCATGGCCTCGGCCGCGGCGGGGTCCCACGACGCGGCGACGCCGAGCTGCGTGGGGAAGATCGTCGCGCCGCGCCAGAACGAGTAGCCGTGGATCGCGTCGTCCGCGACGAGCAGCGGGATGCGCAGCCGGGAGCGCTCGACGGCGTCGAGCGCCTCGAGCACGCGCTGCGGCGAGGCGTGCAGGATCGAGCCCACGTGCTGCTCGAGGACGAGGTCCTCGACCCCCGGCTGGGCGTCGAGCTGCAGCATCTGGCCCACCTTCTCGGGCAGCGTCATGCGGCTCAGCAGGTCCGCCACGCGCTCCGGGATGGGGAGCGACGGGTCCTGGTACGGGGGGGTGTCCACCACGGGGTCCTCTACGACGTTCGGATCGTGCGACCGGCCGCACGACGCTAACGCAGGAGACGCGGCGCGCGGTAACCGTTCGACGATAGCCACCGGGGGGCGTCCCGGGCGGGCGGGTGGTGCGGGGCGGCACCGGAGCGGTGGGCCTCCCACGGCCGGCAGCGCGCCGCCGACGACGCGGCAAGCGCTTGCTTCCACGCCGGCCGGGCCTCCCCCGGGACGCGTCGTCGCACGTCACCCGATCGCACCGGTATCTCACCCCGCCCAGCACCCCCCTGTGTCAGCAGGCGCCGATAGCGTCCGGACCGACCCGGCCGGCCCGCGGTCGCCGGGCGCTGGACCCGGGCGTCGGGGGCGCGAGCAGCGGAGGACCACATGGGTGAGACGGGTGCCACACCGGTGCTGACGTCGGCGGACTGCGTGCTCGTGCGCACGTCGGCGACGGTCGCGAGCACGGTGCACCGTGAGGGCGCGCACCTCGTCGTGCACTTCCTGCAGCGGACCGGCGTGACCCGGTGGATGTGGCCGTGCGAGATCCTCGACGACGCCCTGCGCACGCCGGGCGTCGTCCACGGCGACGACGCGGTCGAGGTCGTCGTCGACCCCGAGACCGCGGACCTCGTCGTGACGCTGGACGGCGAGGACGGCAGCGCGCTGCTCGCCGTGCCGGGCGACGCCGTGCGGACGGCCCTCGCGCGCTGACGCGCGGGTGTCGGTGGCGGGTCGTAGCGTGACCGGCACCCGACCGAGGAGTCACGATGCCGCTGCGCTGGTACACCACCGTCGTCGAGTCCCGCGACCCCCACGCGCTCGCGCGCTGGTGGGCGGCCGCGCTCGGCTGGGACTACGTGCCGTTCGCCGAGGACGAGGCCGGCGTCCTGCCGCCGTGGGGTCGCGAGGCCGCAGCCTCGACGCCGTTCCACCGGATGCCGCCCGGGCTCTGCTTCGTCCAGGTCGACCACGACAAGACCGTGAAGAACCGGCTGCACCTGGACCTGGCACCGCACACCTCGGACGACCGGGACGCCGAGATCGCCCGGCTCCTGGACCTGGGGGCCACGCGCGTCGACGTCGGGCAGGGTCCCGACGTCTCGTGGGACGTCCTGGCCGACCCCGACGGGAACGAGTTCTGCGTGCTGTCCAGCCGCGACGGGTGACGCCGATGTCAGCGGGCCGCGCGAGGATGAACCGTGCCCGCCTCCGTCCTGCTCACCCGTGACACGCGCGCACGCACCGTCACCCTGACGTCGCTCGACGCCGCCGCCGCACGGCAGGACGTGCGCGTCGTCGACGACGACGCGCTCGCGGACGCGGTCGCGCAGCTCGAGGCCGCCGACCACCCGCGCTGGGTCTGGGACGACACGCGCCGCTGGTACCCCTCCCTGCTCGCCGCGGGCGTGCGCGTCGAGCGCTGCCACGACCTGCGGCTGTGCCAGACGATCCTGCGGCACGCGGCGTCCGCCGCCGGGTCACGCCTGCAGTCGGCTCCCGCGGGCCCCCTCGACGCCCCGCCGCCGGACGTCCCGGTGGTGCGCGAGCCCGACCTGTTCGACGCGCTGCGCGACACCTCGCCCTCGTCCGACCGGGCCGACCCCGGCGACGCGACGCCCGACGACCTGCTCGCCGCGCTGCGCGACCAGCTCGACGCCGTCGCCGGGTCGACGCAGCCCGGACGGCTGCGGCTGCTGCTCGCGGCCGAGTCCGGCGGCGCGCTGCTCGCTGCCGAGATGCAGCACGACGGCCTGCCCTGGGACCCCGTGCGGCACGACGAGCTGATCACCGCGCTCGTCGGGCCGCGACCGGTGGGCGGCGGGCGGCCGCGCCGCCTCGAGGAGCTCGTCGGCACGATCCGCGACCTGCTGAGCGACCCCCGCCTCAACCCCGACTCCCAGCCGCACCTGCTCGCCGCGCTGCGGCGCCAGGGCTTCTCGCTCGGGTCCACGAGCAAGTGGGAGATCCGTGAGCTCGACCACCCCGTGGTCGAGCCGCTGCTGGAGTACAAGCGGCTGTCCCGGCTGCTGAGCGCGAACGGCTGGGCGTGGCTCGACACGTGGGTGCACGACGGACGGTTCCGTCCCACGTACGTGGTCGGCGGCGTCGTCACGGGACGCTGGGCGACCGACGGCGGCGGCGCGCTGCAGCTCCCCGCCTCCCTGCGCGGCGCCGCGCGCGCCGACCCGGGCTGGCGGCTCGTGGTCGCCGACGCCGCCCAGCTCGAGCCGCGGGTCCTGGCCGCGATCTCCGGGGACCGCGCGATGGCGGAGGCCGCGCGCGGGTCCGACCTCTACCAGCGGATCGCCGACGCCGGCACGGTCCCCACCCGCAAGGACGCCAAGTACGCGCTGCTCGGTGCGATCTACGGCGCGACCACGGGCACCGCGGGCATGCTCATGCCCCGGCTGACCCGCGCGTACCCGCAGGCGGTCGCGCTCGTGGAGGCGGCGGCGCGCGCGGGCGAGCGCGGCGAGCCGGTCTCGACCTGGCTGGGCCGCACGTCACCGCCCGGGAGCGCGGCGTTCCTCGACCGCCTCGGCGCCGCGGGGGCGGAGGGCGCCGACCCCGACGACGTACGCGACGCCCGCCGGCGCGCGCGCGACCGCGGCCGGTTCACCCGCAACTTCGTCGTCCAGGGCACGGCGGCCGAGTGGGCGCTGTGCTGGCTCGCGTCCCTGCGGCGCCGGCTGCGCGGCATCGGCGACGGCCGCGCGCACCTGGTGTTCTTCCTGCACGACGAGGTCGTCGTGCACTCCCCTGCGGCCGACGCGGACGAGGTCGCGCGCGCCGTGCGGGACGCCGCCGACGAGGCGGGCCGGCTGCTGTTCGGGTCGGCGCCCGTGGAGTTCGCGCTCGACCTGGCGGTCGTGGACTCGTACGCGGACGCGTGAGGCGCGCGCCTCGCCCGTGCCCAGCGGGTGGTGCCGCGGGGACCCACCTCCGATGCCCGCACACCCTCGACCTCGCGGACGCACCGTGCTGCTCGCCGCCGACGCCCCGGCGGCGGCCGGGCGCGCGACCGGTCAGGCCAGCGTGCCGGGCGACCGGTAGGTGAACTCGCGGTCCGCGTCGGTGATGGGCCGCAGGACGCGTGCCGGCACGCCGCCGACGACGACGCCGGGCGGCACGTCCTTCGTCACGACGCTGCCGGCCCCGACGATCGAGCCGGCGCCGACCCGCACACCGGGCAGCAGCACCACGTGCGCACCGATCCACACGTCGTCCTCGACGGTCACGGGCGCCGAGAACTGGGACATGCCGGAGCGCAGCTCGGGGTGCACGGGGTGCCCCGTGACGCTGATCGTGACGTTGGGGGCGATCATCACGCGCGACCCGATGGTGACCTCGACGTCGTCGACCAGCGTGAACCCCACGTTGACGAACACGTCGTCACCGAACGAGACGTTGTAGCCGTACGACACCTGCAGCGGCGCCTCGATCCACACGCGCTCGCCCATGGCACCGAACAGCTCGCGCAGGATCGCCTGGCGCCCCGGGACGTCCGTCGGGTTCATCAGGTTGAAGCGCCACGTGAGCTCCTTGGCGCGCTGACGCTCCGCGACGAGCGCCTCCAGGCCGGGGCCCTCGTCGTCGTACAGCTCCTGCGCCCGCATCCTGCGGCGGACCTCGCGCTCGTCCATGCGTCCCCTCGTCTCGTCCGGCCGGCGGCCGGTCCGGGCCACCCTACGGTCGGGCACGGCAGCGCGCCGGGACGTGCGTCCCGCTCGCGGCCCTAGGGTGGCGGCGTGAGCAGCCACGAGCCCGCCCCGCCCGCCACCGCCGTGGACGTCGTCCCCGCGCAGTGGGTCCCCGACCGGCGCCGGACCCCCGCACGCGACGTCCTGGCGATCGTCGCCGCCGCCCTCATCGCGGTGGCGGCGCTCGGCGCGGTCGCGCTGGTGCTCGTGCAGGTCGGCGTCGGCGCGGGCGTCGTCGGCACCCTGCTGGCCGTCGTGCCGCTGACCGCGGTGCTGCTGGGCGTGCGCTGGCTCGACCGCTGGGAGCCCGAGCCGCGCGGCGCCCTGCTCTTCGGGCTCCTGTGGGGCGCGGGCGTCGCGGTCCTGGTCTCCCTCGTCGCCAACGAGCTGACGATGCTCGCGGTCGCGCAGGTGACCGGGGACCTCGACGCGGGGGTGCTCGCCGCCATGCTGGTGTCGGCCCCCGTCGTCGAGGAGCTCGCCAAGGCCGCGGGCGTGCTCGCGCTGTTCCTCGCCCGGCGCCGCTACTTCGACGGCGTCGTCGACGGGATCGTCTACGCGGGGGTCGTCGCGGCGGGCTTCGCGTTCACCGAGAACATCCTGTACTTCGGCCAGGCGGGCCCCACGCTGGCCGAGACGTTCGTGCTCCGCGGGCTCGCGACGCCGTTCGCGCACCTGCTGTTCACGGCGTGCACCGGCGCCGCCCTGGGGCTGGCCGCCCGGTCCCGCCACCGGCACGCCGCCTGGTGGCTGCTGCCGCTGGGGCTCCTCATCGCCATGGCGGGGCACGCGGCGTGGAACGCGACCAGCGTGTTCGCGGGCGACGCCTACCTCGCGGTGTTCGCGGTCGTGCAGGTGCCCCTCTTCGCGGGCGTCGTCGGCCTGGCGTTCTGGCTGCGCCGCCAGGAGTGCGCGGTGATCCGCCACCGCCTGTCGGAGTACGCCGGCGCCGGCTGGTTCGCCCCGCACGAGATCGACATGCTGACGTCGCTGCGACGCCGCACGACGGCGGTCGGGTGGGCGACGCGCGCCGGCGGCAAGGACGCGGGCGCGGCGATGCGCCGGTTCCAGCGTGACGCGACGACCCTCGCGTTCCGCCGGCAGCTCGCCGCGACGGGCCGCACGGACCTGCGGCAGCACGCCGTGTCCGAGCGCGACCTCCTCGTCGCCGTCACCGCGGACCGCCACCTGGTCCTGGCGGCGGCCGCCGGGCGCTGACGACGGCGGCTCAGCCCAGGTCCCACGTCTCCAGGCGGCCGCACATGCCGTACCGGCGAGGCGCGGGGACCGACTCGAGGCGCTCCGCACGCCCGGCCCGCAGGTGCGGGGCGGACCCGCGCATGAGGCCCTCGAGCACGCCGGCGGTGGCGTCGGTCTCGGCGAACGCCGTCCGCCCCCACAGGTCCTGCCAGCGTGGGACCGACGGCCGCACGAGCCGGACGGCGGCCTCGTGGAACGGCTGCAGCGCGGCGCGCGCGCCGGCCCGCTCGACCGCCTCCCGCAGCTGGTTGTAGCCCACGAGCGCGAGGTCGCGGCGCGCGCGGACGGCGGCGGCGACCTGCTCGTCTGTGACGTCGGCGTGCGCCCCGCCGACGGGCAGCGAGGCGACGTCCCGGTACGTCGCGACATCCGTCAACGCCGCCGGAGGGAACGTCATGACGGCGTCGCCCGCCTCGAGCAGGCCGGCGTTCGCCATGACGACGAGGACCTCCAGGTCGCCGTCGTTCACCACGCGGTGGACGACGCCGGGGTCGATCGTGACGACCACACCCGGGCGCAGCGCGTGCTCGGCGACACCCTCGGGGCCGAGCGTGTGGACCGCGCCCGTGCCGGACAGCACGACGTACGCCTCGCTCGAGGCGATGTGGACGTGCGGCGTCCCGCTCCCGGCACGTCCGACGCCGTCGGGTGCCGGCCAGTCGTAGACCCGCAACCGGCTGACGGACACTCCCCCGGGCAGGCTGGTCATGCGTCCAGCATGCCTGAGGGTCCCGGCGTCCCGCGGCACCCTCCCCGGGACGTCGCTCAGAGGGGGACCGTGAGCCGGTCGGCGACCGTGGGCAGCCACGTCGCCGCCTCCGCACGGGCGCGGGCCGCGGGCTGCGGGTCGCCCGAGAGGTCCGCTGCGTTCAGGTCGGCCAGGTAGCCCGCGGCGAGCACGCGCAGGACCTGCCGCGCGGGCAGGACGAGCCGGCGGCCGAGCGTGGGCATGAGGCGCTCGATCTCGTCCGCGACCTCGTCGGTCATCTCCCGGTCCAGGTCGTGGTGGTGGCGCGCGATCTCGGGCTGCCGCATCGCGAGCAGCGTGAGCTCGGCGCTGATGACGCGCCAGCGGCGGTCGTCGGAGATGCGCTCGAGCAGGATCTCGAGGAACCGGGCCATCGCGTCCACGTCGATGCCGGCGCCCTGCGCGCACTCGCCCTGCGCGACCGCGAGGGCGCTGCGCAGCTCGTGCAGGCGGCGCTGGTGCTCACGCGCGGCCAGCGCGAGGAGCAGGGCGTACTTGTTGTCGAAGTTCGAGTAGAACGCGCCGCGGGTGAAGCCGGCGCGCTCGCAGACGGCCTCGATCGACGTCGCGTCGACGCCCTCGTCGGCGAACAGGTCGAACGCGGCGTCGAGCAGGCGCTCGCGGGTGTGCCGGCGGCGGCGCGAGACGGTGGCGTCGGCGGCGCCGTCCACCGCGGTGCTGGTCTCGCTCATGCCGCCCACCCTTCCGTCGTCGCCCCAGCAGGAGCGTACCGCCGCTACCGATACAGGTCTGTATCGCATACAGTCACGTATCGATGCTGCGCCCGCGCGCGGCCGTCGGACGTCGCCGTCCTCCCCTCCACCGCCCTCGGGAGCACCTGTGTCCTCTGCGCTCTACCGCCTCGGCCGGGCCGCGTTCGCGCGCCGGCGCGCCGTCATCGGCGCCTGGTTGGCGCTCCTGGTCCTCGTCGGCGCCGGTGCGCTCCTGCTGGGCGGCAAGCTCGACAACTCCGTCACGATCCCGGGCACCGAGTCGCAGGCCGCGCTCGACCGGCTCGCGGCGACGTTCCCGCAGGCCGCCGGCACCACGGCGCAGGTGCTGGTCACCGGCGAGGACGGTGCGCAGGTCGACGACCCGGCGGTCGTCGCGGCCGTCGAGGACTCGATCGCGGCGTTCGGCGACGTCGAGGGCGTCACCTCGGCCGTCTCGCCCTTCGACACCGAGACCCCCGGGGCGTCGGCCGTCAGCGAGGACGGCGAGGCCGCGCTCGTCACCCTCTCGCTCGAGGGCGAGGGCGTGGCGATCGGCGCCGACGTCAAGGACGAGCTGCGCGGGCTCACCGACGACCTCGACACCGCCCTGCCCGACGGGTACGACGCGACGATCGGCGGCCAGCTCTTCTCGCAGGAGTTCCCCGGCCTGACCATCACCGAGGCGCTCGGTGTCGTCGTCGCCTTCGTCGTGCTGCTGCTCACGCTCGGCTCCTTCGCCGCCGCCGGCATGCCGCTGCTCAACGCGCTGCTGGGCGTCGGGCTGTCCACGCTGCTCGTGCTCGTGGCCGCCGCGTTCACGTCGGTCACCAGCACGACCCCGCTGCTGTCGCTCATGCTCGGGCTCGCCGTCGGCATCGACTACGCCCTGTTCATCGTGTCCCGGCACCGCGAGCTGCTGGCCACCGGCCTGCCGGCACAGGAGGCCGCGGCCCGCGCCAACGCCACCGCCGGCTCCGCGGTGATCTTCGCGGGTCTGACGGTCATGATCGCGCTGGTCGGGCTCGGGGTCGCCGGCATCCCCTTCCTCACGGTCATGGGCGTCGCCGGCGCGGTCGCCGTCGGCGTCGCCGTCCTGGTGTCCATCACCCTCGTCCCCGCGATGCTCGGGGTCGCCGGCGAGCGCCTGCGCCCGCGCCCGTCGCGCCGCGCCCGTCGCGCGGCCGACGCGGCCGCGGCGGAGCCCACCACCGCCGGACCCGCCGGTGACTCCTGGGACGTCCCGCCGCACCACAACCGCTTCTTCGCCGGCTGGGTCCGGCTCGCCACGGCGCGGCCGTGGATCACGGTCGTCGTGACGGTCGGCGCGCTGCTCGCACTGGCCCTCCCGGCCCTGGACCTGCGGCTCGCGCTCCCCGACGCCGGCGTCTCGCCCACCGACTCCTCGCAGCGCGTCACGTACGACCGGATCAGCGAGCACTTCGGCCCCGGCGCCAACGGGCCGCTGGTGGTCACCGGCAGCATCGTGACCAGCGAGGACCCGCTGCAGCTCATGCAGGACGTCGCCGACGAGCTGCGGGAGCTGCCCGGCGTCGACGACGTCCCGCTGGCCACGCCGAACGAGTCGATCGACACCGGCATCGTCCAGGTCGTGCCGACGACGGGCCCCACCGACCCCGAGACGGCCGAGCTGGTCAACGCCATCCGCGAGCTGCGCCCGCACATCCTCGACGAGTACGGATTCGACCTGTCCGTCACGGGCTTCACCGCCGTCGGCATCGACGTGTCCGCCAAGCTCGGTGCGGCCCTGCTGCCCTTCGCGGTGTTCGTCGTCGGGCTCTCGCTCGTGCTGCTGACGATGGTGTTCCGCTCCGTCGCGGTGCCGCTCAAGGCGACCGTCGGCTACCTGCTGTCCGTGGCCGCCGCGTTCGGTGTCGTCACCAGCGTCTTCGAGCACGGCGTCGGCGCCGACCTGCTGCACGTCGCCAAGCTCGGGCCGGTCATCTCGTTCATGCCCATCGTGCTCATGGGCGTGCTCTTCGGCCTCGCGATGGACTACGAGGTCTTCCTCGTGTCCCGCATCCGCGAGGACTACGTGCACTCCGGCGACGCCCGTGCGTCCATCCGCACCGGCTTCGTCGGGTCGGCCAAGGTCGTCACCGCGGCGGCGATCATCATGGTCGCGGTGTTCTTCGCGTTCGTCCCCGAGGGGGACATCAACATCAAACCCATCGCGCTCGGCCTGGCCGTGGGGGTCGCGGTCGACGCGTTCGTCGTGCGCATGACGCTCGTGCCCGCCGTGATGCAGATCCTCGGCGACCGCGCCTGGTGGATGCCGCGCAGCCTCGACCGCGTGCTGCCGTCGTTCGACGTGGAGGGCGAGGCGCTGCACCGCGAGCTCGGGCTCGCGACGTGGCCGGGCGACCCGGACGTCGTCGTCGCCGCACGCGACCTGCGCCTCGCGGCGGCCGACCGCACCGACGTCGTCCACCTGGCCGTGCGCCGCGGCGACGCGCTCGTCGTGCACGCCGACGAGCCCGCCCGCGTGGCGGCGCTGCTCCTGACCGTCGCCGGACGCCTCACGCCCGCCGGCGGTGACCTCAAGGTCGCCGGCCACCTCCTGCCGGTGCGCGCCGCGGCCGTGCGTCGCGCGGTCGGCTACGTCGACCTGCGGACGGAGGGCATCGACGCGCTCGACGCCGCGGTCGCCGAGCGTCCGACCGTCCTCGCGGTCGACCGCACGGACCTCGTCACCGACCCGCACGAGCGGGCCCACGCCGCCGCCGCCCTCGCGCGGGCAGCCGAGCAGGGCGCGACCCTGCTCCTCGGCGTCGTCGGCACCACGTCCGCCGACGACCTGCTCCCCGCCGGCACCCCCGTCACCACCCTCGCGCCGTCCACCGGCGTCCTCGCGTGAGCGCGCAGGAAGGAACCCCGATGTCCCGCACCTCGGTGACCCCACGACCCGTGAGGCGGTGGCCCGCCGTCGTCGTCGCGCTGGCCGCTCCGCTCGCCCTCGTCGTGATCCTGCTCGCCGCCTCCTGGGCGCCGGCCGACGGCCTCGCGCACGTCAAGGCCGCCGTGGTCAACCACGACGAGCCCGTGACGCTCGAGGGGCAGTACACGCCGCTCGGCCGCCAGCTCGCCGGTGCCCTCGTCGACGGCACCGAGGTCGACGCCAACTACGAGTGGGTCGTCACGGACGACGCCGACGCGGCCGCGGGGCTCGACGACGGCACGTACGCGGCCGTCGTCACGATCCCCGAGAACTTCTCCGCCGCGGCGACGTCGTTCGCGTCCGGCGACGACGTGCAGCAGGCGACGATCGAGATCACCTCGCCCCCGGGCGCCACCGCGGTCGACCAGGCGGTGGCCGCGACGGTCACCACCACCGCGACGCGCGTGCTCGGCTCGCAGCTGACCAGCACCTACGTCGAGAACGTGCTCGTCGGCTTCACGACGCTGGGCGAGCAGCTCGGTGAGGCGGCCGACGGCGCGACGCAGCTGGCCGAGGGCGTCGGGCAGCTCGCGCAGGGCACCGGGCAGCTCGCGACGGGCGCCGACGGCCTCGCGGACGGCGCCGGGCAGCTCGCCGGCGGCACGCGCGAGCTGCGCAGCGGGTCGTACGACCTGGCGACGGGGACGGCACAGCTCGCGGGCGGTGCCCGCACCCTCGCCGACGGTGCCGGCGCGCTCGCCGACGGCGCCGGGCAGTCCGCTGCCGGGGCCCGTGAGCTCGCGGACGGCCTGCGCCGGACCGCCGACGGCTCGACCGGCCTCGGGACGCTCGCGACGGCGGCCGGCGGGCTGGCCGGCGGGATCGAGGCGTCGCTCACGGAGCTGCGTGCCACGCTCCCGCTCGTCGAGGGCGGCCTCGCGCAGGCCGACGCCGCGGTGCAGGACCTGGGCTGCGAGGCCGACCCGACGACCGAGGGGTGCGTCGACGCGCTCGTGCAGCGGGCCGTCCTGACGAGCCAGCGCGCGACGCTGAACGAGCAGATCGCGGGCCTGAGCGAGCAGCTGGGCTACGTGCAGCAGATCGCGGGCGGGCTCGACCTCACGGTCAACGGCGTCCCGGGCGACGCGACCCAGCCCGGCCTCGTCGCCGGTCTGCAGCAGCTCGCCGGGGGTGCCGAGCAGCTCGCGGGCGGCATCGAGCAGCTCGCGGGCGGCACGTCCGACCTCGCGACCGGTGCGTCGACCCTCGCGGGTGGCGCCTCCCAGCTCGCGGGCGGGTCGTCCCAGCTCGCGGCGGGTGTCGCGCAGCTCGACGGCGGCGCGGCCCAGCTCGCCGACGGAAGCGCCCAGCTCGCCGACGGCGTCCGGCAGACGAGCGACGGTGCGACGCAGCTCGCCGACGGGACGGCGGAGCTCGGGACCGGGCTCGGCCAGGCCGTCGAGCAGCTGCCGACGACGCCCGAGGACCAGCGGGCGGACCTCGCGCAGGTCGTCACGGCACCGGTCGCGGCGCCCTCGGCCACGGTGTCCGCGCCGCTCGGCCTCGTCTCGACGCTCGTCGCCGTCGCCCTGTGGATCGGCGCGCTCGTGCTCTTCCTCGTGTTCCGGCCCCTGCCGGTGCGCGTCGCGGGGTCGACACGGTCGGCGTTCGCGCTGGTCGCCGGGTCCCTGGCCCTGCCCGCGGCGGTGTCGGCGGTCGCCGGTGCGGCCGTCGGTGCGGTCGCCGGTGCCATCACCGACCAGGGCGCCGGGCGCACGCTCGGGCTCGCGCTGGTCGGTGCGGTCGCGGCCGTCGCGCTCGCCGCGTTCCACCAGGCGGTCGCAGCCTGGTTCGGGACCGCCGGTCGCGTCGTCGCCGTGGTCGCGGGCTTCGCGTACCTCGTCGCCGGGCTGGCCGCCACGGTCCCCGCGTGGGTCGGCGGCTCGGTCGGGTGGCTGCCCCTGAGGGCCACGTCGGACGCGCTCGGTGCGGTCGTCGGCGAGACGCCGGCGTCCCTGCTCGGGGCCGTGGTGGCGCTCGCGCTGTGGGCCGTCGCGGGCCTCCTGGCGACGGTCGGCGCCGCCGCCCGCGCCCGCCAGGCCGTCGGCCCCCGCACGGTCGCCGCCTACGCCTGACCCCCCACCCACCCCATCCACCACGGCGAGAGAGCAATCCAGCTGCGCTCGGTGCGGGGTCCGCCCTGAGCTGGATCGCTCTCTCACCGGCTGGGGGTGGGGGTCCTGCGGGGGCGGGTCAGCGGCGGCGGACCGCCAGGACGCGCTGGAGGATGACGAACGCGAGCAGGACGACGCCGATGAAGACGCGGGTCCACCAGGAGTCCAGACCCTCGCGGGCGATGAGCACCTGGATGAGGCCGTAGACCAGCACGCCCGCGCCGGTACCGAGCACGAAGCCCACGCCGCCGGACAGCAGCGTGCCGCCGATGACGACCGCCGCGATCGCGTCGAGCTCCATGCCGATGCCCGTCAGGTTGAACCCGGACTTGGTGTAGAGCGCGAACAGGACACCCGCGATGCCGGCGCACGTGCCCGAGATGACGTACACCCAGACGCGCGTGCGGGCGGGGCGCAGGCCCATGAGGTTGACCGCCGCTCCCCCGTCGCCCGCGCCTAGCCCGTACACGGACCGACCGAACCGCGTGTAGTGCAGCACCAGGAACGCGATGAGCAGCACCGCCAGCGCGATGACCATGCTGGCGTTGATGCGCCACAGCTCGCGTCCCTCGCCGAACTTCAGGCTCCACGCGGCGAGCGCGGAGAACCCCGCGTCGTCGATCTTCAGGGAGTTGACGCTGATGACGTTGGCCAGGCCGCGGGCCAGGAACATCACGGCGAGCGACGCGATGAAGGGTTGGATGTCGAACATCTGCACCATCACGCCGATGAGCAGCCCGCACGACGTGCCGATGAGCACGCCGACGACGAGCACGACGGGCAGCGGCAGGCCGGCGGTGAACATCTCGGCGATCGACAGCCCGACGAGCGCCACGACGGCACCCACGGACAGGTCGATCCCGCCGGTGAGGATGACGAACGTCATGCCGACGGCGAGCACCAGCAGGTAGGAGTTGTCGACCAGCAGGTTCGACAGCAGCTTCATGCTGACGAAGTCGACGCGGTCGGTCGAGTACCGCTGCTGGCCCACGCCGAGCATGAGGGCGAGCGTCAGGAGCGTCCCGAGCACGGGCAGGAACCGTCGGTCGAGACCGCGCAGCGCGCGCCGCGCCCGGTGCACCACGCCGCCGCTCGTGCGCTCGGTGCGGACCATCTGGTCGGTGCTCATGCCGTCACCTCCGCGGCGCTCACGGGCTCGACCGGGGCGGCGGGGGTGTCGACGCGGTCGGCGCGCCGTCGGCGGCGCAGCATGGCGCGCAGCGTCGGCGACGCCGCGACGCACACCGCGATGAGCACGATGGCCTTGAACAGCGGCGTGGTCTGCGAGGGCAGCTGGAAGATGATGACCGCACGCTCGAGCGAGCTCAGCAGCATCGCGCCGACGAGCAGACCGCCGAGGTAGAACCGCCCGCCGTCGAGCTTGGTGCCCCCGAGCACGACGACCATGATCGCGTCGAGCTCCTTCATCAGGCCGATGTTGTTGGCGTCGGCGGCCATCGTCGGGGCGCCGTAGACGAGGCCGGCGAGGGCCGCGAGGACGCCCGCGATGACGTAGACGGTCCACGTGGTGCGCCGCGAGCGCACGCCCGCGAGGCGGCTGGCCTCGCGGTTGATGCCGATGGACTCGAGGAACATCCCGAGCGCGGTGCGCCGCACCACGAGGGCGACGACGACGAACGCGGCCACGGCGATGACGACGGGGGTCGGGACGCCGAGCACGAAGCCGGAGCCGATCGTCTTGAACGGCGGGCTCGTGACCGTGGTGATCTGCCCCTGCGTGATGAGCATCGCGATGCCGCGCCCGGCGACCATGAGGATCATGGTCGCGATGAACGGCTGGATGCCCAGCCCCGCGACCATCGCGCCGTTGAACGCGCCGCCGATGGCCCCCACGACCAGGCCCAGCAGGACGGCCGTCAGCACCGTGCCGACGTTCGACGGGTCCGCCGCGGTGTCGAGGTACGTGAGCGAGACGGCCAGGCCGATCGCCATGACGGCGCCCACCGACAGGTCGATGCCGCCGGTCGCGATGACCAGGCACATGCCGAGCGCCAGCAGCAGCGGCGTCGCGCTGTTGCGCAGCAGGTCGACGAGCTGACCGAACAGGTGGCCGTCGCGGACGGTCACGTCGAGGAAGCCGGGGCTCGCGACGCCGCACGCGAGCAGCAGCACGACGAGCGCGAGGACGGGCCAGAACAGCCCGTGCCGGGTGACCTCGTGCCAGACGGCGGTGGCGCGGGACGGCCCGGGCGACGGCGTCGCCGCCGGGGTGGTCGGTGTCATGCGTGGGCTCCGCTCTGGGGGACCGTCGCGGGGACGGTCGCGGCGATCGTCTCGAGGATCGTGGACGTCGTGACGTCGTCGGCGTTGACGAGGTCGTCGACCTTCTGGCGGTCCCGCATGACGACGAGCCGCTGGCTCAGGCGCAGGACCTCCTCGAGCTCGGAGGAGATGAAGACGACGGACATGCCGTCCTGGGCGAGCTCGGTGACGAGCTTCTGGATCTCGGCCTTGGCGCCGACGTCGATGCCGCGCGTCGGCTCGTCGAGGATGAGCAGGCGCGGCGCCGTGGCGAGCCACCGCGCGAGCAGCACCTTCTGCTGGTTGCCGCCCGACAGGTTGCGGATGAGCGAGTGCGGGTTGGCGGGCGTGATCTGCAGCGCCGTGATGTACCGCGCGACGATGTCGTCGAGCTGGCGGCGCGGGATGCGGCGCCACGTGCCGCGGCGCGCCTGGATCGCCAGCGCGATGTTCTCGCGGACCGTCAGGTCGCCGACGATCCCCTCCTTCTTGCGGTCCTCGGTGGAGTAGGCGATGCCGTGCGCGATCGCAGCGAGCGGGGACGTGAGCCGCGTGAGCGCGCTCTGGACGCGGACCTCGCCCGCGTCGGGGCGGTCCGCACCGGCGAGCAGCCGCGCCATCTCGGTCCGCCCCGAGCCGAGCAGGCCGGCGACGCCGAGGATCTCGCCCGCGTACAGGTTGACGTCGAACGGCTGGACGGACCCGTTCTTGCCCAGGCCCACCGCGGTGAGGAAGGGCGTCTCGCGCTCCGAGTGGATCGTGATGGTCGAGCGCGCCTTCTCCTCGATCCCGGCCAGCGCCTCGCCGGACCGGCCGATCATCGCGGCGATGAGCTCGCGGCGCGGCAGGTCCTCGATGCGGTGCTCACCGACGAACCGGCCGTTGCGCAGCACGGTGACGCGGTCGGCGACCTCGTAGATCTGGTCGAGGAAGTGCGAGACGAACAGCACGGCGACGCCGTCGTCCTTGAGCCGGCGCACGACCCGGAACAGCTCGGCGACCTCGGCGTTGTCGAGGCTGGACGTCGGCTCGTCGAGGATGAGCACCTTGGCGTCGACGACGAGCGCCCGGGCGATCGCGCACAGCTGCTGCACCGCGATGGTGTGCGACGACAGCATCGAGCGCGGGTCGATGTCGAGGTTGAGGCGCGCGAGGAAGTCGGCGGCGCGGCGGCGCGTGGTGCGCCAGTCGATGAACGGTCCGCGACGCGACTCGTGGCCGAGCATGACGTTCTCGGCCACCGTGAGGTTCGCGCAGAGGTTGACCTCCTGGTAGACGGTCGAGATGCCGGCGGCCTGCGCCTGGCTGGGCCCGTCGAACCGCAGGTCCTGACCGTCGACCGCGATGCGGCCGGAGTCGGTGGAGTAGACACCGGTGAGCGCCTTGATCAGGGTCGACTTGCCGGCGCCGTTCTCGCCCATGAGGGCGTGGACCTCACCGGGGAACAGCCGGAAGTCGACGTCGTCGAGGGCCCTGACGCCGGGGAAGGCGATCGAGATGCCCGTCATCTGCACGACGGGCGCGGCCGGCGCGGGGGCGGGACCGGCGGGGGGTGCTGCGGACATCGGTGTCCTCTCCTGCTCGACGGGCGTCCCGGGCGCACCGGCTGGGGGCCGGCGCGCCCGGGACGTCGCTCGCACGTCAGTACGCGCGGGCGTCCACGTCGGCCTGCGTGATCGTCTGGTCGAACGCCTCGTCGATCACGATGGTCTCCTTGGGCACGTCCTCGCCGTCGGCGACCTTCGTGATGAGCTCGGCGAGCTGGTCGCCGAACACGGGGTTGCACTCGACGACGTAGTTGAACTTCTTGTCGACGAGCGCCTGCAGCCCGTCGCGCACGCCGTCGACGGACACGATCTGGATGTCCTTGCCGGGCACCTTGCCCGCGGCCTCGATGGCCTCGATGGCGCCCAGGCCCATGTCGTCGTTGTGCGTGAAGATCATCGTCATGTCGGGGTACGCCTGCAGCGCGGCCTCGACGGCCGTCTTGCCCTCGGCACGCGTGAAGTTGCCCGACGCCTTGCCGATGATCTGCTCGCCGACGACCTCGCCGAAGCCCTCCTCGCGGTCGACCTGGGCACCGGAGCCGAGCGTGCCCTGCAGCTCGAAGATCTTGGCGTCGGGAGCGTTCTCGGCCACCCACTCGCCGGCGGTCGTGCCCTCGGCCTTGAAGTCGGCACCGATCCAGGTGACGAACGGGTCGTCGACCGTGGTGTCGACGGTGCGGTCGACGAGCACGACGGGGATGCCCGAGTCCTTGATCTCCTGGAGCACCTCGTCCCACCCCGTCTCGATGACCGGCGAGAACGCGATGACGTCGACGTCCTGGGCGACGAAGTCGCGCAGCGCCTTGATCTGGTTCTCCTGCTTCTGCTGCGCGTCGACGAACGTCAGGTCGAAGCCGTTCTCCTCGGAGAGGCTCTCCTTGACGGACTCGGTGTTGGCGGTGCGCCAGCCGGACTCGGCACCGAGCTGCGAGAAGCCGACGCGGATGAGGTCGCTGCCGCCCTCGTCCCCGCCGTCCCCGCCGTCACCCGCCGTGTCCGAACCGCCGCCACAGGCCGCCAGGGCCAGGACCGTGAACGTCGCCACGACACCGGCGAGACCGGTGCGTGCGCGGTTGATGCCCTTCATGCAACTCCTCCTCGAGCAGCTCAGCCGACCTCTTCGTCGACCCTTCCAGGGATGCGTGACGGGATGAGTGTGAACGTTCTCAAGGGGGGACGTCAACGGACAGAGGTTGCGTTTCGGTCACGAGCGTCGCCGCAGGCCAGGGGCCAGAAAACAGCGAGAACCACCCGTCCGTGTGAGCGATCACATCCGGACGGGGCCCTCACCTGCGCCGATGCTCCTGCCGCTCGCGTGGACGTCCCTCCTCTCCCCGAGCCTCAGAGCACCACCCGCGACGGGTGGCGCGGCGGCGCCGTGCTCTCGCGGACCAGCAGCCGCGGCGAGACCGACACCGACGACGACGTGGCCACACCGTCCCGCGCGTCGAGCAGCAGCTCGACGCAGCGGTAGCCCAGCTCCTCGAGCTCCTGCGCGACCGTCGTCAGCGGGGGGACGAAGTGCGCCGAGCCGTCGCCGTCGTCGTACCCGACCACCGACACGTCGTCCGGCACCTTGAGCCGCGCGTCCGCGAGCGCGTGCATCATGCCGAGCGCCAGCAGGTCGTTGGCCGCGAAGATCGCGGTCGGCAGGGACGAGCGCCGGCGCCGCACGCGCGCCACGAGCTCCTGGCCCGCGAGGTAGCCGACCTCGGCGCTCCAGTCGTCGGCCCACAGCGTCCGCGGCGCGAGCCCGGCGGCCGCCATCGTCTCGCGGAAGCCGACCGCGCGGGCACGCGCGTCGACCCACGGCGCCGGGCCCGCCAGGTGCAGCACGTCGCGGTGCCCCAGGTCCAGCAGGTGCCGCGTCGCGACCTTCGCGCCCGCCTCCTGGTCGATCGCGACCGCCAGCCCGTGCTCGCCGCCCGTGCGCCCCGCGACGACCACCGGCACCTGCGTCGTCGACTCGAGCACCGCCGCGGCGGCCTCGTCGTGCGACGCGATGACCACGATCCCGTCGACACCCTGGTCCAGCAGGTGCTCGATGGCCGACGTGACCTCGTCCTTGTGCTGCAGGTCGACGGTCGCGAGGGACACGAACAGCCCCTTGGCGCGCGCGGCCTGCTCGATCGACACGAGCGTGCGCGTCGGGCCGAACAGGTGCGAGCCGGACGAGACGACCCCGAAGACGCCCGTGCGCCGCGTCTTGAGCGCGCGCGCCGCGATGTTGCGCCGGTACCCGAGCTGCTGCATGGCGTCGAGCACCCGCTCGCGCGTGTCCGTGGCGACGTTGGGGTGGTTGTTGATGACCCGGGAGACCGTCTGGTACGACACGCCCGCCACCGTGGCCACGTCCGTGATGGCAGGGGGCCGCGGACGGGCGTTCGCGGGCGACAGGGGCGGCGTGCTCACCCGCCCAGCCTCGCACGTCCGACCTACCGTGGGAGCGGGTCCCGCGCACGCGTCTCATCACGAGCGCGCACGAGAACCCCGAGAGGAGCCCCCCGTGACCGACCGCCGGCTGCCGAGATGGTCCGAGCTCGCACCCCTGCTGCGGCCCCAGCCGCTGCGGCTCGACCCCGTGCAGCGCCGCCTCGAGGACGCCCTGACCATCGCCGACCTGCGCCGCGTCGCCCGGCGTCGCACACCGCGCGCGGTGTTCGACTACACCGACGGCGCCGCCGAGGGCGAGCTCACCCTGCGGCGCGCGCGCCGCCTGTTCCGCGACCTCGAGCTGCGCCCGTCGATCCTGCGCGACGTGTCGCACGTGGACACCACGACGTCCTACCTCGGGCGCCCGTCGGCGCTGCCGTTCGCGTTCGCCCCGACGGGCTTCACACGGCTCATGCACCACGAGGGCGAGCGGGCCGTCGCGCGCGTGGCGCAGCGGCGCGGCCTGCCGTACGCGCTGTCCACCATGGGCACGACGTCGATCGAGGACGTCGCCGCGGTCGCCCCCGACGCGCGCCGGTGGTTCCAGCTGTACGTGTGGAAGGACCGCGCGGCGGGCGAGGACCTCATGGCACGCGCCCGGGCGGCGGGCTACGAGGCGCTCATGCTCACGGTCGACGTGCCCGTCGCGGGCGCGCGGCTGCGCGACGTCCGCAACGGGTTCTCGATCCCGCCCGCGCTGACGGTGCGGACCGTGCTCGACGCCGCGACGCACCCGGCGTGGTGGACGGACCTGCTGACGACCGAGCCGTTGACGTTCGCCTCGCTCACCTCGTGGAGCGGGACGGTCGCGGACCTGCTCGACCGGCTGTTCGACCCCACGATGACCATCGCGGACCTCGAGTGGCTGCGATCGTCGTGGGACGGCCCGCTGATCATCAAGGGCGTCCAGACCGTCGAGGACGCACGCCGCGTGACCGACGCCGGGGCCGACGCGGTCGTGCTGTCCAACCACGGCGGCCGGCAGCTCGACAAGGCGCCCGTGCCGCTGCGCCTGCTCCCCGACGTGCTCGACGCGGTCGGCGACCGCACCGAGGTGTGGGTCGACACGGGCATCACGCACGGGTCCGACGTGGTCGCGGCGATCGCACTGGGGGCGCGCGCGACGCTCGTCGGGCGGGCGTACCTCTACGGCCTCATGGCGGGCGGCGAGCGCGGCGTGGACCGCGCGGTCGCGATCCTCGAGGGCGAGGTGCGCCGCACGATGGCGCTCCTGGGCGCCACCTCCGTCGCGGAGCTGTCGCCGCGCCACGTCCGGCTCCCCTGAACGACCCCGGGACGACGACGAAAGGATTCGCAGGCCTGCCGACGCGGCGCGCCCACCCCTACCGTCGGCTCGGCGTCGAAGCGGTTTCCGTGAACGTGCACATCCCGGCGCCCCCACGGTCCACGACGGACGACGACGGAAGAGGCCCGGCGCATGCGACGTCGCAGCACAGCAGCACTCGCGACGGCCGCCGCCGCCGTCACCGCGCTCGGCGCCCTCGCGACGGCCCCGTCGGCGACGGCCGCCGTGGCGTGCAAGGTCACCTACACGGTCACGAACCAGTGGCACGGCGGCTTCGGCGCCGACGTCCGCGTCGACAACCTCGGTGACGCCCTCACCGGCTGGACGCTGACCTGGGCGTTCACCGGCGGCCAGAGCGTGCAGCAGGCGTGGAACGGCACAGCGACGCAGTCCGGTGCGCAGGTGACCGTGACGAACGCCGCCTGGAACGGCGCCGTCGGGTCCGGCGGTCAGATCGCCTTCGGCTTCAACGGTGCGTCCGACGGCACGACGAACCCCGTGCCGACGTCGTTCGCCCTCAACGGGACGACGTGCACGGGGTCGGTCACGCCGACGACGGCCCCCACGACGGCCACGCCGACCGCGTCCCCCACGCAGCAGCCGACGCCCACGTCGTCGCCCACGCCCACGCAGCAGCCGACGCCCACGTCGTCCCCGACCCCGACCGCCGCACCGCACCCGGTCCCGACGACGCCCGTGGCCGGCGCGCGTCAGCTCGAGGACCTCGACCGCGGGCTGGTCTCCGTGCGGTCCGGCAGCGGCAACCTCGTGCAGTGGCGCCTGCTGGGCTACGAGGACCGCGGCACCGGGTTCCACGTCTACCGGGACGGCACGCGCATCACGTCGTCGCCGGTCACGGGCTCGACCAACCACCTCGACCCCGGCGCGTCGGCGACCGCCCGGTACACCGTGCGGGCCGTCGAGAACGGCGCCGAGCAGGCGGCGTCCGCGCCGTCGCTGAACCTGGCCGGCGGCTACCTCGACGTCGCCGTCCAGCGCCCGTCGTCCGACCACGTCATCAACGACGGGTCCGTCGGCGACCTCGACGGCGACGGCGACCTCGACGTCGTCCTGAAGTGGGACCCCTCGAACGCCAAGGACAACAGCCAGGCGGGCGTCACCGGCAACGTCTACCTCGACGGCGTGACGCTGCAGGGCCAGCGGCTGTGGCGCATCGACCTGGGCCGCAACATCCGCGCCGGTGCGCACTACACGCAGTTCCAGGTCTACGACTACGACGGCGACGGCAGGGCCGAGGTGGCCGTCAAGACCGCCGACGGCACGCGCTCGGGCACCGGGCAGGTCATCGGCAACGCCAACGCCGACCACCGCAACGGCGAGGGCTACGTGCTGTCCGGCCCCGAGTACTTCACGGTCTTCCGCGGCGACACCGGCGCGGTCGGCGCGACCACCGACTACGTGCCGCCCCGCGGGACGGTGTCGAGCTGGGGCGACTCCTACGGCAACCGCGTCGACCGGTTCCTCGCCGGGACCGCGTACGTCGACGGTCAGCGACCCTCGATCATCATGGCCCGCGGCTACTACACGCGTGCCGTCGTCGTCGCGTGGGACTACCGCGACGGGCAGCTCACGCGCCGGTGGACCTTCGACTCGACCAGCTCGACGCCCGGCAACTCGGCGTACGCCGGCCAGGGCAACCACTCGCTGTCGGTCGCGGACGTCGACGGCGACGGACGGGACGAGATCGTGTACGGCGCGGCGACGATCGACGACGACGGGCGCGGCCTGTGGGTCAACGGCACGGGGCACGGCGACGCCGGGCACGTGGGCGACCTCGTCCCGTCGCGGCCGGGGCTCGAGTACTTCAAGGTCACCGAGGACAAGGCCCAGCCGAACATGTGGGTGGCCGACGCGCGGACCGGCCAGACGCTGTGGCGCAGCGGCACGGGTGCGGACAACGGGCGTGGCGTCGCCGCCGACGTCTGGGCCGGCAGCCCCGGTGCGGAGGCGTGGTCGTCCGCCGAGGCGGATCTGCGCAACGCCGCGAACGGCGCGGCCGTGGGCCGCAAGCCGTCGTCGGCCAACTTCCTGGCCTGGTGGGACGGTGACCCCGTCCGCGAGCTGCTCGACGGCACCAAGATCGACAAGTACGGCACGGGCGGCGAGACGCGCCTGCTGACCGGGTCCGACGTGCGGTCGAACAACGGCACCAAGTCCACACCGGTCCTGTCGGGCGACATCCTCGGCGACTGGCGCGAGGAGGTGGTCTGGGCGCGGTCCGACGAGGGTGCGCTGCGGATCTACGCGACGCCGCTCACCACGTCGCACCGGCTGCCGACGCTGCTGCACGACCCGATGTACCGGGTCGCGCTGGCCTGGCAGAACACGGCGTACAACCAGCCGCCGCACCCGTCGTTCTACCTCGGCGACCCGTTCACGGCCCCGCCGCAGCAGCGGCTGTACGTCCGCTGACGCGACCGGATCGGGTCCGTCCGACCGTCGTACGCCGCAGTGCCGCGGGGTACGTCACCGACCGCGGCACGCTCTGATGTGTGAGGGTGTGCGACGGGAGGACGACGTGACCGAGAGCATCGACCCGGCGCGCGCGGCGTACGCGTTCGCCAACCGGTTCGTCAACGTGCTCGTCACGCTGCCGAACGGCACGCCGCTGCGGACCGCCGGGCGGTGCGGCGGCATGTCGTACTCGGTGCTCGACCACGTCACGTCGGGACGCGACGTGCCGACGTGGCCCGCCGGGCTGTTCGCGCCCGGACGCGTGCCGCCCGACGGGCACCTCGTGGCCGACCACCTCCGGGCCCGCCAGCTCGACTCGTTCCGGTCCGTCTCGGCGCTGCGGTTCGTCACGTGGTCGGCGCTGCCGGACCGCGATCTCGGCCCGCTGGCCGGCGTCCGCACGCGGACGCGCCGCGAGCTGCCCGGGATCCTGCGTGCGCTCGCCGAGGGCCGGCCCGTGGTGCTCGGGATGGTCGTCGCCCGCCACCTGCTGCGCGCGGGCGACAACCACCAGGTCGTCGCGACGGGCGTCTCGCGTGGCGCCACGGGGCCCGTCCTCACGCTGCTCGACCCCAACAGCCCGGGGCGCGAGGTGAGCCTGGTCGAGACGCCCGAGGGCTGGCACGCGAGCAACGGGCGGCTCTGGCGCGGGTTCTTCCGGCACGCCTACGCACCGCGCACGCCGCCCGCCCTGCCGAGCGCGTCGCGCCGCCCGACGGTCCGCGTCCGGCCGGGTGCGCCGCTCGCGCTCGTGCACGTCGCGACGGGCCGGCTGCTCGTCGTCGCCGACGGCGGGCCCGCGCTGCGCGCCACGGGCACGACGACGTGGACGCCCACGGGCGGTCCCGCACTGCTCACCGACGGGGCCACGGTCAGCCTCGTCACCGGCGACCGCGCACTCACCGTCGTCGGCACGACGCCCGTGCTGGGCTCGGCGGACGGTACCGCGGCGGACGGCACCGCGGACGGCTGGCGCGTGGTCGTCGACGGTGGCGGCCCGTGGCGCCAGGGCTCACGGGTACGGCTCCTGCACACCGCGACGGGCGCTCTCCTGGCGGGCACGGCCGACGCCCTGACGACGTCCTGGACCCCCGACGCCTGCACATGGTGGACGATCGCCACCACCCCCTGACCCCCACCCGCACAAGCCCCCCGCCGAGCGTGGGTGGTGGGCGCGGAGGGACCGTCAAGGGGTGGCGGTGGCCACCAGGCGCAGGACGTCGGCGAACCAGGGGGTCACCTGGCCCTCCGCGACCAGCTCGTGCGCGCGCTGCGGGGTGACCCACTCGGTCTGGGAGACCTCGGCCGGGTCGGGGCGCAGCTCTCCGCTGCAGCGGCCGACGATGACGTGGTCGTGCTCGCACTCGACCTGTCCCGACGACGCGTCGGGCGCGCGGTACCGGAAGGCGCCGACCTCGCGCGCGTCGACGAGCTCGACACCGAGCTCCTCGCGCACGCGCAGCGCCGCGCGCTCGCGCAGGTCCGCGCCCGGCAGCGGGTGGCCGCAGCACGAGTTGGTCCACAGGCCCGGGAAGCGCAGCTTGGCGTCGGCGCGGCGCTGCAGCAGGATCCGCCCGTCGGGCCGGGTGAGCACCACGGAGAAGGCCCGGTGCAGGTGGCCCGGCGCGGTGTGCGCCTCCCCCACCGTCGCGGTGCCCGTGCCGTTCCCGTCCTCGTCGACCAGCTCGACCAGGTCCGTCTCCGCCATCGCGTCCAGGCCTCCCGCTCGCGTCCGCCGGGCCTGCGTCGGACGCGGCAGGCGGGGCCGGGGGCCGCAGACGCCTACGGTGACCCGTCCCGGCGACGGGAGCAAGTCGGCCCCCTCCGCGCGGTCGGGGTCAGGACAGGGAGACGGTCGTCCGACCGGTCTCCCGCAGGCCGGCCAGCCCCTCGCGGGCGCCGTCGAGCAGGAACCCGCACGCGTCGGTGGGCCACCGCACGCGCACGGCGCGGTCGTCCGCGTCGAGCAGGTAGAGCACCGGGACGACCTCGAACATGGCCATGCACGCCTGGTCCGGGCGCGCCGGGACGTCCCGGCGCGCGAGCTGCGCGAGCAGCGGACCGAGGTCGCCCTCGAGCCGCACGACGTCCACGGACGCGACCGTCGGCGCTGCGGGGACGGGTGCCGGTGCGGGGTCCTCGAGCGACGAGGCACCCGGCTCCAGGATCTGCGGCGGCTCCGGCGCCGGGAGCACGCGCACCTCGGGCATCCGGCACTCGACGGCGGCGACCGGCGCGAACCCCTCGGGCACCCGGCCCGCGCGCGGCGCGGCGGGCAGCCCTTCATCCCCGCCTGCCCCGAGGGCCGCGAGCGTCTCCCGCACGGCGCAGTCGGCCGTGTCCGCGATCTCGGCGGGCGACGTCCCCGTGGCCGGTCCCGCGCACGCCGTCAGCAGCACGCCGACGCCCAGCACGGCGACCCACGTCGCCGCTACGACGTCCCGCACCCGCGTCCGCGCTCGCATGCCGCCAGCCTGCCCGACGCCGACCGACCTCGGCAGGTGCCACCCGGAGGCCACCCCGCACGGACGCCCTGTCTCAGGATGCGATCACCGGGTTATTCCCGACCGATCAGGTATGTCATTGTCATCCCCATGACCACCGCCCCGCACCCCGCCGCAGCGCTCGTGCTGCTCGTGCGTGCGTGTCGGTCGTGTCCGGCCACGAGCTGTCGCTGACCAGCGACCCTCCGCCCTCGATCTCGCCGCGCCAGGTCGCGACGCCGTCGAGCCCGGCCGTCCCCCGGCCCCCAGGGCGCCCGGCCCCGCCCCGCAAGCTCCATCCCCGTCGCCCGCCACCCCTGGGTCGACACCGGGGACCCCGCGCGCCCGCGCCCCCGCCCGACCACCGCCGCGTCCCGACGCCGGCGGCCCACCCCTGCCCGGAAGGCTCCGCCATGCCGTTCGCCCACCCCGCCCGGACCAGGTCCGGCCGCACCGCGCGCCACCGCCTCGCCGCGGTCACCGCCGCGACCCTCCTGCCCGCGCTGCTCGCCGCCTGCGCGGGTGACGCCTCGGCCGACGCCCCGTCGACCACGGCCGCCACGGCCGCGCTACCCACCGAGGTCCCCGCCGGCACGACGCTCGTCGTCGGGGACCCCACGACGCAGAAGGCCGTCGAGATCGCCGGCGACGACCTCGACTCGGACCTCGGCTTCACGATCGAGTGGGCCAACCTGTCCGGCGGCCCGCAGACCACCGAGGCGTTCCGCGCCGGTGCGCTCGACGTGGGCGCCGTCGCCGACATCCCCCCCATCCACGCCGAGTGGACCGGCCTCGACGTCAAGATCGTCTCCGCCGTGTACCGCCAGGACTGGCAGGAGAACCCGATCTACGAGTTCGGCGTCGCACCCGGGGTCGACGGGGTCGAGTCCCTCGAGGACTTCGCCGGGCACCGCATCGCCTACTCGCCGGGGCAGGCGCAGGGCGTCATCGTGCTGCGCGCCCTCCAGGAGGCAGGGCTCGCGCAGGACGACGTGACCCTCGTCGAGCTGCCCAGCAACGGTGACGTCTACGCGACCGCGCTCGCTGCGGGCGAGGTCGACATCGCGCCCATCGGCGGCGTCCAGATCGCCCGCTACCTCGAGAAGTACGAGGCCGACGGTGCGCACACGGTGCGCCACGGCCTGCGCGACGACCCGAGCCACCTGTACGCGCCGACCTCGGTGATCGACGACCCCGCCAAGGCGGCGGCCCTGCGCGCCTACGTGCAGCTGTGGGCGCAGGCCAAGCTCTGGGTGCACGACCACCCCGAGGAGTGGAAGGCGGGCTACTACGTCGCCGACCAGGGCCTGAGCCCCGCCGACGCCGACTACCTCGTCGAGCGCGCCGGCATCCCCGACATCCCCGCGGACTGGTCCGAGGCGATCGCGCGGCACCAGGAGACGATCGAGCTGCTCGCGAAGGCCACGGGCAACGACGTGCTCGACGCGGCGGACCTGTGGGACCAGCGGTTCGCACCCGTCGAGGCCGAGGCCGTGGCCGCCTACCGCGAGAAGGAGGCCGGCTGATGTCGACCCTGTCCCTGCCCCACGGCTTGGCACGGCGGCCCGTCGCCCGCCCCGCGGCGGCCACCACGGCCCGCCGCACGCACCGCACGGTGCGGCGCCTCGGTCCCGGCCGCCCGCTGCGCGGCGGCACCCTCATCGGGCTCGGCGTCCTGCTGGCCGTGTGGTCGCTCGGCTCGGCCGTCGGGCTCATCGACCAGCGCACGCTGTCCGCGCCGTGGACCGTCGTGACGACCGGGGCCGACCTCGTCGCCGACGGCCGCCTGCAGGAGCACCTCGCGGTGTCCACGGGGCGCGCGCTGTCCGGGCTCGCCCTCGGGATCGTCGCGGGGACCGTCCTGGCGGTGGTCGCCGGGCTCAGCCGCTGGGGCGAGGCGATCGTCGACGGACCCGTGCAGCTCAAGCGGGCCATCCCGAGCCTCGCGCTGCTGCCGCTGCTCATCCTGTGGCTCGGCATCGGCGAGACGATGAAGGTCGTCACGATCCTGCTGGGCGTCCTCATCCCCGTGTACATCCACACCCACAACGGGCTGCGGACGATCGACGCGCGGTACGTCGAGCTCGCGGAGACCCTCGGGCTCACGCGGTGGGAGTTCCTCACCAAGGTCGTGCTGCCCGGTGCGCTGCCGGGGTTCCTGCTGGGCCTGCGGTTCGCGGTCACCGGCTGCTGGCTGGCCCTGGTGGTGGTCGAGCAGATCAACGGCACCGCCGGCATCGGCTACATGATGGAGCTCGCCCGCACCTACGGGCAGACCGACGTCATCGTCGTCGGCCTGGTCCTGTACGGGATCCTCGGCTACGGCTCCGACCTGCTCGTCCGCGTCGTGCAGAGGAGGGCCCTGTCATGGCGGCGCACGCTCGCGGGCTGACCGCACCGGGCCCCACCGAGGACGCCCGGGTCCCGGCACGGTCCGACGTCCCGGCACCCGCGCAGGGGGTCCTGGCGGACGAGCGCGTCACGACGGGCGACGGGTCGGTGGTCGTGCGCGACCTCGTCCGCGCCTACGGGCTCGGTGAGGGGGACGGCCGCGTGCTGCGCGGCCTGGACCTCGACATCGCGGCCGGCGAGTTCGTCGCCATCCTCGGGCGCAGCGGGTCCGGCAAGAGCACGCTGCTGCGCGCGCTCGCCGGCCTCGACCACGACGTGCACGGCACGGGCACGATCGCCGTCCCCGACCGGGTGTCCGTCGTGTTCCAGGACTCGCGGCTGCTGCCCTGGGCGCGCGTGCTCGACAACGTGACGCTCGGGCTGCGCGGCCCGGGCGCCCGCGAGCTGGGTACCGAGCGGCTCGCCGAGGTCGGGCTGGCCGGCCGCGAACGCGCGTGGCCGACCGAGCTGTCCGGCGGCGAGCAGCAGCGGGTGTCCCTGGCCCGGTCCCTCGTCCGCGAGCCCCGGCTGCTGCTGGCCGACGAGCCGTTCGGGGCGCTCGACGCCCTGACGCGCACCCGCATGCACGCGCTGCTGCGCGACCTGTGCGCACGGCACCGGCCCGCGGTGCTGCTGGTCACCCACGACGTCGACGAGGCCATCGTGCTGGCCGACCGTGTCGTCGTTCTCGACGCCGGGCAGATCGCGCTCGACGTACCCGTCGCGCACCGCGACCCGGCCGACGCCGGCTACGTGGCGCTGCGCCGCGAGCTGCTCGACGCGCTCGGCGTCCCACCCGTCGTCGGCCCCGCCACCCCGTCCGCACCCGACAGGAGCACACCATGACCACGCGACCCACGCGCGAGGGGCAGCTGCACCTCAACGCGTTCCTCATGAGCACGGGCCACCACGAGGCCTCGTGGCGGCTGCCGGAGTCCGACCCGTCGTACCAGAGCACCAACATCGCCTACCTGCAGCGCCTCGCGCAGACGGCCGAGCGCGGGCACCTGGACTCGATCTTCTTCGCCGACGGCCCGGCGCTGTTCCGCGACGTCGGCCGCCGCCCGTCGGGCACGCTCGAGCCGACGGTCGTGCTGGCCGCCATCGCGGCGGTGACCAGCCGCATCGGGCTCATCGCCACGGCGTCGACCACCTACAACGACCCGTACAACCTGGCCCGGCGGTTCGCGTCGGTCGACCACATCAGCGGCGGGCGCGCGGGCTGGAACATCGTGACGACCGCGCACCTGGAGGCCGCGCGCAACTTCGGCCAGGACGACCTGCCGTCGCACCGGTCCCGCTACGAGCGCGCGGCCGAGTTCATCGACGTCGCGCTGCGGCTGTGGGACTCGTGGGAGGACGACGTCGAGATCGGTGACAAGGACGCCGGCCTGTGGGGCGACTCCTCGCGGATCCATCCCCCCCAGCACGTGGGCGAGCACTTCCGGGTCGCCGGGGCGCTGACGACGCCGCGCTCGCCGCAGGCCTACCCGCTGCTGGTGCAGGCCGGGTCGTCGGACGACGGCAAGGACCTGGCCGCGCGGTACGCCGAGGCCGTGTTCACCGCCCAGCAGACGCTCGACGACGCGCTCGCGTTCGCCCACGACCTCAAGCGTCGGACCGTCGAGTGGGGCCGGGACCCCGCCGGCCTGCTCGTGCTGCCGGGCATCGTGCCCGTCATCGGCGCGACCGCGGCGGAGGCACGCGCGAAGGAGGAGGAGCTCGACCGGCTCATCCGCCCCGAGTACGCGCGCGCCCAGCTCGCCAAGACGCTGCGCGTCGACCCCGACGACCTGCCGCTGGACCGCGAGCTGCCCGCCGACCTGCCGAGCGAGGACGAGATCGAGGGCGCCAAGTCGCGGTACACGCTGATCGTCGATCTCGCGCGGCGCGAGCGGCTCACCGTGCGCCAGCTCATCGGCCGGCTCGGCGGCGGGCGCGGGCACCGCACGTTCTCCGGCACAGCCGAGCAGGTCGCCGACGCCATCCAGGAGTGGTGGGACGCGGGCGCCGCCGACGGGTTCAACATCATGCCCGCGGTGCTGCCGTCGGGCCTGGAGGACTTCGTCGACCAGGTCGTCCCCGTGCTCGTCGACCGCGGCCTGTTCCGCAGCGAGTACACGGGCACGACGCTGCGCGACCACTACGGGCTCGCGCGCCCCGCGCACCCCCACCACCGCACGGGCGGGCGCGACATCGGGCGCGTCGCCACGACCACCGCCACCACCCACGAAGGAGCACACGCATGACGACGTACCGCCCGCTCGGCCGCACCGGGGTCCAGGTGTCCCCGCTGACGCTCGGCACCATGAACTTCGGCGCCTGGGGCAACCCCGACCACGACGACTCCGCGGCGATCCTGCACCGCGCGCTCGACGCCGGCATCAACGTCGTCGACACCGCGGACGTGTACTCGCGCGGCGAGTCCGAGACCATCGTCGGCAAGGCGCTCGCGGGGCGTCGCGACGACGTCGTGCTGGCGACCAAGGTCCACGGTCGGCTGTCCGACGAGGTCAACCACGCGGGCAACTCGCGGCGGTGGATCGTGCGGGCCGTCGAGGACTCGCTGCGCCGGCTGCAGACCGACCGCATCGACGTCTACCAGGTGCACCGCCCCGAGCCGGGGACCGCCCTCGACGAGACGCTCGGCGCGCTCGACGACCTCGTGCGCGCCGGCAAGGTGCTGTACGTCGGGACCTCCACGTTCCTGCCGTCGCAGATCGTGCAGGCGCAGTGGGTCGCGGCCGACCGCCGGTTCGCGCGGCCCGCGACCGAGCAGCCGCCCTACTCGATCCTGGCGCGCGGCGTGGAGCGCGAGGTGCTGCCGCTCGCGCTCGAGTACGGCCTGGGCGTGCTGCCGTGGAGCCCGCTGGCCGGCGGTTGGCTCTCGGGGCGCCCGCTCGACGGGACGCGCGGCGGCTCGCCGCGTCACCAGCGCCAGCCGGGGCGGCACGACCCGTCGCTGCCCGAGAACGTCAGCAAGGCCGAGGCCGTGCAGCAGCTGACGAAGGTCGCCGAGGCGGCCGGGCTGACCCTGCCGCAGCTCGCGCTCGGCTTCGTCCTCGAGCACCCGGCCGTGTCGAGCGCGATCATCGGGCCGCGCACGCACGAGCACCTCGACGCGGCCCTCACGGCCCTGGACGTCCGGCTGCCCGCGGACGTCCTCGACGAGATCGACCGCATCGTCCCGCCGGGCGTCACCCTCAACCCGGCCGACGCGGGCTACCACCCGCCCTCCGTCACGGACCCGACCACCCGCCGCCGCTGACGCCCGACGGGATCGCACTCTCACCACCACGAGGGGGCTCCCCCCGGTGAGAGAGCAATCCAGCCCCTGGTGAGAGAGCTCGATTGCTCTCTCACCAGGGGTCGGGCGACGACCAGGGGTCAGGCGGTGGGGGTGTAGGTCACGCGCTCGACGTGGGCGACGGTGCTCGTCGGGGCGCCGTTGCTCGTCGCGTAGACGCCGAGCCACAGGCCCAGGAAGCCGCCGGTCGCGACGGTGTCGAGGTCCGTCGCGAGGGCCGTGCCCACGACGACGGGCTCGCTGTCGCCCGCACCGACGACGAGCTCGAGGTCCGCGCCGCGCGCGCGCACGGACAGCGTGAGCGGCGCACCGGCGGCGACCGCCGCCTCACCCAGCACGCGGTCCTCGTCGCGCTGCCGGTGCACGACCCGCGCCCGCAGGCCGTCGCCGTCGGGCGTGACCGCGAGACGCACGTGGTCCTTCTCGGACTGCCGCACGACCACACCGACCTCCTCGCCGGCGGCGAGGTCCACGGCGACGCGCGCCACGAGGTCGGCGTCCTGGTGCTGCAGCCGCAGGCCCAGGAACGCGGCGACGTCGACGTCCGCGAGCGTCGCGGGACGCAGCGGCAGGTCCCAGCCCTCGCCGGCAGGCGTGGCGACCTCGCTGGGCAGCGCGCGCACGGCCGTCCAGCGCGGGTCGTCCGCCGGCACCGTCCCGGACGCGAGCCCCTGGAGGGGCCCGCGTGCGGGACCCGTCGCGAACGGCACCTCGACCTCGTCCGGGACCTTGCCGACGCCCGGTGCGAAGACCGGCCAGCCGTCCTCCCAGACCACGGGGACGAGGAACGTCTCGCGGCCCAGCGGGTAGTGGTAGCCGCCGTAGGTGCGCATGGCGAGCAGCACGGCCCACCAGCTGCCGTCGGCCGCCTCGACGAGGTCGGCGTGCCCGGCCCCGACGACCGGGTGCTGACGGCCCAGGTGCCGGTGCGTGAGGATCGGGTTGCCGCGGGTCCCGGTGTACGGCCCGGTCACGACCTCCGCCTGCGCGATGCTCTCGGCGTGGTGGAACTCGGTGCCGGCCTCGGCCGCCATCAGGTAGTACGTGCCGTCGACCTTGTAGAGGTGCGGCGCCTCGGCCCAGACGGCGCCCTTGACGGCACCGGACCACACCACGTGCTCGGGCCCCGTGAGCTTCTTGGTCTCGGGGTCGAGCTCGCGGATCCACACCTCGGTCTGGTGGAACCACTCGGGCTCGAGCGCCAGACGCGTGCCGTGCACCCAGATGCGGCCGTCGTCGTCGAAGAAGATCGACGGGTCGATGCCGTCCGCGTCGAGCCACATCGGGTCGGACCACGGGCCGGCCGGGTCCGTGGCCGTCATGAGGAAGTTGCCGCCCGGGTTGCCGTGCGGCTGGCCGACGAGCGTGCAGATGACCCAGAACAGCCCGTCGTGGTGACGGATCGTCGGCGCGTACAACCCGCCGGACGACGCGATGCCGGTGTAGTCCAGCTGACCGGGCCGGTCCACGACGTGCCCGATCTGCTCCCACGTCACCAGGTCGCGGCTGTGCAGGACCGGCAGGCCCGGGAGGTACTCGAACGTCGAGGTGACGAGGTAGTAGTCGTCGCCCACCCGGCAGATCGACGGGTCGGGGTAGCACCCCGGCAGGATGGGGTTGTTCACGGTGCTCATGCGTCGTTGACCTCCACGTCGACGATCCGCCGGTCTTCGGCGGTGATCTCGTGCACGGCGCCCGTGACCTGCAGCACCGCGTGCGGCGTACTCTGCCCCGGCACCGTGTGCCGCGTCATCTCGCGCGCGCTGGCGATGGCCCCGCCGGTGGCGTCCACCACGGTGGCCGGGTCGGTGACCGCGGCGTGCGACGCGACCCAGACCTGCACCTCGCCCGGCTCGACGACCCGCACGAGGCGGCGGTCGACCAGCGCCACGCGCGTCGTCGGGACCTGGAACGTCACGCGGCGCGACTGCCCGGGCGCGAGCTCGACCCGGGCGTACCCGAGCAGCTGCACCACGGGCCGCACGACGGACGCGACGACGTCGCGCCCGTAGAGCTGCACGACGTCCGCACCGGCGACGTCACCCGTGTTGGTGACGGTCACGGCCGCGGTGAAGACGCCCGCGGAGTCCACCGTCGGGTCCACCTGCAGGTCGTCGTACGCGAACGTGGTGTACGCCAGGCCGAAGCCGAAGGGCCGCACGGGCGTCGGGTCCGTCGACGTGACGTCGGACGGGCCGCCGAGGACGGGGTGCAGGTAGCGGAACGGCTGCGCACCCGCGGCGCGCGGCAGCGAGACGGGCAACCGGCCCGACGGGTTCGCGACGCCGGTCAGCAGGTCCGCGATCGCGTCGCCGCCGCCCTCGCCGGGGAAGAACGCCTGCAGCACCGCGGCAGGACGCGGACCCTCGCCGTCCAGGGCCCAGCCGATCGCGTAGGGACGGCCCGTGAGCAGCACCATGACGACGGGCGTCCCCGTGGCGACGAGCGCCTCGACGAGCCGGCGCTGCACGCCGGGCAGCTCGAGCGACTGGACGTCGTTGCCCTCGCCGACCGTGCCGCGGCCGAACAGCCCGGCCTGGTCGCCCACGACGACGACGGCGACGTCGGCGTCGGCAGCGGCCGCCACGGCCGCCGCGAACCCGGACTCGTCGTCGCCCTCGACCGTGCAGCCCTCCGCGAACGTGACGTCGGGGAGCGCCGCCGCGAGCGCCTCGTGGACGCTACGGATCTCGAAGCCGAGCGGCAGGTCGGGGTGGTGCGCCAGCACGTGGTTGGCGAACGAGTAGCAGCCCATCAGCGCCTCGGGACGCGCGGCGTTGGGTCCGACGACGGCGACGCGCCGCGGCTGCGCGAGCGGCAGGACGCCGTCGTTCGAGAGCAGCACGACCGACTCCTCGGCGAGCCGGCGCGCGAGCTCACGGTGGCGCGGGGAGTCCAGGTCGACGTGCGTCGGCGGCTCGTCCTCGAACGCCTCGGGGTCGAGCAGGCCCAGCTCCTCCTTCTGCGCGAGCGCACGCAGCACGGCGCGGTCGACGAGGGCCTCGTCGGTCAGGCCGGCACGGATCCGCGCGGCCAGCGGCTCGAGGAACGCGTCGCCCGTGGGCAGCTCGATGTCGAGCCCGGCGGCGAGCGCCAGCGCGGCCGCCTCGCCGCGGTCGGCGGCCACACCGTGCATGACCTGGAGGAACGCGACCGCGAAGTAGTCGGCCACGACGACGCCGTCGAAGCCCCACTCGGTGCGCAGGACGTCGGTGAGGTAGTGCGGGTCCGCCGCGACCGGGACGCCGTCGACGTCCGCGTACGAGTTCATCACCGAGCGGACGCCGCCGTCGCGCACCGCCATCTCGAACGGCGGCAGGTAGATCTCGGCCAGCTCGCGCGGGCCGGCGTGCACGGGCGCGTGGTTGCGGCCCGCGGCGGACGCGGAGTACCCGACGAAGTGCTTGAGCGTGGCGTGGACGCCGGCCTCCTGCAGGCCCCGCACGTACGCCGTGCCGACGGTCCCGACGAGGTACGGGTCCTCCCCGATGCACTCGTCGACGCGGCCCCAGCGCGGGTCGCCGACGACGTCGAGGACGGGCGCCAGGCCCTGGTGGATGCCGAGCTCGCGCATCGAGTCGCCGATGGCGCGGGCTGCCGCGTGCACCAGCTCGGGGTCGAACGACGCGCCCCACGCCAGCGGCGTCGGGTAGCTCGCCGCCTGCCACGCCGCGAGGCCGGTGAGGCACTCCTCGTGCACGAGGGCCGGGATGCCCAGGCGCGTCTCCCTCTTGAGCCGGCGCTGCTCGGCCCAGAGCCAGGCGGCCCGCTCGGCGGGCTCCACCGGGCGCGTCCCGTAGACGCGGGTGTAGTGGCCGAGGCCGTGGCGCGTGATCTCGGCGAGCTGGCCGGGGTCCTTCTGCCCCGAGGCCATCTCGGACTGCATGGGGGCGACCGTGCCGTTCTGGTCGAGCCAGTAGCCGACGAGCTGGGCGAGCTTCTCCTCCAGCGTCATCCGCGCGTGCAGGTCCCGCACGCGCTCGGAGACGAGGGGCATGGCAGGGGGGACGGCAGCGGCCCGCACG
The DNA here is from genome assembly GCF_018623035.1 of Cellulomonas dongxiuzhuiae. NCBI lineage: Bacteria > Bacillati > Actinomycetota > Actinomycetes > Micrococcales > Cellulomonadaceae > Cellulomonas > Cellulomonas dongxiuzhuiae. The sequence goes on from NZ_CP076023.1 coordinate 3,360,894, forward strand.
ACGTCGTGCGTGGCGGTGCCGGGTGTGTCGGACACGAGGGTGGTGCTCCTTCAGGGGTGGCGAGGTGGTACAGGACGCGGCCGCCCGGGACGTGCCCGGACGGCCGCGCGAAGGCTCCGTCAGCCCTTGACGGCGCCGGTGAGACCGCCGACGATCCGTCGCTCGAAGAGCGAGAAGAAGATCAGCGCCGGGATCATCGACAGCGACGTGAACGCCAGCACCCGGGCGGTGTCGACCGAGTACTGCGAGGCGAACGACTGCACGCCGAGCGGCAGCGTGTACATCATCTCGTCGTTGAGGATGAACAGGGGCAGCATGTAGCTGTTCCAGCTCGCGACGAAGGCGAGGATCCCGACCGTCACGACGCCCGGGATCGACAGCGGGACGACCATGCGGAAGAAGAACCCGAGACGGCTCGCGCCGTCGATCGACGCGGCCTCCTCCAGCTCCTTGGGGATCGCCCGCAGGAACGGCACGAGGATGATGATCGTGGTCGGCAGGGCGAACGCGATCTGCGGGAGGATGATCCCCGCGAGCGAGTTCATGAGCCCGAGGTTCTTGATGAGGATGTACAGCGGCGTGATCGCCACCGTCATCGGGAACATCAGGCCCGCCGCGAACAGCGAGTACATCGCGGGCTGCGCCTTGAAGTCGTACCGCGCGAGCACGAAGCTCGCCATGACCCCGAGGATGACCACGCCGACCGTGGTCGCGATGGCGCAGATCGCGGAGTTCGCGGCCTGCTGCCAGAAGATCGAGCTGTTGAGCACCGACGAGTAGTTGCCCCACTCCCAGGTGCTGGGGAAGCCCGACGGGTCCATGGTGATCTGCGAGTTGGTCCGCAGGCCCCCGAGGATGATGAACGCCACGGGGCCGATGCACACCCCCACGAGCAGCCACGCGACGACGTACACCAGCGGGTTGACCCGCTCGAGCTTGCTCTTGCGCCTCGTCGGCGTCTGCGTCGGTGCCGGGGTTGCCTGGACGGCGATGGCAGCCATCACTTCTTCCCTCCCGTGAGCGCGCCCTCGGTGTCGCGGCGGAGCACGAAGCGCTGGTAGGTCAGCGCGATGACCAGCGAGATGATGAACAGGACGACGGCGACGGCGTTGCCGAAGCCGTAGTTCCCGGCGTTGCGCCCGTTGAGGACCATGTAGGTGGCCATCGTCGAGGTGCCGGCCGTGGCGGACACGTACTGACCCCAGATGATGTAGACGAGGTCGAACAGCTGCAGCGAGCCGATGATCGACAGGAACGCCCAGATCCGCACCGTCGGGCCGAGCAGGGGCAGCGTGATGCGGCGCTGCGCCTGCCAGTAGGTCGCGCCGTCGATCGCGGCGGCCTCGTGCAGCTCCTCGGGGATCGACTGCAGACCCGCGAGGAACAGGATGACCGCGAAGCCCACGTACTTCCACGTGATGATGAGCATCAGCGACCAGATCGCGACGTCGGGGTCGGACAGCCAGTCGACCGCCCAGCCCTCGAGCCCGATCTTCTCCAGGAAGCCGTTGACGGCGCCCGTGGTCTGGAGCATCAGGCTCCAGCCGGTACCGACGATGACCTCGGAGACGACGTAGGGCACGAAGATGAGCACGCGGATCAGCGAGCGTCCGCGGATCTTGCGGTTCAGCAGCAGCGCGAGGATCACCGCCGCGGGGCCCTGCATGACCAGCGACATCACGACGATGAAGCCGTTGTGCAGCAGCGCCTCGTGGAACGTCGTGTCCTGCAGGATCGTGACGTAGTTCTCGAGCCCGACGAAGTCGGTGGGAGCGCCGTAGCCCTTCCACTTGAAGAAGCCGTAGTACGCCGCCATGACCACGGGGAAGATCACGAAGGCGACGAACATGATGATGGCCGGGCCCGCGAGGAGTGCGATCTCGGCGTGCTTGCGCCAGTCGGTCCGCCGGGTCCGGCGGACCGGGGACGGTGCCGTCGTGGCACCGTCCCCGATCGCCGAGCGTCCCGCGGGCGACGGCGTCGTGGCGAGCGCGTTCTCGCCCTGGGAGTCGCTCATGTCGGTCGTTACTCCTTGGCTGCCGCGGCCTTGACCGTGGCGACGATGCTGTCGGCGTCGCCGCTGCCCGCGAGCATCTCGACGACGGCGGTGTTCAGGGCGTTGCCGACGTTCTGGCCGAGCAGCGTGTCGAGCCACACGCTCACGTAGGCGGCGTCGTTGTAGGACGCGAGCACGTCCTGCAGAGCGGGGTCCGTGACGGCGGCCTGGGCGTCCTTGGACGCCGGGATCGTCACGAACGCCTCGGCGTAGCCCTCCTGGTGCTCCTGCTCCATGTAGAAGTTCAGGAAGTCGGCGCACTCCTTGGGGGCGTCCGCGTGGCAGGCGTAGCCGTCCACGCCACCCATCATGGCCGTCGGGTCACCCTCGCCACCGTCGACCGCCGGGAAGGGGAACCAGCCGAGGTCGGCCAGGGGCTCGCCGTCCGGCGTCAGACCGGCGATGACGCCCGGGTTCCACGCACCCATGAGCTCCATCGCGGCCTCGTGGTTGGCCAGCAGACCGGCCGAGGATCCGGCACCCTGCTGCGCCGTCGTGGTGAGGAAGCCGTTGTTGAACGGCTCGACCTCGGCGAAGTCGGCGTACGCCTGACCCGCCTCGAGCCAGCACGGGTCGTCGAACGTCATCTCGGCGGCCGAGTCGTTGATGGCCTCCTGCGTGCAGGCGCGCAGCGCGAAGAAGTAGTACCAGTGCGCGGCGGGCCACGCGTCCTTCCCACCCAGGGCGATGGGCTGGATGTCCGCGGCCTTGAGCTGGGCGACGACGTCCTCGAGCTCGGCCATCGTCGTCGGCGTCTGCGTGATGCCGGCCTGCGCGAACAGGTCCTTGCTGTACCAGATGCCGCCGGGCAGCACCGCGGTGGGCATGCCGTAGACCTTGCCGTCCACCGCGAAGGCGTCGAGCGCGCCGCCGACGGCGTCGCGCACCTCGTCGGAGATCCTGTCGGTGAGGTCCATGGCCTGACCGGCCTCGACGATGTCGGCCAGCTTGCCGCCGCCACGCGCCATGAAGATGTCCGGCCCGTCACCCGAGTTCAGGGCGGTCTGGAGCTTGCCGTCCATGTCCTCGTTCTGGACGGACTGGACGTCGATCGTGACGTTCGGGTTGGCGTCCTCGAACGCGGCGACCGTCTTCTCCCAGTACGCCTTGCCGTCACCGGTGGTCGAGTTGTGCCAGAACGTCAGCTCGACCGAGCCGTCGGCGCTGCCGCCGGCGCTACCGCTGTCCGCACCGCCGCAGGCGGCCAGCGCCAGCGCGCCCATCAGCACCACGGTGGATGCCGCGATGGTCTTCTTTACCCTCATCGGTCGTGTCCTCTTCGTTGAGCCTCACGGGGCCCGGGCGTCGCTGACGCCCGTGGAGCCACCGGGACCGCCGCGTCGCGTCCCGCCGCCGGAAGACGGACGACGTCACCCCTTCGGACGCTTGCCAGCACTCCCCCCGTCGTGCGGGGTGGCCGTTTCCGACTGTCGCAGGCGCCCGAATGTAACGTCAAACTGCGATCGATAACGATATCGAAACCTGCCCGACAGGTCCGGACAATCAGCCCGAAGCCCCCCGGCGCCCGCGCGTCCCGGTTGTGCACAGCGGACGAGCGGGGCGGCGGCCCGCCGCGACCGTCCGACGACGTGCGCAGGGCTGCCGGTGACGCCGCGGGACGTCACCGGCCGCGCCCTGCGCCCCCCGCTACTCCTTGGCCGCTGCGGCGTTGACCGTCGCGACGATGCTCGCCGCGTCACCCTGACCGGCCAGCATCTCGACGACCGCCGTGTTCAGCGCGTTGCCCACGTTCTGGCCGAACAGGGTGTCCAGCCACACCGACACGTACGCGGCGTCCTCGTAGGCCGCCAGGATCTCCTGCAGCGCGGGGTCGGTGACGGCGCCCAGCGCCTCCTTGCTCGCCGGGATCGACACGAACGCCTCGGCGAAGCCCTCCTGGTTGTCCTTCTCCAGCAGGAAGTTGAGGAACTCGGGGCACTCGGCGGGCGCGTCGACGTGGCAGCTCAGGCCGTCGATGCCGCCCATCATCGCGGTCGGGTCGCCCTGGCCCCCCTCCACCTCGGGGAACGGGAACCAGCCCAGGTCGGCCAGCGGCTCGCCGTCGGGCGTCAGACCGCCGATGACGCCCGGGTTCCAGGCACCCATGAGCTCCATCGCCGCCTGGTGGTTGGCGACGAGCCCGGCCGACGAGCCCGCGCCCTGCTGCGCCGTCGTCGACAGGAAGCCCTCGTTGAACGGCTCGAGGTCGGCGAACTGCGTGTACTGCTCGCCGGCCTCCGTCCAGCACGGGTCGTCGAAGCTGCGCTCGGTGGCCGCCGCCTCGACGGTCTCCTGCGAGCACGCGCGCAGCGCGAAGAAGTAGTACCAGTGGGCGGCGGGCCACGCGTCCTTGCCACCGAGCGCGATCGGCGCGATCCCGGCCGCCTTGAGCTTGGCGACCGCGTCCTCGAGCGCGGTCATCGTCGTGGGCAGGTCGGTGATGCCGGCCTGCGCGAACAGGTCCTTGCTGTAGAAGATGCCGCCGGGCAGCACGGCCGTCGGCATGCCGTAGACCTTGCCGTCGACGGTGAACGCCTCGACCGTCGTGCCCAGCGCGTCCCGCGTGGAGTCGTCGACCAGGTCGGTGAGGTCCATGACCTGCCCGGCCTCGGCGATGTCGGCGAGCTTGCCGCCGCCGCGCGCCATGAAGACGTCCGGCGCGTCGCCCGAGTTCAGGGCGGTCTGCAGCTTGCCGTCCATGTCCTCGTTCTGGACCACCTGGAGCGTGATCTCGACACCGGGGTGCTCGGCCTCGAAGGCGTCCGCCATCTCCTGCTGGTAGGCCTTGCCGTCGTCGGTCGTCGAGTTGTGCCAGTAGGTCATCTGGACGGAACCGTCGTCCCCGCCCGAGTCGCCCGAACCTCCGCAGGCTGCCAGCGCCAGTGCGCCCATCACCACGGCGGTCGACGCCGCCAGCGTTCTCGTTGCCCTCATCAGATCTGTCCTCTTCGTCGAGCCAGCTGATCCCAGGCGGCGCCTGGGTGCCCCCTGCCGTCAGGTGCGCCCGGCGGCTCGGTCCGCGGTGGACGTGCGGCGTCACCCCGTCGGACGACAGCCGGACGCACCCGTGTCATCGGCAGCCGTGACCGACTCTCGCATTCACCCGATGTATCGTCAAACCCCCCAAAAGCACATGGCAGGCACGACGAAGGCCCCGGTCCCTCGCGGGGCCGGGGCCTTCGTCGGTGGTGCGGGGTCGTGCGGTCAGGAGGCGGGCGCGAGCCCCGTGCCACCGTCGCCGCGGCCTGCCGCGGTCGGGGCGGGCGGGACGTCCGTGCCGGACCCGGGGGTCCCGACGGGCGCACCGACGGCCACCGGCTCACGCGACGCGGCCGTGCGCGGGACGCCGTGGAACAGGAACTCCCCGAGCAGACCCTCGCCCTGCGCGTCGACGATGACCGTCTGACCGGCCTTCAGCTCGCCGAACAGGATCTTCTCGGACAGGGCGTCCTCGATGTCCCGCTGGATCGCACGGCGCAGCGGACGCGCACCGAGCACCGGGTCGTAACCCTTCTCCGACAGCAGCTTCTTGGCCGCCGGGGTGATCTCGATGGTCATGTCCTTGTCGCGCAGACGCTTGTCGAGCTTCGCGATCATCAGGTCGACGATCTGGAAGATCTCGGGCTGCGAGAGCTGCGGGAAGACCACCACGTCGTCGACGCGGTTGAGGAACTCCGGACGGAAGTGCTGCTTGAGCTCGTCGTTGACCTTCGACTTCATGCGCTCGTAGTCCGTCGCCAGCTCGCCACCGGCCTGGAAGCCCGTCATGACGCCCTTGGCGATGTCCCGCGTGCCGAGGTTCGTGGTCATGATGATCACGGTGTTCTTGAAGTCGATGACGCGACCCTGGGAGTCGGTCAGACGACCGTCCTCGAGGATCTGCAGCAGCGAGTTGAAGATGTCCGCGTGCGCCTTCTCGACCTCGTCGAACAGGACGACGGAGAACGGCTTGCGCCGCACCTTCTCGGTGAGCTGACCGCCCTCGTCGTACCCGACGTACCCGGGGGGCGAGCCGAACAGCCGCGAGACGGTGTGCTTCTCCGAGAACTCCGACATGTCGAGCTGGATCAGCGCGTCCTCGTCCCCGAAGAGGAACTCGGCGAGCGCCTTGGCCAGCTCGGTCTTCCCGACGCCCGTCGGGCCGGCGAAGATGAACGACCCACCGGGACGCTTCGGGTCCTTGAGGCCCGCACGCGTGCGGCGGATGGCCTGCGAGAGCGCCTTGATCGCCGCGTTCTGGCCGACGACCCGCTTGTGCAGGTTGTCCTCCATGTGCAGGAGCCGGCTGGACTCCTCCTCGGTGAGCTTGAACACCGGGATGCCCGTGGCGTTCGCCAGCACCTCGGCGATGAGCTCCTCGTCGACCTCGGCGACGGCGTCCATGTCGCCGTTCTTCCAGGCCTTCTCCTTCTCGATGCGCTTGAGGCCGAGCTGCTTCTCCTCGTCCCGCAGGCGCGCCGCCTTCTCGAAGTCCTGCTCGTCGATCGCGGACTCCTTGTCGCGACGCGTCTCGGCGATCTGCTCGTCGAGCTCGCGCAGCTCCGGCGGGGCCGTCATGCGACGGATGCGCAGGCGCGCGCCGGCCTCGTCGACCAGGTCGATCGCCTTGTCCGGCAGGTAGCGGTCGTTGACGTAGCGGTCGGCCAGCGTCGCGGCCGCGACCAGCGCGGCGTCCGTGATGGACACGCGGTGGTGCGCCTCGTACCGGTCGCGCAGACCCTTGAGGATCTCGATCGCGTGCGCCAGGTTCGGCTCGGCGACCTGGATCGGCTGGAAGCGGCGCTCCAGGGCCGGGTCCTTCTCGACGTACTTGCGGTACTCGTCGAGCGTGGTGGCACCGATGGTCTGCAGCTCGCCGCGCGCCAGCATGGGCTTGAGGATCGACGCGGCGTCGATCGCACCCTCGGCGGCACCCGCCCCGACGAGCGTGTGGATCTCGTCGATGAACAGGATGATGTCGCCGCGCGTGCGGATCTCCTTGAGGACCTTCTTCAGGCGCTCCTCGAAGTCACCGCGGTAGCGCGAGCCGGCGACCAGGGCGCCGAGGTCCAGCGTGTAGAGCTGCTTGTCCTTCAGCGTCTCCGGCACGTCGCCGCGCACGATGTCCTGCGCGAGCCCCTCGACCACGGCCGTCTTGCCGACGCCGGGCTCACCGATGAGGACCGGGTTGTTCTTGGTGCGGCGGGACAGCACCTGCATGACCCGCTCGATCTCCTTCTCGCGCCCGATGACCGGGTCGAGCTTGCCGTCCCGCGCGGCCTGCGTGAGGTTGCGGCCGAACTGGTCGAGCACGGCCGACCCCGACGGCTGCCCCTCGGCGGGGCCGCCCGACGCCACGGGCTCCTTGCCCTGGTAGCCGGAGACGAGCTGGATGACCTGCTGGCGCACGCGGTTGAGGTCGGCGCCGAGCTTGTTGAGGACCTGGGCGGCGACGCCCTCGCCCTCGCGGATCAGGCCGAGCAGGATGTGCTCGGTGCCGATGTAGTTGTGGCCGAGCTGCAGCGCCTCGCGCAGCGACAGCTCGAGGACCTTCTTCGCGCGCGGCGTGAAGGGGATGTGCCCCGACGGCGCCTGCTGACCCTCGCCGATGATCTCCTGGACCTGGGCGCGGACCGCCTCCAGGGAGATGCCGAGCGACTCCAGGGCCTTGGCCGCGACACCCTCACCCTCGTGGATGAGACCCAGGAGGATGTGCTCGGTGCCGATGTAGTTGTGGTTGAGCATCCGCGCCTCTTCCTGGGCGAGGACGACCACGCGACGGGCTCGGTCCGTGAATCTCTCGAACATGTGCACTCCTCACGAGCGGCGTGCCCCGTCTGCGCCGCGCGGCAGGGGTCCGCGCGGAGCCGACAGAGCGGCGTGTTTCGATGCTAACGGCGGGGTACCCCCCGGACGTCCCGTGTTCGCCGCAGGCGGAGCGCGGCGGTGACCCTCCCGGCATCGGCAGGTGAGGGGGCGTCCTCGACCGCCGGCCGGGCGGACCCGTTTGCGCAACGACTACGGATGGCACCGTCCCGGCGCCCCTCTAGGCTGCACGGGCCGGTGGGTGCCGGCGGCACGGTGGGGGTGGACGCATGGAACGCACGTCGCGCACGCGACGGGGGACGCCTCCCCGCGGGCTGCGACGACCCGGTGCGCCGGTGGTCGCGGCGGTCGTCGCGCTCGGCGTCACGGGCTGCTCGTGGTTCGGCGGGGACGGCACCACCAGCACGCAGGTGCTCGAGCTGGACGTCGGCGACTGCGTGGTCACCCCCGAGGAGGTGCAGGCCGAGCTGACCGACGTCTCGACGGTCCCCTGCGACACCACCCACCAGATGGAGGTGTACGCGCTGGTGCCCGACGCCCTCGACGGTCCCGACGCGTACCCCGGTGCCGACGCGCTGACCGCGTTCGCCGACGGCGCGTGCGCCGAGCGGTTCGCGGACTACGTGGGCGTGGACTACCGCGACTCGGCGCTGTTCTTCACGTACCTGCTGCCGTCGACGCGCGGCTGGTCCGAGGGCGACACGACCGTCACCTGCCTGGCGACGACGACCGGCGAGCCACTGACCGCGTCCGTGGCCGGCTCGGAGCGCTGAGCCGTGCCGCTGCCCGTGACCACGTCGGCGACCGTGACCTGCTCGTTCGGCACGGGCCCCGCGACGCTGGTCGCGCTGCCCACGCCGCGCGTCCTGGTCGAGGGCCGTCCGGTGGCGACCATCGCGGACGCCGCTCCCCTGGTGAACGTCCCCACGTTCGCGATGTGCACGTCGCTCGCGAACCCGCAGGTCGCCGCCGCGACCGCCGCCGCGCTCGGGGTGCTCACCCCCATGCCCTGCGTCCCCGCGACGACGGGCACGTGGACGCCCAGCGCGCCGCGGACGATCGTCGGGGGCCAGCCCGTGCTCGCGCAGGGTGCGATGTGCATGTGCGCGTACGGCGGTGTCATCCAGGTCCTGCTCCCCGGCCCGGTCCGCACGATGGTCTCCTAGCCCCACGCCACGCCGCCGAACTCGTCGTTCGGCGGCCTCGGAGCTCCCAGGAGCCGCCGAGGTACGAGCTCGCCCGGAGGGTCGGGGGTCAGGCGGGGTCAGGGCCGAGGAGGGCGTCCAGGTCAGCCGTGCGGACGTCGCGGGCCGCCTCGGCGGGCGTGCGCTCGCCGCGCACGACGTCCGCGACGGCGTCGACGATCCGCGCGACCGTCGCCTCGACGTCCTGGACGACCACGAGCACGAGCGCCGCGAGCACGTCGGGGTGCAGCACCGGCCGGCCGTCCGCGACGGGCGCGAGCGGGCCGAGCGCGAGCGCACCGCGCACCACGACGGTCCCGGCGGGCGACCCCACCTCGACGCACACGGTGAACAGCGCGCCGTTCAGCGCGGTCGCGAGGTCAGCGACGTGCGCGGCCCGGTCGGCCGGCACCTGCACGGGCACCCGGCCGTAGCACGTGACGGTCGCCGCGCCCTCACGCACGAGCACCAGCACGGGCTCGTCGCCGGGCAGCCGCGAGGCCAGGTCGAGCGTGCCCGCCTGCGCGTCCACCTGCAGCGGCCGGGCCTGTGCCAGTGCCGCGGCGACCGCGTCGAGCAGGGGCCTCATGCCGCGGCCTCGGTGAGCTTGCGCTGCAGCAGCTCGAGCATGAGGTCGACCATCTCCGGGGAGTTGCGCGACGGACGCTTCGCGAGCTCGGCCTCGAGGTCCTGGGTGCTCACCTTGTCGAGGAACTCCGTGAACTTCGGCGGCGTGGCATCGGGCGCGAGCGTGTGCGCGCCGACGACGAGCCCGGCCACGGGTGCGCCGGTGCCCTGGGCTTTGAGCACGCCCGTCATGCGCTCCTTGCGGGCCAGGTGCTCCTCGCCCTTGAGCGCCTCGCGCATGCGCCACATGAAGCCGCGGTCGTCGCGGGCCTTGCCGCCGTTGGCCTCACCGCCCGCCTTGACGCCGTTGCGGTCGTCGGCGAGCGTCCCGGAGCGTCGCCACCGGTCGAGCAGGCCGCTGCCGGACGCGGCCGCGTCGCTGAACGCCGCGCTGGTGCGCTCGAACACGTTCTGCGGGTCGGCGGCGGTGCCCATCGACTCGAGCACGGCCTCGCGGATCATGGCGAGCGCACCGTCGTCGGTCGTCTGCTCCTCCGGGCCCGGGTCCGTCTTCACCGCGCGCTGCTGACGCGGGTCGTGCGCGACGACCGGGCGCGGCTTGATGCGGTCGAGCAGCGGCCGGCCGATCGGCCGGCCGTTCACGCGGTAGTTGGCGAGGAAGTTCTCCGCCGTCTTGTCACCCGCGGCGGCCCGCAGCACGATGCCGTCGACCGCGGCCTTGGGGTGCTTGCGCAGCTCGTTCTCGGCGCCGCCCTCAAGGTGCAGGCCGGACTCCTGCTCGGCCGTCTTCGCCTGCGCGACGTACACCTCGTCGGCGATGAAGTGGCCGAGGGAGTGCACGCTGTCGACGACCCCCTTGACGCCCTTGATCGCGGCGGGGATGCCGAAGCCACCGGCGGTGACGACCTGGCCGATCGACAGGCCGAGGTCGGCGACCGACGAACCGAGGGCCCAGGTGACGCTCTCGAGGGTCTTGGTGTGGCGGCGCGAGACGTTCATCAGCGGCCAGACCATGACGTTCGCCTTCTCGCCCTTGCGCGCCACGCGCGCCTGGAACATCGCGGTGTCCGTCTCGTGCTGGCGCATGCCGGCGACGGCGACGTCGGTGACGGCCTTGACCATCGACAGCGCGGCGGCCGCGATGTCGAGGCCCGGGACGACCTTGGCGACTCCGCTCGCGACGCCGGGGTCGATGAGCTTGGACAGGTTGGCGGTGGACTTCGCGGAGGCGACGAGCGCGTCGACCGCCGACGCACCCGACTTCGTCGCCTTCAGTGCGCCGTGCGGGTCCTTGTGCTTCCACGCGTCGCGCACCGAGCGCGCGGTCGCGAACGCCTCACGGACCGCGGTCAGCAGCCCACCGAGCATGTCGGTGACGGTGCTGATGCCCTCCTTCGCCTTGCCGCCGGCCGTCTTGAGCGGGTCGTCGCCGAGCTCCTCGTAGGCGTCGTCCGACTTCACGCCGTTCTTCTCGCGCCACGCCGCGCGCGAGACCGCGTCGAGGGCGCCCCCGTCGACGGCTTCGGGCACGGCGAGAGACGAACCGCCCGGCGCCTGCTTGCCCTCCGGGGTGAGCTGGTCGGCGATCGTGCCGCCGAGGGAGCCGACCGTCGACACCGCACCTCCGGCCCGGCCCTCGACCTTCTCGGCCGTCGCATCGTACTCGTCGAGCTTCGTGAGGTTCGCGAGGAGACCCTGGCTCTGGCGCTCACGGCGTGCTGCGACGATCGGCGCGCGCCCCTCGGCACGCGCCCACGCCTCGCGGTCGACCTCCGAGTGGCGCACCGGCAGCCTGCCCGCGACCTTGGGGGCGAGCGAGCTGCGGACCTCCTTGGCCGCCTTGTCGCGCGCGAGCGCGGGGTGCAGGTCCGGTGAGGTCTTCGCGTACGACCGCATCGTCGTGACCATGCGGTCGTAGAGGTTCTCGAGGTCCTTCGGCAGGATGCGCGACGCCTCGAGCTCCTTGTCCTCGGCGATCATCTCCTCGGCGTGCGCGTCCTCGACCTTCCGGGCCGAGCGCACCTGGCGCATGAGCCGCTCGGCGGCGGTCCCCCGATTGGGCATGACCGACTCCAGCCCGACGAACTTGTCGTGCCACGTGGCGTCGAACGCCTCCTGCGCGGCCTCGTCGGGGTCCGTACCCGGGACGTCGATGAGCTGCTGGTAGATCTTCAGCTCGTAGGCCAGGGCGACGTCGAACTCGACCCACAGCTCGTGCATGGCCTCGTTCGCCTCGTCCATGCTCTGCGTGGGCGTGCCCGCGGTGCCCGGGGCGGGCGGTGCACTGCCCGGCTCCGCGTCCGGGGCGTGCGCGACCGTCTTGGCCAGCGTGGCCCGCCCCTGCTCCCCCGAGGCGCGGGCCTCGGCGAGCGCCACGATCTCGGCCTGCTCGGCGACCTTGCCCTCCTTGGTCTTCTGCGCGTCGAGGTCCTCCTGCGACGGCGCGGCCGGCGACGGCGCGGCCGGCTCCGACGAGCCGCCGAACAGCCTGCCGAGGAACTTGGGCATCTTGGGCATCTTGGGCAAGCGCCGCACCGCGTGCGACCCGGTCTCCTGCACGACGTGCGCGATCTCGTGCGCGAGGACCTTCTCGCCCACCGGGTCGTGCGGCGCGAACCGGCCGCTGCCGAAGAAGATGTCGTCGCCGGTGGTGAACGCCTCGGCGGACATCGCCCGGGACAGCTGCCCGGCCTCCGGGCCGGTGTGGACACGCACGTGCCCCAGGTCCGTGCCGAAGGCGGACTCCATGCGGCGTCGCACGCCCCCCGGCAGCCCGGTGCCGCCGGAGCGGGCGGCGTCGACCCGCGACGTCACGTCCGCGTCCAGCGCGCCGCCGGCCAGGCCGACGACGCCGGTCGCGCCGGCGTCGACCGACCGGCGCAGGTGCCCGCAGCCCGGGGTGTGCCGGTGCGGGTCGGTGCCGTCGAGGCGGGCCAGCGCGCGGTCCGCGAGCGCGTCGGCAGCGTGCTCGGCGCGGTCGTCCGCGGCGCCGACGGTGAGCGTCGCCGCCGCGGGGCGCAGCGCCTCGGGCGCGGCGGGCGCGGCGGTCTGCGGTGCGCCGGGGGCGGGTGCGGCCGTCCCCGGCACGGGGACGCGCGCGTGGTGTGAGCTCATCGGGGCCTCCGGTGACGGTGCGCGGACGGTGCGCGGGCACGGACGTGCCCGTGGCCCAGCCTGTCCGGGGCCGTAGCGGCGCACATCGGTAAGCACTACGCACTTTCCGGTGGGCGGCGGGTCACCACCGCGCGTCGGTGAGGCGTCGCCCGAGCTTCGCGATCTCCCGCAGGGTCGCCGCGCGCACGTGCCGCATCCCCAGGGGGGTGCCGTCGGTGACCGCGTCGTACGTGGCGCCCAGCACGACGTTGCGGATGTCGCCGCCGCACACGTCGACGGTCTCGGCCAGCAGGTCGAGGTCGACCGGGTCGTCCGGGTCCGTGCCCGGCAGCTGCGCCAGGTGGTGCTCCCACAGCGCGCGGCGCGTCGGCACGTCCGGGTCCGGGAAGTGGATCATGAAGTGCAGGCGCCGGGCGAAGGCCGGGTCGAGGTTCCCCCGCAGGTTGGTCGCGAGGATCGTCAGGCCCTCGGCGGCCTCCATGCGCTGCAGGAGGTAGGCCACCTCCTGGTTGGCGTAGCGGTCCTTGGCGTCGCTGACCGCCGACCGGGACCCGAACAGCGCGTCGGCCTCGTCGAAGAACAGCACGGCGTTGAGCGACTCGGCCTGCCCGAACACGCGCTCGAGGTTCTTCTCCGTCTCCCCGATGTACTTGTCGACCACCGAGGACAGGTCGACCTGGAACAGGTCCATGTTGAGCGTGTCGGCCACGACGTGCGCGGCGAGGGTCTTGCCGGTGCCGGGGCTCCCGGAGAACAGCGCGCTGATGCCGGTGCCCTTGCCGCCCTTGCCGTGCAGGTCGCCCAGGGCCAGGACGTCGTCGCGGTGCCGCGCCCAGGCGACCAGGCGCTCGACCTCGCGTCGCGTGTGCACGGGCAGCACGAGGTCGTCGAGCGTCGCGGACGTGCCCTGCGTGCGCACGCGCGACCCCGCCACGCCGCCGAGGCGCCGCGCGGTGCGCCGCACGTCGTCGACCTGCACGGCGCGGTGATCGCGCCCGGCGTCGGCGCGCGCCCGGCGGCCGACCTTGACGATCTCCTCCGGGGTCATGCGCAGCGACACGACGTCGGGGGTCGCGACGTCGTGCCCGGTCATGAGCGCCCACCGCTCGGCGCGCTGCGCGAGGGTGAGGCGACCGGCGGTGACGGTCGGCGGCAGGGACGGCGCCCAGCGCGGGTCCCACACGGTCGCACCGACGGCGACGACCGGCACGGCCCCGTCCGCGACGAGCCGCACGAGGTCGGGCCCGACGGTGTGCGCCCCGGCGAGGACCAGCACGCTGCGGGCCAGCACCGCCTCGAGCTGGGCCGCGCGGACCGCGGCGAGGGCCGTCGCCCGGTCCGGCCCGTCACCGCCCGCGGGCAGCCGGTCCAGGTCGACGACGACGCACCCGACGTCCAGCGCGCGGCACGCGGCCACGGCCAGGCCGGTGCCGGCGGCACCGACGGGTGCGTGCACCCACACCAGGGGCTCGTCGTCGTCCAGCGCCGCGGCGACCTCGGCGTACCCGACGACGTCGGCCGGCACCGCCTCCCCGAGCAGCCCGCGCACGCTCGGCGCCACGTCCCGACGACCCAGGAGGTGCGCGACGACCCGCGGCTGCAGGCCCACCCGCGTGGTCGCGAAGGTCCCGCCGCCGACGAGCCGCAGGAGCCCGGCCAGGCCCAGGGCCGCACCGGGCGCCAGGCGGGCGTGCGCCCCCGGGTCCAGGACGGACGCCCCCGCGAGCTCGACCGCGAGCGCGAGCGTCGGCAGGCCGGCCGCGCCGTCACCGGTGAGCAGCCCGAGCAGCAGGTGGGCGACGGGGTGCGCCTCGGCGAGCAGGGCGACGGCCACGACCCGCTGGTCGAACGGGTCGAGCGCGCACGCGTCGGCGAGGTCGTCGAGGGCGGGGGCCAGCGCGTCCAGACCGGGTGCGTCGGCGGTCAGGGCGTCGAGCGCCGCGCGTGCGGCGGGCGCGTCGGCCCAGCCGCTGCCGCGGCGTCGCACGGCCACCTCCAGCGCGTCGAGCTGCAGCGCCGGCGACGTGCCACCCACGGGACTCCCCCACCTCCCCGGGCCCCGCGCGGGGCCCCGGTGCGCACGGCCGGTCCGCACGCGCCCCCGCACCCTCGCAGCCCGCGCGAGCGCGCGTCGAGCCCCCGGCCGCAGGTTCGGTAGCGATTACCGATGCCCGGCGCGCGGGCCCGTCCGTACGGTGGAGCCACCCGACGGCAGGTCCCGCAGCTCTCTCCTGCGCGCCGGCACCGCGCGGGCGTGTCCGTGATCCGCAGCCGCCGGGAGGTGCCGTGCTCATCCCCGCCGTGCAGGACGGGCTCGAGCGGCTGCTGCGCGCCTCGCTGCCGCTGCCCACCGAGCAGGGCGACGTCGTCTTCGACGCACCCACCTCGACGTGGTCGGCCACCGTGAACCGCCTGACGGTCAACCTCTTCCTGTACGACGTGGCGCGCTCGGGCCAGCCCGCGCGCATGGACGCGCCGGTGCGGCACACGGACGGCACGGTCGTGCGCCGTCGCTTCCCCCTGCCGATGGTCGAGCTGAGCTTCCTCGTCAGCGCGTGGGCCGGGTCGACGCGCGACGAGCACCAGCTGCTCGGCGACGTCCTGACGCGCCTGCTCGCGCACCCGACCGTGCCGGCCGAGCACGCGCCGGCCGCGCTGGAGTCGTCGGTCCAGCTGGCGGTCGCGACCGACGAGCGCAACCGTCCGCGCGACCTGTGGACGTCGCTCGGCGGGCAGGTCAGGGCGTCGTTCACGCTCGTCACGACCGTGGCGGCGGACGCCTACCCGTGGCGGGACGCGCCGACGGCGGTGGCCGGCGTCGAGACGCGGCTGTCGCGCCGCATGCCCGAGCACCGATGAGGGCGGTCAGCGCACCCAGCGCCCTGGAGGTCGCGCCAGGCGGCACGGGGACGGTCCCGCTGGAGGTGCAGAACACCTCGGGCGTCATCGACGAGCTGACCGTCCAGGTCCTCGGCGTGCCCCCGGACGCGGTCGACGCGAGCCCGAGCCGTGTCGTGCTCTTCCCCGACGCGACGGCGCACGTGCAGCTCACCTTCCGCCTCCCCGAGACGTTCCCGGCGGGCACGCACGTGCTCTCGGTCGTGCTGACCGGGCGTGCCGGCGGTGCGGCGCCCGCCCCCCTGCCGGTCGAGCTGACCGTGCCCGCGCGCCCGGCCGCGCGGCTCGGCGCCGCGCCCACGCTCGCGCGCGCGCGACGGCGCGCCGCCTACACGGTGCAGGCCACCAACACCGGCAACGTGCCCTTGGACCTGGCGCTGCGGACCGTCGACACCGACCGCGCGCTCACCGTGACCCTCACACCCTCGACCCTGCACGTGCCCGTGGCCGGGGCCACCAGCAGCACGGTCGTGGTGCACGCACCGCGCCGGCTGCTCGGGTCCGACCAGGACCGCGCGGTGCGGGTCGAGGCGGTGGGCGTCGGGGACGACGCCGCGACCGGGGGCGTCCTGCTGACCCTGCGGCACCGGCCGCTGGTCGGCCGCGGCGCCGTGACCGCGCTCGTGCTGCTCGCGATCCTCGCGGCGTGGGCCGCGGCCATGTGGTTCGGCATGCGCATGGCGCTGGGCGCCGAGCCCGTCGGCAAGGTCGCCGCCGGGTCCTTCTACGCCGCGACCGTGGGTGCCGGTGCCGCACCGGACGGCGCGCTCGCCAAGGACGGCGCCGTCGCGGCGGCGGTGGGCGCGACGCTCACCGGCACGGTGACCTCCGCGGTCGACGGCCAGGGCGTCGGGCGGCTGACGGTCGACGCGCTGCGACGCTCGCGCGACGGCCTCGTCGTGGTGTCCTCGGCCGCGACGCAGGCGGACGGCACCTACACGATGTCGGGGCTGTTCCCCGGCGCCTACCTGGTGCGCGTCCAGGCGGAGGGCTACACGACCCTCTGGTACCCGGCGAGCCCGGACGAGACGGCCGCGCGCGCGGTGCAGGCGCCGGCGCAGAAGACCACCGAGGGCGTCGACCTGCGCGTCGAGGGCGACCCCGCGTCCCTGACCGGCACCGTCGACGTGGGGCAGACCACGCGCGAGGTCACCGTCGACGTCACCGCGACCGCCGCGTGGGACGGCGCCGACCCGACGCTGACGTGGACCACCACCACGCAGGGCGGCACCTACCTGTTCGAGGGCCTGCCCGCACCGGGCACCTACGCCCTGACGTTCACGGCCGAGGGCTACGCGCCGACGACCACCACCGAGCGCGTGCTCGGCGGGCAGGAGCGCATCGCGACCGCAGTGACGCTGGGCGCCGGCACGGGCCAGGTCGCGGGCGTCGTCACCGACGGCGTCAACCGCCTCGGCGGCGTGACCGTCACGACCACGGTCGACGGCGAGGAGGTGCAGGTCGGCACACCGACCGTCGGCGACGTCGGCCGCTTCGTGCTGCCCGCGCTGCCGACGCCCGCGACGTACGTGCTGACGTTCACGCGCGCCGGCTACGGCACCCAGACCCTCGTCGTCGACCTGGGCGCGGGCGAGCAGCGCGACGACGTGCGCGCCGCGCTGCCCGCGGGTGCCGGGACGGTCCGGGGCCGCGTCGTCGACCCGACGGGTGCGGGGCTCGGCGGCGTGCAGGTCGCCGCCGGCGGCGCGGCCGGCGCGACGACGACGCTCACCGCCGGTGACGTCGGCGCGTTCACGCTCGCCGGCGTGGGCGCGGGCGAGCTCACGCTGACGTTCACGAAGCCGGGGTACACCTCGACGACCGTGGCGGTCGACGCCGCGGGCGGCACGGCCGGCACGGTGACGCTGCGGCCCGCGGTCGGCACCGTGACGGGACGGGTCCTGCGCGGGAGCACCGGGGTCGCCGGGCTGACCGTGCGGGCCACCGACGGCGCCGAGGTCCGCACCACGACGTCCGCGCAGAGCGGTGCCCTCGGCGCCGGCACCTACGCGCTCGAGGGCCTGCACGCGGGCCGCTGGACCGTCTCCGTCCTCGACGCCGACGGGCGCGTGCTGGCCACGACGCTCGTGACCGTCGGCGGCGGCGCGTCCGCGCGCACCGACCTGACGGTCCCGGGGTCCTGATGCACGTCGACGTGACCCCCCGCCACCTCCCCGCCGGGGCGGGCGCCACCAGCGAGGCCGTCGTCACCCTGACGAACACGCGCGACGTCATCGCCGGGTTCGGCGTGCGCGTGCTCGGGGTCGACCCCACGTGGGTGCACGTCAGCGACCCGGAGCCCCGGCTGTTCCCCGGTGCGACCGCGAGCGTGCGCGTCGCCCTGACCCTGCCCGCCGACGCGCCCGCGGGCCGCTCGACCGTGACCGTCGAGGTCCTCGACCTGGCGGACCCGGCGGCCGTGAGCGTCCAGGAGGTCGTGCTCGAGGTCCCCGCGCTGCGCCGCACCCGCGTGGTGCTGGACCCCCCGACGGTCACCGCCGGACGCCAGGCCGTGTTCACGGCCGTGCTCCACAACGAGGGCAACACCGAGCACGTCGGCGGCCTGGCGGCCGTGGACCCCGAGGCGCGGGCCGTCTTCACGTTCGACCCGCCCGAGGTCGTCGTGCCGCCGCGCGCGTCGACGTCCGTGGTGCTGACGGCGCGCGCCCGCCGCCCGTGGGTCGGCGACCCGCTGCTGCGGCCCTTCGAGGTCCGGACCACCGGCCCGCACGCGCCCGCGACCGACGCACCGCCCGCCGCGACCGGCGTCTTCGTGCAGCGGCCGCGGTTCACGCGCGGTGCGCTCGCGCTCGTGGGCCTGCTCGCGGCGGTCACGGTGTTCGCGACCGTCATCGCGCTCGCGCTCGGCACGGTCGTGCAACGCTCGGCCGCGGACCGCGACCTCGCGCTGCAGGTCGCGCAGGCCCGTGACGCCGCGGCGACGAGCGGCACCGCGCGCATCGCGGGCACCGTCGTGGAGCTGACGACCGGTGCGACGCTCAGCGGCGTCAGCGTCGAGGTCGTCTCCGCCGACGACACGTCGGCGGCGGTCGCGACCGTCGCGACCGCGTCCGACGGCACGTTCGCGGTCGCCCGGCTCGTCGGCGGGTCGTTCCTGCTGCGCGTGCGCGGTGCCGGGTTCGCCGAGGTCTGGTACCCCGCGGCGCCGTCGCCCGACGACGCCGTCGAGGTCGAGGTCGAGGACGGTGCCGCCGCCGAGGGCCTCGTCGTGGTCGTCGGCGGCGTCCCCGCGACGCTGACGGGCACGGTCACGGGAGACGACGTGGGTGGCGCGACCGTCCAGGTGCAGATGCCGCTCGACACCGAGCCGCTGCTGGGCACCGACGTCGGGCGTGACACCGCGGAGCCCGTCGCGGGCGACGGCGTGGTCGTGCGGACCGTGCCGGTCGGTGCGGACGGGACGTTCGAGGTCGCCGACGTCCCGTCGCCCGCCGTGTACGACCTCGTCGTCGCCAAGACCGGGTTCGCGACGCACGTGCAGCGCGTCGACGTCGCCGCCGGGGAGTCCCGCAGCGGCCTGGAGCTGCCGCTGCTGCTGGGCGACGGGACCATCAGCGGCACCGTGAGCGGCGGTGGCGGCCCCCTGGGCGGGGCCAGCGTCATGGCGTCGTCCGCGACGGTGCGCGTCGAGACGGTCTCCCTCACGCAGGACGCCGTCGGCTCGTTCGTCCTGCGGGGCCTGCCGACGCCCGGCACGTACACCGTGGTGGTCGGCGCGGACGGCCGCGCGCCGTCGACGCTGACCCTGACGCTCGGCGAGGGCCAGCAGCTCACGGGCGTCGACGTGGTCCTCGGGGACGCCGAGGGGGCGCTCGGCGGTGCGGTGAGCGTGCCGGGCGGCGACCCGGGCGGCGTCGAGGTCACCGTGACCGACGGCGCGAGCACGTGGCGCACGGCCGCGCGCTCCGGATCGGGCACGTGGCGGCTGGCCGGCGTGCCGGTGCCGGGGACGTACACCGTGACGTTCGCGCGCGCGGACCTGCAGTCGCAGGTCCAGTCGGTGAGCATCGACGGGTTCGGCCGCGTCACGTCCGGTACGGCGTCCGCGGCGGGGCTCGACGTGTCGATGCGCCCGTCGACGGGGACGCTGTCCGGCACCGTGCGCCAGCAGGACGCGGCCGGGACCCCGGTGCCCGCGGGCAACGTCATGGTCCAGGTCGCGTCCGGTGCGGTGACACGCACCGTCACCACCGCGTCGACGCCGTCCGGGGCCGTGGGGCAGTACGCGGTCGAGGCGCTGCCGCCGGGCACCTACACCGTGACGTTCACGCGGGCCGGGACGCGCAGCGTCGCCCAGATCGTCGTCGTGCAGGCCGGCCAGGACGCGTCGCTCAGCCCGGTCCTCGTGCGGCCCGCGGGCGTGCGCGGCACGGTCACGCGCACCGGCAGCCCCGTCGCCGGCGCCACCGTGCGCCTCTTCCGCGCCGCCGACTACGGCATGGCGGGTGCGCAGGCCGTCGCGACGACGACGAGCGACCCGTCCGGCGAGTACGCGTTCGACGACGTCGACGCACCCCAGAACTACCTCGTGGAGGTCCGTGTCGTGGCGGGCGGCTCGGTGCTCGGCGTCTCGTCGCCGTTCACCCTGACCGCCAGCGAGCAGCGGACCGTGGACGTGACCTCGTGAACGCGCGTGCAGCAGCACGCGGGATCGGAGCACCACAGTGAGCGACGCCTCCCGGCGCAGCACCGCCACCGCCCCGACCGTCTCGGTCGACGCCGCGGCGCACGGCTCGCCCGGCCGTGACGTGGACGTCGCCGTCCGCGTCCGCAACGTCGCCGACGTGCCGCTGGACGTGCACCTGCACGCCATCGGCCTCGAGCCCGCGTGGACACCCGTCGCCGTGACGGTGCCGGGCCTGGCCCCCGGCGCCAGCGCGGGCGCCACGCTGCGGGTGACGCCGCCCCCGGGCGCCGCGGCCGGTGGCTACCCGTTCCTCGTGGTCGTCGAGTCCGACGCCGGCCGCACGGTCACCGACGCCGTCCTCACGCTCGACGTCGCCGGTGAGCTCCTCGTGAGCATCGAGCCCACCGACGCGCGCGGCCGGGCCCGGCGGCGCGTGGACGTGGTGCTCGCCAACACCGGCGCCACCGCGACGTCGGCGCTGCTGTCGGCCGTCGGCTCGGGCGTCGACGTCGACGTCCCGCTCGCACCCGTGCACGTCCCCGCCGCGGGCACGGTCCGCGTGCCCGCCGTGCTGCGGTCGAGCCACCGCTGGGTCGGCCGCGAGCAGCGCCACACGTACCGGGTGACCGCGACCGGGCGCAGCGCACCGCAGGAGGTGCCGGGGACGTTCACGTCGCGCGCGTGGCTCGGCCCGACCGTGCTCAAGGTCGCCGCGGTCGTCGTCGTGCTGGCGCTGTGGGTGGCGGGTGCGCTCGTCGGCATCCCGCGCGTCGTCACGGCCCTCGGGGAGCGGCAGGACGCCTCGGTGGCGACGGGCGACGCGCAGGACGCCGGGCAGGACGCCGGGCAGGACGGTGGGCAGGGCGGCGCGCAGGGCGACGGCCAGGACGGCGACGGCGACGCGCCCGGGCAGGACGGGTCCGACGCCCCCGCGGTCCCCACGCTGCGGGTCGCCGGGCAGGTCTCGGGCACCGATCCCGCCGGTGCGAGCGTGCAGGTCGTGCCGACGTCCGAGCTGTGGGGCTCGACCGCCCCGACGACAGTGTCGACCGTCGCGGCCGTCGTGCAGACCGTCGCACGCCCCGCGGACGCCACGTCCGCCAAGCTCCTGGGCACCGCCCTGGCCGTCGAGGGCACGGCCGCGACCGCGCAGCGCCTGCGCACCACGACCGACGAGGCCGGCACCTGGGCGTTCGCGGGCCTGTCCCCCACGACGCGCTACCTCGTGACGGTCGCCAAGCCCGGGTACGGCACGCAGCGGTACGTCCTGACGGGAGCCGAGCTGGCGGAGAACCCGCTGCAGACCGAGCTGCGCGCGGGCGACGGCGCCCTGCGCGGTGTCGTCACCGGCCCCGACGGCCCCGTCGGCGGTGTGGGCCTCACCCTCACCGACGGCACGACGACGGTCACGACCCGCACCGTCACCGAGGGCCGTGTGGGCACCTGGTCGGTCGAGGGGCTCAGCACGCCGAGCACCTACCTCGTGACGGCGTCGTCCGACCGGTGGGGCAGCACGTCGCAGCTCGTCACGCTCGGCGCCGCGGGCGAGCGCACGGTCGACCTCACGGTGGAGCCCGGCCTGGCGTCGGTCTCCGGTGTCGCGATCGGCACCGCGGCGCTCGGTGGCGTCGGCGGCATCGGCGGCCTGACCGTCACCGCGACCGACGGCACGGTCACGCGCACCGCCACGACCCTCACGGGCGACGACGCGGGCCGCTTCGTCCTCGCGGACCTGCCCACCCCCGGCACGTACACCGTGACCGTCGGAGGGCCGGGCTACGCGACCGTGACGCGCGAGCTGGCCGTCACCGCGGCGGGCATCGACGGCTGGGAGGTCGCCATGACCGCCGTCGGCGGCGCGGTCTCCGGCACGGTCCGCGGTGACGACGGCACGGGCATCACCGCCGCGGGCCTGACCCTGAGCGACGGCACCGAGACCTACAAGTCGATGTCCTCGTCGGACGGCAACGGGTCGTACCGGTTCGTCGGCGTCGCCGCCGGGACGTACGTGCTCTCGGCCGAGGCGTTCGGGTTCGTCACGGGCTTCGCGCAGGTCGAGGTCACGGCCGGCGGCACCGCGACGTCGGACCTCGTGCTGACGTCGGTCCCGGGCGACGGGCTCGTCGCGACCGCGGGGATCACGGGCCGCGTCACCGACGCGTCGACGGGCGGGCGCGTGCAGTGCCTGGCGACCACCGAGCCGTGCCTCGTCACGGTCATGACGACCGCGACCGCCCTCGACGGCACGACGCGCACGGTCGTCGCGACCGCCGCACCCGACGACGCCTACGTCCTGCCCGCCGACGGCGACGGCGGCCTCCTGCCCGGCCGGTACACGCTGAGCGTGTCGGTGCCCGGGTACGAGAGCGGCACGGTCGACGTCACCGTGCCCATGGGCGCCGTCGTCGAGGCCGCGACGGTCGCGCTGACGCCGTCACCGTCCCTCGTCGGCTCGGTGCTGCCGCGCGTCGGTGCCCTGCCCACGGACGTGTGCGTCGTCGCACGTCCCGCGGGGTCGACCACCACGTGCGTCCCCGCGACCGCCACCTGCACGGCGACCGACGCCCGCTGCGCGCGGCTCACGCAGGGCATGTACGAGCTGCGGCGCCTGCCCGCCGGGACGTGGGAGGTCGTCGTCGTGGGCCTGGCCGACGACGACTGGGTCACCCCCGAGCCCGCCGAGGTCGTGCTGCTGCCCGGTGAGACCAAGCGCTACGACGCGACGATCGAGCGGCTCGGCATCATCCGGGTCACGACGCTGCGCGCCGACGCGACCGACGCGATCGAGGTCGCGCGCGGCGCCACGGTGCGGGCCACGCACGTGGACGGCACGCCCGTGCGCACCGCCGTCAGCGACGAGAACGGCGTCGCCGAGCTCCGGGGGCTGACGCCCGGCACGTACACGATCGTCACGACGGCGGCCGACGACCCGGGCCTGGACGTCACGGTCGAGCGCGACATCTCCCTGAACCAGCAGATCGACGCCACCGTCGTGCTCGCCTCGCCCGTCGGCAACCAGGTCGTGCAGGTCGTCGTGCAGTCCGCGCACGACGCCTTCCAGGCGCGCGAGGGTGCGCGCGTCACCGTCACGGGCGTCGTCGGGTACTCCGGCACCACCCAGGTGCGCCGCAGCCAGACGTACACGACCGACGAGTTCGGCGAGGCGCTGGTGTGCACGACCGAGGCCGGTGCGTGCGCGGGCCACCCGGTGCTGGCGCTCGTGTCCGGGCAGGTGGGGCTCGTCGTGCAGGCCGACGGGTTCGACACGCTGCGTCTCGACGGCGTCGAGCTCGGCACGGTCGACCGCATCGTCCTGACGCCGTCGTACCAGCTGCTCGACGCGTCGGTCGTGCTCGTCCCCCGCGTCACGACGCTGCCCGACGTCACGTTCGAGCTGGTGTCCGCACCGCCCGGCACCGGCACGGTGCGGCTGACGCCCGCGGTGACCGGTGCGGACACGACCGTCGGCGAGGCGCCCGACGCACGTCCCGCGACGCGGGTCGCCCTGACGTTCGTCGACACCGCCATCGGCGTCGAGAACCGGATCCGCCCGGGCACCTACCGCTTCGCGGTGCGCGCCCCCGGCTGGAGCCCGGGCACGGCGGGCGCCGAGATCGTCGTCGAGGTCCCGCTCCGCACGACCGGCAGCCCCGGGACGACGCTCTCGGAGACGGTGCTGCTGCGCGACGGCGGCGTGCGCGTCACGCTCGCGCCGGACGGTGCGGCGCCCCTGGCCGCCGCACGCGTCACCCTGTCCGCCGGCGGGACGGTCCTCGTGCAGCGTGACGTGAGTGCGGCGACCGCCGTCGACCTCGGGGCCGTGCCGGTGGGCACGTACGAGGTGCAGGTGGTCGCCGCGGGGTTCCGCACGCCCGCGCCGGTCGGCGTCGAGGTCGTCGCGGGGACCGTCGCGACGCCGGCGGTCGCGCTCACCGGGCTGGGCCGGATCCGCGGCACGGTGTCCACGCGCCTCGGCGAGGAGTGGACCGTCGCGCTGGCTGGCGCCGACGTGCGCGGCGAGGGCCCCGCCGACGCGACGGGGACCGGCCGGACCGAGTTCACCGCCCGTTCCGACACGACAGGGTCGTACACGCTGGTCGGCGACCTGGACCGCGAGGGGCTCTGGGCGGGCGACTGGGACGTCACCGCGTCGGCCGAGGCCCACACGCCGGCCACCGCGGTCGCCGCCGTCACCACCGGCACGACGACCTCCCACCTCGAGCTCGACCCGCTCGGCTCGACGCTCACGGTGCGCGTCACCGACGCGACCGGGGCGCCGGTCACCGAGGGCCTCAACGTCCGCCTGGCGTACTCCGACCGCGCCGTGACGATCGATCCGCCGACCGTCGTGGACGACGAGTTCGTGTTCGGCGGGCTGCTGCCCCTGACGTACACGCTGTGGGTGGTGCCCTCGACCACCGAGTACACGACGGTGAGCACGCGCGTCACCGTCGGGCCCGGGCAGCCGGGGCGCGTCGAGGTGCCGCTCGCGACGCCGACGGGCGCCGTCCAGGGCCAGGTGACGCAGGAGACCGCCGACGGTGAGCCCGTCGCGCTGCCGGACGTCGTCGTGACCGCGACGCCGCAGGGCACGACCGACGGCGTCTCCGTCACGACCGGTCCGGACGGCCGCTACGTCCTGAGCGGGCTCGGCGGCGGCACGTACGCGCTGGCGTTCGCCGCGTCGGGGGCGACGATCACCCGCGGCGTGCAGGTCGTGCCCGGTCAGGGCACCGTGCTGGACGTGACGTTCCCGCTCGCGCGCCACGCGGTGACGGTGCAGCTCACCTCGAACATCGGCGCGGACCTGACCGGCGGGCTGGTGACCCTGACGTCGAGCACGGGCACGGTGCTCGGCCCGCAGCCGGTCGCACGTGCCGGCCTCCAGCACGTGACGACGTTCGCGCAGGTCCCGCCGGGCACCTGGACGGTGCGCGCCACGGGCCCCGCGGGGCACCTGGCGAGCGTCGAGCAGACCGTGGAGGTGACGGGGCCGCGGACGGTGCCGCTGGAGCTGCGCGAGGTCGAGGTGCGCCTGCGGGCGACGGGCGGGGCGCCGTCCGTCGTCGTCCGGGTGGCACCGACCGTCGGCAGCGCGCTCGACGTGCGGCTGATCGACGGTGCGAGCGACTCGGTGCTGTACCTGCCCGGCACGACGAGCGGGCCGGCGGCCCAGCTGACGGCGACCACGACCACCGGGTGGCTGGTCGCGCTGTCGCAGTCGACGGTCCCGGCGAACGCGCGGCAGCTGCTCGTGACCGCGACGACGACCCGGGTGCCGGCGGTCACGTCGGTGTCCGCGACGACGTCGGCACCGGTGAGGGTCGGCACCGACCTGACCGTGAACGTGACCGTGACGACCGCGTCCGGCACCCCCCTCGGGCAGGTGCAGGTCGGCGTCGGGTCGTCGCCCGACTGGGAGACGGCCGTGATCGCGACGCTGGTCGGCGGCACCGCGACCGTGACGCTGCCGACGACCGGGTGGTCACCCGGGAGCACGGCGCTGCGGGTGCGGTACGTGCCGTCGGCCGCGACGTGGGCCCCGTCGTCCAGGACGGTGAACGTGCAGGTGCAGGCCGCCATCGTCCCGACCCCGTCCGCCGTGCCGACCCCGTCCGCCGCCCCGACCCCGTCCGCCGTCCCGACCGCACCCGTCGGTCCGGACGGTCCGGACGGACCCGGCGGGCCGTGACCCGCCGGGCGGCGCACGCCCGCGTCGCGAGAGGATGGAGGGCACGCGCGGCACGCGTGCCCCGGGCGCGACGAGAGGGACACCCCAGGTGATCGAGATCCTCAGCCCCTCCGAGGTGGCACGCGCACGGGACACGGGGGCCCTGGTCGGCGAGATCCTGCAGGCGCTGCGCCGCCGCGCCACGGTGGGCACCAACCTGCTGCAGATCGACCGCTGGGCGCAGGCGATGATCCTCGACGCGGGTGCGCAGTCCTGCTACGTGGACTACGCACCGTCGTTCGGCCGCGGGCCGTTCGGCCACTACGTCTGCACGGCCGTCAACGACGCCGTCCTGCACGGCCTGCCGCACGACTACGCGCTGCGCGACGGGGACCTGCTGACGCTCGACCTCGCGGTGTCGCTGCGCGGCATCGCCGCGGACTCCGCGATCAGCTTCGTGGTGGGCGGGTCACCCGCCGCCGCCGACGTCGCGCTCATCGAGGCCACCGAGCGCGCGCTCGCCGCCGGCGTCGCCGCGGCCCGGCCCGGTGCGCGCATCGGCGACCTGTCGCACGCGATCGGCACGGTGCTCACGGGTGCCGGCTACCCCGTCAACACCGAGTTCGGCGGGCACGGAATCGGCTCAACCATGCACCAGGACCCGCACGTCGCCAACACCGGCCGCCCCGGCCGCGGCTACCCCCTGCGTCCCGGTCTGCTGCTCGCGCTCGAGCCGTGGGTCATGGCGGACACCGACCGGATCGTCACCGACGCGGACGGCTGGACCCTGCGCAGCGCGACGGGCTGCCGCACCGCGCACAGCGAGCACACGATCGCCATCACCGACGACGGCGCGGAGATCCTCACCCTCCCCCGCTGACCGACGTCAGCGGGTCCGTCAGGTCAGCACCACCATCGTCACGACGAACGCGACGCCCGCACCCAGCAGCGCGGCGACGAGCGCCACCACCCACGTGCGGGGGTGCGCGCACGGCACCGCCACGGGTACCTGGACGACCTGCGGCGCGGGCTCCGGCGCGGGGGGCGGCAGCAGCACGGGCGCCGGCCGCGGGGTCAGGTCGGAGCCGCAGCGCACGCACGGCCCGCGCGCGTGCGCGTTGTGCTCGCCGCAGACGAGGCACGCGACGACGACGCCCGCGAGCTCACCCTCGACGCCCGGCGACCGGCGCACGGGGGCCGGGTCGGCGTCCGACGCGGCCGCCCGGGCACCGCCTCGGTCGGCCCAGAACAGCGGGTAGTCGCACTGCGGGCAGAACGCGGACGCGTCACGGCGCAGCAGGTCCAGCGCCGCGCGCGTCCCGCACTCGGGGCACGTCACCGTGTCGGTCCCACCGCCCGCCGTCCGGCCCATGCCGGGCACCGGCTCGCGCATCACCTCGGTCATCAGGACTCCCCCTCCGGTCGGGGCCACACCGTGCGGCCCCCCACCACCAGCTCGACGTGCACGTGCGCCGGCACCTCGGCGCGCACCAGCTCGACCAGCTCGTCCTGCGTCAGCCGCCCGGTCGACGCGGCCTCGAGCCGCACCCACGCCGTGTCGGTCGGCTCGTCACCCAGCGCGTGCACCCCGCCGCCGTCGACCACGTGCGCCGGCCCGCCGGTGTACCCCTCGAGCAGCACGCGCAGACCGTGCGCCGTACCCCGCCACGGCAGCGCGGCCGCCCCGGCGACGAGCAGGTCGCGCTGCAGGTCCTCCGGGAGGTCGGCGTCGAGCCCGGGCAGGCCGATCCAGCGCGCCAGGTAGCGCACCATCTCGGTCGGTGCGAGCCCGGGGTCGGCCAGGTACGGCAGGTTGTCCGGGTGGGCCAGCAGCGTCTCGGCCTCCGCCTGGAAGATGCGCACGAACCGCGAGAAGAAGTCCTCCGCGACCATGCCCGCGGGCAGCTGCGCGAGCAGCCAGTCCTCAGCGCGTCCCACGTCGCGCCCCCGTCGCCGCGAACGTCATCGGACGACCACGCGGTGCTCGGCCGACAGGAGCAGCGTGTCGGGGTCGATCGCGAGGGACTCGCGGCCCTCGCCGACACGCCGGCCGTTGCGCAGGTCGTACGCGAACAGCGTGACCTCGTCGACGCCCAGGACGCCGTCGACGCCCTCGGCGACCTGCGCGACCGTGGTCGCGCTCAGCGTCTGGCCGAACGGCCAGCCCGTGCCCTGCGGCCCGCCGACCAGCGGGTGCACGAACCGGGTGAGCGCCTCGACGACGCGCTCGCGCACCGCCTGCACGGGCCGCCCCGGGACCGCGCGCACGAGCGCCGCGACGGACACCCCGTGGTAGAACGGCGCGCCCAGCCCGACGGACACACCGACGGTCCGGCGCAGGTCCAGCTCCGCCGCGACGACGTCGAGCAGCCGCGGCGAGAGCACGAAGTCGTCGATGGTGTGGGTGCGCGGGTCGCTGCGCACCTGCGGCACCAGCAGCACGTGCACGGGGCGGGCGGGGCCGTCGGGCGGCACGGGCAGGCAGCGGGCCCGGGCGACCTCGACGGACGCCTGCCGGGCGACCTGCTCGAAGTCGGACGCCGTGACCGCACGCTGCCCGGTGCGCAGCGCCAGCGGGCCGCGGACCTTGGCCTCGTCGACCGTCTCCGCGTCGACGCCGCCCGTGGCGGGCACGAGGTTGGCGACCGAGCGCACCGACGGCAGCGCGGTGCGCAGCGACGTCACGGTGCGCGCCCCGACGTTGCCGCCGGACCCACCACCGGTCCGGTAGCCCGTGACGCGCACCTGGGCGCCGTCGGGCGGCACCGCGCCGTGCTGGCGGGTGCGGCCGTCGGGCTGGCGGACGGCGGGACCGAACCGCACCTCGCCCGTCGCGGAGTCCCACACGACGTGCCGGTCGCCCGGGCCCGACGCGGAGAAGTCCGGGACCTCGTCCCACTCGGTCGCGCCCGTGCGGTCGACGACGACGACGCGCTCGTCGGCGCGCCGCGTCGCGACCGGTGCCGCGGAGACCGTGAACCGCTGGGCCGGGCGTCCGTCGGACCGCCCGAGCACCTCCGCGGGCATCGCCTGCGCGTGCTCGGCCGGCACGCTGACGCCGACCGTGCGGACGCGCACGGACCCGACCTGCGGGGACGCCTGGTACGCGGGGCGGCCGTCGGCGCGGTCGAGCAGGCGCGCGCGCAGCCAGTAGGCGGTCGTCCCGCCGATCGTCAGGGGCGTGTGCCGGTCGCCGACGAGCAGGACCACGGCACCGTCGCGGTTGAGGCCGCCCGTGGTGTCCTCGTCGACGAGCGTCGGCACCCAGGCCTCACCGCTCCACACCTCCCACGCCAGGGGCGGGCGCGTCGGGTCGACGCCGATGCCCTCGGCGTGCGCGGTCACGTCCAGGCGCAGCACGAGGTCCGCGAGCGGGTCGGCGCAGCCCAGGTAGAGCGCGTCGCCGTCGCGGATGGGCGACGACGGGAAGCAGCGGACGCTCTCGCCCGGCACCTGCAGGGCCTCCCACACGTCGCTCGACGCGGCACCGTCGGGCCCGGCGGTGCGGGCGGCGACGAGCCGCGGCGGCACCGCGACGGCCTCGGTCGACGTCGCGAACACCACGGGCTCCTGCCCGCCGACCGTCACGGTCGAGACCGCGGTGCCCTCGGGGATCACGACGGGCTCGTTCGCCGGCGCCGCGAGCCGGAACGTCAGGCGCGTGTGCGCGACCGACGGCGGGAACGGCTCGACACCGACGAGGCCCAGGAAGTGGGCGTACATCCGCTCCGGCACCTGGTTGACCCGGTACAGCACCATCTCGCCGACCCACGCGAACAGCTCGACGAGCGCCACACCGGGGTCGGACAGGTTGTGGTTGGTCCACTCGGGCGTGAAGCGCGGGATGAGGCGTTTGGTCTCGTCGACGATGTCCTGGAACCGGCGGTCGTCGAGGTTCGGCGGGTCGAGCGGCGGCATGTCAGGAGTCCTCGCGGGGGATCACGTAGAAGGGGAACACCAGGTTGCGGCGGTCGTTGGTCGACCGGACCTGGTAGTCGATCTGGATGTGGAGCAGGCCCGACTCGCCGGGGTCCTGCACGGGGCGCACGTCCTCGACGTCGACGCGCGGCTCCCACTGGGCCAGCGCGTCGCGCACGGCCTGGCGCACCAGGCCGACGAGGTTGGGGGTGATGGGCTCGAAGAGCAGGTCCCAGATGCGGCAGCCGAACGCGGGGCGCATGAGGCGCTCGCCGGGTGCCGTGAGCAGGACGACGCGCATGGCGTCCTCGACGTCGCCCGTGCCGTCGGTCATGGCGATCGAGCCGGTGTGGTCGACCGTGAACGGCCACGCGAAGCCGCGCCCGACGAAGTCCGCGGCCACCGTCATGCCGTTGTGGGTGTGCTGGAGGTCGCTCATCAGTTGATCGCCACCGGGTTGCCGACGACCTTCGTGGGGCCGGACGCCGAGATCTCGGCGGTGCCGCTGGCCTTGAGCGCGACCTGCGCGCCGGTGATCTCGACCTTCGCGGTGCCCTCGATCTTCACGGTCGTGCCCTTCAGCCGTAGCTCGTTGTCCGCCTGCAGCTCGATGTCGGTGCCGCGCACGGTGACGCGTCCCGTGCCGTCCAGCTCGATCGACGACGACCCGGCCACGATGCGCAGCGGGATCTTCCCGACCTCGAGGACGGCCTTCTGCTGCGAGATCCGCAGGCCGTGGCCCGCGGCGCCGAGCGCGAGCTCGACGTACGCCTCGTCGCCGGACTCGCCGTCGCCGAGCACGAGCCGCTGCCCGTGGCGCGAGTGCATCGAGCGCACGCGCGGCCCGCCGTCCGCGCGGACGGTCTGCGGCGGCGGGGCGGACGCCGAGTGCAGGCCCCCGAGCACCACGGGCCGGCTGACGTCGCCGCCCTCGAACGCGACGAGCACCTCGTCCCCGGGCTCGTGCTGCAGGACCATGCCGCCGGCGCTGCCCCCGCCGGGAGCGAGCACGCGCGCCCAGTCCGACGACGTGCGGTCCGACGCGGTCACGTACGTGACGCGCACGCGCCCCAGCCGGTCGGGGTCGTCGGTGCTGTTGACGGTGGCGACCACGAGGCCCGTGTGCCGCGCCGACCGCTCCCCCGCGCCGGCCGCCGCGTCGCCCAGGCGCACGGGCTCGCGGTCGCCCGCGACGAACGACGTGCGCGACGCGCGGCCGTCGAACCGGTGCTCGACCTCCTGCACGTAGTACGTGCCGTCGAGGGGGCCGCCCTCCGCGACATCGACCTCGCCGCCGGGCACGACGTCCGGCAGCAGCGCCCCGCGGCCCCGCGCCTCGACGCGCCCGTGCCGCGCGGCCAGCGCCTCCGCGCGCACCTGCGCCTCCTCGGCCGAGCGCACCTGCAGCCCCCCGACCTGGATCTGCGGGGTCGCCCCGTGCGCGTCGACGCGCGCCGTGAACCCCGCGCGCGGCGCGGGTGCGTCGGCGGTCGCGCGCACGGCCGTCGTCGTCGCGGCGTCCCAGCCCTGCACGACGTACGTCGCGTCGGGCCGGCCGACCTGCCGCGCGGACAGCTCGTCGAGGTCGACGCCGACGGTCACGCGCGTGCGGCGGGACCCCGACGCCGTTCCCGAGGCCCGCTCCCACACGCGCAGCGTCGTGCCGTCGACGACCCAGTCCAGCCCGGACGCGACGGCCAGGTCGTCGACGAGGCCCAGCGGCGAGTCCGCCTGCAGGTGCCACGGCTCGGTCCGTGACGACGGCCAGCCCTGCACGCTCAGCCGCGCCGCGCGCGCGAGCTCGGCGACCACCTGGGAGGCGTCGACGTTGGCGCGCGCGACCACGCTCGCGTCGGTGGTCAGCGCGTACGCGCCGTCGTGCGCCGTGACCGTCGTGGTGCTGCCGTGGTCGTCCGCCCGGGTGCCGAGCGCCGTGACGGTGCCGGTGAACAGGGACGTGCCGTCGGCACGCACCTCGACGTCCTGCCCGATGGCCAGGCGCGACGTGACCAGTGCGTACCCGCGGTCGACGAACGTCAGGGACGCTCGCCCGACGGTGCGCACACCCCGCTGCACGCGGACGTCGAGGAGGTCCGCGAGCTCGGTGATGCCCAGCGCGCGCCCGCCCAGGCGCACGTCGAACGACGTGTGCGCCAGCGGGTTGAGCCGGGCGGTGCCGAGGTCGGTGCTCACGCGTCACCCCGGGGGACGGACAGCACGGTGC
Organism: Cellulomonas dongxiuzhuiae; assembly: GCF_018623035.1. Taxonomy (NCBI): domain Bacteria; kingdom Bacillati; phylum Actinomycetota; class Actinomycetes; order Micrococcales; family Cellulomonadaceae; genus Cellulomonas; species Cellulomonas dongxiuzhuiae. Next base: position 3,393,000 of record NZ_CP076023.1, read on the forward strand.
CGGGTCGCAGGTCCAGCGGGTCCTGGATGCCGTTGGCCTCGGCGAGCGCACGCCAGCGCGTCGGGTCGCCGTAGTGCTGCGCGGCGATGCGGTCGAGCGTCTCGCCGGCCTGCACGCGGTGCACGCGGTGCGGCTGCGGCGTCCCCGACGTCGGGTTCTGCGGGCCGAACGCGCGCGACGGCTCGTACTGCCGCAGCTCGAGCGACGCCCGGGCGCGCAGCGGCGTCCCCGACGCCGAGAAGTACGTGAACGTCAGCTCGAGCGCCGCGACGACCGCCGTGAACGAGTGCAGGTCGCCCCAGTGGAACGTCACGGTCGGCGGGCGCAGGTTGCCCGTGGCCTCGTCGGCGCCCGGCAGCGACGGGTCGACCTCCATGAGCTCCAGCAGGCGCCCGGTGTGCCGGGTGACGTCGGTGCCGTCGTGCGTCGTGTCGAAGAACAGGTCGACCGAGAGCACGCCCGACGACGAGCCCGCGTACCGCAGCCGCGGCACGCCCCGCCCGGGGCGGGGGTCGCCGACCCAGTGGTTCTCGCGCGTGAGCTGCAGCTGTGCCGGGTTGAAGAGGCAGGGCACCTTCTGCCCGCCCTCGATCTCGAGGAAGGCCTTGACCGGTGCCGTCGTCGCCGCCATCAGAAGACCTCTCGCGTCTGGCGCCACGCGCGCCGCTCGTCCTGCTCGGCCAGCCGTGCCTCCACGATGCGCACGACCCGGTCGTCCAGCTCGTGCTCCAGCCAGGACGTCAGCTCGGCGCGCAGCCGCCGCTCGACGTCCGCCTGCGGGGTGCGTACCTCGTCGTGCACGGGGGTCCTCTCCTGGCCGAGCGGGGCGAGCCATCGTCGGACGACGGTCGGCCCGGAGGGCTGGGCGGATGTGACGGTGGACGGTGCGGGGCCGCCGGCCGACCGCGCGGACGACGCCGCGCCCGGCACCCCGGCCACCGCACCCGTCGACGCGGGTGCGGGCGACGGGACGGGGGCGTCGCGCCGCACGACCGTGCGCGGCGGCACCATGGTCAGGCGCCGGACGGGAACGGTCGAGGCGGCCGCGAACACGGGGGCCGCCCCGGGCGGCGTCGAGGCCGCACCGAACGGGCGCGCGGCGGCGTGCCACGAGGCAGGAGCGCCCAGCGGTGCCGCCGGCGTCGCACGACCCGGCGTCGGTGCCGGCAGCGCACCCAGGGCACCGGAGGCCCCCCGCGCGGTCCGGGCCACCGCCGGCAGCGTCGGTGCGCTGACCGCGGCGCGCAGGGCAGGTGCGCCCACGGCGGCGCGCACACCGACCGGCTGCAGGGCACGTGCGAACCCACCCGCGCCCCGCAAGGAGGCGACGGCGGGGGTCCGCCTGACAGGTCCGCCAGGGCGCCGCGTCGCCGTGGGCACCGACCCTCCGGGCACGCGACGACCGGGCGCGGCGGGCGCCCCGGTGGAGGTCGTCGCGAGGGGCGCCGCGGAGCGCGCGGGAGCGTCCTGCGCCGTGAGCCGTGCGGACGGCGTCACAGCCGGCGCCGAGGGCGTCGCCGACGAGGTCGAGGCGGTCGTCGCGGAGGTCGTCGAGGGGGTGGGTGGCGTCGTCGACGAGGCCGCGGCGGTCGCCGCTCGCGCCGCGGACGTCGGCTCCCGTCCGGCGGAGGTCGCCCCGGCCGGGGGCCCGTGGGTCGGGACGGGGCCGACCGCACGGGCCGCGGCGGCCACGGTCGGCGCCGTCGGGGCGACGGACCGGCGCACCGGTGCGGCCGGCACGTGCCGGATCTCGTGCGCAGGCGCACCGGCCGACGGGCGGGCGCCGGGGCGGGCGCCGGCGCCGTGGACCGCCGCAGCCCCGTGCCGGCCGACGGGCAGCGTCGGGGTGCTCGTGCCCAGGCCCGTGCTGCGCCGCGCGAGGCCGCGACGGTGGCCGGCACCGGGAACCTGGCCGGCGGCGTGCCGGGACCCCGGCGCGGCGGTCGCCGCGAGTCCCGCACGGGCCGGACCACGGGCGGCCGTGCCCGGCGCGGGCAGGCCGGGGCGGGGCCCGGCCGGACCGGCGGCCGGGACGACGAGGGAGGCACGGCCGGACAGCGAGGTCGCAGGGCCGGCGGTCGACGGGGTGGGGGTCGCCGGGGTCGTGGTCGTGGTCGACGAGCTCGCGGTCGACGAGTTCGCGCTCGACGCGGTCGTGGTCGACGAGTTCACGGTCGACCAGTTCGCGGTCGACGCGGTCGTGGTCGACGGCGCCGTGGTCGACGAGGTCGCGGTCGACGTGGTCGTGGTCGACGGCGCCGTGGTCGACGAGGTGGCGGACGCCGGGACGGTGGGGGGACGGCCGGTCGTCACCGGGGTGCTCGCAGGACGCGTGACCGCGCCCGGGACGGGCGCCGGGGCGGACGCAGCCCGGTGCGTCGCGCCGCGCGCGACCGACGCAGGTCCGGCGGTAGCGGCGGTCACGGTGCCCGGCGCGGTCCGCGACCCGGCGTGCACGCCGGGCGCCGCTGCCGTCGAGACGCTCGCCGGGGCGGCGGCTTCCACGGACGTGCGCCCCTGCCCGAGCGACACGCGGCGCACCGCCGCCCCCCGGGCACCGACCGGTGCACCGACAGGGGCGGCCGCGCGGCGCACGTCCAGGTCGCGGGACCCGCGCAGCGCCAGGGCGGCGCGGCGCACCGGGCCCGCCAGCGCCGTCACCGCGGACGGCAGGCCGGCCGCGGCGCGGGGCGTCCGGCCGACGAACGCGCGTCCGGGCGCCGTCGCGCGGCCTCCGGCGGGCGTGGCGCGGCCTCCGGCGGGCGTGGCGACGTGACGCCCGGTCGTCGCCAGGCGACGGACCGGACCGGCCGCCGCCGGGTCCGTGGGCGCAGCGGCAGCCGACGGTGCAGCGGCACGGATGCTCGTGGGGACGGCGGCGCCCGTGGGGACGGTCGTGCCCGTGGGGACGGCGGTGCTCGCGCGCGCGGCGCCCGTGGGCGCGGCAGCGCTCGTGGGTGCGGTGGCGCTCGTGGGTGCGGCGGCGCTCGTGGGTGCGGCGGTGCTCACGTGCGCGGCGCGGATCGTGGATCCGGCGGGGCTCACGGCTGTGCCGGCACCGGCGCCCGTCGTCGCGGGCGCGGTCCCCGCGGGGGCCACGGACGCCCCCGACGTGCCGGCAAGGGCAGCCGGTGCGGGCGTGCTGCCGGACGGCGTCACGGACCGGCGGGACGCCGGCAGGCCGCCCGGTGCGGACGGACGCACCGTCGACGCCGCGGCACGTGCGGCGGCTCGGCGGCGCAGCGCGGCCCCGGCGTGGACCTGCCGCCGCACCAGCGCACCGCCGGGTCCCGGACGCCCGGGCCCGACGGACCCGTCACCGGCGGCCGTCGTCCTCGTCGGCACCGCAGCGCCCGGCGCGGTTTGCGCGGGTGACGGCTGCTGCGGCGCCGGCGACGGCCCCGGGCGGCTCCGGGCGGCCCGCCGTCGTGGTGCGACGTCGGACGGTGTGGTCATGGTGCCGACCGCGCGGACCACGTCCGGCAGCCGCATGGGCACGACCCGCGGCGCGAGGCGCGCCTGCACGGCACCGGGCCGGTGGCCGCGCTCGTCGGGCAGCCGGTCGGCGGAGCGGGGCAGACCGCGCGGGCGGTCGCGATGCGCGGCGACGACGACGTCGTCCTGCGCCGCCCGGGCACGGCGCGTGGCCGCCAGGTCGCCGGACCACCAGCGCGGCGGGCGCACGTCGCCGGCCACGCGCGCCGCGGGGGCCGTCGCGGGCCCCGCGAGCGCACGGCGCACGGCGACCGGCCGTCCCGACCCGGCGGCGAACCGGGCCGCGGCCGACGCGAGCGAGCCGATCGCGGCCGGACGCGGCCGCCCGACGGGACCCGGCCGCCGCCACCGCTGCGCGACGGCGGCACCCAGCGGGGTCGCGGGAGCAGCCGTGTGCGCGCCCGCGGTCGTCATCGCGTCACCGCACGGAACCCGTGGTGCGCGACCTCGAGCGTCTCGGTGAGGGGCGCGTCGGAGTCCGCCGACAGGGACGGTCCCGTCCAGCTGACCGCGAACACGCCGTCGAGCTCCCAGGACCGCATGCGGTTGCCACGGTCGTCGATGACGGTCACGGCACCGGTCGCCCGCGTCAGCGTGTCGTTGTTGCCGGCGAAGCCCTGCCCGGAGGACCGCTGCACCCAGCCGAAGAGCGCGTCGGACTGCACCATGCCGCGCGTGAACACCAGGTGCGGCCAGCGCATCACGCCGGGCAGCTGGTGCACGTACCCGTTCTGGCCGCCCTCGACGTGCTCGACGACGTCGACGTCGAGGCGCAGACCCTGCACGTCGCGGAACGTGCCGATCTCCACGCCGTCGACCTCCAGCAGGAACCTGCTGGAGGTCGTCGGACCACCACCGCCCAGAGACGTCTGCTCAGACACTCTCGCGCACCGCCTCCCACGCCTGCTCGTTCATCGCCGCGACCGCCCGGACCATGCGGACCCGGTCGAGGTGCTCGAGGTCCAGCAGGTCGTCCAGCGGCCAGTGCAGGTGGTACGCCAGGTAGGCGATCTCCTGCCAGACCGCGTCGACGGGGTAGCGCAGCACGGTCCGGTCACCGGGTCTCGGCCGGGAGCTCCTCGATCGCCGAGCGCGCGGGACGCGCGTGCACGAAGCCCGCGTCCGGCACGTCGGCGACCGGGGCCGGCTCCTCGACGGCGGCCGGCGCCACGTGCGCGGCGTCGTCCTGCCCGGCGAGGAACTCCTCGACCTCGGCCGGGGTGCCGAAGTTGATGACGCCGTAGAAGTCCTGCAGGTACGCCAGGTCGGCGGCGAACAGGCCCTCGATCTCGTGCGTCGTCACCAGCTCCAGCGCACCCAGGCGCTCGACGACCCGTGCGAGCACCACGACGGTCAGCCGCGGGTCGTCCGGGCCGCTGATCGTGGGGTCGCGCAGCGGCTCCAGCTCGTCGCGAGCCGTCGCCAGGCGCATGACGCCCTCGCGGTGCAACGCCCCCTCGCGGTCGACGTAACCGCGAGGGAGCGTGAACTCGTACTGCGTGCGCAGGGTCACGTGACCCGCTCGAGCCGCTCGATGACGATCGAGACGGTCTCCTTGATGGCGTCCGACCCGTCGACCGACAGCTGGTCGGTCGAGATCTTGCTCGGCCAGCCGTTGAAGAAGTTGAACCGCGCGACCTCCTTGGCCCCGGCGTCGTACAGCACGACCGAGCCGTTCTTGCGGTTCTTCGCGCGGTCGCCGGACAGGCCGCCCTGGCGGACCGCCTTGAACCACTTCCACAGCTCGTCGTTCGCGATGTTGGCGGGTGCCACGCGGGTCAGCTGCAGGTCCGCGACCTCGACGGTCTGGCCGAGGAACTTGACCTGCTGCTTCTTGCCGTCCTTGCCGATCTGGGTGACCTTGCCGACACCCACCTCGACGTCCAGACCGGACACCGAGACGAGGGCGCTGACGACCTTCCCGTCGAGCTCGAGGAAGAAGTTCTGGGAGATGATCGGGTCGGCACTGAACAGTCCGGTGCTTGCCATGCGGTGCTCCTGTGGTAGTCGGGACGCTCAGCCGTCAGGCCGCGCTCTGCTTGTTCTGGCTGATGCGGAAGACGACGAACTCGGCGGGCTTGACGGGCGCGAGCCCGACCTCGACGATCAGCCGGCCCGCGTCGATGGACTCCGGCGGGTTGGTCGTCTCGTCGCAGCGGACGAAGAAGGCCTGGTCGGCGGTCGAGCCGAACAGCGCGCCCGTCTGCCACAGGCCGTGCAGGTACCCGGTGAGGGTGCGCTTGACGCCCTCCCACAGGGTCACGTCGTTCGGCTCGAAGACGGCCCACTGGGTGCCCTCGAGGATCGTCGACTCGACCATGTTGAACAGCCGGCGCACGTTGATGTACTGCCAGTCGGTGTCCGACGCGAGGGTGCGGGCACCCCAGATGCGGATGCCGCGGGTGCCGAACGGGCGGATCGCGTTGACGCCGATCGGGTTGAGGAAGCCCTGCTCGGTCTGCGTGACGGAGCGCTCGACGTCCAGGACGCCGCGGATCGTGTCGTTGGCCGGGGCCTTCCACACGCCGCGCGTCTCGTCCGTGCGCGCCCACACGCCGGCGACGTGGCCCGACGGCGGGATGACGATCTCGGCCGAGGCGCCCGAGCCGAGCGGGTTCTCCACCTTGATCCAGGGGTAGTACATGGTGGCGAACGCCGAGTCGTACTGCGCGACGTCGGAACGCCACTCCTTCATCTGCTGCGGGGACATCCCGGGGGGCGCGTCCAGCAGCGCCATGCGGTTCGCGTGCAGCTCGCAGTGCGCGATGAGCGCGGTCTGCACGGCCTTCCACAGGCCGAGGTCCAGGGTGCCGTCCTCGCGCGTCGCGGCGGTGACGAGGTCGGGGACGGCGACGATCGTGACGTCCTCGGCGATCGCCAGGCCGTTGATGCCGGTGCGGGCGGCCTCCGAGCCGGCGAACTTGCGGCCGGTGACGGGCACCTTCACGGGCTCCGCCTGCTGCAGCGCGTACGTGCCGGGGCGCATCAGCTCGAGCTGGCTGGACAGGTCCGTGGCGTCGTCGAGACGGATCTCGAGCTTGACCTTGGTGGACGTCTTGTTGACGACGGTCGCCGCGTCACGCGCGCCGCCCAGGCTCAGGCCGGGGAACGTCTCGACGGCCTCGTCACCCTCGACGACGGTGAGCGTGAACGTCGTCGGACCCTCGAGGTCCTCCGGGGCGTCGTCGCTCTGCACGACCACGGACAGCTTGGCGTCGGGCTCGACGGACTCGACGGCCACCGGCAGGCCGAGCGCGCGGTCGGACGCGGGCAGCTCGAGCGTCGCCGGCTTGCCGGACGGCTCCGCGTTCGGGACGCGCACGATGTAGGCCATCGTGCCGCCGTTGAGGAAGTAGCCGTAGACGGACAGCGGCAGCATCGCGCCGTCGACGAAGCTGCCGTACAGGGCCTCGTACTGGGTCCAGCTCGTCACCAGGCGCGGGGCGAGGCCCTGCGGGTCGGCCGGGTCGTCCGACGGGGCCTGGGCGGTGAAGCCCACGAAGGCCGTCACGGCGGTGGGCGCCGAGGACAGCACCTTCTGGGACGAGGGGATCTCCTCGACGTACACGCCGGGCGCGGTGTAGGTGGGCACTGGTGGGTCCTTCTCTCGATCGTGAGGTCCCCGCGCGGCGGCCGGTCGGGATCCGGCGTGCTGCGGGTCGTCGTGAGGCTAGGCAGGGGCGGTGCGGCGGGACATCGGTAATCGCTACCGAGGTTGTGCCGGCGCCCCGACGACGGGCGTTCGGGTGACCCTCGAACGGGTGAACCGCGCCACCTGGGCGATGGTTCAGGCAGCCTTCGTCGCACTTGCCCGTCTCGCTCACCGGGACGCCCTCCCACCTGCGCCCCCCGGCGGCGACGTTCGTCCTACGCACCACCGCCCGGAGCCGCTATGACCAGGTCAGACGCCCGCCCACCCGCGGGGCGCGCAGGGACGTCCGCGATCGTCCCCACGCCCCACCGGGCCCTCTCGGCCCCGGCGGCCCCTGCCACCGTCCTGCAGCCCGAGCTGGTCGACCACCTGACCGCGTCCCTCGCCGGCGGCCGCAGCGTCCTCGTCGTCGGTGACGCCGGGTCCGGCAAGACGCACGCGGTCGCCCGGACCCTCGAGCGGCTGCGTGCCCAGCACCACGACCTCCACATCGTGCACATCACCGGCACGGGCACCCACGACGGGCTGCCGCTCGGCGCGCTCGAGCCGCTGCTGGACGACCCCGCGGCGGCCTTCGGGGACCTCGCCGGGACCCTGCGCTCGCTCGCCGCGAACCTCGAGCGCCGCCGCGGCAGCGGCCGGCTCGTGCTGCGCGTCGAGGACGCCCACCGCCTCGACGACGCCTCCGCCCGCGCGCTCGACTGGCTGGTGCGGCAGGACTCCGTCCAGGTCGTCGCGACGCTGCGGCAGAGCTGGGCGGCACGCTCGCCGTGGGCCGCGCTGTGGAAGGACGACGTCGTCGAGCGGCTCGACGTCGCACCGCTGACCAGGGAGGCCGCCGAGCGGTGGCTGACCGCCGAGCTGGGCGCCCCGGTCACCGCGGACACCACGGACCGTCTGTGGCGCACGTCGGGCGGCAGCGCGACGCGCCTGCGTGAGGCGGTGCACGACGCGCGGGCGTCGGGCGCGCTGGAGCAGCGCAACGGCGCGTGGGTGTGGCGCGGCGGCCAGCAGGGCCGCTCGCGCACGCTCGACCTGGCCGAGCTGGACCTGCAGGGCGTCAGCACGCAGGGCAAGGCCGCCCTCGAGGTCTGCGCCGTCGTCTGCCCGGTCGCGCTGGACGTGCTGCTGGACCTGGTGCCCGCGGCCGCTGTCGACGAGCTCGTGCTCGCCGGTGCCGTCACCATGACGACGGCCGCGACCGTCACCGGCGGCACCGTGCGCGTCGTCGACCTCACGATGCCGGCCTACGCCGACGTGGCGCGCGCGTGGATCCCCGCGTCGCGGCAGCGCGAGCTGCTGCAGCGCGCGCTCGAGGCGCCGGTCGCCCACGGCGTGGCGGCCACCTCGCTCATCCGCTCGGTCTCGCTGGCGATCGACCTGGGCATGGACGTGCCGCCGGCGCGCGTGCAGGAGGCGCTCACGGCGGCGTTCACGATCCACCAGCACGACTCGGTCGTCATGCTGACGACCGGCGTCCTCGCCTCGTCGCCCCCCGGGGCCGCAGCGGCGCAGCTGCACGCGCTGCGCGGTGACGCGCGGGTCATGCTCACGGAGCTCGCCGAGGCCGAGCGCGACTTCTCGCGTGCGGCCGAGCTGCTGGCCGAGGGTCCGCTCGACGTCGCGAGCGCCACGCTGCTGCTGCACGTGGCCGACATGGCCGCGCTCGTGGCGCACCGGCGCCTGGGGGACGTGGACCGCGCGCTGGCGCGCCTCGACGAGATCGTGCGACCGCTGCGCGAGGCCGACCCGGTGCTGCCCGCCCTGCGCTGGCGCGACGAGGTCGAGGTGACGCGACTGACACGGCTGGGGTACGCGGGTCGCCTCGAGACGATCGACGCCGCGCTGGTCGCCCTGGAGGGCGGTGCCCACCCGGCGCGTCGCGTGTCGCTCGCCCCCCCGACCGCCATGGGGCTGGGCGAGAGCGGGCGGCTGCACGAGGCCTTCGCGCTGTGCACGCGGTTCGGCGAGATCGCCGCCGCGCACGAGGACCTGCACCGCTGGGGACGCGGCGAGGTGCTCGTCGCGACGTTCTTCACGCTGCTGTGGTCGGGCGAGGTCGAGGCGGTCCGCGCCGCGCTCGCGCCGACCGCCGCCGACGCGCCCATCGCCGTCGAGTGGGCGACCGTCCACACGGCCCTGGGCCTGCTGGCGATCGCCGACGGCTCCTGGAACGACGCCCGCACGCACCTCGCCACCGCCCGCGCGCGGTTCGACGAGACCGACCTCACCGGACTGGCGTCGTACTCGCTGACGGCCGAGGCCACGGCCGCCGCGGCCTGCGGCGACGCAGCGGCCGCGCGCGACCTGCTGGAGCAGGCGTCGCGCGCGTCGGTCGGCTCGGCCCGGGCGATGGAGGGCGACCTGCGGGTCCGTCGTCTGGACGCGCTGTCGTGGCTGCGCAGCGCCGACCTCGTGGCAGAGGCCCGTGCGGTCGCCCGCTGGGCCCGTGAGCGTGGCGCCGCACGCGTCGAGCTGGAGGCGCTGCACCGCTGGATCGACGCGAGCCGTCGCGCCGGTGGCCAGGCCGACCCGGCCCTCGTGGCCCGTGTGCGGAGCCTGGGGGCCGTCTGCGACGGTGCGCGCTCGGCGGCGCTCGTCGCGCACGTCGAGGCGCTCGCGGCGCAGGACGCGGACCTCGCCCGCATCGCCGAGCGCGAGCTCAACCGCCGCGGGCTGTGGCTGCCGCCGCTCGGCGCATCGGTCGCGCTGACCTCGCGCGAGCAGGAGATCGCGTCGCTGGCCGCGGGCGGCCTGACGAGCCGGGCGATCGCGCAGCGCCTCGTGCTGTCGACGCGTACGGTCGACTCGCACCTGTCGCGCGTGTTCGCCAAGCTCGGCGTGCACTCGCGCGAGGAGCTGGCGAACGTGCTGCGCTGACGTGCCGCCCGCCGGGTGGAACTCCGCCCGGCGTCCGGGCGTTCTGATCAGCACGACCGGGCGTTCCGGTACCGTGACCAGCACCGTCGTCGGACGGCCACACGCGCCACCAGCGCCTCCCGGGAGGACCTTCGATGACCGAGCCCACCCCGCTGCAGCCGCCCGCGTCGAGCGGGGCCTTCGCACTGGAGGCGCCGGCGCCCGTCGCGCCCGTGGCCACGCACGACGCGCCGGCGATGGCGCCCCGCGTCGACCCCGCGGCGCTGCCCGGCCTGGACGCCAAGGTCGGCGCGTACCTGAGCAGCCTCGACTCGGCGCAGGCCGGCTCGCCGGAGTTCGCCGCGAAGGCCGACGACGTGCGCCTCATGGGCGACTCGGACATCCGGCAGGCCGCGGACACGTCGAACCGCCTGCTGCAGGTGCCCGTGCGCGAGCTGCGCGAGGGCGGTGTCTCCGGCACGTCGCAGGTGTCGAAGTCGCTGCTGGACCTGCGCCGCACGGTCGAGGACCTCGACCCGTCGGAGAAGACGGTCGGGCGCAAGCTCTTGGGCTTCCTGCCGTTCGGTGACACCCTCACCGACTACTTCCGCCGCTACGAGAGCTCGCAGAAGCAGATCGACGCGATCGTCAGGGCGCTGTACCGGGGTCAGGACGAGCTGCGCAAGGACAACGCCGCGCTCAACCTGGAGAAGCAGAACCTCTGGGACACGATGGGCCGGCTCAACCAGTACATCTACGTCGCGAGCTCGCTGGACACCCAGCTGTCCGCGAAGATCGCGCAGCTCGAGGTCGCCGAGCCCGAGCGCGCGCGGGCCCTGCGCGAGGACGTGCTGTTCTACGTCCGCCAGAAGCACCAGGACCTGCTGACGCAGCTCGCCGTGTCGATCCAGGGGTACCTGGCGATCGACATCATCATCAAGAACAACATCGAGCTCATCAAGGGCGTCGACCGCGCGACGACCACGACGGTCTCGGCGCTGCGCACCGCGGTGCTGGTCGCCCAGGCGCTCAACAACCAGAAGCTCGTGCTCGACCAGATCACGGCGCTGAACACGACGACGTCGAACATGATCGCCTCGACGTCCAAGCTGCTGCGCGAGCAGTCGGTGCTCATCCAGCAGCAGGCCGCGAGCGCGACGATCGGGCTGCCGCAGCTGCAGCAGTCGTTCTCCGACATCTTCGCCGCGATGGACTCGATCGACACGTTCAAGGTGCAGGCGCTGGACTCGATGGCGCAGACCGTCGGCGTCCTGGAGACCGAGACGGCGAAGGCGAAGCAGTACCTCGACCGCGTGTCGCGCGCCGACCGCACCGAGGTCGCGAGCGGGTCGCTCGACCTGGGCCTGCGCTGACCGGGTGCCACGGACGGGGGAGGTGAGCGGCCGGTGAGTGCTCTCGGTGACCTCGTCGCGCGCCTGCTCGGCCGCCGGCCGCGGCACGTCGTCGTGCTCGAGGAGGACCCGGTCCCGACGGCCGAGCAGATCGCCACCGCCGTGCGGGACGTCGAGGCGAGCATCGAGGGGCGCGTCCCCGCCGCGGTGACCGCGCGGGTCCACCGCATCACGGGGACCGTGGAGGACATGGTGCCGCGCCTCGACCGGTTCGGGGTCGGTGACCGGCAGGCGTACACCGTGGTCGCGACGGCCACGAGCTACCTGCCCGAGGCCGTCGAGGGGTACCTGCGCCTGCCGCGCGACTTCGCCGACCGCCGCGTGGTGTCCCGCGGCAAGACCTCCCTCATGCTGCTGTGCGACCAGCTCGACCTGCTGGCGGTGACGCTGGAGAAGATCTCCGACGCCGTGTCCCGGGCCGACGCGCAGGCGCTGGTGGCGCACGGGCAGTTCCTCGCCGAGAAGTTCGGGCAGTCGTCGCTCGACGTGCCCGGGACGGGAGCACCGTGACCGGGTCCGCGACGGACGGCCTCGCCGCCGGGCTGGACGCGCTCGCCGCCGCGGGGCGCGCGGCCGGGCTGGACGCCGCCGCGGTGCGCGACGAGGGCGAGCGCCTGGCGGCGGCGGTGGCGGAGTCGGCCCCGGGCGCGGCGCAGGCGTGGCTCGCCGTGACGGGCCGCGACGGGACCGCGCTCACCGAGTTCTTCGCGGCCGCGGGGTCGGCGCGCCGGTGGCGGCACGCCCCGACGGACCTGCTGACGACGCTCGTCGCGGCGCGCTCCTCCCACGCCGCGCCCTACGCCGACGCCCTCGCGCACGTGGTGTCGGCGGCCTGCGACCAGGGCACCCCCACCCTCGAGGTCGTCGCGGCCGCCTCGGTCACCGCCGCCGTCCAGCGCGCCGCCGCCGCCATTCCTTTCTCCGCCGCCATTCCTTTCTCCCCCACCCCCCTCTCCCCCACCCACCCCCTCGCCACCCCCACCCCCCCGGGCGGGCCCCCCACCCCGGGTGCGAGAGAGCGATCCGGTGCGCCCGCACCGGGTCCGGATCACTCTCCGACCACCCCGGAGGTGCCCGAGAGGACCTTCGAGGAGCTGCTCGCCGAGCTCGACGCGCTCGTCGGGCTCGACCGGGTCAAGCGCGAGATCCGGCAGCAGGCCGAGGTGCTGCGCGTCGAGCGGCTGCGCACCGACGCCGGCCTGACACGCCCGTCGCTGACGCGGCACCTCGTGTTCGTCGGCAACCCCGGGACGGGCAAGACGACGGTCGCGCGGCTCGTCGCGGGGCTGTACCGCGCGCTCGGCCTGCTGAGCAGCGGGCACCTGGTCGAGGTCGACCGCTCCGAGCTCGTCGCCGGGTACCTGGGCCAGACGGCCACCAAGACGACCGAGGTCGTCACGAAGGCGCTCGGCGGCGTCCTGTTCATCGACGAGGCGTACTCGCTCGCCGAGGACCAGTACGGCGCCGAGGCCGTGAACACGCTGGTCAAGGACATGGAGGACCACCGCGACGAGCTCGTCGTCATCGTCGCGGGGTACCCGCTGCCGATGGCGCGGTTCCTCACCACCAACCCGGGGCTCGAGAGCCGCTTCGCCACGACCATCGCGTTCGACGACTACACCGACGCGCAGCTGCGGGAGATCTTCGCGCTCGCCGCCCGCAAGGCCGACTTCGAGCCGTCCACCGAGGCGCTCGACCTCGTCGAGCAGATCGTCGCCGCCCAGCCGCGGCACGAGGGCTTCGGCAACGGGCGACTCGCGCGCAACCTGCTCGACCGCGCGGTGCTGCGGCACGCGTGGCGGCTGCGGGACGTGCCGGCGCCCACCGTCGAGCAGCTGCGCACGCTGCTGCCCGCGGACCTCGCGACGGACGTCGAGGACGTCGCGACCGACCTGCCCGTGCCCGACGAGCCGCACGGCGACGTGCCGGCACCCGACGACCCGGGCGACCAGCCCTCCCCCGCCGACCCCGCCGGCAGCACCCCCGCCCCCCGCCCCGAGGAGCCCGCGTGACCACGACCGTCGTGTCCTCGCCGCCGAGTCCGCCGCCTACGCCGCACCCGTCCGGCGCACCCGCGCCCGCGGCGCCGTCGGCACGCCCCACGAGCGGCTGGCGCTCGACGCCGGGCGGTCTGCGCGTGTGGGGCGCCGTCGCGGCCGTCGTCACGGCGCTCACGGGCCTGCTGGGACTCCTCACCGCGACGAGCCAGAGCGCCGCCGTCGACGGGTTGCGGGACTCGGCGGCGCAGCTGGTCGGGCTGCAGGACGCGCGCAACCAGCTCGTCGCGGCCGACGCGGCCGCGACCACCGCGTTCCTCGTCGGCGGCCTGGAGCCCACGGACCTGCGCGCGAGCTACGACGCGGCCCTGGACGCCGGGGCGCTCGCCCTGACGCAGCTCGCCGGGAGCGGACCCGAGGGCGCGGACGGGCTCGCCCAGGTGTCCGCCGACCTCACGGAGTACTCGGGGCTGGTCGCGCAGGCCCGCGCCAACAACCGGCAGGGCTTCCCCGTGGCGTCGGCGTACCTCGAGGAGGCGTCGACCGTGCTGCGCGAGGACATCGTGCCCGCGCTCGACGAGCTCGTCGCCGCGGAGCAGCAGCGCGTCGACGACGAGCTGGCCGCGGTGCGGACCGCGACGCCCACGCTCCTCGTCGTCGTCCTCCTGGCGCTGGTCGCGCTGGTGGGCGTGCAGGTCTGGGTCGCGCGGCGTACGCGCCGGACCTTCAACGGCGGGCTCGTCGCCGCGACGGTCATGCTGCTGGCCGTCGCGGTCATCGGCGGGTCGACCCTGGGCAGCGCGGCGTCCCGCACGAGCCGCGTGCACGACGGGTCCTACGCGGCGACCGTCGCCACCTCGCAGGCGTTCGCGCTGGTCAACGACGCCCGCTCGATGGAGGCGTTCACGCTGATCCGACGCGGGTCGGGGGCCGCCTACGAGGAGTCCTTCGTCGCCGGCACCGAGCAGGCGCGCGACGCGCTCGCGGGTGACGGCAGCAGGCTCGACCCGTCGCTCGTCGACCGGCTCGACGCCTGGGTCGCCGCGCACCGGGACGTGCGGGCGCTCGACGACGCCGGGGACTGGGACGGCGCCGTGGCACTCGTCACGAGCGACGACCCGGCCGCGTCGCCGGCGCTGTTCGACGACCTGTCCACGAGCCTGACGGCCGCGGTCGACTCCGGCAGCGCCGAGGTCGCGGACGGCCTGCACACGGGCGGCCCCTGGGTGGGCTGGCTGCTGGCGATCTTCGCCGTGATCGGTGGCCTGCTGGCCTGGACCGGGCTGCGCGCACGACGGGAGGAGTACCGATGAGCACACGCAGGACGCACCCCGTGCGCGCCGTGCTGGCGGCGACGGCCCTGGTGGCCGTCGTGCTGGGCGGCTGCGCCACGCAGGCCCCCGACGCCGGAGCACGTGTCGCCCCCGCGCCTGCCGCGGTCGGCGCCGCGGCACCCGCCGCGGTCGAGTGCACCGACGCCACGACGTCGTACGCCCCGACCACCGGCACCGAGGTCACCGCCGGCTCGACGATGGCCGCGATCCGCGACCGCGGCCACCTCCTCGTCGGCGTCTCCGCCGACACGCTGCGCATGGGCGCGCGCAACCCCTTCACGGGCCAGATCGAGGGCTTCGACATCGACGTCGCCCGGCAGGTCGCGCAGGCGATCCTGGGCAACCCGGACGCGATCCGCTTCCGGGTGATCACGGCGGGCGACCGCCTGCCGGTGCTCCAGGAGCACGAGGTGGACCTCGTCGTGCGCGCGTTCACGATCAACTGCGAGCGCTGGCAGGACATCGCGTTCTCCGCCGAGTACTTCACCGCCGGCCAGAAGGTCCTGGTCAGCACCGAGTCCGACGCGCAGGGCATCGACGACCTGTCCGGGCAGCGCGTGTGCGCGCCCGACGGCACGACGACCCTCGAGCGGCTCGAGCAGTACGACGTCGAGGCCGTGGGCGCGCTCACGCACTCCGCGTGCCTCGCGCTGTTCCAGCAGGGCCGCGTCGACGCCATCACGGGCGACGACACCGTGCTCGCCGGGTTCGTCGCGCAGGACCCGTACGCGCGCGTCGTGGGCGAGGCGTTCAGCGCCGAGCCGTACGGCGTGGGCGTCGCGGCCGACCAGGTCGACCTCGTGCGCTTCGTCAACGCGGTCCTCGACGGCATGAAGGCCGACGGGACGTGGACGCAGGTCTACGACCGCTGGCTCGGCGAGGCCCTGGGCCCGGCGCCCGCGCCGCCGACGTCCGTGTACGGACGGTCGTGACGACGACCGCCATGGCCGCCCCGTCCGCCGACGTCGTCGCGCCCGTCGCCCCCGGGCGCCTGGGCGAGGCGATCCCCGCGCGCGACCTCATGACGTACCTCGACGGCCTGCTGACGTGGCTCGACGACCGGCGCCGGCAGCTCGACGCGCTCGACACGGCCGCGCAGGCCACCGCGGAGGCCGAGCGCTACACGCCCGACGTCGTGCTGGCCCTCACCGTGTGGCAGTCCGCCCGCGGTCGCGCCGACGAGCTGCTGGCGGTCTGGGACAACGGGCGCGTCACCGAGGTCGAGCGTGAGCGCATGTCGCAGCTCGTGTGGGGTCGCGTCGACACCCGGGCCGGTGCCTCACCGGTCTCCCTGCCGGAGGCCCTGACGCTGTGCGACGCGATGGTCTCCGCGCTGCGCACGCGCCTGGCGTTCGACCCGGACACGGCCGACGTCGTCGCCCGGCTGCGGGGCGTCCGCGCGGCGCTCGTGCGCGCCGAGGACCTCGCGGGCTCCGACACGGCCGCCCGCGCGCGCGTCACGGCGCTGCGCGAGCGCGAGCAGCGCCTGTCCACGCAGGCCGCGCGCGGCGGCGACGTGTCGGGCCCGCTGAGCGAGCTGGAGACGCGGACCGCGCAGACCGAGCGCGACCTCATGGTCGCCGTCTCGCAGCGCCGGTCCCTGGCCCGCGCCCGCGCCGACGCGCACGCGACGGCCGCCGCGCTCGAGGCGCGCGAGCCCGCGCTGCAGGAGCTCGCCGACCGCTGCCGCCGCGAGATCGCGCACCCGCCGCGGTTCGCGGTCCCGAACGTGTCGCGGCTGGGCGCCGTCCCCGAGGACCGCGACGCGCTCGACGCGTTCGTCGTGCGGCTCGACGCGGTCCGCCGGGCGCTCGACGCCGCCCAGGACGCCTACAGCAACCCGCTGCGCGAGCGCGCCGAGCTGCGCTACCGGCTCGGACGCGCCGCGTCCGCCGCCGCCGCCAACGGCCGCGCCGCGTCGCCCACGGTGCGCGCCGGTCACGACGAGGCACGCACGGCCGTCGACACCACCCCTTGCGACGTGGGCCTCGCCCGCGCCCTCGTCGAGCAGTACGAGCACCTCGCCCGGCCGCTGCCGGGCGGACCTGGAGGAGCCCGATGACCACCGCGACCGCCTGCCGCGAGCCCGGCTGCACCGGTACCTACGAGGACGGCTGGTGCGACCTGTGCGGCTCGCCCGCGCCCGCGGGTGCGACGTCCACGTCGACGGGCACCACGACGCCGCCCGCCGCGCGCGCCGCGACGGGACGCACGGCGGCCCCGGCCTCCGCGCGCACGCCGTCGGCCATGCTCGGCACGGGCATCGCGCCGGGCGTGCCGGCCCCGGCGGCGGCCGGCGGCGACCCCGACGCGGTCGGCTCGACCCGGACGGGACGCACCAGCTCGACGCGCCTGCCGACCGCCGCGCTCGGCTCGGCGCGCACCGCGGCGAGCGGGTCCCGTGCGACGCGGCGGCTCGGCACGTCGTCCACCCGGCTGCGCCGCGCACGCCTGGGCGCCGGCCTGACGACGGTCCCGCCGGCTCCCGTGGACGACCCGCTGCAGGCCGTCATGACGGACCCGCAGGTCCCCGAGCGCAAGCGGTTCTGCGCGGCCTGCGGCGAGCCGGTCGGCCGCGGGCGTGACGGCGTCCCGGCCCGCACGCAGGGCTTCTGCCCCTCGTGCGGCGCGCGGTTCGACTTCGACCCGCGCCTGACGCCCGGCGCGCTGGTCGGCGGGCAGTACGAGGTCGCCGGCTGCCTCGCGCACGGCGGCATGGGCTGGATCTACCTCGCGCGCGACCGCAACGTGTCCGGCCGCTGGGTGGTGCTCAAGGGGCTGCTGAACAGCGGCGACCCCGACGCGGTCGCCGCGGCGATCTCCGAGCGGCAGTTCCTCGCGCGCGTCGAGCACCCGCTGATCGTCGAGATCTACAACTTCGTGCAGCACGAGGGCGACGGGTACACCGTCATGGAGTTCGTCGGCGGGTGCTCCCTCAAGGAGCTGCTGACCGACCGACGCGATGCCGCCGGGCACGTCGACCCGCTGCCCGTCGACCAGGCGCTGGCGTTCGTCCTCGAGGTCCTGCCGGCGTTCGCGTACCTGCACGACGTCGGCCTGCTGTACTGCGACTTCAAGCCCGACAACGTCATCCAGGCGGGCGACGCGCTCAAGCTCATCGACATGGGCGGCGTGCGCCGTATCGACGACGACCAGTCGGCGATCTACGGCACGGTCGGCTACCAGGCGCCCGAGGTGCCCGCGGACGGCCCGTCGGTCGCGTCGGACGTCTACACGATCGGCCGCACGCTGGCCACGCTCGTCCTGGACTTCCGCGGCAACACCACGACGTACGTCGCAGCGCTGCCGCCGGTCGACCAGACGCCGGTGTTCGCGCGGTACGACTCGTTCTACCGGCTGCTGGCCAAGGCGTGCGCACCCGACCCGTCGGACCGGTTCGGCTCGGTCGACGAGATGCGCGCCCAGGTGCTGGGCGTGCTGCGCGAGGTCGTCGCGGCCGACCGTGGCGCGGGCGACCCGCCGCTCACGAGCGCGGCGTCCGTCCTCTTCGAGCCGCCGGTCACCGACCAGGTGGAGCGTCCCCTCGCGTGGGACGAGCTGCCCGCGCTCAAGGTCGACCCCGACGACGCCGCCGCCGGGTGGCTGTCGGGCATCAACGTGACCGACCCCGAGCAGCGGCTGCGCGCGCTGGCGGACGCCCCGGACGACACCGTCGAGGTCCGCCTGCTGCGCGCGACCACCGCGATCGAGGCGGGGCGTCCGGAGGCCGTGACGACCGCGGTCGAGTCGATCCTGGCCGACGACCCGTGGGAGTGGCGCGCGGTGTGGACGCAGGGGCTCGCGCAGCTCGCGGCGGGCGACGCGGTCGCGGCGCGTGCGTCGTTCAACGCGGTCTACGGGCAGGTCCCCGGGGAGCTGGCCCCCAAGCTGGCGCTCGCCGTGGCGTGCGAGCTGTCCGACGAGCCCGGCATCGCCGAGCAGCTCTACGCGACGTGCGCGTACGCCGACGCCAACTACACGGCGCCCGCGGCGTTCGGCCTCGCGCGCCTGCGCATGGCGTCGCTCCACGTGGACGGCGCCCTGGCGGCGCTCGACCTGGTGACGCCCACGCGCAGCTCCTACCCCGAGGCGCGGCTCATGCGCGCCCGGGTGCTCGCCCGGTCCCGTCACGACCTGACGTCGCTGGCCGGGGCGCTGGACTCGGTGCGGGGCGTCTCGCTCGCGCCCGCCGACCGGGCGGGGCTGCGGGTCGACGTCCTGAGCAGCGCGCTCGAGGCCGTGGAGCAGGGCCCCGCCGCGCCGGGCGTGCGGCTCGACGGCATCCCCGCCACACGGGTGGGCCTCACCGACGCGCTCGAGACGGCCTACCGCGAGCAGGCCGCACTCACCGAGGACCGCGCGACGCGGGTCGCGCTCGTCGACCGCGCCAACGAGGTGCGGCGGTGGACGGCGTGGTGAGCGCGACGGACACGGTCTGCCCGGCCTGCGGCGAGACCGCCGGCGCCGGCGCGCGGTTCTGCGAGTCGTGCGGGGCCGCGCTGGGCGTGAGGGCTGCGGGTGCCGACGTCGCGACGTCGGAGCCGTTCGAGCCCGCGGCGTCCGAGCCCGAGGCAGTCGAGCCTGAGATGGTCGAGCCTGAGGTGGTCGAGCCTGAGGTGGTCGAGCCTGCACCGGTCGACCGCCCCGCCGGCGACGCCGAGCCGTCCGTCGGTGCGTGCCCCGCGTGCGGCGGCGAGGTCGCCGCCGACGGCTACTGCACGCAGTGCGGCGCCCGCGCGCCCGTCGCGCGCGACCACGCCGAGGAGCAGCCGGCCCCGCACGTCGCGGGCGTCACCGACGTCGGCATGCGTCGACGTCGCAACGAGGACGCGATGGCGCTCGGCGTCGCGGGCGACGTCACCGTGCTCGTCGTGTGCGACGGCGTGTCCTCGGCGCCGGACTCGGACGTCGCCAGCCAGGCCGCCGCCACGGCCGCGCGTGACGTGCTCGTGGCCGGCGCCGCGGCCGTCGGGCCGGGTGACGCCGGCGGCTGGTCGCGCCTGCTCGTCGAGTCCGGGCACCGTGCCGACGACGCCGCGCGCGACGCGGTCGACGACGCGGTCGCGCGGCAGGACCCGCCGTCGTGCACGTTCGTCGCCGCGGTCGTCAGCCCCGTGCTGCTGGTCGCCGGCTGGCTGGGCGACTCGCGCGTCTACTGGCTGCCCGACGCGGGGACGCCCGAGCAGCTCACGGAGGACGACTCGGTCGCGGCCGAGCTCATGGCCGGCGGCATGTCGCGCGCGTCGGCCGAGCGCTCCCCCGACGCGCACGCGATCACGCGCTGGCTGGGTGCCGACGCCGTGGAGACCACCGCCCGCACGGTCGCGACGCGGCCCACCGGGCCCGGCTGGGTCCTCGCGTGCTCGGACGGGCTGTGGAACTACGCGTCGGCCCCCGAGGTCGTCGCGGACCTGCTGCGCGACGCGACCGGACGTCTCGGCCCCGACCCCGCGGCCCTGTCGCGCGACCTCGTCGCGTGGGCCAAGGCCGCGGGCGGGCACGACAACGTGACCGTCGCCCTGGCGCGCGTCACCGCACCGGTCACCGGCCCCGCCGCACCGCTCGCCGACACGCACACGGACGACCCGGGCACGACCCCCACGGTCCGACGCCGCCCGCCCGGTAGCCTCCCGGAAGAGCCCGACCCACCGGCGCCCTGACCGTCGCACCCGCAAGCCGCACCACCCGTCCGACGCCCCACAGCCGCACCGCCGAGGAGCAAGCGTGGCCACGTTCCGTGCCGAGGTCTTCCAGAACGAGTTCCTGCCCGACGGCGGGACCGACGTCCACGCGATCGTGACGGTCAGCGCCGAGGGCGTCGGCGGTGCGGGGACGGCGGGCGGCGGCGTCGCCGAGATCATCATGATCGACACGTCGGGGTCCATGACGGGCCCGATGCTCGCGGCCGCCAAGCACGCCGCGCAGGTGGCGGTCGACCACATCCCCGACGGCACGTGGTTCGCCATCGTCAGCGGCAGCCACGTCGCGCAGCGGGTGTTCCCCTACCCGAACGCGCCGCTCGCGATCGTGCAGATGGAGCCCGCCGCGCGCGAGGAGGCCAAGCGGGCGGTGTCCCGGCTGCCCGCGCAGGGCGGCACCGCCATGAGCACCTGGCTGCGGCTGGCCGACCAGATCTTCGCGACCCAGCCCGCCGCGACGCAGCGGCACGCCATCCTGCTGACCGACGGCAAGAACGAGTCCGAGCCGCGCGAGCAGCTCACGTCCACGATCCGCGCCGTCACCGGCCGGTTCCAGTGCGACGCGCGTGGCGTCGGGGAACGCTGGCAGGTCGACGAGCTGCGCGAGATCGCGACGGCGCTGCTCGGCACGGTCGAGCTCATCGCGAACCCCGCGGACATCGCGCGCGACTTCCAGTCGCTGCTCGCGACGTCGATGTCCCGCGGCGTGGCCGACGCGCAGCTGCGGGTGTGGACGCCGCAGGGCGGGCAGGTGCTGTTCGTCCGGCAGGTCGCCCCGACGGTCGAGGACCTCACGGCGCGGCGCACCGTGGTGACGCCCCTGATCGGCGCGTACCCGACCGGGGCCTGGGCCGACGAGTCGCGGGACTACCACGTGGCGGTGCGGGTGCCGTCGAAGAACGTGGGCGCCGAGCAGCTCGCGGCGCGCGTGCAGGTCGCCGTCGCGGGTGAGGTCGTCGCGTCGGGCCTGGTCAAGGCCGCGTGGTCCGACGACGCGTCGCTGACCGCGCGCATCAGCCCCGAGGTGGCGCACTACACGGGGCAGGCGGAGCTCGCGTCCGTCATCCAGGAGGGGCTTGCGGCCAAGGCCGCCGGCGACGAGGCGACGGCGACCGTCAAGCTGGGCCGCGCGGTCCAGCTCGCCGCCGAGACGGGCAACGACGAGGCGACGTCGAAGCTGCGGCGCGTCGTGGAGATCGACGACGAGGAGCACGGCACGGTGCGGCTCAAGCGCGGAGCGTCCCGCCTGGACGAGATGGCCCTGGACACCGCGTCGACGAAGACCTCGCGGGTGCGGCGATGAGCGTCACCTGCCCCGCGGGGCACACCAGCGAGTCGACCGACTACTGCGACGTGTGCGGCGCGCCCATCGGCTCGTCGACGGGCGCTGCCGCCCCGGCGACGCCCGCCCCGACGCTGAGCACGTGCCCGCACTGCGGGTCGCCCGCCGCGCAGGGCGCGCTGTTCTGCGAGAACTGCGGGTACGACTTCACGACCGGTGCGACGCCGGTCGCGGCCGCGTCCTCGCTGGACCTCGGAGCGGCGACGGGTGCGGTGCCGACCGTGGGCATGGCCGCCCCGCCGCACACCGCCCCCGGTGCTGTGCCGGACCCGCTCGAGCCGCCCCCGGCCGTCGCGACGCCGCCCGGCGGCGACGGGTCGACGTCCGCACCGGCGCCGGACCCCGCCGCACCGCTCGGTCCGCCGCCGCCCGGTGGCGACGCCTGGGTCGCGGAGCTGTGGGTGGACCCGGACTGGTACGCCGCCCAGCAGGCGGAGGACCCGATGCCGTCGGTGGGGCTGCCGGTGCTGATCCCGCTGCGGGAGCGCAGCGTGCTCGTCGGGCGGCCGTCCGCGTCGCGCAACATCCGGCCGCAGGTCGACGCGGGGGCCGACAGCGGCGTCTCGCGGCGGCACTGCCAGCTCAACACCGACGGTCACCGCTGGTGGGTCGAGGACCTGCAGTCGTCCAACGGCACGTTCGTCGCGCGCGTCGGCGAGCCGCTGCCGGACGACCCGATCCCCACGGGCCAGCGGCACGAGCTGCAGGACGGCGACCGGTTGTACCTGGGGTCGTGGACGCGGCTCGTCGTGCGCAAGGCGCTGCCGGGCGAGGCGTAGGGCCACCTCCCTTCCCGCGAGAGAGCAATCCAGCCCGCCTCGCACCGTTCGTCGAGAAGTGGTCACGCCGACGACCTGCCGTCGAGGAAGTGGGCCCATCTGTGACCACTTCCCACGCCTCAGCGGCTCCAGCATGCGGGGCGCGCTGCGTCCGGGTCGATGATCCGCGGCTCCGCGGTCGTGTCGAGCACCAGGCGCGCCCGCCGCCACGGCTCCGCGGCGGTGAGGTAGAGCCGTTGCGCTCCCGCGTACCGGGCGAGCGGTCCGTCCGCCGGGTCGGGGTCGACGCCGTCGCGCGCGACCATCCGCCGGGCTGCCACGTCGAAGGGCACGTGCAGGTACACCGACCAGTCCCAGCGGTCGCGCAGCTCGTCACGGTGCAGGAAGGTGCCGTCGACCAGCACGAGGGCGTCGGCGGCGGCCTGGACGGCGGGCGCGTGGGCGGTCCGGTCGGCGGCACGGTCGAAGGACGCCGGGACGTAGCGGCCGTCCCCGTCGGGGTGCAGGGGTGCCAGCGCGAGGGCGACGAGCGAGGCGTAGTCGTACGCGTCGCGCCAGAAGCCCTCCGGCGAGAACCGGCCCCGCGCGTGCCGGCGTGCCGACGGGTGGAAGAAGTCGTCGGCGTGGAGCACGACGACCGGGCGCGCTGACACCCGTGCGGCGAGCCGGGCCGTGAGGGTCGTCTTGCCGCTGGCACCGATGCCGTCGACCGCGACGAGGGCGCGACGTCCCGCGGGGACCGCCTCGAGCATGCGCGAGACGGTCGCCTCGAGCCCCTCGCCCATGCGTGCTCCCGTCGTCGCCGGCCACTGTCCCGCACACACGTCGACCCCGCCAGGGGCCCGGTCGGTCCGCCCTGCCCGGGCGACCCCGTGCGCGTCCGGGCCTCCCCCGATGTCAGAGGCCGGGAGGACGATACGGACATGACACGCATCGAGCGCATCCGTCCCGACGGGCTCGTCCGGAGCCCTGCCTTCAGCCACGTTGCGGTCGTCCCACCGGGCGCGACGACGATCTACGTCGGCGGTCAGGACGCCGTCGACGCCGACGGTCGGCTCGTCGGCGACGGCGACGTGGCCGCCCAGGCGGTCCGGGCGGTCGAGAACGTCCGCACCGCCCTCGCGGCCGCCGGTGCGACGTTCGCGGACGTCGTCCAGTGGACCGTCCTGTTCGCGGACGGCGCCGACGTCAACGCGGCCTACGGCGCGATCGCCCCGCTCATCGCGTCGGACGACCCGGGCCTCGTCATCGCCGCTCGCGTGGCGGGGCTGGCGGTCCCGGGCGCGCTGGTCGAGGTGAGCGTGATCGCCGCGGTGGTGCGCTGACGACGGTCGGCCGACGACGGCGACGCGGCTCACCCGGTGCGGCCGCCGACCGCCTCGCCGCTGCGCCACGCACCGGACGGCCGGGCGCGTGCACTGCGTCTCTCGCGGTCGTCGTCGCGCTCGTGCGCAGACCGAGCATCGTGTGAAGGTGGTCGGGTGGCACCTGCGCGAGGTGCCGGTGGCCGCTGTGGCCCTCCTCGACGCCCTGGCGTCCTGACGTGCCGGCCCGCGCGACTCGACGTGCGCCCGCGTCATAGGGTCGACGCATGGCACGCAGCATCGCGACGACCACCCCCGTCGGCCTGACCGAGCTCCTGGAGTTCGTCCGGCCGCGGCACCACCTGCTCCTCGTCACCACGCGGGCCGACGGACGCCCGCAGGTGTCACCGGTCAGCGGCGGTGTCGACGACGCGGGCCGGATCGTCATCTCGACGTACCCGGACCGCGCCAAGGTGCGCAACGTCGAGCGCGACCCGCGGGTCAGCGTGTGCGTGCTCTCGGACGACTGGGACGGGCCGTGGGTGCAGGTCGACGGGCAGGCCGAGGTGCTGCACATGCCGGCCGCCGAGGACGCGCTGGTCGACTACTACCGCTGCATCGCCGGCGAGCACCCCGACTGGGACGAGTACCGCGCGGCGATGCGCCTGCAGGGCAAGAGCCTGATCCGCGTGACGCCGGAGCGCTGGGGACCGCTCGCCACGGGCGGCTTCCCCGCCGACGTCGCGGCGCGGCTCGACGCGAGCTGACCTCCGCCGAACGCAACGGGAACGCCTCGAGCGCGGCAGAGACGCCTCGAGCACACCGGATACGACACCCGCGCTCGGCGGCCTTCTGCTCGGCGTGCGCGGGACGCCCGAGCGGCGTCAGCGACCTGCGCCCGGGTGCACGATGAGCCACGTCGCGACCGTGGTCTCGTCCGACCGGTTGCTCAGCCGGTGGGGCGTGGTGCACGCGTAGGAGATGGTGTCGCCGGCGCGCAGGACGACGCGCTCGTCGGCGAAGTCGACGGTCAGCTCACCGCGCACGACGGTCCCGATCTCGTACCCGACGTGCGTGACGAGCTCGTGCTGACGCCCCGCGACGGTGTGCGGCGGGTAGGTCGACTCGAAGAAGTCGACGTCGTGCGAGACGCCGGGTGACAGGCGCCGGTACACGACACCGCCCTCGAGCGTCACGGACTCGACCTCGACCGCGCGGCGCACGACGTACCCGTCGGGCACGGGCGTCGACAGCTCGACGTCGGGGGTGCCGGACGTCCCGCCGAAGACGTCGACGAGGGTGGCGTCGACGGCCGTGACGAGCTCGAACAGCCGGTTGACCGACGGTCGCAGCACGCCGCGCTCGATCTGGGAGACGGCGCTGGCCGAGATCCCGAGACGGCCGCCGACCTCGCGCAGCGTGAGCCCGCGGTTCTCGCGCAGCTCGCGCAGGCGCGCACCGAGCTGCTCGGCGTCGAAGGACGCCAGCAGGCTCCCGGCGTCCGGCGCGGCGCTCACGGCTGCCCTCCTCGTCGTCGTTCACATGTGAAGCGGGAAGTTCACACGGTCGAAACCCACTCGGGCTGGTGAAGTCATAGATTCACACATCGTCGAGCTCCTGCAGCCCCGGCTTCAGGTGCGCTCACGGTACGTGATCCGTCCACCCGCGGCCAGGGTGGACCCCCGGTCGGGTCACCGACCCACGGCACCCCGGTGCCCTCGTCGCACGCCACCCCTCCCGACGTCCCGAGTGCGAGGACCGCCATGACCGCTCCGCACGACCTCCCCTCCGTCGTCCCCGTGGACGCCGCGACCACCGCCGCCCCGGCCACCACGGGTGGCAAGCCGAACGACCTCGCCGAGGCCGCGGGCCTGCCCGTCGGCGCCGGCCAGATCAAGGCGACGTACGACCCGCGCCTGACCAACGAGGACCTCGCACCGCTCGCGAAGCAGACCTGGTCGTCGTACAACATCTTCGCGTTCTGGATGTCCGACGTGCACAGCGTCGGCGGCTACGTCACCGCGGGGTCGCTGTTCGCGCTCGGCATCGCCTCCTGGCAGGTGCTGGTCGCGCTCGTCGTCGGCATCGTCATCGTCCAGGTCTTCTGCAACCTCGTCGCCAAGCCCAGCCAGAAGACGGGCGTGCCGTACCCCGTCATCAACCGCGCGGTGTTCGGGGTGCTGGGCGCCAACATCCCCGCGATCATCCGCGGCCTCATCGCCGTGGCCTGGTACGGCGTCCAGACGTTCCTCGCGGCCGAGGCGCTCAACATCATCTTCCTCAAGTTCGTCCCCGGCGCGGAGGGCCTGCTCGACCCGTCGTTCCTCGGGCTCAACGCGCTCGGCTGGATCAGCTACGCCATCCTGTGGGTCGCGCAGGCGGCGCTGTTCTGGAACGGCATGGAGACGATCCGCCGGTTCATCGACTGGGCGGGCCCCGCGGTCTACGTGGTGATGATCGCGCTGGCCGTGTACCTGGTGTCCGAGGCCGGGTGGCAGAACATCTCGCTCAACCTGTCCACCGGTCCGCCGATGACCTTCGCGGCGTCGATCCCCGTCATGTTCTCGGCCATCGCGCTCGTCGTGTCGTACTTCGCCGGCCCGATGCTCAACTTCGGCGACTTCTCCCGCTACGGGCGGTCGTTCGCGGCCGTGAAGAAGGGGAACCTGCTCGGCCTGCCGATCAACTTCCTGTTCTTCTCGCTGCTCACCGTGGTGTGCGCCTCGGCGACCGTCCCGGTGTTCGGCGAGCTCATGACGGACCCCATCAAGACCGTCAAGGCGATCGACACGCCCTTCGCGATCCTGCTCGGCGGCCTGACGTTCGTCACCGCGACCGTCGGCATCAACATCGTCGCCAACTTCATCTCCCCCGCGTTCGACTTCTCCAACGTCTCCCCGCAGCGCATCTCGTGGCGCACGGGCGGCATGATCGCGGCCGTCGGCTCCGTGCTCCTCACCCCGTGGAACTGGTACAACAACGACGAGGCGATCCACTACACGCTCGGCGTGCTGGGTGCACTCATCGGCCCGCTGTTCGGCATCCTCATCGCCGGGTACTACGTCATCGGCAGGCAGCGCGTGCACGTCGACGACATGTTCACCATGGCCCCCACCGGCCGGTACTGGTACACCCGCGGGTACAACCGCAACGCGGTGGCGACCGTCATCGGGTCGGGCCTGGTCGCGGTCGCCACCGCGGTCCTGCCCAAGCTCGCGGCGTCGCTCGACCTGTTCGACGTCACGTGGATCGCGTCGTACTCGTGGTTCATCGGCTGCGGCCTCGGGTTCGCGATGTTCGTCTTCCTCGAGCGTCGCAACCCGCAGATCCCGACGCTCGACGCGTCCGACCCGCACGTGTCGGACGGCACGAGGAACGAGCCCGTGGTCGTCAGCCACCACGCCGAGCCCACGGGCTCCTGAGGCGCGTCGTGCACGACGACATCCGCATCCGGGTCGTCAACCCGAACACCACCCGGGCGATGACCGACCTCATCGGTCGGTCCGCCCGGGTGGTGGCCGGGCCCGGCGTGCATGTCGACGCCGTGCAGCCCACGACCGGGCCCGCCTCGATCGAGAGCCACTACGAGGAGGCGCTGGCCGCGGTCGGCGTCCTCGAGCAGGTCCGCCTCGGCGAGGCCGCGGGGGTCGACGCGTACGTCGTCGCGTGCTTCGGCGACCCGGGGCTCGACGCGGCTCGCGAGCTCGCGCACGGGCCGGTGCTGGGCATCGCCGAGGCGGCGTTCCACGCGGCCACGATGGTCGCGCGGCGGTTCAGCGTCGTGACGTCGCTCGGCCGGACCGCCGGGCGCGCCCACGAGCTGCTCGACCGGTACGGGTTCGCCCGTGCGTGCGCCGCGGTGCACGCGTGCGAGATCCCGGTGCTGGCGCTCGAGGACCCGACGTCAGGGGCGCTCGAGCACGTCACGGCCGCGTGCCGCGCGGCGGTCGAGGCCGACGACGTGGACGCCGTCGTGCTCGGCTGCGCCGGGATGGCCGCGTTCACCGGGCGGATCTCGGACGCGATCGGTGTCCCCGTCGTCGACGGCGTGGCGGCCGCGACGACGTTCGCGGCCGCGCTCGTCCGCGCCGGCCTGCGCACGTCGGCGCGCTCGGAGTACGCACCCCCGCCGCCCAAGCCCGTGCCCGGCCTGCTCGGCGGGTTCGCGATCCGGCAGACGTCCGCGCCGGCGCTCCCCGTCGCCTGAGGGTCGCGGCGCGGCTACCAGGCGTGCAGGTCCGGCGACCCGCCCGGGAACGCCGCGAACGTCGCGCGCTCCTCGTCCGTGAACGGCCGGGCCGTGTAGCTCGCGCCGTCCAGCTGCACCATCCGCGAGCGCGCACGCAGCGCGACCACGCCGTCGGGGTCCTCGCCGTCGATGATCTCGTACGCGAAGTCCACCGACGAGCGACCCAGCCGCGGCACCCACACCTCCACGACGACGGGCGCGGGGCGGAACCGGATCGGGGCGAGGTAGTCGATCTCGTGCTTGACGACGACCAGCAGCGACGCCGTCATCGCGCCCACCTCGTCGACACCCATGCGCGGGAACAGCGTGAACCGCGCGTCGTCGAGGTACCGCAGGAACGCGGCGTTGTTGACGTGCCCGAACAGGTCGACGTCCGACCAGCGCACCTGCATGACGACCCGCCCACGTCCCGGGCGGGGGAGTCCGGGGGCCGGGCTGGGCGCGGCGATCTGGTCCATGCACCCACGCTACGACGAGCCCGTGCGCACGGGGTGGCCGTCGGACGTCGCGCGCGTCACTGCCCGACGACGCACGACCTCAATTCCTGACCACGCTCGTCCGGGATGTGGTCACCCTCGTGGCGCACGTGCCGGCCCGCTCGCTGCGGACCGCGGGGTGGCGTCCGGTGCTGCTGTTCGGGGCCGCGACGGTGTTCAACCTCGTCGTGGGCCTGCTGCTCGCGTCGGTGCTGTTCCGCGGGTTCACCCTCTGACGGGTCGTCGACCGGCTGAACGCGCGGGCGGTCCGGAGGCTCCCGGACCGCCCGCGTCGTACGCTCGCCGGAGCCCGCCGGCCGGGCCGCACCCGACGCGAGGACCGCACCGTGCCCCACGACGCCCACCCGCCCACCGTCACGGTGCTGACGGGCGCCGGCATCTCGACCGCGTCGGGCATCCCCGACTTCCGCGGCCCGCAGGGCGTGTGGACGCGCGACCCCGCGGCGGCCGACCTGCTCGACATCGACGCGTACGCGCGCGACGCCCGGGTCCGTGAGCGCGGCTGGCGCGCGTGGGCGCAGCACGCCGTGTGGGACGCCCGGCCCACGGCGGCGCACCGCTCCCTGGTCGACCTGGAGCGGGCGGGCCTGCTCATCGCGGTGCTGACGCAGAACTTCGACGGGCTGCACCAGGCGGCGGGCAGCTCACCGGAAAGGGTCGTGGAGCTGCACGGCTCGCTGGCGACGACGTCGTGCCTGCGCTGCGGGACGACGGTGCCGACGCGGGACGTCCTCGCGCGGCTGGCCACCGAGCCCGACCCGCGCTGCCTGGTGTGCGGCGGGATCCTCAAGCCGGACGTCGTGTACTTCGGCGAGCGGCTGCCTGACGGTGCCCTGGAGCGGGCCGTCGCCGCGGCGACCGACGCGCACACCTTCGTCGCCGTCGGCACCACGATGACCGTGCATCCCGTCGCCGGGCTCGTGCCGCTCGCCGTGGACGCGGGCGCGCGGCTCGTCATCGTCAACGCCGAGCCCACCGCGTACGACCACCTCGCGGACGAGGTCGTGCGCGACCCGATCGACGAGGTGCTGCCCGCGCTGGTCGCGGACCTGGTCGCGTCCCGCTGAACCGGACGACGGGTCCTGGCTGGGACCACCGTGGTAGGAACGTCCCGTGCCGACGCCCGACGAGATCACCCGTCACCACGACGCGACCGAGGTGATCTGGGTCGACGCCCGCCCGACGGCCTGGACGCTGCGGATCGAGGAGGCGGACCCCGCATGGACGCAGCGCTACGACGAGCAGGCGGCGGAGATCGCGGCCGCCCTCGGTGAGCGCCTCCTGCACCTCCAGCACGTCGGCTCCACGTCCGTGCCGGGACTGCCGGCCAAGCCCGTCGTCGACATCGACCTCACCGTGGCCGACCCCACCGACGAGGCGGCCTACGTCCCCGACCTCGAGGCCCTGGGCTACGTGCACTGGTTCACCGAGCCCGCCTGGCACGAGCACCGCCTGCTCAAGCACCTGGACGAGCCCCGGGTGCACCTGCACGTCTTCGGGCCGGACTGCCCCGAGGTGGTCCGCCACCGGATGTTCCGCGACTGGCTGCGGGCCCACCAGGAGGACCGCGAGAGGTACGCCGAGGCGAAGCGCAGCGCCGCCGCGCGGACGACGGCCACGGGTCACGACAACGGCGCGGTCGGGTTCGGGATGCTCTACAACCAGGTCAAGGAGCCGGTCGTGCGCGAGATCTACGACCGGATGTTCCGCGCCGCCGGGCTGCTGGGCTGAGGGCCTGCGGGCGCGGTCAGGCGAGCCAGTCGCGGACCGCGTCGACGACCGGCGGGTCGGTCGGGGCGTGGGCGCCTGCGACGAGGACGAGCGTCACCGGCCCGGTCACCGCGGCGAGGTGCGCGGTCAGCTCGTCGGGGGTGCCGAACGGGTCGGCCGCGCCGCTGACGGCGAGCACGGGCACGTCGATGCGCGGCAGGTGCTCGATGCGCAGCGTCTCCGGCCTGCCGGGCGGGTGCAGGGGGTAGGACAGCAGCAGCAGACCGGCGACCGCGAGCCCGTCGGCCACGGCCATCGAGCTCATGCGCCCGCCGAACGACCGTCCGCCGACCACCAGCCGCTCGGTCGCCACGCCCAGCTCGGCGGCGAAGGCGTCGGCCTCCTCGCGGACGCGCGCCGGTGCGGCCTTCGCACCGCGCGGCAGGTCGATGCGCCGCACCGGGATCCCTGCGGCCGTCAGCGCGGTGTCGAGCGCGACGAGCGTGCGGTTGTCCCGCGTCGCCCCCGCCCCGGGCGCCAGCAGCACCCCCGCGACGTCGACCGGCCCGGACCCCGCCCGCAGCACCCGCACGTCCGCCATCCCCCCATCCTCACCCACCCCCAGGAGCGCGAGAGGGTGGGCAGGGCACGACGTGGGTGCGGGTCGCGGGACATCACCCGGTGGACGAGGCAGGAGCGCGCGACGTCGCAGGTAGCGTGCCCGCCGTGAGCCGCGACACCGTGTCCCCGTCCGACCGCACCAGGGTCGGTGCCCTGTGCGACCGCATCGACGCGGTGTTCGAGCAGCGCGTCGTCGGGCAGGCCCAGCTGCGGGCGTCGCTCGTGGTCGCGCTGATGTGCGGCGGGCACGTCCTGCTGGAGTCGGTGCCCGGGCTGGCGAAGACGACGGCCGCGCAGACGCTCGCGCACGCGGTGTCGGGCTCGTTCCACCGCATCCAGTGCACGCCGGACCTCATGCCGTCGGACATCGTCGGCACGCAGGTCTTCAACTACGGGACGTCGACGTTCACGACGCAGCTCGGGCCCGTGCACGCCAACGTCGTGCTGCTCGACGAGATCAACCGGTCCTCCGCCAAGACGCAGTCGGCGATGCTCGAGGCGATGCAGGAGCGCCAGACCACGATCGCCGGCGAGATCCACAAGGTGCCGTCACCCTTCATGGTGCTCGCGACGCAGAACCCCATCGAGGAGGAGGGCACGCACGTGCTGCCCGAGGCCCAGATGGACCGGTTCCTGCTCAAGGAGGTCCTCGACTACCCGGACGCCCAGGAGGAGGTCGAGATCCTCGAGCGCATCTCCGACGGGCGCATGACGCGCGCGCTGCGCAGCGACCGCCTGGGCCTCGACGAGATCGCGTGGCTCCAGCGCACGGTCGACCAGGTGTACGTGGACCGCTCGATCCGCCGGTACGTGGTCGACCTGGTCGCCACCACGCGCGGCCGCGGACCCGTCCCGGTGCCCGGGCTGGACCGGCTGGTCCGGATGGGCGCGAGCCCCCGCGGGTCCATCTCGCTCATGCGCGTCGCCCAGGCGGTCGCGCTGCGGGCCGGGCGCGGGCACGTCGTCCCGGAGGACGTGCACGCGATGCGCAACGCGGTGCTGCGCCACCGCATCGTGCGGTCGTTCGACGCGATCGCGGACGACGTGTCGACCGAGTCCATCATCACGTCCGTGTTCGACGCGGTCCCGGTGCCCTGACCCGTGCCCGCCCGGTCCCGTCTCGCGCTGGTGCGCGCGCGCCTGCAGCTGCCGACGCTGCGGCGCGCCACCGGCCTGCTCGACGGACGGCACCGCGCGGTGTGGAAGGGCCACGGCGACGAGGTCGACGACCTGCACGTCTACACGCCCGGGGACGACGTGGGCGACATCGACTGGCGGGCGTCGGCGCGCTCGGCGCAGCCCGTCGTCAAGCGCTACGAGGCGACCTCGAACGTCGGCCTCGTCCTGGTCGTCGACACCGGACGGCACATGTGCGCGACGTCGGCGGGCGGTGAGCCCAAGCACGAGGTCGCCCAGCTCGTCGCCGACGTGGTGGCGCACCTCGCGCACCAGCGCGGCGACCGCGTGTCGCTCGTCGCGGGCGATGCGGGCCGCGTGCTCGAGGTCCCGGCGGGCACCGGCACGACGCACCTCGAGGTGCTGCTGCGACGCGTCGAGCGCGCGTTCGACCCGGACGCCCCCGAGGGTGACCTCGCGCGGCTCCTCGACCGGGTGCTGCGCCGCACGGCACGGCGCTCGCTGGTCGTCGTCGTGACGGACGAGGCGCGGCCGGGGGTGGCCGACGAGCGCGCCCTGGCGCGCCTGCGCACCCGGCACGAGGTGATGGTCGTGCAGGTCGTCGACGCCGACCTGTTCGCGGACCGTCTGGGGGCGGCGCCGGGCACGCTCGCGGGCGGGTCGGCCGCCGCGGACCGCGGCCGGCCGGTCGTGGCGCCGGTGCGCGGGCGGCCCGTGCGGGACGTCGTCAGCGGCTGGTCCCTGCCGGCCTACCTGCGGGGCCGGCGCGGCGTGCGTGAGGCGGTGGCCGCGGCCCGCACGGCCCGGCACGCGGAGGTCGAGCGGCGCACGCGCGGCCTGGGGGTCACGTCGGTGACGGTCGAGAGCACGCACGACGTGCTGGACGAGATGGTCGCGCTGCTGGGGAGGTCGCGTCGTGCCGGGCGCTGAGCTGGTCGACCCCGTGGCGTACGCGCCGTGGTGGCCGTGGGTCTCGCTCGCGATCGCCGTCGCGGTCGTCGCGTGGTTCGTGTGGGTGGTGCGCTCGACGCGCGCGCCCGCGCCCACGGCACCGACCGCTCCGCCGGGACCCGCCACGGCTCCCCCGGCGCCGACGTCCCGGAGGGACCCGTACGCCGCCCTGCGCGGCACGACGCTCGCTCGTCTCGACGAGGTCGAGCGCCGCTACCGGGCCCGTGAGGTCGACACCCGCGCGGCGAACCTCGAGATCCGGTACGTGCTGCGCGAGTTCGCGACGGCGCGCACGGGCGTCGACACGTCCGCGATGACCGCGTCCGCGGCGCGCGCCGACCGCCGGACCCGTCCCCTCGCGTCGCTCCTGGAGGGCACGGCCGTGCCGACGTTCGCGGCGACGTCACGCGCGCGGGTCGCGCGCTCGCTGGCCGAGGCGCGCAAGCGGGTGCGGGCGTGGTGACGCGCGAGGGGCTCGAGGTGCCGTGGCTGGTGCCGGTGGTCCTGGGGGTCGTGGTCGCCGCGCTCGTCGTCGGGCTGCTGGTGCGGGACCGGCGCGGGACGACGCCCGTGGCCAACACCGACGACCTGCGGGCCGTGCCGGCGCTGCGGGCCTGGCGCGTCCGCTACCGGGCGCTGCGCGTCGGCCTCGCGCTCGCGGTCGCCGCGGCCGCGGTGGGGGCCGCGCTGCTCGCCGCGCGTCCCGTCACCGTGCAGGAGCGCACGCGCGAGCTCGCCAACCGGGACATCGTCCTGTGCCTCGACGTGTCGGGGTCGATGCTGGACTACGACGAGCGCGTCGTGGAGACGTTCGAGCAGCTCGTCGACGGCTTCACCGGCGAGCGCGTCGCGCTGTCGGTGTTCGACTCGACCTCCGCGACGGTGTTCCCCCTGACGGACGACTACGAGCTGGTCACCACGCAGCTGCGCACGGCCCGTGAGGCGTTCACCGACCTGGAGTCCGACGCGGCGACCGACGTCCTGCGGGGCACGGCCGGGCTCGAGGGGCAGGCGTCGCTCATCGGGGACGGCGTCGCGTCGTGCGCGATGCTGTTCGACCAGTACGACGCCGACCGGTCCCGCTCCGTTGTCCTCGCGACGGACAACGAGGTGTGGGGCAGCCCGGTGTACTCGCTGCCCGACGCCGCCGCGCTCGCGGCGTCCCGCGGCGTCGTCCTGCACGCGCTGTACCCCGACGAGGACCGGGACCTGGGTGCCGCGACCGCGGCCGAGCTGCGGATCGCCGCCCAGGGCACGGGCGGCACGTTCGCCGCCGCGCAGGACGCGGGCGCGGTGCCCGCGATCCTCGAGCAGGTGCAGGCCGGGCAGCTCGCGGCCATGCAGGCCGAGCCGGAGCGCGTCGTCACGGACGACGACGACCCGTGGGTGCGGCTGCTGTACGCCGCCGGGCTCGGCGTCGTGCTGCTCGCGTGGCGGGTGCGCGCATGAGCGCCCGTGCGGTCGTGCCGGTGGTCGTCGTGCTGGTCACGGCGCTGCCGGTGCTCGGCCTGTGCATCGCGCAGGCGCTGGGGCTCGGGCTGCGGCGCGGCCGGGTCCGGCGGTCCGACGCGCCACGGGCGGGCACGTGGACGTGGTGGCGACGGGCCGCTCTCGTCGTCGTCCTGGGCGTCGTGGGGCTGACGCCGACCGTCGCCGTGACGCAGGCCGGCGGCGCACGCGTGGGCGTGCAGCTGTGGTTCGTGGTCGACCGCACGGGCTCGATGGCCGCCGAGGACTGGGGCCCCGGCGACCCCGTGGTGCGCGCGCCCGGGCTGGCGCCCGTGCCGGCGGTGCAGCGCCTCGACGGCGTCCGGCACGACGTGGTCTCCCTGGCGGGCGACGTGCCCGGCGCGTTCTACTCGGTCGTCGCCTTCGCCGACGAGGCGGGCACGCAGCTGCCCCTGACGGACGACGCGACGGCCGTGCGCGCGTGGGCGCAGACCGTGACGCAGGAGGTCACGGCCGGGTCGGCGGGCACGCGCCGCGACCGCGCCCTCGAGGTGCTGGAGCGCTCGCTGCGTGACGCGCAGGACCGTGACCCGGGCATGGTGCGACTGGTGTTCTACCTCTCCGACGGCGAGCAGACCGCGGACGAGGAGCCCGGCACGTTCGCGTCGATCGCGCCGCTCGTCGACGGCGGTGCCGTGCTCGGGTACGGGACGCCGGCCGGCGCACCGATGCGCACGTACGACGGCACGGTCGACCCCGAGGCCGACTACATCCCCGACCCCGACGACCCGTCGCGCCCCGCGTTGTCGCGGGCCGACGAGCCCGCGCTGCGGCAGGTCGCGGCCGAGCTCGGCGTGCCGTACGTCCACCGCGACGGCCCGACGAGCACCGCCGACCTCGTCGCCGACGTCGACCTGGACGCGGTCGCGGCCGACGGGCGCACGGACGTCAGCGCACGGCGCGACGTCGTGTGGCCGTTCGCGCTCGCGGCCGGCGTGCTGCTCGCCGCGGAGGCCTGGACGTGGGCGCGCGCGTCGAGCCGGTGGCGGAGGCGGCGATGAGCGGCAAGCGTGACCAGGCCCGTCGGGCGCAGCAGAAGGCGGTCCGGAACCGGGCCGCCCGGGAGGCGCGCCGGCGTGCCGTGCCCGCGCACGTGCGCCGTCGGCGCCGCCTGCTGCGGTGGAGCTGGCTGCCGGCGCTCGTGCTGCTGGGCCTCGCCGTGAACCTGCTGACGATCGGGCCCGGCTACCGCGAGGCACGGGCCGCGTACGACGCGGGCGAGGAGTGGGAGGCCGTCGACCTGTTCGACCGCGTCGACGGCTGGACCTTCGTGGAGCGCTGGAAGGGCGCGTTCAACGCCGGCACGGCCCGGTACCGCGCGGGCATGTACGGCAGCGCGATCCAGCACCTCGACGAGGCGCTGGAGTCCGTGCCCGACGAGCACCGCTGCGACGTCCAGACCAACCGTGCCCTCGCGCTGCAGGCGGAGGAGCAGGACACGCGCGAG
The DNA here is from genome assembly GCF_018623035.1 of Cellulomonas dongxiuzhuiae. Taxonomy (NCBI): domain Bacteria; kingdom Bacillati; phylum Actinomycetota; class Actinomycetes; order Micrococcales; family Cellulomonadaceae; genus Cellulomonas; species Cellulomonas dongxiuzhuiae. Next base: position 3,428,994 of record NZ_CP076023.1, read on the forward strand.
GAGGCCGAGGAGCAGCTCGCGTACGTCGAGGAGCTCGCCGCGGCCCTCGCGGCGCAGGCCGCGGGCGAGCCGTACGACGCCGAGCTCCTCGAGCCGCCGTACGAGGGCGCCGACGACCCGACCGTCGCGGACGAGCTGGGCTTCGCGGGGTTCCTGCTGCGGATGGCCGCCGACCACGCCGCGCTCGCGGCCGAGGCGCTCGCCGACCCGGCGTGCACCCCGCCGCCCTCGCAGGGCGGCGGCGGACAGGACGAGCAGGACCAGCAGGACCAGGGCGGCGGCGGGCAGGACGAGCAGGACCAGGGCGGCGGGGGCCAGGACGCGGCGCCGACGCCGCAGCAGGAGGCCGAGCAGCGCATGCAGGAGCTGCTGGACCTGGCCACCGACGTCGAGCGCCTCGCGCAGGCCGCGCAGGACGGCACCCTCGAGGGCGCACCGACCCCCGGCGCGGGCGGTCAGGAGGCACCGGACCCGGCGCAGGCCGAGGCGCAGCGTCAGGAGGCGCTCGCGGAGCGCAACCAGCAGGCCGGTGGCGGCGGTGGCGGCCAGCCCGCACCCTCGGGCGGCGACGGCACGGGCACGACCCCCGGCGGCGGTGACGGCCCCGGCACGGGCGGGAGCGGCGGCACCCGCAACTGGTGAGCCGGTGCGAGGATCAGCCCGTGCCCCCCATCCCGTTGCCCCGCCTCGCCGTCGTCCCCGACGTGCGTCTCGTCGCCGTCGACATGGACGGCTCGTTGCTCGACGACGCCAAGCGTGTCGACGCGTCGTTCTGGCCGCTGCTCGACACCCTCGTGGCGCGCGGTGTGACGGTGTGCCCGGCGAGCGGCCGGCAGTACGCGACCCTGCGCCGCCAGCTGGGGCGGGACGACCTGGTGTACGTGGCGGAGAACGGTGCGCACGTGGTGCGCGACGGCGGCACGCTGGCCGTGCACGGTCTCGAGGCGACCGTGGCCCGCGACGTCGTGCGTGCGGTCCGCCGGTCGGCCGCCGCGGGTGCGGACGTGGGCGTCGTGCTCTGCGGCCTGCGCAGCGCGTACGTCGAGCGCGTCGACGCCCCGTTCCTGGCGCAGTGCGAGCCGTACTACGCCCTGCTGGAGCAGGTGCCGGACCTGACGGCCGTGCAGGACACGGTGCTCAAGGTCGCGGTGTACGACTTCGGCCCGGCCGCGACCGGCGCGGGTCCGGCGCTCGCGCCGTTCGGTGGCGTGGCCCGCGTCCTGGTCAGCGGCGAGCACTGGGTCGACGTCATGAGCCCGGACGCGGACAAGGGCCACGCGCTGCGTGACGTGCAGCGCGCCCTGGGCGTCGGCCCGGAGCAGACGGTCGCGTTCGGCGACTACTTCAACGACGTGGGCATGCTCGAGGCCGCGCACTGGTCGTTCGCGATGGACAACGCGCACCCCGACGTCCGGGCGCGGGCGCGGTTCGTCGCACCGTCGAACAACGACAACGGCGTCGTGCGCACGCTGCGCGAGCTGCTGCGCCTGGGCTGAGCCCGCCGCGGCGGTGCGACGCGGTCAGGCTGTGCCGTCGAGCACCGGCGGCGGGGCCTGCAGGTCGATGGCGCGCAGCGTCACGGCGTGCTCGACGCCCACCACGCGGCCCTGGGCGGCGGTGAGCGCGGGGACGAGCGCCGCCGGTGCCGGGTGCCAGGGCAGCAGCGCCAGGTACTCGCGGTGCGCCTCGAGCGACGCGATGCCGCGCTGCAGCGCCTCCCCGGTGACGTCGACGCCGTGCGTGGGGTGCGGGTCACCCGCGACCAGCAGCCAGCGCACCGCGCACGGCTCGAGCCCCTCGTCCAGCAGCTCGGGGAAGACCCACCGGTTGCCGGCGTCGCGCACGGCGTCGGCGGCGGCCAGGCCCGCGGCCCGGTGGTCGGCCTGGTTGAGGCCGACCGGGGTCTCCTCGGCCCACGTGGCGGTGAGCACGGCGTCGGGGCGGAACCGGCGGATCGCGGCGGCGATGTCGCGGCGCAGCGCGAGCCCGTACTGGAGCACGCCGTCCGGGTGCTCGAGGAAGTCGACCTGCGTGACGCCGACGGCGGCCGAGCCCGCGACCTGCTCGCGCACGCGCACCTGGGCCGTGCGGGCGGGGTCGGACGCGTCCATGCCGGCCTCGCCGCGCGTGAGCAGCAGGTAGGCGACCTCGACGCCCCGTGCGGTCCACGACGCGACGGCGGCGGAGGTCCCGTACTCGAGGTCGTCGGGGTGCGCGACGACGCACAGCATCCGCGTGAGCGCGTCGTCGGGCAGCAGTGGCAGGCTCGTGGGCTCGGACATGGCCCCACGCTAGGACGGGCACCCGGCGGCGGCACCCCGAGGTCGGGAGGGGCGGCGTGCCCGCGCCGCGGTCAGCCGCGTGCGAGCGCGTCGTCGAAGGCCGCGAGCAGCGGCGGGGAGAACAGCACGAAACGGAGCGACGTCACGGTCGTCGCCGGGTGGGCGTCGAGCCACGAGCGCGCGGCACCGACCGCGACCTCGGCCACCTGGGCGGCGTCCCACCCGTAGACGCCCGCGCCGACGGCCGGCAGCGCGATGCTCGTGGCCCCGAGCCCGTCGCTGACGTCGAGGCTCGCGGTGAAGCACGACGCGAGCAGCGCCGGGTCGCGCTCGCCGCGGTGCCGGTTCGGTCCGACGGTGTGGACGACCCAGCGCGCGGGCAGGTCGAAGGCCGGCGTCGCGACCGCGTGCCCGACCGGCAGCCCGTCCGGCAGCGCGCTGCGCCGCAGCTCGCGGCACGCGGCCAGCAGCCGGGGTCCGGCGGCCGCGTGGATGGCGCCGTCGACGCCGCCGCCGCCCAGCAGCGACGAGTTGGCGGCGTTGACGACGACGTCGACCTCCTGCCGCGTGATGTCCCCGAGCACGGTCGTGATCGCCATCCCGTCATCGTCCCCGACCACGGTCGACGACGCCCACCGGCGACGACGCCCACCGGCGCGCCGCGCGTGCGCGCCACCGCGGGGCCGTCACCCGCCGAGGTCGGCGGCGGTGCGCGGGTGCGCGCTGCACGTCCGAGCGGGTGAATCCGAGGACGGCGTCCACAGCCTGCGTCCACACCCCTGTGTCTGGCCGGTGAGTTCGCAGGTGAGCCTGTGGACGAGCCTGTGGACACGGCGGTGGACGACGACCACCCGAGAGGTCCCCTTGCGACATCCCGATGACAGGGCTAGAACCCGGGTCCCTGGTCGATGGACGCCGTCCCACCTGCACGGATGCACCCGATGACCCCGTCCTCGAGGTCCCGGTCGGCGGTCGCCCGCGACCCCCGACGACGGTCCGACACCCGTTGCTCGACGGCCCCGCCCTGTGGACGACTGCGCCGCGACGACGCGGTGCCGCCGACCGCTTCCCGCGCGCGTCCAGCAGCGGGTACCGCCTGCGAGCGCCGGGGTCAGGGCACCGGAGCCGACTCGACGAGGATCGTCACGGGCCCGTCGTTGACGAGCTCGACCGCCATGTCGGCCCCGAACCGGCCGGTCGCGACCTCGAGCCCGCGCTCCCGCAGCGCCGCCACGACGGCGTCGACCAGCGGCTCGGCGACCGCACCGGGTGCGGCCGCGTTCCACGTGGGGCGCCGGCCCTTGCGCACGTCGGCGTACAGCGTGAACTGGCTGACGACGAGCACGGGCGCCCCGACCTCGACGGCCGACCGCTCGTCGCGCAGGATCCGCAGCTCCGCGATCTTGCGCGCGACCAGCTCGACCTGCGCCGGCCCGTCCCCCGGCGTCACGCCGACGAGCGCGAGCAGCCCCGGCCGGTCGATCGCGCCGACGACCTCACCGTCCACACGCACCGCGGCGCGCGTGACGCGCTGGACGACCGCCCTCATCGCCGCCGGCTCACGCGTCGGGGCCGAACGTCGCCCGGACCGCGCCGACCGGGTGCCCGTGCCCCAGCACCGGGGTGTCCCCTGCCCCGGCGACGAGCTCGGGCGGCACACCCGCGAGCGCGAGCGCGGCGGCCAGCACCGCGGCGCGCGGCCGGCCGGAGCCGTCGAGGACCTTGAGCGCGACCGCGCTGCCGTCGGGGAGCCCGGCCGCGTAGACGCCGTCGGCCCCGTCCTTGGCCACCAGCCCCGGCACGGCCGACATGAACGCCGTGACGTCGCGGCCCGTCCCGCCGACGTGCCACGGGTGCGCTGCCATCGCGCGCCCCACGCGCGCCTCCGGCGAACCGTCGTCGCGGGCCGCGGCCGCGGCGATCGTGCCGAACGCCCGCGCCAGTCCCGTCGGCGTCGTGGACAGCAACGGTGCGCCGCAGCCGTCGACGGTGACGTGCTCGACCGGCACGCCCGTCAGCTCGACGGTGGCCGCGAGCACGGCCTGCTGCAGCGGGTGCGCCGGGTCGAGGTAGCCGTCCGTCGGCCAGCCCGCCGCGCGGCAGGTCGCGAGCATGCCCGCGTGCTTGCCGGAGCAGTTCTGCGTGAGCGGCTCGGGCCCGTGCCCCGCGGCGCGACGCTGCCACGCGGCCTCGGGCGACAACGGCCAGTCCGGGGTGTTCCGCAGGTCGTCCGCCGTCAGCCCCGCCGCGGCGAGCAGCCGCTCCACGACCTCCAGGTGCCCGGGCTCGCCCGAGTGGCTCGCACACACCAGGGCGAGGTCCGCGCCGGCGGCCGGCAGCCCGTGCCGGACCATCGCGACGGCCTGCAGCGGCTTGAGCGACGACCGCGGCCAGATGACCACGTCCGGGTCGCCGGACGCGTGCACCACCGTGCCGTCGGGCGCGAGCACGACGACGTGCCCCAGGTGCACGGACTCGACGAGGTCGCCGCGGTGCACGCGCGCGAGCGGCACCGCGCCGGCAGCGACGTCGGGGGCGCTCACCACCCGCCCCGCGACGGGCCGCCCCCGCGGCGGCCCGTGTACGGCGCGACCGCGGGCCGCACGTCGACGAGGTACACGATCGCGGCGGCCGCGCTGACGAGCGCGAGGAACGACGGGAACGGCAGCCCGATGCCCAGCGGCGGCGGGATGGAGATGAACGCGACGACGGTCGCAGCCACCAGCACCCACGTCCAGAACTGGCGCGTGCGCTTGCCGGCGGAGACGAAGGCCGCGGCAGGACGACGCAGGCAGTCGACGAGCGCCCACACCGACAGCGCGAAGATCGTCACGTAGAAGACGAGGAAGAGCACGAACTGCAGCGACCCGATGATGCCCACCCCGTGAGCCTACGAGACGCGCCCGGCGCGGCGCGGCTCCGGGGGCGTCAGAGCTCGGGCAGCGCGGCCCGCGCATCGCCCGCAGGGGCGCCGGCGGCCTCGAGCAGGTCGACGACGAGCGAGCGCAGCAGCAGCACGAGCGACTGGGACTTCCAGTCGTCGGGCGCCAGGACGTACGGGTCGAGGGCCGTGGCGAGCTGCCGCAGCCGCTCGCGCGCGGGCCGGGGGTCGTGCCCGGTGCCGATCGCGGTGGCGAGGTCGTCGGTGGCCTGCGCGGCGGACTCGACCGCGTCGGCCAGGCCGGGCGCGACGTGCTCGTCCTCGACGGCCGCGACGGACCGCCGGGTCAGCACGCGCGCGTTGCGCATCGCGCGGTCGAGCAGCACGGACTCGTCCACGAGCCTGTCCAGCTCGGGGCGGTGCCGCCGGTGCGCGGGGGCCAGCCGGACGAGCTCGGCCGCGGACCGGGCGGCGTCGCGCCACTCGTCGAGCGCCGGCTGCGACGCCCGGCCCGTCAGCAGCGCGGCCTCGACGTCCTCGACCGAGCCGCGTCGCAGGCCCCGGGCCAGCAGGTGCAGGACCGCGGCCAGCTCCAGGACGGCCGCCTGCGCGAGCGTGCGCGGGTGCCGCCGCGGGTCCGTGGGCGTGAGCAGCGCGAACGCGAGCGCGACGAGGCCGCCGACGACGGCGTCGATCCACCGGCCGAACGGCCCGCCCCCGATCTGCGGCAGCCCGACGATGACGATGGCCTGCACACCTGCTTGCGTCGTGAGCATGGGCCCGCGGTCGAGGAACCGCCCGACCAGCGCCGACCCGGCCAGGACCAGGGCCATCTGCCACAGCCCGGAGCCGATGACGTGCACCACGAGGTCCCCGGCCGCGACACCGATCGCGACCCCGCCCGCGAGCTCCGCGACGCGACGCACCGACCGGTCGAGGGAGAACCCGAGGGCGAGCCACGCGGCGACGGGGGCGAAGAACGGCATCTCGTGCCCGAAGACGTACAGGCCGATGCCGTAGGCGAGACCCGCGGCGACCGAGGCCTGCAGGATCAGCGCCCACGACGACCGCACGCGCGCCCACCCGGCGCGCACGCGCGACCTCAGGTGCAGCTGCAGGGACGCGCGCGCGGGCAGCGCGCCCCCTGCGTCTGCGGCAGGGCGCCCGCCGCCCACGGGTGTCACGCCCCGAGCATCGGGTGCTGACCTAGTCCGCGGGCCAGCGGCCCGCGCGCGGCGGGACGGTCGGGCGTCACGCCCTCGCCGTCCACGACGACCTCCTGCCCGGCGGCCACCGCACCGCCGTCGCAGTCGACGAGCAGCACGGCGTCGGTGGGCACGGAGCGCTTGACGACGGCCAGCGCGATCGGGCCCAGCTCGTGGTGCCGCGCGACGGACGTCACGCGCCCCACCTGCCGCCCGGCCTCGGCCGTCTCGGCGCCACCCGCCGTGGGTGCCGAGGCACCCGGCAGCCGCACCGCCGCCCCCACCTCGGGGACGAGGTGCCCGGAGCCGTCGAGGTGCAGCATGACGAGGCGGCGCGGCGGGCGGCCCAGGTTGTGCACGCGCGCCACCGTCTCCTGGCCGCGGTAGCAGCCCTTGTTCAGGTGGACGGCGGTGCGCAGCCAGTCGAGCTCGTGCGGGATCGTGCGGTCGTCCACCTCGTGCGACGTGCGGGGGCGCCAGGCCTCGACGCGCAGCGCCTCGGAGGCCCACGTGCCGACGAGCGGCCACCCGGCCGCCTGCCGCGTGCGCACCTCCTCGACGAGACGCTCGCGCGGCACGAGCACGATCCGCCAGCGCCGGTCGGCGCCGGGGTGCTCGTCGTCGGCGGCGCCGTAGCGCGTGCCGCCCGGGGCGGTCCGCGGCCACGGGTCGCGCCACGTCACGGGCTCCCCCTCGCCGCCCTCGGCGTCGACGGGCTCCGCGAGCGCGGCCCACGCGTCGGTGACGTCGGCGACCTCGACGCGCAGCGTGAAGCGCATGCGGTCCAGCCAGGCGGCCAGCGCGGGGGCCGTCTCGGTCAGCAGCCACGCGGTGGTGCCGTCGTCGACGAGGCCCACGGCGTGCTCGACGTGCCCGTGGGGGTCGAGCACCAGCAGCTCGGTCGACGTGCGCGGCGGGAGCGCGGCGACGTCCTGCGTGGTCAGGGAGTGCAGCCACGTGAGGCGGTCCGGGCCGGTGACGGTCACGACGCCCAGGTGCGACTGGTCGACGACGGCGCCGCCGCGGGCCAGGGCCCGCTGCTCGGCCGTCGGGTCGCCGTAGTGCCAGGCCACGCCCGCGTCGGCGCCGCCGGCGGCGACGGCGCCGTGCACCGCGAGCAGAGGGCTGCGGTGGCGCGGTGCGGCGGGCGCTGCGGCGGCGGGGGCGGTCGGGACGTCGTCGGTCATGTCAGCCCTCCACCCGGCTCAGGCGCGCGGACGCGTACGACTGCATCGGCTCGCCGAAGGCGGCGATGTCGTGGGCCCACATCAGGTCGCCCTCGACCAGGCCGTAGAGGCGCTTGCCAGCGTTGACGGCGGCACCCGTCGCCGTGTGGGCGATGAGGTCGGACGCGAGGTCGACGCGACCGTTGCCGATGGACCCGACGTACACGGCGACGTACCCCGCGGGGTCGGCGACCAGCAGCTCGACGGGGTGCTGGTCCGCCGTGAGCCCGGCGGGCCGCTCGGGCGGCACGCGCCAGTACCCGGACTCCGTGGTCCACACGGGTGCGTCGACGACGTCGGGCACGTCCTGCGGCGGCGCGTCGGGGTCGTGGTCGCCCGACGCGTCGAGGTCGATCGCCGCGACGTCGTCAGGTGCGACGACGAGCCGGACGGTGGTGCGGTACGCCAGGTAGGGACCGCCGTCGTGCGTGATCTCGAGCTCCTGGGTGAAGGCGCTCTCCTCGATCCCGGGGTAGCCCACGACGCCCTCACCGCGCCAGCGGCCGACCAACCAGGCGAGCGGGTAGACCTCGGGGGCCAGACCCTCGGGCAGCACGAACGGCACGGTGCCTCCTCGGTTCGGGTGCGTCGACGGCACGCCGTCGTCCACGGGTGACGGGCGACCGACCGGTCGCCCGTGGGGGCGCAGGTCGGCGCCAGGGCTCAGCGCTGGCCCTTGTACAGCCGGTAGGCGACGAAGCCGGCGAACCACGTGATCGTCACCGTGGCCAGCACCAGCAGACCGATGAAGAACCCCTCGAGCGCAGTCATGCACCGATCCTAACGACGCGCGGCGTCAGGATCGTCCCGGGCCACGCGATCAGGCGGCGAAGACGCGCCCGGCGACGTACACCAGGACGCCGCTGACCGTGACGGGCAGCACGACGACGGCGAGCGAGGGCAGCGTCCGGGCGAGGGCGGGGAACCGGTCGAACAGCGCGTGCATGGCGGCGACGAGGATGCCCACGCCCACCCCGAGCACGACACCTGCGACGAGCTGCACCCCGGGCAGCGCCCACCCGACGAGGGCACCGCCGCCCGTCGCGACCGCGAGGGTGATGAGGTAGACGAGCCACGCGCGGCCGCGCAGCGCGACCGCCGCCGATCCGAGCGCGAGCGCCACGGCCCCCGCGACGACCAGCTCCTTGCCGCCGTCGATCCGCGCGGTGGCCACCCACCCGGTGACGCACACGGCCAGGACCGTGCCCGCGACGGTGCCGGAGACCGACTCCACCAGCCGCAGGCGGCCGTCGCGGCGCAGCAGCTCGTTGACGAACGCGAGGACCACGGCCCCGGCGAAGACCAGCGCCATGTGCTGCAGGTACGGCTGCTCGGCCGTGAACGTGACCGCCGCGACCGAGCCGATGCCCCCGAGGCCCACCACGGCGCCCGCTCCGGGGCTGAACGGCAGCCCCGCCAGCGCGGGCCACCCGACGGCCAGGACGAGCACCAGGGCCGCGCTCACGCCGGCCAGCGGCAGCACGCCGAGGTAGCCGGCGACGGCGACCACGGCGGCCAGCACGGCGGTGAGGACGGCGCGCGTCTCGAGGCTCATCGCGCGTCCCGCCGGCCGCACGGTCGCGTCATCGCGGGGTGGGGGCGGGTCGTCGGACGGTCGTCGTGGAGCACGCGGGCGATTCTCGCAGACCCGGCGCACAGGGCCGTCCGCCACCCGGACGGGGGAGCGTGCGTGGGCGGCGGCGCTGGCGTGCCGGACCACGGGGTAACGTGTGCCCACTCTCAGCCAGGAGGTGACAGGGTGGCGGACCTGCTGCTGCTCACGCCTGCGTCCGGGGGTTCGGCACAGGTGCTACCCGCCTTGGGGCTCCTGTCCCACCGGGTCAGGGTCCTTCCCGTCGAACCGTCCGCGCTCGTGGACGCCCCGGACGCGGACATCGTCGTGCTCGACGCACGCCGCGACCTCGTCACCGCACGCACCACGTGTCGCCTGCTGCGCGCCACCGGTCTGACCGTGCCGCTGGTGCTCGTGCTCACCGAGGGCGGCCTGACGGTCGTCACCGCCGAGTGGGGCGCGAACGACATCATCCTCGAGCACGCGACGCCGGCCGAGGTCGAGACGCGGTTCCGGCTCGTCATGGAGCACGCCGCGGCGTCGTCCTACGACGACGCACCACAGGAGATCTCGTCGGGCGAGCTGACGATCGACGCCGGCGGGTACACCGCCCGGCTGCGCGGCCGCCCGCTCGACCTCACGTACAAGGAGTTCGAGCTCCTCAAGTACCTCGTGCAGCACCCGGGGCGCGTGTTCACGCGCGCCCAGCTGCTGCAGGAGGTCTGGGGCTACGACTACTACGGGGGCACGCGCACGGTCGACGTCCACGTGCGCCGGCTGCGCGCCAAGCTGGGCCCCGAGCACGAGCAGCTCATCGGCACGGTGCGCAACGTGGGCTACCGGTTCGACCCGCCCAAGGAGCGCCGCGCGGTCGACGAGCGCGCCGACGTCCCGGAGCCCGCGGGCACCTGAGGGGACGCGCCGGCGCTGCGGGCACGAGGTGGTGCGCCGCGCCGACGCGCCTCCTGGGGAGCCGCCGCGCCCACGTCGGTAGAGTCGACCCTCGGTGCGCCGGGAAGTCTGGTCGGCAACGACTCACCCGACCCCTGGAGAGGTACGCCTGTGCCCACATCACCGTCCGGCAGCCCGCAGCGACCCACGCGCACCCTGTTCTCCGCTCTGAGCAAGGGCAGCGAGCGCAACCTCGCCGACACGCTGCGCGACGAGCGCACGGGCGGCCTGCTGCTGCTCGCGGGCGCGGTCGCCGCGCTCCTGTGGGCGAACCTCGCGCCCGACTCCTACCGGGCCGTCAGCGGGACCGTCGTCGGCCCGGCCGCGCTGCACCTGGACCTCGACCTCGCGCACTGGGCGGCCGACGGCCTGCTCGCGATCTTCTTCTTCGTGGTCGGGCTCGAGCTCAAGCGCGAGATCGTCGTGGGCGAGCTGCGGCACGTGGCCACGGCGGCGCTGCCCGCCGCCGCGGCCGTCGGCGGCATGGCCGTGCCCGCGGCGATCTACCTCGCCGTCAACACCGCGATGCCCGGTGGTGCACCGCAGGGGTGGGCCGTCCCCACCGCCACCGACATCGCGTTCGCCGTGGGCGTGCTCGCGGTCGTCGGGCGCGGCGTCCCGGTCGCGCTGCGCGCCTTCCTGCTGACGCTCGCGGTCGTGGACGACCTCCTCGCGATCATCATCATCGCGGTCGGCTTCACCGACACGGTGACGGTGGGGCTGCTGGTCGGGTCGCTCGCGTGCGTCGCGGTCTTCGCGCTCGCGCTGCGACGCGGCGTGCGCACGCCCTTCCTGCTCGTCCCGCTCGCGCTCGCGTCGTGGGCGCTGCTGCACGCGTCGGGCGTGCACGCGACGATCGCCGGCGTCCTGCTGGGCTTCGCGGTGCCCGCACTGCCGGGGTCCGCCTCGCCGGGCGCGCCGGCGACCGACGAGAACGCCGACCACTCCCTCGCGGAGCGGTACGAGCACCTGTGGCGCCCCCTGTCCGCCGGGTTCGCCGTGCCGGTTTTCGCGCTGTTCGCGGCGGGCGTCACGGTCGATCTGACGTCGATCGGGGCGACCTTCGCCGACCCCGTCGCGCTCGGCGTCGTCCTGGGGCTCGTGCTCGGCAAGCCGCTCGGCATCACGCTGGCGACGGTGCTGGTCGCGCGGTTCACGCGCGCGCGGCTGGCGCCCGGGCTGGGCTGGTGGGACGTGGTCGGCGTCGGCCTGCTCGGGGGCATCGGCTTCACGGTGTCGCTGCTGGTGGCCTCGCTCGCGTTCGGTGCCGGGTCGGTCAACGACGAGCACGCGGTCGTCGGCGTGCTCGCGGCGTCCCTGCTCGCCGCGCTGGTCGGCGGCGCCGTGCTGTCGTGGCGCGGCCGCGTGCACGCTGCCCGAGCCGCCGCTGCCTCCGAGGGCAGTCCGGGGACGGACGGGCCCACGGCGGGCCACGACCCGGGGGCGACCGGGTAGGTTGCACCCGATGACCTCCGTCGACTCCGCGTCGCTCCTCATCGAGGGGCCCTGGCAGCACCGGTTCGTGACAGCGAACGGCGCCCGGTTCCACGTCGCCACGGCGGGGGACCAGGACGCGCCGCTCGTGCTGCTCCTGCACGGCGTCCCGCAGCTGTGGTGGGCGTGGCGCCACCAGCTCCCCGTGCTCGCGGCCGCCGGCTACCGCGTCGCGGCGATGGACCTGCGCGGGACCGGTGGGTCCGACAAGCCCCCGCAGGGGTACGACGTGCCGACGCTCGCGGCCGACGTCGCCGGCGTCGTGCGCTCGCTCGGCGCGGGCTCGGCGGTCGTCGTCGGCTCGGGGACGGGCGGTGACGTCGCGTGGGCGACCGCGGCGTACCACCCGCAGGTCGTGCGGGCGCTGGGCGTGCTGGGCGCACCGCACCCGCTGGACGCCCTCGCGGTGCCGCGCACCCCGCCCGGCCCCGCAGCCGCGGCGGTGCTGGCGTTCGCGCAGCTGCCGTCGCTGCCGGAGCGCTCGATGGTGCGCGGCGACCTCGTGGACCGCATGCTCACGCACTGGGGCGGCGTCCCCGGGCTGCCCGGGCGCGAGGCGACCGCGACGTACCGCCGCGCCGTGCGCGTGCCGTTCGCGGCGCACAGCCAGCTCGAGCTGCTGCGGTGGCTGGTGCGCTCGACGCCCCGGCCCGACGGCCGCCGGTACCGCGCGGTGCTGCGGGCCGCACGTCCGGTCCCGGTGCTGCAGGTCCACGGCCTGCGCGACGGGCTCCGGCCCGCGTCGTCGGCGGCGCTGCGGTCGACGACGGCAGCCCGCCCCTACCGCCTGGAGCTGGTGCACGCCGCCGGGCACTACCTGACGGACCAGGCGCCCGGCCTGGTGGGAGAGCTGCTCGTGGACTGGCTGACCGAGGTCGACGCCGTCAGCCCTTGAGCATCGCCGCAGCCTTGACGGGGTCCGTCTCGCCGATGCCCGCCGACGGGCAGAGCGCCGCGACCGGGCACGCCCCGCACGCGGGGCGCCGGGCGAAGCACGTGCGCCGCCCGTGGAAGATCAGCCGGTGCGACGCCATCGTCCACTCCCGCCGCTCCAGCAGCGCCCCGAGCTCGGCCTCGATGACGACGGGGTCCTCGCTCGTGGTGTAGCCGAGCCGCTGCGACAGCCGCTGCACGTGCGTGTCGACCGCGATCCCCGGCACGCCGAACGCGTTGCCGAGCACGACGTTGGCGGTCTTGCGGCCCACGCCCGGCAGCGTCACCAGGTCCTCCATCCGGCGCGGCACCTGCCCGCCGAAGCGCTCCACCAGGGCCGTCCCGATGCCGACCACGGCCTGCGCCTTGGCACGGTAGAACCCGACGGGCTGCAGCACGTCCTCGAGGTCCCGCACGTCGGCACCGGCCATCGCGGCGGCGTCCGGCCACCGGTCGAAGACCTCGGGCGTGGTGGCGTTGACGCGGACGTCGGTGGTCTGCGCCGACAGCACCGTCGCGATCAGCAGCTCCAGCGGGTTGCGGAAGTTCAGCTCGCAGCGCGCGTCGGGGTACCGCTCGGTCAGCAGCCGGTCGACGCGACGGGCGCGTCGTGTCCGGGCGAGCTGGCTCTCCTGCACAGGTGCGTCCACGCCGTGAGCCTACGTGGCGCAGGCCACACTCCCGCCCGCGTGCGTGGTACGGACCGCGTCGTGGCCGCCTGCGCGTTGCTCCTGGCGGGTGAACAGACCGTCAGGATCACCCCGGAACGGTCAAGTGCCCGCCGCGTCGGACCGAGTCCCCTGACGTGACGTCGCCCGTCGAACCCCTGCACCACCTGCGCCTCGAGCGCCGCGCGCTGCGCGCCGAGCGCGACCGGGTGGGCTGGTGGCGCCGCGTCGTGCGGGCCCGTATGGATCTCGCCGTCGCCGGTGCAGCGGGGCCCGGCGCGCTCGGCGAGGAGGTCGCCTTCGTGCTGCCGCTCGAGGTGTCCCTGCGGGTGCCGCGACCGGGTGAGCTGCACGAGGCGCTGCCGGGCGGCGACGCGGGGCACGAGGTCGGCCGGCTCACGGCGCTGCGCTCCCTCGACCAGCGGCTGGCCGCCTACGAGGCCGGCGTCGCCGAGGCGCTCGAGCGCGCCACCGGGCGTCTGGTCGCACGGCTGGCCGACGACCCGGCGGCCGCGGCGTACCCGCGGAGGGCCGCAGCCGACGGTCTCTGACGGCCCTGCGGGACGTCGCGAGCCCGCGAACTTGCGCCCTGCACCCCTCTGCACGCGGTGCCGACGCGCGCCGTCCCCCGGATGGGGCAGACTGGCAGACGGGCGTCCGGCCCTGCTGCCGGACAGGACGCGGCCCGCGCTCGATCGCGGGAAGAGGGGAAGGAACCGCCGTGGCGGAGGACATCGTGCTGACGGCGCCACTGTTCGCGGGCATGGACGAGGAGTCGTCCCGGGCACTCATCGACTCGATGAAGGTGCTCGACGCCTCGCGGGGTGACGTGCTGTTCCACGAGGGCGAGCCGGGCGACCGGCTCTACCTGGTGCGTGACGGCAAGATCAAGCTGGGGCGTCGCTCCAACGACGGGCGCGAGAACCTCCTCGCCGTGCTCGGCCCGGGCGAGATGTTCGGCGAGCTGTCGCTGTTCGATCCCGGCCCGCGCACCGCGACCGCGACGGTCGTCGCGGACGCCGTCGTCCTCGAGCTGGGCCACCGCGACCTCATCACGTGGCTGGCGGACAAGCCGATGGTCGCCGAGCACCTGCTGCAGGCGCTCGCGCGGCGGCTGCGCCGCACCAACGAGGCCCTGGCGGACCTGGTGTTCTCCGACGTCCCGGGCCGCGTCGCCAAGGCGCTGCTCGACCTGTCGACGCGCTTCGGTCAGCAGGTCGACGAGGGCATCCGGGTGGCGCACGACCTGACGCAGGAGGAGCTCGCGCAGCTCGTTGGTGCGTCGCGCGAGACGGTCAACAAGGCGCTCGCCGACTTCGCCGCGCGCGGCTGGGTGCGGCGCGAGGGCCGCGCGGTCGTGCTGCTCGACGTCGACCGCCTGGAGCGGCGCGCACGCTGAGCACGCGGGGCCGGCCGCGACGGCCGGCCCCGGCGCGTCAGTCCGTCTCGACGACGATCTCGATCTCGAGGGGTGCGTCCATCGGCAGCACCGCGACGCCCACGGCGGAGCGTGCGTGGATGCCGGCGTCCCCGAAGACCTCGTGCAGCAGCAGGCTCGTGCCGTTGACGACGGCCGGCTGCCCGGTGAACGCCGCGTCGCTCGCGACGAAGCCGACGACCTTGACGACGCGGCGCACACGGTCGAGGGCCCGTGCGGGGTCGTCGTCCGGGCCCTCCGCGGCGAGCAGCGCACCCACGGCCGCCAGCGCGTTGAGGCCCGCGGTTCGCGCGAGCGCGACGGCCGTCTCGACGTCGACCTCGGCACCGAGCTTGCCCGTCACCGGCAGGGCACCCGCCACGAACGGCAGCTGCCCGGACGTCCAGACGTGGGCGCCGCTGCGCACGGCCGGCACGTAGGCGGCCAGGGGCGCCGCGACGTCCGGCAGGGTCAGGCCCAGCTCGGCCAGGCGTGCCGCGACGCGGCCCTCGCCCGCGCTCACGCGACCGGCTTGGGCCGCTTGAGGTAGGCCACGAGCCCGGCGTCGGGACCCTGGATCACCGTCACGAGCTCCCACCCGTCCGACCCCCACTGGTCGAGGATCGCCTTGGTGGCATGGATGATGAGCGGAACGGTCACGTACTCCCACTGGGTCGCCATGCGCCCACCCTAGTGGCGCCCCCGGCCGGTGGAAGCGCTCACACGACCCCCGCCAGAGCGACGAACGTCGGACCCGTGCCGACGAGCTCGGCGCGCCACGACACGACGTCGGGACGACGGCGCAGCAGCGCCCGCCGCTCGCGCTCGGTCATACCGCCCCAGACGCCGAAGTCGGCGCGGCTGTCGAGCGCGTCGGCCAGGCAGTCGAGCCGTACCGGGCAGCCCTGGCACACGGCGCGCGCCTCACGCTGCGCGGCGCCCTCGACGAACAGCGCGTCGGGCGCCTGCTTGCCCTGGCCGCAGGACGCCATCGCCGTCCAGTGACCCTCGTACCCCTGTGCCCCCAGGCCTGCCACGTGTTCCTCCGCGTGTCTCTCCCAGCGTGTCGCCGCCGTGACGGTATCGGCACGGAGGAGGTCCTGACGAGACCCCGGACGGGTCTTTTCCGCCGAACGGCCCCCTGAGCCGTGTGCAGGTCGCGTGGAGGACCCGCACCGGGCCACCCCGACCTCCCCCGACGAGGGCCACCCCGGGTAGCCTGGCGGGCATGCCGACCCCTGCCCGCGCGCGCGGACGCAGGGTCAGTGCCGTCCAGGCGTTGGCCCTGCTGCTCTCCTTCTGCCTCGTCGCCGGGATCGGTGGCGTCCTCGCCGCCGGCCTGGTGCTGCCCGGCGTCGCCGTCGCCAACGGCCTCACCGGCATGACCGTGACCGCGTTCGACGACCTGCCGAGCGAGCTCGAGCAGCAGCCGCTGCCGGAGAAGTCCGAGATCCTCGCGGCCGACGGCACGCTGCTCGCCACGTTCTTCGTCCAGAACCGCGTCGTGGTCCCGCTCTCCGAGATCGCGCCGATCATGCAGCAGGCGGTCATCGCCGTCGAGGACCGCCGGTTCTACGAGCACTCCGGCGTCGACCCCGCGAGCATGCTGCGCGCCGCGGTCTCGAGCGGGCTGGGTGACAAGCAGGGCGCGTCGACGCTGACGCAGCAGTACGTCAAGAACGTCTTCCTCGACGCGGCCGAGCGTGTCGAGGACCCGCAGGAGAAGATCCGGCTGCGCGCCGAGGCCAAGGTCAACAAGGGTCCCGAGGGCATCGCGCGCAAGCTGCGCGAGGCGAAGATCGCCATCACGCTCGAGAAGACGATGTCGAAGGACGAGATCCTCGAGAAGTACCTCAACATCGCCGCGTTCGGCGCCTCGGTGTACGGGGTCGAGTCCGCCGCCCAGTACTTCTTCAGCACGTCGGCGAAGGAGCTCAACTACCTCCAGGCGGCGACCATCGCCGGCATCACGCAGTCGCCGACGCGCTGGGACCCCGTGGGCCCGGCGGACGAGACGGCGGAGCAGGACGCCGCTCGGTACGCGGACGCCAAGGGGCGTCGCGACCAGGTGCTGGATGACATGCACCAGCTCGGCTACATCACCGACGAGGAGCTGCGGGTCGGCCTCGAGACGCCCGTCGAGGCCACGCTCGCCGTCTCCAAGCTGAGCCAGGGCTGCATGAGCGCCAACGCCACGGTCGCCGGCGCCGGCTTCTTCTGCGACTACGTCACCAAGGTCATCGCCAACGACCCCGCGTTCGGCGAGACGCCCAGCGCCCGCACCAACCTGCTGTACAAGGGCGGGCTCACGATCACCACGACGCTCCAGCCGGGTGAGCAGGCCGTCGCCGACGCCGAGGTCAAGAACGGCGTCCCGGTCGACGACCCCTCGACGGTCGCGAGCGCGGTCGTCACCGTGAAGCCCGGGACGGGCGAGATCACGGCCATGGCGCAGAACCGCAACTACTCGGCTCTCTCGGAGCAGGCGGCGGGCGAGACGTCGGTCAACTTCAACACGAGCTACCGGTACGGCGGCTCGGGCGGGTTCAGCCCGGGCTCCACGTACAAGGTCTTCACGCTGCTCGAGTGGCTCAAGCAGGGCAAGGCCCTGCAGGCGTCGGTCAACGGCACGCGCATGCAGTACAACATGAACGAGTTCACGGCCTCGTGCATCGGCCGCCTCACCGGACCGCCCTACAAGTTCGGCAACTCCGAGGGCGGCCGCGCCATCCAGCAGAGCGTCCTCGACGCGACGAAGAACTCGGTCAACTCCGCGTTCATGGCGATGGCCACCCAGCTCGACCTCTGCAACATCGTGAACGGCGCGGCCGCGCTCGGCGTGACCAAGGCCGGCAACCCGGCCGCGACCGACCCGACGATCGGCACGCCCGCCGGTGACGTGCCGTTCGACCCGCTGCCCGGCAACGTGCTCGGGTCGCAGTCGACGTCGCCGCTGCAGATGGCGGCCGCGTACGCGACCTTCGCCTCGGGCGGCACCTACTGCAAGCCGATCGCCATCACGAGCGTGCGGAACACGGACGGCGAGGAGCTCCCCGTCCCCACCGCGGACTGCCAGGCGGGTGCCATCGAGCCCCGGTTCGCGTCGGCCCTCAACTTCGCACTGAGCAACGTGTGGTCGGGCACCGCGAGCAGCGTCGGCGCGCCGCCGTTCCCGTCCGCAGGCAAGACCGGCACGACGTCGAACAACGAGTACAACTGGTTCGTCGGGTACACGCCGCTGCGCGCCACCGCGGTGTGGGTGGGCTACAGCGACGGCATGCGCACGATGAACCGGGCCACGATCAACGGCAAGCGGTACACCTCCGGCCCGTACGGCTCCTCGATCGCGGCGCCGACGTGGAAGCGGTACATGACGCAGATCCTCGCCGGGACGGAGAACCCCGGGTTCGCCCCGCCCACCGACCGGGAGATCAACGGCGAGCGCGTGGGCGTTCCGTCCGTCGTCGGGCAGAACGAGCAGCAGGCTCGCCAGGCCCTCGAGGGTGCCGGGTTCCGGGTCTCGGTGTCCGGTGACCGCGTGCCGTCGTCGTACCCGGACGGGACCGTCGCCGAGCAGTCGGCGTCGACGGCGACCAAGGGCGCGACGATCACGCTGAAGCTGTCCAGCGGGCAGCCGCAGCAGCAACCGCAGCCGCCGCAGCCCGGGCAGGGCGGCCTCCCGGGGCTCCCGGGCGGGCCCCCGGGGGGCGGGCAGCCCAACCCACCCGGTCCGCGCGGCTGATCGGATGACCTCCACCTCCCCCGGTGCGCACCCCGCGGTGCGCACCGTCGGCGGCCTGGCCCTCGCCGGCGCCGCGGCGCTCGCGTGGGCCTCCCTCGTCGAGGTCCGCTGGTACGCGCTGCGCGAGGTCACCGTCCCCGTGCTGCCTCCCGGTCAGGACCCCCTGCGGGTCCTGCACGTCTCCGACCTGCACCTGACGCCCGGTCAGCGCCGCAAGATCGACTGGGTCCGGGACCTGGCGACGCTCGACCCGCACCTCGTCGTCGACACGGGTGACAACTGGGCGCACCTCGACGCGATGCCGGGGCTGCTGCGGGCGCTCGAGCCGCTGCTGACCGTGCCCGGTGCGTTCGTCCTGGGGTCCAACGACTACCTGGGCCCCAGCCGCAAGAACCCCGCGCGCTACCTGCTCCCCGACGCGCGCCGCACGCCGACCCGCCCCCCGGTGGCCCTGCCGTGGCGCGAGCTGGTCGCACGGCTCACGTCGGCGGGCTGGGTCGACCTGTCGAACCGGCGCGACGCGCTCGAGGTCGACGGGCGTCGCCTGTCACTCGTCGGCACGGACGACGCACACCTGGACCGCGACGAGATGCCCCCCGCCGGCGGAGCCGACGACGTCCGCACGTCGGACGGCCGCTCCCCCGCGGTCGACCTGCACCTCGGCGTCACGCACGCCCCCTACCGGCGCGTGCTCGACGCGATGCACGCCGACGGCGTCGACCTGACGATCGCCGGCCACACGCACGGTGGCCAGCTCGCGATCCCGGGGTTCGGTGCCCTGACCACCAACTGCGACCTCGACCTGAGCCGCGCCAAGGGCCTGCACGGCTGGCCGGGCGCCCGCCCGGACCGCGTGGACGGCGCGGGGTCGTCGTGGCTGCACGTCTCCGCGGGCCTCGGCACGTCGCCGTACGCCCCCGTGCGCTTCGCGTGCCGCCCGGAGGCGACGCTCCTCACACTCGTCTCGCCGTAACGCATTTCGTCTCCGGCGACCTCGTCCGCTATCCTTGCCAGGCTCCACGGGGTGTGGCGCAGCTTGGTAGCGCGCTTCGTTCGGGACGAAGAGGTCGTGGGTTCGAATCCCGCCACCCCGACAGGTCGAAGGCCCCTGATCAGCAGAGATGCGGATCAGGGGCCTTCGTCGTGCGTGGGGGACGGGACGGTCAGCGCTCCGGCGTGCGGACCTCGTCCTGGAGGCGGTGACGCTCGTCGTGGATCTCGGCGCCGGCCGCGACGAGGGCGGACTCGTGCGCCCGGAAGTGGTGACCGCAGAAGAGCAGGACACCACCGGCGCCGGGCAGGGTCGCGCGGGCGAAGGCCTGCGCACCGCAGCGGTCGCAGCGGTCCTGGCGCGTGAGCTCGGCAGTGGCGTGGGACATCGTGGCAACGGTCATGTGGGGCGGTCCTCGTCTCGTCGTCCGGTGCTGGAGAACCCCGACGAGCTCGGGGTGCGGACACCCGTACGAACGGCGGCGGGCGCACGCGTGTTCCGGATCGGCTGTTCGCCCGTACCGAACACGCTTCGGGCGGCCGTCAGGCGCGCGCGGCGCGCGCGCGGCGGCGCCGGCCGGCTCCGGCGACCAGGGCGACGACGCCGGCGCCCGCGGCGGTCCCCAGCAGCACCAGGAGCGCTCCGACCAGCCACAGCCCGGACTCGTCGCGCGGGGCCTGGGTGGCCACCCACGCGGCCGTGAACGTCACGGTGACCGTGGCCACGGCCCGTCGGCCGCCGAGCGCGCGCACCGCCAGCACCGTCACGACGACGAGGCTGACGACGCAGCCCACGACCTGCCACGCCTCGTAGGGCCCGGTGACGTCGCCGGTGACCGGGTCCGTCCGGTACTGCGTGTCCCACCCCAGCCAGGCGAACCAGCAGGCGGCGGTCAGGACGGCGACCAGGGCGTACCGGGCTGCGGCGCGTCCGGGACGTGCGGCGGGGCGTGTCGGTGTCGGGGTCACGCCGCGGAGTCTGGCAGACCGGCCCGGTCCTGTGCACCGCGCGGGCGTGGCGCACGGGCCGGACGGTCCTCGGGGAGGGACGCTCAGCCCTCCGGGCCGAGGTACGCCACGTCGCCGTCGGACGTGCGCAGCTCGACGCGCACGTCGGCGGCGGGGTCCGTCGGCCCCTCGACGCGCTGGCGTCCGTCGGACGTGATCTGCAGCGCGACGGGGTCACCCGTCCCGTGGACCGTCACGTCGCCGTCGACCCCCTGCACCGTGACGTCGCCGCGCACCTGCGCGACCAGCACGTCGCCGTCCCGGTTGCGCGCCGTCAGCGCACCGCGCACGTCGCGCACCTCGATGTGCCCGTCGGAGGCCCGCACGTCCGCGTCGCCGGCCACGTCGGCCAGGACGACCGCGCCGTCGCGGCTGCGCACCGCGACGTCGCCGCCGGCCTCCGTGACGCGCACGTCGCCGTCGGACAGCTCCACCGCGACGTCCCCGCGCACGCCCTGCGCCGTGACCTCGCCGTCGCGGCCGCGCACGTCGAGGGCGCCGCGGGCGCCCGAGACGTGGACGTCGCCGTCGGACGCGCGCACCTCGACGTCCGCGGCGGGCCCGGCCACGCGGACCTCGCCGTCGGCGGTGCGGACCACCACGTGCGTGCCCTGCGGCACCGTGACCTCCAGCCCCGCGGAGCAGCTCATCGCCCGCAGGCCCACGCACTCGTGCCGCACGACCGTCCGGTCGCCGTCCGACGTGACCTCGTACCGGGGCCCGCCCCAGGCGAACCGCGCGACCCGCTCCACGCGCACGTCGTCCACCGCGGCCACGGTCACGAGGACCTCGTCGTCGGCGACCAGCTCGACGACGCCCGTGGCCGCGAGGGTCGCCGCGGCGGTCGTGGTCTGCGTGAACATCCACGCCAGGACCTGCACGACGCCGAGCGCCAGCAGCAGGGCCGCGAGCACGGCGCCCACCACGGTCAGCGCGCGTCCGCCGGCCGGGCGTCGCGCGGGCGCGGCCGGGGCGGCGCCCGGCGTCGTCGGCGGGACGTGGGTGGGCTGTGGGGCGGTCACGGACGTGCTCCGTTCGTCGGGCCGTCCTCGAGCCAGCGCAGCACCGCGAGGACGCGGCGGTGGTCGTCGGCGTCGGGCGGCAGGTCGAGCTTGGTGAGGATGGACGTCACGTGCTTCTCGACGGCCGGCAGCCCGACGACGAGCCGCTCGGCGATGGCCGCGTTGGACCGGCCCTCGGCCATGAGCGCGATGACCTCGCGCTCGCGGGGCGACAGCACGTCGGACAGCGTGCGCCGCGAGCGCGCGAGCACCTGCGCGACGACCTCGGGGTCGAGCGCCGTGCCGCCGCCCGCGACACGGGCCAGCGCGGCGAGGAAGTCGTCGACGTCGGCGACGCGGTCCTTCAGGACGTACCCCAGCCCCCGCGCGTCGGCCGCGAACAGCTCGCGTGCGTAGCGCTGCTCGACGTACTGCGAGAGCACCAGCACGGGCAGGCGCGGGTGCAGGCCCCGCAGGTGCACGGCCGCGCGCAGGCCCTCGTCGGTGTGCGTCGGGGGCATGCGGACGTCGGTGACGACGACGTCGGGCAGGTCGGCGGCGGGGTCGCCCAGGACGGCGACGAGCTCGTCCGCGGTGCGGTAGCCGGTGACCGCGTGCCCCTCGGCGGTCAGCAGACGGGTCAGCCCGTCGAGCAGGAGGACGGAGTCCTCGGCGATCACGATGCGCACGGCACCTCCACGGTGAGCACGGTGCCCCGACCGGCGGGACTGACGAGGTGGAACGTGCCGTCCAGCGCCTCGACGCGGCGGCGCAGGCCGTCCAGCCCGCCGCCGGGCGCGGCGTGCGCGCCGCCGGCGCCGTCGTCCGCGACCTCGATGCGCAGCCGGTCGCCCTCGACCGCTGCGCGGACCGAGCCCCGCGTCGCGGTCGCGTGCTTGGCGAGGTTGGTGAGCGCCTCGGCGACGACGAAGTACGCGGCGGCCTGCGCCTGCGACCCGACGCCGTCGCCGACGCCGTGGGCGTCGACATCGACGGGCACGGGGCAGCGGGCCGCGAGCGCCGACAGCGCGGCGTCCAGGCCGCGGTCGGTGAGCACGGCGGGGTGGACGCCCCGCACGAGGTCGCGCAGCGCGGCCAGCACCTCCTTGACCTCACCGTGGGCCGCGTCGATCGCGGCGACGGCCGCCGCGGGGTCCTGCGCGGCGGTCCGGCGTGCGACGCCCAGCTCGACGCCGAGCGCGACGAGGCGCTGCTGCGCGCCGTCGTGCAGGTCGCGCTCGATGCGGCGGCGCTCCTCGTCGGCGGCCACGACGGCGGCCGTGCGCGTCTCGCGCAGGTGCTCGGCGCGGCCCTCGGCGACGTCGGCCCGCTGCTCGGCGGCCCGCGCCGCGCGCTCGGCCTCGGCACGCGAGCGACCTCCCAGCAGCGCGCGGGTCAGGCGGACCTGCGCGAGGTTCGTGAGCTGCACGACGAGCGCCGCGAGCCACAGGGCGATCAGGGCCCCGGGGACGAGGAGGACGAGGTGCAGCCCGTTGACCCGCCCGGCGAACGGTGCGGCGGGCACGACGAGCGCGAAGGCCGCCAGGCTGAGGGCGACGGACCCGGCCGTCCACGCCAGGAGGCACGTGAGAAGCGCGTGCGCGACGGCGGCCCACGAGCGGGCGTCGCGCAGCCACGGCCACCAGGAGAGGGGGCGGTACGGGGCCTCGGGTCCGGGCGCGGGCGGCGGCACGACGACGCCGAGCTGGGCGCGCAGCCGCGCCCGCTCCCCCGTGCCGTACCCGCGGGCCACGACCAGCGTGAGGACGAGCAGCGGCACGCCGACCACGAGCACCGCCAGGCCGACCCCGAGCGCCACACCGGTGACGAGCAGGACGGACGCCGCGAGGCTCACGGCCGCCGCCAGCACGACCTGCCCCGCGCCGGCCCAGGTCGCCCCCGCGACGGGGGCGAGCGCGAGGGCGCGGCCGCCGGTGAGCATGGGCGCGACGAGGCGGACGTCGTCGGCGAGCGCGATCTCGTCCGGGCGCGGTGGCGCGGCGGCCTGGGGGGCTGTGCTCATGCCGACGACGGTAGGCGCCCCGCACGGCCGTGCGCTGCGGTGCCCGCCCACGTCGGGGGGTAGGGCCAGCCCTACCCGCCACCCGCGCGGTTGGCGCCGCGGCACCGACTCACGCCGGCGGGTAGGCCGCGCGCAGCCGCTCCCACTCGTCGCCGACCAGCGGCAGGACGCCGCCGTGCTTGGTGTCGGGCGGCATGCGGAACCGGCCCGGCGGGATCCGTTCCCACCGGCCGCGGGCGAGGTCGGTCGTCCGGAAGCCGACGTAGCCCTGGGGCCGCCGGTCGTACTGGTCGAGGAACAGGTACCAGACGTCGTCGTGGTGGTCCTTGAACAGGATCGGCGCCTCGAGCCGGTCGAACTCGTCGGCCCCGATGCGTGTCGCCACGGTGCGGTACCCGTCGGCGAGCAGCGCCGGTCCCACCTCGTGGTGCACGCGGTCGGACCCAGGCTCGAAGGACTCGTGCTTCGAGATGCGGTGCACGACGCCGTCCTGGACGAGGATCGTCGTGTCGATGACCCCCGAGCCGCGGTCGATCAGCACGTGCCGCTCCCCCAGTCGCCGGAAGTCCGGCGTCCACGCGGCCAGGACGCGGCTGTACGCGTCGCCGCGGTGCTCGACGTCGTCCGCGGCGTACAGGGCCGACGACCAGAGCAGCAGGTACTCGCCCCGGTCGGCGTCGTACACGGCCTCCGGGGCCCAGGCCATGCCCGCCTCGGGCGGCGCGACCTCGAGCGTCCACGGCTCGGACCACGTGACGAGGTCCGGCGACCGCCAGACCAGGATGCGGCGGCTGCCCCGGCGCGTCCACGCGTCCCACCCGGCGTCGTCGCCGCCGTAGATGCGCAGGTCGGTCGCGACGAGGAAGAAGCCGTCCGGGCCACGCACGACGTACGGGTCACGGATGCCCGTGGTGCCGAGCGGCGAGCGCAGCAGCGGCTGCCCCCGGTTGAGACGCACCCACGCACAGGGGTCGTCCCCGTCGCTGAGCGAGAGGTGGACCTGCTCGCCGTACCCGTCGGGGTCCTCGACGAAGTGCACGAGCAGGTACCCGAAGCCGTCACCCGGCGACACGCCGGCCCTCCCCTGCGGCTGGGCGGGTGCCGGGGTCGCCGGGTGACGGTCCACGTGCGGTCCTCTCAGGACAGCTGCAGCCGGAACATGCTCCAGGACGCCGGCGGGAGCTCCGCGCGCAGCGTCGTGCCGTCGACCGCGGCCGACGTGTGCGGCCGCGGCACGACGCGGTCGGGCTCCTGCATCGTGTTGGCCGCGAACAGGTCGTCGTCGGCGAGCACGACGGCCTCCGTGAGGCTCGCGGCGCCGAAGCCGCGCAGGTCCGTGGCGAAGGAGACGGCCTCGGTGGGGTTGCGGTTCACGACGAACACCGCGAGCTGCCCCGTCTCGGCGTCGTGCGTGGCGACCGCGTCCAGGACCGCCACCTCGCCGTGCTTGGCGGTGGTGAGCGTCGGCGCGTCCACCCGCAGGTCGAGCACCTGGCCCCGCGCGTGACGTGCCATGAGGGCGAAGGGGTGGAAGATCGACTGGCGCCACGCCGGCCCGTCGGGCTCGGAGCGGATGGGGGCGATCGTGTTGACGAGCTGCGCCTGGCACGCGATGGTCACGCGGTCGCTGTGCTGGAGCAGCGTGATGAGCAGCGAGCCGACGACGACGGCGTCGAGCACCGTGTACGCGTCCTCGCTCAGCCGCGGCGCGACCGTCCAGTCCTGCTGCCCGACGGCGCCGGCCAGGTCGCGCTGGTACCAGACGTTCCACTCGTCGAACGAGATGTCGATCTTCTTCGTCGAGGCGAGCTTGGCACCGACGTGGTCGGCCGTCGCGACGACGTCACGGATGAACCGGTCCATGTCGACCGACGAGGCGAGGAAGCCGGCGACGTCGTCGCCCTCGAGCTCGTAGTACGCGTGCGCGGAGATGTAGTCCACGAGCTCGTAGGTGTGCTCGAGGACCGTCGCCTCCCACTCGCCGAACGTCGCCATGGCCCGTCCGGACGAGCCGCACGCGACGAGCTCGAGATCCGGGTCGAGCTGCCGCATGCCGCGTGCCGTCTCGGCCGCGACGCGCCCGTACTCGGCGGCGGTCATGTGCCCGAGCTGCCACGGGCCGTCCATCTCGTTGCCCAGGCACCACAGCCGGATGCCGTGCGGCTCCTTGGCGCCGTGCTCGATCCGCAGGTCCGACAGGGCCGTGCCCTGCGGGTGGTTCGCGTACTCGAGCAGCTCCATCGCCTCCGGCAGGCCGCGGGTGCCCAGGTTGGTCGCCATGATGGGCTCGACCTCGGCCTTGCGGGCCCACGCCATGAACTCGTTGAGCCCGAACGCGTTGGTCTCGATCGTGCGCCACGCGGGGTCGAGCCGGGTCGGCCGGTCGGCCACGGGGCCCACGCCGTCCTCCCACCGGTAGCCCGAGACGAAGTTGCCGCCCGGGTAGCGCACCGCGGTGACACCGAGCTCGCGCACCAGCTCCAGGACGTCACCGCGCAGGCCGTCGTCGTCCGACGTCGCGTGGCCGGGCTCGAAGATCCCGCCGTACACGCACCGACCCATGTGCTCGACGAACGACCCGAACACCCGGCGGTTGACGGGCGCCACGACGAACGCGGGGTCGATCGACAGCTTGCCGCTCTGCATTGCTACTCCTGTGGTGGATGGACGCCCGGTCGCGGGTTGGCCGCCTGTCGGACGCGGTATGACGGACCGCCCCGGGCTCCGGCACGTGCCGGAGCCCGGGGCGGGCGGGACTACTCGCCGATCTGGTTCTCCAGGTCCTTCTGCGCCTGGTCGAGAGCCTGCTGCGGCTCCACGCCGTTCTCGTACACCTCGGTCAGCGTGGTGGTGGTGAAGACGTTGTTGAGCGCCGGCAGGTTCGGGTTGCTGAAGGCCTCGAAGTGGCCGATGCCGTCCTTGACCTCGTTGAGCACGTCGAACAGGTTCGTCCGGAAGTACTTGTTGAACTTGTTCTCCGGGTCCTTCGTGACCGCCTCGTCCTCCCACACCGACATGTTGACGGGGTCGAAGCCGAGGACCTCCCACACGGCGACGTTCGCCTCGGGCGACAGCTTGGCGAACGCGAGCCACTCCGCCGCGAAGTCCTTCTTCGGCGACGACTCGATGACCGCGGTGCCGGTGCCGCCGCCGCCGATCGTGCCGACCTCGCCACCCTCGACCACGGGGGCCGGCGCGATCGCGACGTCCCCGGCCAGGTCGGGCATGTAGTCGACGAAGCGCGAGGTGTACCAGGCGGGGTAGACGACGGCCGCGTACTCGCCGCTGTTGATGACGCCGAAGGCCTCCTCGTCGTCGGGGCTGCCGCCGGGGATGGTCGAGATGGCGCCGGCCTGCAGCATGTCCTGCTGCATGGCGAACGCCTCGACGACCTCGGGGCTGTTCACCGCGAGGCCGCCGTCCTCGTCGAAGAAGTTGCCCCCGAGCTGCGCGACCATGAGCGGCTCGACGAAGTTCACGGTGGTGCTGGCGATGCCGAAGGCCTTGCCGGTCGCGTCGTGGTACTGCACGCCCGCGGCCTTGAAGTCGTCCCAGGTCTCGATGGTCGTGTAGTCGATCCCGGCGGCCTCGAGGAGGGCCGCGTTGTAGAAGGAGACGAACGCCCCGACGTGCATCGGGAACCCGAGGACCTTGTCGTCACGGCTGTACAGATCGAGACGCGCCTGCACGATGTCGTCCTGGTAGGGGGCCGCCGCCTCGCTGAGGTCCATGAGCGGCGTGCGGCCGTCCTCGGCGACGAAGTTGGAGAACTTGTTGACCTCGATGTCGACGACGTCCGGCAGGCCGGAGCCTGCGTTCACGGCGAGCTGCAGCTTGTTGTGCATGTCCTCGTACGGGTACACGGTGACCTCGAGGTCGACCGGGCGGTCCGGGTTCTGCTCGTTCCACTCCTCGGCCATCTGGTCGTAGTAGTCCGCGTGGAGCTCGGCGAACACCCACATGTCGAGCTTGGTCGCCTCGCCGTCGGCGGGCGGCGCTGCGGACTCGTCCGAGCCGCCGCCGCATGCCGAGAGCATGAGCACGCCTGCGACGCCCACTGCTGCGAGCGGCAGGTACCTGCGTGGTCCAGCCATGGTTGTGACTCCATTCCTTGTTGGTGCGGTGGGCGTTCAGCCCTTGAGCGCCCCCGCCGTCATGCCGGCGACGAAGAACCTCTGGAAGCAGAGGAAGAGGACGAGAACGGGCAGCAGTGAGAAGAACGAGCCGATGATCAGCAGGTCGTAGTTGTTGCCGTACGGCGTGAGGAGGGTGTTGAGGCCGATCGGCAGCGTGAACTTCTCGGCCGAGCGCAGCACCAGCAGCGGCCACAGGAAGTTGTTCCACGTGACCATGCCGTTGAGGATCGCCATGGCGGCCATCGCGGGACGCGCGATGGGCAGCACGATGCGGAAGAAGATGCCGAACTCGGTGACGCCGTCGACGCGCCCGGCCTCGAGGAGCTCCTTGGGGATCCCCAGGAAGTACTGGCGGAAGAAGAAGATCGTGACGGCGGCCGCGAGGAACGGGACGACGATCACGGAGTAGGAGTCCGCGAGCCCGAGGTCGTTCACCATGACGTAGAGCGGCAGCATCATGATCTCGAACGGGACGGTCATGAGCAGCAGCACGGCGATGAACGCGGCGGTCTTGCCCTTGAAGTCGTACATCGCGAACCCGTACGCGATGAACGAGCTGACGAGCAGCGTGCCGGCGACCTGCACGACGGTCAGGCCCACCGAGTTGGCGAACCACCGGAAGTACAGGCCCGAGTCGGTGAAGAGCATCGCGTAGTTGTCGAACGAGAACGTGCTCACGTCGACGTCGAGCCGCAGGCCGTTGCGCATGATCTCGCCGCCGTCCTGGAACGTCCCGGCGAAGATCGCGAGGAGAGGCACGAGGACGATGAACGCGATGACGACGAGGAAGACGCTCTGGACCGTGACGAACAGCGCCCGCGGCAGGGGGTGCTTCGTGCGGGAGCGGGGGGCGATGACCTCGGGCCCCGTCGACGGGTCGGCCGTGGTCGACGGCGAGATCGGCGCGCTCATCGGGACTCCTCCTTCTTGAACGTGCCGGTGAGCTTCAGGTACGTGAGGTTGATCGTCATGATCACGACGAGCAGCACCACGCCGACCGCGGAGGCGTACCCGAGGTCGTTCTCCTCGATGCCGCGGCGGTACAGGTAGCCGACGACCGTCAGGCCCTGGTTGTTCGGCGAGCTGTTGCCGTTGTAGAGCATGAAGCTCTCGAGGAACATCGCCAGGCCGCCGTAGATGCTGATGGTCGTGACGTAGACCATGGTCGGCTTGATGTTCGGCAGCGTGATGGAGAAGAACTGCCGGACCTTGCCGGCACCGTCGATCGACGCCGCCTCGTAGTACTCGTCGGGGATCGACTGCAGCCCCGCGAGGAAGTAGAGGATGTTGACGCCGGTGTACCGCCAGGTTGCCAGGGCCAGCAGCGCGACGAGGCCACCCAGGTCGGTCCGCATCCAGCGCACCGGGTCGGCCCCGAACCAGGTGACGACCTCGTTGACCAGTCCCGTGCTCGCCTCGGAGAACATGAGCCGGAAGATGATGCCGGCGACGACCACGGACGTCAGCGCGGGTACGAACATCGACGCCTTGAAGAAGCCCTTGAGCCGCGCGGAGCCGAGCCGCGAGCTGATGACGGTCGCGAGGAGCAGCGGACCCGGGATGAGGATGACGAGCGTGAGCACCATGTAGCGCGCGCTGTTGTACATGGCCTGCCAGAAGACCCGGTCACGCCACAGCCGCTCGTAGTTGTCGGTGCCGATGAAGCTGGCCTCGCCGAACATCACGCTCTGCGTGCTCATGACGAACGTCCGCACGAGCGGCACGCTCCAGAACGCCAGCAGCGTGATGATGAACGGGGCGATGAAGAAGTACGGGGCGAGGCGCTGCGAGTACAGCAGCGCCTTGAGCCGGTGCCCGACCGGCGTGCCGGGGGACGCCGTTCGTTCCTGCAGCTGTGCCACTTCTGCTCCTCCTGCCTTCCAGGGAGGGCCTCGCTGCTCGACACCTGTGTCGAGCCGGGCACCCCGCCCTGGATCGGACGTTTCACCTCGTGTGGCACGGTGCTCGTCGCCTATGACGATATACACCGCTGACCTGGCGCTTTACGACGTCGTAACCGCGAGGCAACTATTGCGTCCGCGTCGGACGTCTGTCAACCTCTCGACATGAGAACGACGGGACGGCCTGGGCGGCCGGACGCAGGGGCGGACGCACGGGCGGCGGCGGGGGTACCGCAGAACGCGCGGCAGTCGTCGTGAAGGTGACGATGCAGGAGGTCGCACGGCGCGCCGGCGTCTCCAACAAGACCGTCTCGAACGTCGTCAACGACCACCCCCACGTGCGCCCCGAGACGCGGGCACGCGTACAGCAGGCCATCGCGGAGCTGGGCTACCGGCCGAACCTGTCGGCCCGCGGCCTGCGCTCCGGCAGGACCGGCGTCATCGGGCTCGCCGTGCCGCAGCTGCGGCAGCCGTACTTCGCCGAGCTCGCCGACGCGGTGATCGCGGCCGCGGAGCGGCGCGGCCTGGGGGTGATCATCGGCCAGGCCGGGGCGGACCGTGACCACGAGACCGCCGTGCTCGCGAACGGCCTGCGGCAGACCGACGGCATGCTCTTCAGCCCCGAGCACCTCGGCACCGAGGACCGTCACCTGCTCGACGACGTCACGTACCCGCTGGTCCTGCTCGGCGAGCGGATCTTCGGCGGCCCCGACGACCACGTGACCATGCACAACGTCGAGGGCGCCCGCGCGGCCGTCGAGCACCTGGTCGGCCTCGGCCGGCAGCGCATCGCCGTCCTCGGGGCCCACCCCGACCGGCGCAGCGGGCAGATGCGCCCGTCGGACCTGCGCGTGCGCGGCTACCGCGAGGCGCTCGCCGTCGCCGGCCTGCCGGAGGACCCGCGGCTCGAGCGCGCCGTCGCGCCCTGGCTCCCGCAGGACGGCGTGGACGCGACCCGCGAGCTGCTCGCGTCCGGCGTCGAGTTCGACGCGATCTTCGCGCTCAACGACAGCCTCGCCATCGGTGCCCTGCGGGCGCTCGCCCAGGCCGGGCGCCGCGTGCCCGACGACGTGGCCGTCATCGGGTTCGACAACATCGGCGACGGCCGCTTCTCGACCCCCTCGCTGTCCAGCGTGGACCCGGGCCGGGAGGAGATCGCCGAGACGGCCGTCGCGATGCTCGTCGAGCGCATCGAGGCCGGCACCCGGGACGTCCGCCCGCCCCGGCTCCACAAGGCGGCCTTCCACATCGTGGCCCGCGAGTCCACGGGCGGGCACGACGACGAGGCCTGAGGTGGCGAGCCAGGAGCGTCGCGTGCACCGGGGGACGTCGTGCAGCGTGGAGCAGGACGAGGGGCCGACCCCGGGCGAATGCCCGGAGCCGGCCCCTCACCCGTCGTGCATGGGGTCACGACGGGTCGCGGTCACCTGTCGCTAGGAGCAGGTGGCGCCGTTCAGCGTGAAGGACGTCGGCGCGTTGTTGGTCCCGGAGTGCGAACCGTTGAAGCCGATGTCCACCGAGCCACCGGCCGCCAGCGAGCCGTTCCAGGCCTCGTTGGTGACCGTCACGGCCGAGCCGGACTGCGCCCACTTGGCGCTCCAGCCCTGCTGGACCTGCTGACCGTTGGCGAAGCTGAACTTCAGGGTCCACCCGTTGAGGGCGGCGGTCCCGCGGTTCGTGATCTTCACCGAGGCCGTGAAGCCGGTGTTCCAGCTGTTCGCCGTGTAGCTCACCGAGCAGGACGCACCCGGGTTCTGCGTGGGCGTCGGGGTGACCGACGGCGTCGGGGTGACCGACGGCGTCGGCGTCACGGTCGGCGTCGGCGTCACGGTCGGCGTCGGCGTCACGGTCGGCGTCGGCGTCACGGTCGGCGTCGGCGTCACGGTCGGCGTCGGCGTGACCGTCGGCGTCGGGGTCGGCGTTGCGCCGCCCTCGAACAGGCGGGCGTAGTCCGACAGCGCACCGGCGATCGCCGTCTGCGCCCAGAACCGGTGGTACTCGAACTGCGGGTCGGCCCCGCCGTTGAGCGCCGCCTGGACCTTGGCCCACTGCGGGTCCTGCTTGTAGAACGACCGGATGTCGAGGAACGAGACGCCGGGCTTGACCTGGTCGCCGTTGGGCATGGTGCCCGTCCAGCCGGACGGGATGTACACGCCGTTGCCGCCCGCGGTGTAGACGTCGTCGAACCGCTTGTAGTCCCCACGGGTCTCGACCGAGGACACGCCCAGGGAGTCCTGGTTGTTGTCCCAGATCGCGTCGAGCAGGTTCTTGGCGGTGTCGCGCGCCTCGGTGTTGCCCGACTTGGCCGCGTAGAACAGGAGCGCACGGGCGGTGTCGCCGGCGACGCCGACGTCCTGGCCGGAGCTCTTGAGCGTGACGGTCAGACCGGAGTTGGAGCCCGGGTTGGTCGGGTTCCAGGTGTCGGGCTTGCCCGACCACGTGAGCTCCGACGGGACGGACCAGTCGGCGCCATCGGTCTCGATGTGGTCGACGACCCACGCGGCCCACTTGTCGAGGACGGTCTTCGCCTTGGCGTTGCCCGTCTCGTAGTAGAGCTCGGCGAGCCGCTGGACGCCCCACGCCTGCATGCCGAACCACTGGTTCGACGGCGGGTCGTTGTAGACGGGCGCCTCGGTGTAGGCCATGCCGTAGAACGTCGGCGTGCCGGCCGGGGGCTGCGCGTACGCACCGTCCCAGCTGTTGGTGGCGCCACCGGCGATCGGGCCGTTGGACGACTGCAGCCACTGGTAGAGCTCGACCTGACGCTCCGCGGCCTTGGTCCAGTCCGCCTTCGCCGTCGCCGACTTCGGCGTCAGCTTCGGGTCGTTGGACAGGGCCCACGCGGCGAACGGGTTCTGGTACCCGAAGTGCGCGTGCGACGAGCCGATGCGCCACGCCCAGCCGGAGCTGGTGTCGGTCGCGCCGCCCCAGGCCATGTACCAGGACAGCAGGTAGTGCGCGCTCTCCTTGCCGGACCCGGCGGGGCAGCTCGGCGACGTGCAGCCGATGGTCTTGAAGTACTTGTCGAACAGCGTGTAGCGCAGGTAGTCACCGAGCTTGGCGGCCTTCGCGACGGTCGCCGCGACGTCCGCGGCCTTGCCCTGCTCGGTCGCCCACTTGTTGGCCCAGTAGACGGCCTCGACGGCGCGCGCGTCGGCGTCGGACGCCGACGTGAACTTCCACTGCTTGGCGTACGACGCGTCACCCGTGAACAGGTCGAGGTAGCCGTTCTTGCCGCCGTACGTGAAGTCGTCGCACGTGGGGTGCGGGACGGTCTCCCACACCGACTCCTGCGGGCCGCGCTGGAAGGTGTTGACGAGCGACATGCCCTCGTAGTCCGGGCCGAGCTGGCAGCCGGGGCCGGGCGCGGCACCGAAGCCGTAGATGTTGTCGACGTCGCCCAGCCAGTGCATCTGGTAGATGTCGTTGTTGCCGTACGTCGCGCGCAGCTCGGCGGCGATCGGGTCCTTGCCGACGCTGCCGCTGCTGCCGATCTGCGACGGGTAGTTGCTCGGGTGGTTGTACTCGGAGGCGTAGCTGGCCGGGGCGTCGGCCTTGTAGAAGGAGTTCGTGGGCTGATCCGCCTGCTGGGGGATCATGTACGTCTCCATGTTGACCCAGGCCTCGTTCAGCGGGTCCCAGTCGCCCGTCGCCTGGCCGTACAGCGCCTCGAGCCACAGCCAGTAGCTGTACGCCTCGGACGTCGTCATGTGCCCGTAGTCCGGCGCCTCGACCATGAGGGTCTCGACCGCGTGGTAGGGGATGCCCTGCGGGCTGAAGTACCCGTTGGCGGGGTCCTTGATCTTGTCGTACTGCTCGAGGAACCGCTCCGCGTACTCGGAGTCGACCGCGACCGCTGCGGGCGCGACCTGCGCCGTGGGCCCGGCGAGGGCGGACGCGGCCTGCGCGCCCGCCACGGCCACGAGCGACGTGGCTGTCAGAACGGCCCAGGCCGCTCTGACGGCACGCCGTCGGGTGCTTGAGGACATCTTCCGTACCTTTCTTGGCGTCGACCACGCACGGCCTCGGTGCCGCCGTGGAACCTGCCGGCGGCCTCGGTGCCGTCGCCAGTCCTGCGAGAAGGAACGGACCGCGAGCCGGTGGCGCGTCTTCGCGCACCGCGGCGAGCGGTCTGGACGTCGCTCACTCTGTTCACGCGCGCGGGTGCCGTCCAGGTGGCGAAACGCTTAGGGGCAGCACGTCGTGGGAGCGCGACCAGACCGGCCGCATGCGGACGGCGCGCCACCCGGTGGGGGTGGCGCGCCGTCGGCACGTTCGGTCCGTCAGCTCCAGCGGAAGATGCGCACCGCCAGCGGCGTCGCGACCGCCGCCCACAGCGCCATGACGACCATCTGCTGCGTCGGGAACGGCGCACCGACCCACGCGTCGGTCATCGCCTGGGTGGCGGCGCCGAGCGGCAGGTACGTGGCGATCGTCTGGACGACCTCCGGCATGATCGGCAGCGGCATCCACACGCCCGCGAAGAACAGGCTGATGAAGTACGCCGTCATGCCCAGCCCGTTCGCCGCTCCCGTCGTCGCCGCGCGCGCAGCGATGAGCGCGCCGAGCCCGAAGACCGACAGCACCGCCAGCAGGAACGCCAGCGCGACGGTCCACGGCTGGCGCGGCAGCTCGATGTCCAGCACGACCACCGCGGAGACGAGCGCGAGCACCGCCGCGACGACGAGCGCCGCGAGGTTGACCAGCACCTGGGCGACCAGCAGCCGCGCCGGACCGACGGGTGTCGTCGACAGCCGGCGCAGCACGCCGCGCTGGCGGTAGGTGGCGACCGTGACGGGGAAGCTCGACAGCCCGATCGTCGCGATCGCCAGGCTCAGCACGATCGGCGTGTACCCCGTGATCGCGGTGATCTGCGCAAGCAGCGGGTCCTGGTCGCTGAAGGGGTCGTCGGCCCAGGGCATCACCAGCCCCAGCACCGTCAGCAGCACCACGGGGAAGCCCAGCGCGAAGAACGCCGCCGCGGGGTCCCGGACGAGCAGCCGCGCCTCCGCGACGATCATCCGGACCAGGGCACCACCACGGCGGTGCGTCGCGGCGGGTGCGGGGGCGAGGGCGCCGCGCCGGGCGGCAGCAGGAGTGGTGGTCGGGGTCGTGGTCATGTCACACCTCCGCGGCGGTCGTGGCGAGCTCGGGCCCGGTGCCCTCGGCACCGGTGAGGGAGACGAACGCGTCCTCGAGGGACGCGCGCTCCAGACGGACGTCGTGCGTGGTGACGTCGTGGTGGGCGAGCGCGACGAGCACGCCCTGGACGAGCGCACCGCCGCCGCGCACCACCAGCGCGCGGTCCTCGACGACCGCCTCGCGCACCCCGGGCACCCCCGCGAGCGCGCCCAGCAGCACGTCGTCGGCGACCGGCACGTCGGGGCGCACGCGCAGCACGTGCTCCCCCTGCGCGAGCTCGACGATCTGGTCCGGCGTCCCGACAGCGGCGACGCGCCCCGCGGCGATGAGCGCGATCCGGTCGCACAGCCGCTCCGCCTCCTCCATGAGGTGCGTGACGAGCACGATCGTGACGCCCGCGTCGCGGATCGCCTCGACGACCGCCCACGTCTCGCGGCGCGCGTGCGGGTCGAGGCCCGTCGTCAGCTCGTCGAGGATCGCCAGCTCGGGGCGGCCGACGAGCGCGAGCGCGACCGACAGGCGCTGCTTCTGCCCGCCGGACAGGTCCTTGAACGCGGCGTCCCGCTTGGCGGTGAGCCCGAGCAGGTCGAGCAGGTCCGCCGGGTCGGCGGGTGCGGAGTAGAACGACGCGTACAGCTCGAGCGCCTCGAGGACCCGCAGCCGGTCGGGCAGCGCCGACTCCTGCAGCTGCAGCCCCACCTTCTCGTGCAGCGCGGCGGCCTGCGTCGTTGGGTCGAGGCCGAGAACGCTCACCGTGCCCGCGTCGGGGCGGCGCAGGCCCGCGATCATCTCGACCGTCGTCGTCTTGCCGGCGCCGTTGCGCCCGAGGACGCCGTAGATCTCGCCGCGCTCGACGGTCAGGGACACGTCCGCGACGGCGAGCGTGCTGCCGTACGCCTTGCGCAGGTGCTCGGCCCGGACGACCGGGGTGGTGCTCATGGTGCCTCCTGGTGACGGGGTGGGACGCGGGTGTGCGGTGCCGCGGGGCCGGCCGGGGGCGGGCTCCGTGGTGACGTGGTGCGGGGCTACGGGGTGGCCGGGCGCACCGGGACGCGGGAGGTGACGGCGGCGTGCGCCCCCGCCGTCAGGGCGATGACGAGGAGGCAGGCGAGCAGCCACGGCGCGGCCGCGGCCCACGAGCCACGACCGGCGGGCGCGTCCGCGAAGCCGCCCAGCAGGGCCAGGACCAGCAGCACGGGGCCCGCCGTCAGGGGCAGCGCGAGCGTGCCCCACCACCCGCCGACGCGCTGGTACACGACGCCCACGAGCAGCCCGGAGACGTTGGCGACGACGCACGCCAGCACGAGCTCGGCCAGCAGCAGGCCCGCCGGGGACGACTCGTCCGCGAGGATCGCGTCGGCCACCCGCCAGCCCCACCCGGCGGCGTGGTGCAGCTCCCGCTCCACCGCCGCGAGTGCCGTGAGCACCACCGCGTAGGCGGCACCGGTGCCCGTGGCGACCAGCAGCGTCGCCCGGGCGAAGGTGCGGCGCGTCATGCCGGCGGCCACGTGGACCCGCAGCATCAGGCCCACGAGGATGACGGACTGCGCGAAGGGGAACCAGATCGCGCCCTGGCGCGAGTACAGGATGACGGCCGCGTCGAGCTCGCCGTCGATGCGCGCCAGCACGAACGACAGGACGACGAAGAACGGTGTGACGACCACCCAGAACCAGGCGAGCATGACGAGGTTGGCACGACCGAGCCGGCGCACGGTGTGCGCGACGGGTCCACGGCGGGGCGCGGTCGGGGTGACGGTGCTCATCGTGGCTCCTTCCTGGTGCGTGCGTTCGGGGGTCGGGTCGTGGGTCGGCTCGGAGGTCGCGTCCGCGAGGGCCGTCACGGTCGCGCGGTGACGGGCGCGCGGCGGGCGACGGCGGCGAACACCAGTGCCGTGACGAGGCAGAGCGCCGCGCCCAGGCCGACCAGGAGCAGGAGGGCCTGCGTGTCGGTCGCGGTCGTCCAGATGCCCGGCAGCTCCATCAGGCGCGCACCGCCGACGTACAGCGACGCCAGGAGCGGCCCGACGGTCAGCGGCAGCGTGAGCGTGCCCCACCACGCGCCGCCCCGGAGGTACACGACACCGACGAGCAGCCCGGACAGGTTGCCCAGGACGAACGGCACGGCCTGGTCGAGGAAGAGCGCCCAGACCGGGGACGACGCGTCGGCGAGCTGGACCTCCGTGATGACGGAGTCCCACCCGAGGGCGTCGTGCACGGCCCGCTCGACCAGGACCACCGTCGTCAGGATCGCGGCGTAGGCGAGGCCGGCCGCGACCTCGACGACGAGGACGGCCCGGACGAAGGTCCGCCGCGTCATGCCGGCGGCGACGTGCACCCGCAGGTAGGCGGCGACGAGCATGATGGCCAGCGAGAACGGGAACCACGTGGCCGCCTGCCGGGCGTAGATCGCGATCGAGACGTCGGTGGCACCGGCGACGGCCCACCCGATGACGTTGCCGGCGGCGATCGCGACGACCGCCACGCCCCAGAACCACCCGGCCATCTGCAGCAGGGCGACCGCCAGGCGGCGGGCCGTGTGCACGGTGGGCGAGACCCGCGGGGGTGCGACGGCGGCGGTCACCGGTCCACCTCCCCGCCCGCGGGCCCGACCGTCGAGCCGGTGCGCTGCGGGTCCGTGAGGTGCACGAACAGGTCCTGCAGCGGCACGGGGCCGAGATCGAGCCCGGCGTCCCGTGCGCGGCGCTCGTCGCCCTCCACGAGAGCGCCGCGCACGGTGGTCCGGACCGTCCCGCCGAGCCGCTGCGTCGCGAGCACGTCGCGCCCGGCGACGAACTGCTCGACCGCCGGGGCGGGCCCGGTGACGGCCAGCCCCTCCGCGCGCAGGGTCTCCGCGTCCTGCGCGACGAGCACGCGTCCGCGGTCGAGCACGACGACGTCCTCGAGCAGCTGCTCGATCTCGCCGATGAGGTGGCTGGAGAGGATCAGGGTGCGGGGGTGCTCGGCGTAGTCCGCGAGCAGCGTCTCGTAGAACGCGTACCGGCTGGGCGCGTCGAGGCCCAGGTGGACCTCGTCCAGGATCGTCAGCGGGGCCCGCGCGGCGAGCCCGAGGACGATGCCGAAGGCCGACTTCTTGCCGCGCGAGAGCTTCGACGGCTTGCGCCGGGGGTCGAGCTCGAACAGGTCCATGAGCTCGCCCGCGAGCTCGTGCGAGAACGTGGGGCGGGCACCCGAGACGTACGCGAGGTTGTCCTTGAGCGGGTAGTCCTCGAGGACGTCGCCCGACTCCCGCACGAAGCAGATGCCGGGCACGACGCGCTCGTTCTCCCACGGGTCCTCGCCGTCGACGAGCACGCAGCCCGCGGTCGGGCGGCGGAAGGCGGCGAGCAGGGAGCCGAGCGTCGACTTGCCGGAGCCGTTGCGGCCGAGCAGGCCGGTGATGGTGCCGGGGCGGACGGTCAGCGTGACGTCGTCGAGCGCGACGACGTCGTCGTAGCGCTGCGTGACGCCGCGCAGCTCGACGCCCCAGCCGGTGGTCGTCGTGGTCATGGGTGGTCTCCCTCGGGTGCGGGGGTGGCGGCGCGGGCGCGCAGGCGGGCGACGACGTCCTCGACGTCGATGCCGAGGACGCGCGCCGCGTCGGCGACGGGATCGACGGTGTCGGCGAAGAAGGACTCGCGCGCCTCGGCCAGCAGCCGCTCGCGGGCGCCGGGCGCGACGAACATCCCGACGCCGCGGCGCTTGTAGAGCACGCCCTCGTCGACGAGCTGCGCGAACGCCTTGGCCGCCGTCGCGGGGTTGATGCGGAAGGTCGTCGCGTACTGCGTGGTCGACATGACCTGCTCCTCGGCCTGCAGGGCGCCCGAGAGCACGTCCTGGCGGATCTGGTCGGCAATCTGCAGGTACACGGGGTCACGTCCGTCGAACACGGCTACCCCTCCCCGCTGGTTCTGTGGTTCATTACTCGACTAATGAACCACAGAACCGCGCGCACGACAAGCCTTTGACGGACGTGGTCATCCGAGCGTGCGCCCGAACGGGAAGTGGTCACGCGTGTGACCACGTCCCGTGGGGTGCGTGCGGGTCAGCGCAGGACCGGGCGCGGCCCCAGGGACGCCAGCAGGCGCAGCTTGTCGTCGTCGGGCGTCCCGGGGGTCGCTGTGAAGACCAGGAGGACCTGCGCCTGCTCGACGTCGACCAGCTTCTGGCAGTCGAGGAGCATCTCGCCGAGCTCGGGGTGCACGAGCCGCTTGCGGGGCTCGTGCCGCAGGCCCACCTCGTGCTCGGCCCACAGCCGGCCGAACTCGTCGCTGCGCGCGAGCAGCGACTCCACCACCCGGGCGGCCCGCGACCCGGGGCCCTGGCGTGCGAGCGCGGCCCGCAGGTCGGCCACGAAGACGCGTCCGCGCAGGTCGTGGTCCTCGCGCGGGTAGACGTCGCGCGACGCGGGGTCCGCGAACCAGCGGTGCACGACCGCCCGGTCCAGGCCGACGAGCCCCGCGTCGTCACCGAGCAGCGCGGCGGCGGCGGCGTTCTGCGCGAGGGTCTCCCCCAGGTCCGTCATCACCTGCGCGGGCGTGTCGTGCAGCCGGTCCAGGACCCGCATGAGCCCGGGTGCGACGTGCTCGCCGCGCCCGACGCGCTCGGGCGCGGGCCGCCCGGCCAGCCGGAAGAGGTGGTCCCGCTCGGCCAGCGAGAGCCGCAGGCCGCGCGCCATCGCCGCGAGCATCTGGTCCGACGGCTGCGGCCCGCGCGCCTGCTCCAGGCGCGACCAGTAGTCGCTCGACATGTCGCACAGCAGCGCGACCTCCTCGCGGCGCAGCCCGGGCGCGCGGCGCCGCGACCCGCGCGGCAGCCCGACGTCCTCGGGCTGCAGCGCCTCACGGCGCGTGCGCAGGAAGTCGGCCAGCTGCAGTCGGTCCACGCGCGCAGTCTTCGCCCGCACGGGGCGTGCGGCAAGGCCCGGCGGGTGCGCCACCGGCGCGTGCGGCGCGGTCGTCACAGCCGCGTGCCGCCCGACGCCTCGATCCGCTGGCCCGTCACCCAGCCGAGCGCGGGCGAGGCCACGGCCGCGACGACGGCGCCGATGTCCGCCGCCTCCCCGACGCGTCCCAGCGCGGCCTGCGTGGAGAGCGCCGCGCGGAGCCCGCCGGTGTCCCGCACCGCCCCGCCCGCGAAGTCGGTGGCCACGGGCCCCGGTGCGACGACGTTGACCGTGATGCCGCGCCCGCCGAGGTCGACCGCCCAGTAGCGGGTCAGCGCCTCGACCGCCGCCTTCATCGCGCCGTACCCGGCGTGGTCGCCGGGCTGCACGAAGCGCGCGAGCCCGCTCGACACGTTGACGACGCGACCGCCGTCGGCCACGAGCGGCGCGAGGGCCTGGGTCAGCAGGAAGACGCCGCGCACGTGCACGTCGAACAGGCTCTGCAGGTCGTCGGCCGTGGTGCCGCCCAGCGGCGTCGCGAGCGCGTGGCCCGCGTTGTTGAGCAGCACGTCGAACGACGAGCGCCCCCAGGTCTCGCGCAGCGCCGCGGTGAGGCGTGCGGCGAAGCCCTCGACGTCCGTGACGTCGCCGGTGTCGAGCCGCAGCGCGACCGCGCGCCGGCCGAGCGCGGCGACCTCCGCGACGACCGCGGCCGCCTCGTCCTCGTGCTGCCGGTACGTCAGGACGACGTCCGTGCCGTCGGCCGCCAGCGCCAGGGCGCTCGCGCGACCCAGGCCGCGGTTGCCACCCGTGACGACGGCGACCCGCGCGCCCTCGGCGGTGTCCGTGGTGTCCGTGGTGTCCGTGGCGTCCGTGGTGTGCGTGGTGTCCGCGGTGCCCGTGGCGCCTGTGGTGGTGCCGGTCATGGTGGCCTCCCGGTGCCCGGCCGCCCGGTGCGGCCTCGTGGTGCCAGGCTGGGCGCACGCGCGGGGGCGGAGAAGGCAGCGTCGATCCAGGGAGCGGCGGTCCCTGGTTGCGCGTGGCGGCTCATGGCGCCGGCGGCGCTCGTGGCGCTCGCGGTGCCGGTGGCGCCGTCAGCCGCTCACGACGGCGCAGCGGTCCTCGCCGGGCGCGGCGGTGCCGGTCGTGCGCGCGAGCAGGGTGCGCAGCGTGTCGCGCTCGCCGGCGCTCAGCCCGCGCAGCACCTCGGTCTCCGCGGCGGTCATGCGGTCCTCGACGTCGGCGAGCGCGGAGCGGCCCGCGTCGGTGGCGGCGATGCGGCGGACCCGGCGGTCGGCGGGGTCGGGGCAGCGTTCGACCAGGCCCGCGTCACAGAGGTCGTCGAGCAGGTACGTCATGACGGTGCGGTCGATGCCGAGGTGGCTCGCGAGCGCGGCCTGGGTCGGCGGGGCGGCCGCGTGCGCGGCGGCACGTAGCAGGTGGTAGCCGCGCGGGCCTGCCGGGATGCCCGCGAGAGCGTCGGCGACGCTCTCGCGCCAGCGTGCGAGCAGCGTGCCGAGCTGCCAGCCCAGGTCGTCGGCCGAGCGCTCCGGGGCGGGCGCTGCGGCGCGGGTCGTGGTGTGCGTCACGCCCTCAGCATACCCGTGTTCCACTAGATCGTCTGTCGTGCATATGATCTACCCACTACACGACCTGGAGGAGACGTCATGACCGACTACGGGCACGAGCTGCGGTTCGGCACGTTCCTCACCCCGCAGAACGCCGACCCGCAGGCGTCGGTCGAGCTGGCGGTGCTCACCGAGGACGCCGGGCTCGACCTCGTGACGTTCCAGGACCACCCGTACCAGCCGTCGTTCCTCGACACGTGGACGCTGCTCTCCTACGTCGCCGCACGGACCCGGCGCGTGCACCTGTCCGGCAACGTGCTCAACGTGCCGATGCGCCCGCCGGCCGTCCTCGCGCGGGCGGCCGCGAGCCTCGACCTGCTCTCCGGCGGGCGCGTCGAGCTGGGCCTGGGCGCGGGCGCCTTCTGGGACGCGATCGAGGCCATGGGCGTCCCGCGACTCACGCCCGGCGAGGCCGTCGACGCCCTCGACGAGGCGATCGACGTCATCCGCGCGCTGTGGGACACCGACGGGCGCGGCCCGCTGCGCGTCGACGGGGACCACCACCGGCTCGCGGGCGCCAAGCGCGGACCGGCCCCGGCGCACGACATCGGCATCTGGGTCGGCGCGTTGAAGCCGCGCATGCTGCGGCTCATCGGGCGCAAGGCCGACGGCTGGCTGCCGTCGCTGGCGTACCTCCAGCCCGGCGACCTGGGCCGCGGCAACGCGACCATCGACGAGTCCGCCGCCGGGGCCGGGCGCGACCCGCGCGAGATCCGCCGCCTGCTGAACATCGGCGGACGCTTCACGCCGGCGCCCGGCGGCGGCCTCGACGGCCCGCCCGAGCAGTGGGTCGACGCGCTCACCCGGTACGCGCTCGAGGACGGCATCGGCACGTTCGTCCTGGCCACGGACGACCCGGGGACGATCCGCACGTTCGCCGAGCAGGTCGCGCCCGCGGTGCGCGACGCGGTCGCGGCCGAGCGGGCGACGTCCGGCACCGCCGCCGGCCCGGTCCGCAGCGCGGCCGCGCTCGCGAAGCGCGCCGACGGCATCGCGTACGACACGGTCCCGGCCGACGTCACCGCCGTCGAGCCCGGCGACCGCGCGTACACGGCGCTGCGCTCGACGTACATGCGGCGCGGCGCGCCCGGCGTCGTCCTGCTCCCCCGCACGACGCCCCAGGTGGTCGACGCGCTCGGCTGGGCGCGCGAGCAGCACGGCCCGCTGGCCGTGCGCTCCGGCGGCCACGGCATCTCGGGCCGCTCGACGAACGACGGCGGCGTCCTGCTCGACGTCGGCGCGCTCGACGAGGTGACG
Source organism: Cellulomonas dongxiuzhuiae (assembly GCF_018623035.1). Lineage (NCBI taxonomy): Bacteria > Bacillati > Actinomycetota > Actinomycetes > Micrococcales > Cellulomonadaceae > Cellulomonas > Cellulomonas dongxiuzhuiae. Next base: position 3,471,334 of record NZ_CP076023.1, read on the forward strand.
GTCGTCGACGAGGCGACGCGACGCGTCCGGCTGGGCGCCGGCGCGACGTGGGGCAAGGTCGCCGCGACGCTCGCACCGCGCGGGTGGGCGATCTCGTCCGGGGACTACGGCGGCGTGGGCGTCGGGGGCCTGGCGACCACGGGCGGCATCGGGCTGCTCGGGCGGTCGTACGGACTGACGATCGACCACGTCGTCGCGTACGAGGTGGTCACGGCCGACGGCACCGTGCACGTGGTGGACGCGCAGCGCGAGCCCGAGCTGTTCTGGGGGCTGCGCGGTGCGGGCGGCAACCTGGGCGTCGTCACCTGGGTCGAGATCGAGGCGGCCGAGGTGCCGGACGTCGTGTACGCGACCATGACGTTCGACGCGTCGGACCCCGTCCGGCTCGTCGAGCGCTGGAGCCGCACCGTGCGGGACGCGCCGCGGCAGCTCACGAGCTTCCTGCACCTGCAGGCCGGCGGCGGCGGGCGCCAGCCGCTCGCGCAGGCCATGACCGTGTGGGCCGACGACGACACGACGTCGGCGGTCACCGTGCTCGAGGAGCTGCTCGGTGCCGGGCCCGTGCTCGACCAGCGCGCGTCGCTGACGCCGTACTCGGGCGTCGTCGGGCCCGTCGCTAAGCACCACGACGGCGGTGCGCCGCCCGTCACCCGGTCCGGGCTGCTGCCGACCATGACGCCCGCCGCCGCGGCGGACCTCGGGGCGCTGCTCGGCTCGGGCGAGGCGGGGCTCATGCAGCTGCGCGCCACGGGCGGCGCGGGCAACGACGTCGCGCCCGACGCCACGGCGTACGCGCACCGGCACCAGGAGCTCGTCGTCAGCGCCTTCGCGGGCCGCACGCGCCGCGCGGGACTCGACGACGCGTGGGACCGCCTCGCCCACCCGCACATGGACGGCCTCTACCTGTCCTTCGAGACCGACCCGCGCGCCGAGCGCCTGCTCGACGCGTTCCCGCCGCTCACGCTCGACCGGCTGCGCGCGCTCAAGCGCACGTACGACCCCGACCACGTGTTCGACCAGAACTTCCCGATCGACCCGCGGGGGTAGGCGCGGCGAACTCACCGCCGGCTCGGGCCAAGAGACTCACGGCGCAGCCCCCGGGACTACACCGTTCGGTCGCCTGGACGGCTTCCCTGTGCAGCACGAACCACCGCCGATACCTAGCGCGAAGCGTCAGAAACCTGGCAATATCCGATCAGCTCGGCCAAGCCACGGCCCGCGCGCTCACCACTGATCGGAGTAAGCCGTGATTCGAGCCTTCTTCTCATACTCGCACTCCGATGCGAAATTGGTCAACGCAGTGGCCGCGCAAGTAGGCCGACCATTCGTCTTGCTCGACACGAGGGCCTTCACGGGTGGCGACGAGTTGCTCGAGGGCATGGAGGACCTCGCCGCCGAGTCTAGCGTCTACGTGCTATTTGCTAGTCGTGACGCGCTCAAGTCGGCGTGGGTCTCCTTCGAGCAGAACGAGGCGCATTATCACGTGGCAACGCGCCGCATAAAGCGGGTGATCGTAGTCCAACTTGACCAGTCCCGAGCTATCTCAGAGTTTCCCCTGTGGCTGCGTCGCAGCAAATTTGTAACAAGTTCGTCGCCGCGTCCAATAGCCAGGGCAATCCGGGCTGCAATAGATGAGCTCGTGCAGGAAGAGCAGCATCGAATCTTTGTTGGCCGCGCCCATGAGACCTCAAGCCTCCAGTCTGCGGTCGTGCCTATCGATCACGATGCATCGGTGCCGATTGTCGCCATCCGAGGACTCCCCGGCATTGGCCGGCGGACGCTGCTGGAGCGCGTGGCGCGCGACTCGCTCTCTTTTGCGCGGATACTGACGCTGCGAATTGAGTCGGGCGACACCATAAACTCGATCGCCATTAAGTGTGCCGACCTAGTTGACGGATACGCGTCGGCCGCGGATGCCGTCGCTGCCGCAAGACGCTACGAGGAAATCAGCGCGGATGAAGCCCTTGCAGAAACCACACGACTGATCGAGAAGGCCGCAGGGCTTGGCGAGTTGGTGGTTCTATACGACGATGGAGGCCTTCTCGACAACTCTGGCCGCCCATCTCCGGCCGTGCACCAACTGCTATCCGCACTTGCGCTGCAACCAGACCTTACCGCCGCAATCATCACGAATAGACGCCCTCGCCTTGACTCGATATCTATCGCGCCTCCGCCGATCGTTGACGTGGCACCGCTAAGCACGCACGAAACACGCCAACTGATCGCTCTGCTGGCGCGCGATAAGAATGTTGATCTGCGAACTACCGACGCTGCTCGCCTCGCGGACCAGGTTGCTGGATATCCGCCGGCCGCGACTGCCGCAGTCAGCATGGCCGCCACATATGGCCCGGCCATTGCAGGCGCATCTGTTTCATCACAGTATCAACCGCGACCTCTCCACCGATATCTGGCGCAGATTAAGTTGGAGCAGGACGAGGCTCGACTCCTCCGGTTTCTCGCTGCGAACAGCCCACTGCCGATTAGCGTCCTTCTCGCTGTGACCGGACCGAGCGCCGAGCTCAACACCGCCCTAGCGAAATTGATCGACGCGTCACTGGTTTCCCCGGTCCGCGGGACCGACTGGTACGAGATCAGTGAGCCCGTAGTGGACTTCGTTAGTCGCGAGTACCCAGCACTCAGTATCGCGGAGTACAGAGCCGTGGCAGAAGCGCTAGGGAAATCGCTAGAACTATCCGGCGAGCCCGGCCCATACATCGATCTCTCACGTGTCTACTATCGCGCGTTGGCTCGCGCAGGCGAGGAGTCGCGCCCGCTCGCGTTGGCGCTTGTCTCGGACTGGCTTAGCCTGGCAGAGCAGTTCTACCACGACCGAGACTACGAACGGGCGCGAGCGCACGCGGCTCTCGCTGACGTGGCGAACCGCTCGTTGGAGTCTCTGACTTGGCTGGTAAAGAGTGACGTCAAGCTTGGCGAGTTCGCCCCCGCGCAGGAGTCGATAAATGAGTTAAAGAAACTGGGCGAACTCAAGGAGGCGCTGTTCCTTGCCGGATTTCTTGAGCGACACCGAGGTCAACACCGCGAGGCAATAAAGCAGTATGAAGCGGCGCGCCGGGCGGGCCGGGGCGGGCTAGCCCTCGAACGCGACTTGGCAGAGTGCTACCTGCATGTCGGGGACCTCGATAATGCGGCAAAGCGAATTGCCGCAGCCCAAGAGAAACAACCAGACAACGCATACGTGGTCAGCCTGAGAATCAAGATCGCCTGCCTGACGCGTGACGAGACTACCGCGAGGGGCCTTCTAGATCTCTTGCATGCGGTGGATGCGCCAGCGTTTGCGAACCACAGGCAATCACGGGTTGAACTCGCCTTTGGAGACAAAGAGGCTGCATACAGATATGCACGCCTTGCGGTTGACGGGGCTGATCGGCCCCCAATTGAGGCCTTCTCAAATCTGGCGCTCTGCGAACTGCGCACGGATCGTGTCAGCGATGCATCTGTGACGATTCAGAGGATCGGTAAGGTGTATCGCGGCCTTCGAGCGGATGTGCAGCACGGTTTGCAGGCGCGGCTAGCCATCGCGGAAGGAAGGCACGACGACGCACTGGGAATCACCACCAAACTCATAAAATCTGGAGGCCTGACCAGTTTTGCCCTGCGTCGGGATGCGCTTCGGGCTTCACTGATTGGGTCACACGTGGGCGCTGAAGAGCGCGACCAGCGAGAGAAGGAGATATCTGCGCTCGAGGTGAAGCTCAATTCCACCCGTTGGGACTCCACCGAATGGGACTTGGATGATTGATGGCGCCGCGTGGGTAGGCGAGGGAGTCGAAAGACTTGTGGGTCATGGCGCTACCGGGGTCATCTGGGCATCTGCGGCGGGCCCCGCCGAGCCGCACGCCCGCCTGGGGCTCGTGCTCGCTGAAGACGCCGACCAGCACGTCGAGTTCCTCATCTGGATGAAATCGACGACCGGCGCGTCGTAGACCACCGACCACTGCCCGCACCAGGGAGTCGTCCGGGTCAGCTAATCGCGGAGAAAGGCGCGCGCCGAGTCCTCGGCAGGCGTGCGCCAGGGTAAGGCGCGGCACGCGACGAACAGGTCGGTCGCCCGCGCGAGTACGACGCTGCGCGCATCAACCGTCGCGACGTCCACTGCTGCCCTCCGGCCCGGCCGTGTCCCCGGCCCCTCCGACAGGTATCCAGCGGTCTCGGTGGAGCCTTGGGGTGCCCTGCTGTGTTCCTCCGAATGCGGTTGCTCGACGCGAGCGCTACTCCCACCAGCTGTCGGCGTCGGCCACTACCCTCCAGTCATGGCGACCGACAACCCCGCTGGGCGGCTGCACGCGCTCCTGACCGAGTTCCAGGAGCATGCGCACGAGAACCGATCGATCACCCATACGTGGGCGCTAACGCTGGATTGCGACCCGAGCGAGGTCGTTGTCGCGCTCGGCGAGGTGGCAGGGCTCCTGGCGGACATACGTCGCGTAGTTGGGCGGATCGATTCGCCCGGTGCGACAGAACTCCTGCTGCACTTTGGGGAGAAGTGGGCTGGCGTGATCTTCACCCCCGATCGCAACATGACGCAGGGCTCCCACGGCCTGGTGACTCACGCAGAATTAGCCGCCCTCGCAGGCCTGTCGGCGCTGCTGTCCAGCACAGCGTCCGAAGGTGCCGTGGTCGATATGAAGGTCACCGCCGAACTGCGCTCAACTCTGCTTGACGTCCTGCAGGAAGTACGAGCCGACTCAGGACTTCCCGCTGACCTACGCGCTATCCTGGTGGCTCGCATTCACGACATGCTGTGGGCCATCGACCATCTGGCGACCGTCGGGGCGGATGGCGTCAAAGCGGCCGCAGAACGGCTAGCCGGGGCGCTCGCCATCCGACCCAACTCCGCAGATAAGCAGCACCCGATTGTGGCCAAGGTTCTGTCCGCCGCGGGGAAGGCTTGGACTTTCTTCACGATGGGCCCGAAGGTGCAGCAGTCCCTGGAGGGATGGAACGGAATCGTCGGCCAGATCGGGCCCGGAAGCGCATGAACGGTCGTCATCTCACAGTGGCGCTGGTGACATTGCGCGTCACCTGGTGGACCTCTATCGCATCATGAGGGCCGCAGGTTACCTAAGCAGGAGTTCAAGAGACCCGGGATCCCTCCGTGGAGGCGTACACGTGAGTGTCCCTCTCAGGTGAGGATTAATCGCCGCGCCACCGTGACGTCCTCAACGCTCCCGTCGAGCCTTGCCCGCGCTTCCGGGCGGTCAGCGCAGGACCCGTCGCGCGAGGATCTCGGCCCACTCCACATCCGGCGTGGTCGCAGAGGTAGTCAGGAGGCACGCAGTGCTACGCGTCGGCCAGCTTTAGCCCCAGGAGCGCGCGGGGCAGATGGTCCTCGACGGGGAGGCGCTGCATATCCCCCCGGGCACGGCCGGGACCGGCGCGCTGCACGCCGCGCTGTGGGGCGCCGGGTACGTGTGAGGACGTCGAGGCGCTCAGCGCGCTGCGGGACCTCGAGCCTGGGGAGACGAAGAGCCGCGCGGGACAGATGATCCTCGACGGCGAGACGCTCCCCCGTCGCCCCGGGGGGTCCGGCCGCGACGCCGCCGAGCGGAGGGTGACGCCGGTCGGAGCCTGCCCCTCGGCTCACGGAGGTGGGTCCACCTGTCCCGGGGACTGACCCCGGAGCATCTGCGACGAAGCCCGCGGCAGCCGGCCAGGGCCCGACCAACGGGAGGGGTGGTGCGACACGAGCGGACGGGCAGCCACGGCTCGGCCACGGACGGGGCGGAGCCGCGGGCCTGGACGGACGTGCCCGGGTCGGGCGCGCGGACGGCACGCATCGACTCCTCGGCGCGGCTCGCGACGGTACTCGCCGTCGGTGGCGCCGCGTGGGCGCTGCTGACCCTTCCCCTCGTCGCCACGGGGTGGTCGTGACCCGTCGTCGACACCCTCGCCGGGGTCGAGCCGTACTGCAGCGTCGGGGCGTGGGTGGGCGGCCCGTACGCCGTCGTCGGCGCGCTGGCCGCGTTGTCGTTCCTCGCCATCGCCGTGACCCTGCTCGTGGGGCCCTGGCCGTCGCGACGCTCACCGACGCCGTTGTGATACCCGTGAGCTACCTCGGCGCCGACGAGGCCTCACCGCTGCACGCGTGGTGGGGCGCCGAGGCCGTCGTGCTCGGTGCTGTGGCGGTCGTCGCCGCATTCACCGCGGGCCCCGGGAGTCGGCGCCGCGTGCGGGCGCTGCTCGCGTGCTCGCCGGCCGTCTTGTTTGCGGGGATGCTCGCGCTCGGGTATTAGCCGCACGGGTGCCTGGCGGCGTTCGGCGTCGCCGTGCTGGCGCGCTGGGACCGGGCGTCAGCCGCCGGGCTGCCGCGCGTACGTGAGGGGCTCCCCGGAACCACCTGCCCGGGTCGTCCGTGACGACCGGTCGCCCGACGAGGCCGGCCCGGCCCCGACATCGCGGGGACGGACCGGCCTCATGGAGCGGTCAGGCGGGGGTGATCGCGAAGCGGCGGGTGGCCAGGACCTCGGCGATCTGGACCGCGTTGAGCGCGGCGCCCTTGCGCAGGTTGTCGTTGCTGATGAACAGCGCGAGGCCGCGGCCCTCGGGGGCACCCTCGTCCTGCCGGATGCGGCCGACGAACGACGGGTCCTGACCGGCGGCGACCAGCGGCGTCGGGACCTCGGCGAGCTGCACGCCCGGTGCCGTCGCCAGCAGCTCGGTCGCGCGCTCGACGGAGATCGAGCGCTCGAACTCCGCGTTGACGCTCAGCGAGTGACCCGTGAAGACCGGCACGCGCACGCACGTGCCCGAGACCAGCAGGTCCGGGACGTCGAGGATCTTGCGCGACTCGTGCCGCAGCTTCTGCTCCTCGTCGGTCTCGTGCAGGCCGTCCTCGACGATCGACCCCGCGAGCGGGATGACGTCGAACGCGATCGGCGCGACGTACTTCACGGGCGACGGGAACGCGACGGCCCCGCCGTCCTGCACGAGCGCCAGCGTGTCCTGCTCGACCGCCGCACGGACCTGGGAGTCGAGCTCCTGGGCACCGGCCAGGCCGGAGCCCGACACCGCCTGGTACGTCGAGACGACGAGCCGGCGCAGACCCGCCTCGTCGTGCAGCACCTTGAGGACCGGCATCGCGGCCATCGTCGTGCAGTTGGGGTTCGCGACGATCCCGATCTCGATGTCGTCGAGCGCCTCGGGGTTCACCTCGGACACCACGAGCGGCACCCGCGGGTCCCGGCGCCACGCCGAGGAGTTGTCGACGACGATCGCACCGGCGGCGGCGAACCGCGGCGCGTGCTCCTTGGACGTCGCGCCGCCCGCGGAGAACAGGGCGATGTCGATGCCGGACAGGTCCGCCGTCACGACGTCCTCGACGACGACGTCGTCACCGCGCCACGGCAGCGTCGTCCCCGCCGAGCGGGCCGACGCGAAGTAGCGGATGGACGCGACGGGGAAGTCCCGCTCGTCCAGCAGGCGGCGCATCACGGCGCCGACCTGACCGGTCGCCCCGACGACCGCGATCCTCAGACCCTGCGCCACGTCAGCGCCCCGTCCCGCCGTACACGACGGCCTCGGTGTCCTCGGCGTCCAGGTCGAACGCCGTGTGCACGGCCCGCACCGCGTCGTCGAGCGAGTCGGCGCGGGTGACGACGGAGATGCGGATCTCCGACGTCGAGATCATCTCGATGTTGATGCCGGCCTCCGACAGCGCGGCGAAGAGCTTCGCGGACACGCCCGGGTGCGACTTCATGCCGGCGCCGACGAGCGACAGCTTGCCGATCGTGTCGTCGAACTGCAGCGACTGGAAGCCGATCGTCGGCTGGTCCGTCGTCAGCGCGGACGTCGCACGGGCGCCGTCGCTCGCGGGCAGCGTGAAGGAGATGTCCGTCTGGCCGGTCGCCGCGATGGACACGTTCTGCACGATCATGTCGATGTTCACGCCGGCGTTGGCGATGACCTCGAAGATGCGCGCGGCCTTGCCGGGCACGTCGGGCACGCCGACGACGGTGATCTTGGCCTCGCTGCGGTCGTGCGCGACGCCCGCGATGATCGGCTGCTCCATGGTGGGGTCCTCCTGGTTCGTGACGAGCGTGCCGGTGTGCGTCGAGAACGACGAGCGCACGTGCACGGGCACGTCGTACCGGCGGGCGTACTCGACGCAACGGGGCATGAGCACCTTCGCGCCGCTCGCCGCCATCTCGAGCATCTCGTCGTAGCCGATGCGGTCCAGCTTGCGGGCCGTCGGCACGATGCGGGGGTCGGCGGTGAACACGCCGTCGACGTCGGTGTAGATCTCGCACACGTCGGCCTTGAGCGCGGCGGCGAGCGCCACCGCGGTCGTGTCCGAGCCGCCGCGGCCGAGGGTCGTGACGTCGTTGGTCGTCGGGTTGACGCCCTGGAAGCCCGCGACGATCGCGACCTCACCGCGCGCGACGGTGTCCTTGATGCGGCTGGGCGACACGTCGATGATGTGCGCCTTGCCGTACACCTCGTCCGTGATGACGCCGGCCTGCTGGCCCGTGAACGACTTCGCCTCGACGCCCAGGTTGTGGATCGCCATCGCGAGCAGCGACATCGAGATGCGCTCGCCCGCGGTCAGCAGGATGTCCATCTCGCGGACCGGCGGCAGCGGTGTGACCTGCTGCGCGAGGTCGATGAGCTCGTCGGTGGTGTCACCCATGGCCGAGACGACGACCACGACGTCGTGCCCGGCCTTGCGCGTCTCGACCACCCGCTTCGCGACGCGCTTGATGCTGGCGGCGTCGGCGACGGACGAGCCACCGAACTTCTGGACGATGAGGGCCACGGCGCGAGGACTCCCGGGAGTGCGGGCAGGGACCCCGAGAGTCTAGGCCTTGCCCAGGATGCGGACCGCCGATATTCCGGATGATGGACGACGGGGCCGGCTGCAGGACAGCCCCCCACCCGCCCCGGCCGCGCTCAGGTCGCAGGCCCGTGCAGGTCGATCCGCAGCCCCAGGCCCGCCGCGCGCGCGGCCCGCGCGACATGGTGACCGGCGGTGACGTCCGCCGCCGCGAACCCGGCGCTCTTGAACACGCGGATGCCGGACCGGGGCAGCTCGCGCTCGCCGAGCTCACCGAGCTCCAGCACGTCCTGCCGCCGCAGCAGGCCGTCGGCGATCGGCCGCGAGATGTCACCAGCGCCGTCGATCCCCCCGGCACGCGTGTCGACGGCGACGACCTCGGCCGCCGCGACCGTCCGCGGGTCCAGCTCGGCAGCGCCCGGCGCGTGGCTGCCGACGCCGCAGACGAGCACGTCCGCGCCGAGCCACTCCTGGCGCACCACCGGGGACGACGACGTGGTGGCGGCGACCACGACGTCCGCACCTCGGCACGCCATTGCGGTGTCGTCGACGCCGACCACCTCGATCCCGTAGGGCGCCAGCTCACGCGTCAGGGCCGCCACGAGGGCGTCGCGACGCGGGGCCGTGCGGGACGTCACCCGCAGGGTCGTCAGCCCGGGCAGCGCCACGGCGAGCGCGAGCGCCTGCGTGCGCGCCTGGGCGCCGGCACCGATGACCGTCGCCACCGACGCGTCCGGCGGCGCCAGGTGGGTCGCGGCGATGCCCGTCATCGCCCCCGTGCGCAGATCGGTGATCACGGAGCCGTCCATGAGCACCTCGTCCCCGGTCTCGGGATCCAGGACGAGCACCAGCGCCCGGGTCGACCAGGCTCCACCGTGCGAGGCCGTGTACCAGGTCTTCACGCCGAAGCGGTCGTCACCGACCGTGCCCGGCATCACCAGGTACTCCCCTGCGGGCGCCGCGGTGGACAGCGCGACCCGCCCGGACGCGCTCGTCCGGCCCGCGACGTGCGCGCGAGCAGCCTCCAGGGTCGTCTCCATCGCCGTCGGCATGTCGAGGACGGCGCGGACGTCCGCCGCGGTGAGGACGAGCACGCGATCTCCTCGGTCGGCCGTGAGTGGCTGCGCCTGGCACCCGCCGCGTGGCTGTTCCCCGCCGCGCGAGCCGGACGGCAGCGCGTGACCGACCGGCCCTGGGGACGTTACCTGAAGCGTTTGGGCCCCTGGTCACCGGCCGTGCGCGCGAGCACTGTGACCCCGGCGCCCCCGGACGGGGTCGCGCCCGCACCATGCCGAACCACCGGCCCAGGGGGACCCCAGATGACCACACGCACCACCGCGCGGTTCCGCGCCCTCGTCGCCGGGCTCGCCGCCGCGGCGCTGGCCGCCACCGGCCTGGTGGCCGCGCTGACGCCGCCCGCGACGGCGCTCTCGCCCATCTACCAGTGCTCCGTGCAGGAGGAGAGGACGAACACCTGGTCCGGTGGGTTCGTCTCCGAGCTGACCATCATGATGTACGTCCCCGTGTCCGAGTGGACCGTGGAGTGGACGAACAGCCCCACGCAGCGCGTGACGAACACGTGGAACGCGCAGGTGTCCGGCGAGAACGGCGTCTACAGCTTCCGGAACGTCGCCTGGAACGGCAATGTCGCGGCGCAAGGCACGTTCAGCTTCGGCTTCCAGGGCACCTCGAGCGGGGCCTGGACGCGGCCGACGAACATCACGGTGAACGGCATCTACTGCATCGAGTACATGCCACCCTTCCCCAGCATGACGCCGACGTACACGACACCGGCGCCCGAGCCGACGACTCCGACGCCGACCCCCACCCGGGAGCCGACGCCCACGCCCACGCGCACGCCCACGCCCACTCCCAGCGTGACGCCGACGCCGACACCCACCCCGACGCCAAACCCCGACCCGGGCGGCTGCTCGGGCGCGTTCTGCGACGGCTTCGAGTCCCAGACCGGCACGGCCCCCGCCGCGCCGTGGACGGTCGTGCACCCGGACTGCTCGGGCACCGGCACCGCGAGCATCGACTCGTCCGTCGCCCACAGCGGCAACCGCTCGCTGCGCGTGAACGGCGCGGTCGGCTACTGCAACCACGTGTTCGTCCAGGCGTCGGGCGCCGTGTCCGGCACGGCCGGCCAGCCGACGTACGTGCGGTTCTGGGTGCGTCACACCACGGCGCTGCCGGCGTCCCACGTGACGTTCCTGGCCATGAAGGACGCCAACGACGGCAACAAGGACCTGCGCATGGGCGGCCAGAACGGCGCGCTGCAGTGGAACCGGTCGTCCGACGACGCGACCCTGCCGGAGCAGAGCCCGTCGGGCGTCGCACTGAGCAAGCCGCTGCCCACGGGTCAGTGGGCGTGCATCGAGGCGCTGGTCGACCCCGCCGGGCGTCTGACGACGTGGCTCGACGGCTCGCAGGTCACGGGCCTGGTGGCCGACGGCACTCCCACGCACGACATCGACAGCCAGTGGCACAACAAGGCGTGGACCCCCCGCCTCGTCGACCTCAGGCTCGGCTGGGAGAGCTACGGCGACGGCGCCGACACGCTCTGGTACGACGACGTCGTCGTGGCGTCGTCGCGCACGGGCTGCTGACGGCGGACCGACGAGAGGCCGACCCGGTCCCGCCGAGCGGGGCCGGGTCGACCTGCGTCGGCGTCCGGGCCCGGGTCAGACGCCGGGTCGGGCCCCGCGGGTGCGCACGCGCAGGCCCAGGAGGTAGAGCTCGCAGCCCAGGCACAGGCCGAACACCGCGTTGAGGAAGGCCGCGACGAGCGCGACCGCGGCCGCGCCGGGGACGGCCCAGGTCACGCCCAGCAGGCCCAGGACCAGGCCCAGCGCGGTGATGACGAGGCCGACGAGCTGGGCGAAGCGCGGCGGGCGGGGGTCCTCCAGGGCGGCCGGCGGTGCGAGGCGCGGGCGGACGAGGCGCTCGAACAGCCACGCCTGCCACGTCGCGCCGACGCCGCCCGACGCTCCGCGCGCGAAGCTCGCGGCGACGAGGGCGAGCAGCGCCGTGGCGAGCCGGCTGTCGCCGAGCAGCAGGACGACGACGAGCAGGACGGCGGTGAGCGCGGCGCCGACGCGCGGACCGCGCGGGTCGATGCCGGTGACGCGGGGCGTCAGGGGTGCGGACATGGGGGGGCCTCCGGGAGGACGGTTGGGGGGACGTGCGCGACCGGGGGCCCGCGGCGGGCCCGGTCGTCAGACCGCGGGGATGCCCGGACAGGTCTCGGGCGTGCCGCACGACGCGAGCGCGGCGAGCGCCTGACGGCGGTCGGTCGCGCCGGACATGCGCCCGACCAGCGCGCCGTCGTGCCCCACGACGAGGGTCGTGGGGGTGCGCATGACGCCGAACCGGCGCACGAGCTCGAGGTGCTCCGCCACGTCGAGCTCGACGTGGACGACGCCCGGCTCGTCGGCGGCGACGCCCGCGAGCACGGTGCTCGTGGCGCGGCACGCGGCGCAGACCTCGCTCGAGAGCTGCACGAACGTCGCGCGCTCGCCCAGCGCGACGCCCAGGTCGCGGGCCGTGACGACGTCCCGGCCGGTGTCGACGGAGGCGGCCGCGGAGCGCGGCCCTGGGACGGGCGCGGCGCCTGCGCGCGGCGCGCCCGTAGGGCGGAAGCGGCCGTTGCGCCCGCGCCACGCGAGGCCGAGCACGGTCGCGAGCGCGAGGACGACGAGGACGAGCAGGGCTCCCCTCATCGCGACCTCCTGCCGTACGTGCGTGGAGCGGCAGGATATCCCGACCGAGCCGGTCGGCCGGACGCCCGTCCGGCTGACGTCAGCCCGCGGTGCGACGGCCCCCGCGCCCCTGTCCCCCTGCAGGTGGACCCGCCCGCAGCGCCCGGCTCCTAGCGTGGCGCCATGCCACCCGACGCCAGCCCCGAGCAGCCCGGCGGCCCCGCACCCGCCCCCGACGCCCCGACGCCACCCGGCACCACGGGTGCGGCCCTCGCCGCCCGGGCGCACGGCATCGAGGTCACCGGCCTGCGCCGCGCGTTCGGGACCGTCAAGGCCCTCGACGGCGCGGACCTGGTCGCCCGCGCCGGTGCCGTGACCGCGCTCGTCGGGCCGAACGGCTCGGGCAAGACGACGCTGCTGCTCGTCCTCGCAGGGTTGCTCGTGCCCGACTCCGGGCAGGTGCGCATCGCCGGTCACGACCCCGTCACCGACAACGCCGGCGCCCGGGCCCGCACCGGCTGGATGCCCGACGCGTTCGGCACCTGGGACTCCCTGACGGCCCGCGAGGTCCTCGCGACCTTCGCCGACGCGTACCGCGTCGACCGCGCGACGGCCGCGGCCCGCGTCGACGAGCTCCTGGCGACCGTGCACCTGGACGAGTACGCCGACCAGCCCGCCGCCGTCCTGTCCCGCGGGCAGAAGCAGCGCCTCGGGCTGGCGCGGGCGCTCGTGCACGACCCGCAGGTGCTGCTGCTCGACGAGCCCGCGAGCGGCCTCGACCCGCGCTCGCGCGTCGACCTGCGGATCCTGCTGCGCCGGCTGGCCGACGAGGGCCGTACGGTCCTCGTGTCGTCGCACGTGCTGTCCGAGCTGGACGAGATGGCCGACGACGCCGTGTTCCTCTCGCGGGGACGCACCGTCGTCGGCATGTCGGGGGCGCAGGTCGCCGGCGGACGGCGGACGTGGCACGTGCGGTCGCTCTCGCTCGCGGCCCTGACGTCCTGGCTGGACTCGACCGGCACCGCCTACCGACCCGACGGTGCCGCGCGCGTCACCGCCGGCGACCCCGCCCCTGCGGGCGGCGTGCTCGTCGACGTCGAGGGCGAGGCGGGCGCAGCCGCGCTGCTGCGCGACGCCGTCGCCGCCGGCGTCCCCGTCGTCTCGTCGGCACCCGCCGCCGGTGCGCTCGAGCAGGCGTACCTCGCACTGGAGGAGGAGCGACGATGACCGCGACCACGAGCACCACCCCGGCCCCGGCGGCCGGTCCGTCCCCGCGCACGACCCCGGCCGTCGGCACCTGGACGCTGACCTGGCACGGCGTGCGCACCGTGGCCGCGCTCGAGCTGCGGCAGCGCGTGCGCTCGTCGCGGTGGAAGACCGCGCTGGTCGTGTGGTTCGTCGTCGTCGGCGCGATCACGCTCCTGGCCGGTGGCGTCCTGACGCTGTTCAGCGAGTCCGCCACCACCACCGACGAGGCCGGCGCCGTGCTGTTCGCCGTCGTCACGGGGCTCGTGCTGGGCCTGGGCCTGCTCGTGACGCCGACCCTGACCTCGACCGCCGTCAACGGCGACCGGGCCGCGGGGACGCTCGCGACGCTGCAGGTCACCCTCCTGTCACCGACGGAGATCGCGGCCGGCAAGCTGCTCGCCGCGTGGCTCAGCGCGTGCGCGTTCCTCGTCGTGAGCCTGCCGTTCTTCGCCATCGCCCTGGCCATGGGCGGCGTGCCCGTCGCGACGCTGCCGCGGGTCGTGGTGCTCATCGCGCTGCTGCTGGCGGCCGTGTGCGGCATGGGCCTCGGCTGGTCGACGCTCGCCGCCCGCCCGGCCGGGTCGACCGTCCTGACCTTCGTCACCGTCGCGGCGCTCACGGTGTTCACGCCCATCTTCTTCGGCCTGACCTACCCGTTCCTCAGCACCACGCAGGAGGTGCAGGTCTACGGCCCGCCGGACTCCTACTGGGAGGACCTGCAGGACGGGACGGGGAGCGCGGCCGCCGACCCCGTCTGCGAGCTGTCGGTGCAGGAGCGGTCCGTGGCCCGCACCGAGTGGACGTGGTGGCTGCTGGCCGTCAACCCGTTCGTGGTCGTCGCCGACGGCGCCGTGCCCGGGTCCGCCGCCGTCGACGAGCAGTCGATCGCGGGGATCGTCGTCACCGGTACGCTGACCGTGCGCGACCTGCGACTCGGGCAGCCGGTCCCCGTCGACGAGTGCTGGAGCGCGCAGGACCCGGGCGTGCCCGCGCGGGACGGCGCGGGGCCCGTGTGGCCGCTGGGGCTGGCGGTGAACCTGATGCTCGGGGCCACCGGGTTCGTCGTCGCCGTCCGTCGCCTGCGCACCCCGCAGCGCACCCTGCCACGCGGCACCCGCGTGGCCTGACCCCCGGCACCGCGCCGGGCCACCCACGCCGCGCGCCGGTCGCCCTCGTCCCCGCCTCCCGGTCCACTCCCCTCCGGTCGGCGGCCCGGACGTCGGCGGCCGGCGGGCGGACCAGCCTCAGGGCTGCAGCGCGTCGTACTCCGCCTCGGCCGCGACGTCGTCCTCCACGTCGAGGCGCACGTGCGCGAGGATCGTCTGGATGGCGCGCAGCGTGCTCGCAGCCCGCTCGCCCCAGTCGGACAGGTAGCTGAACTGCCACCACCACAGCGCCTCGAGGACGTGCCCGCGGTCGTGGTGCGCCAGCCCCTGGGACAGCGCGCCGACGATCGCGACGAGGTCGCCGGAGATCGTCGACTCCTCGACCTCGGGACCCAGCAGCGGGTCGACGACCTCGACGTACTCGTCGATGCCGTCGAACAGGTTCGACAGGTTGACACGCAGCGGCTCGAGGTCGGCGTCCGGGCCGACGTCGGGCTCGAAGCGCGACGGCGGCACGACGTCCGTGGTCGCACCCAGGCGCGCACCCGCCGCGAGCAGGTCGGACAGCGCGAGCAGCAGCAGCGGCAGCGATGCCTCCGGCGCGGAGCCGGCCGCGACCTCCGTGACCGTCGTGAGGAACCCGCGGGCCTCGGACGCGACCGAGTCCGCGATGTCCCGCAGGTCCGCGTCCACCGTCGGACGCCCGTCGTCGGTGCTCATGCGCTCCCCCTCGTCGTCGTGCACGTCATGCGCTCAGGCGACGACGGCCCTCGAACGCGCGGCCGAGGGTCACCTCGTCCGCGTACTCCAGGTCGCCGCCCACGGGCAGGCCGGACGCGAGCCGGCTGACCGTCAGGCCCATCGGCACGAGCAGGCGTGCCAGGTAGGTGGCCGTGGCCTCGCCCTCGACGTTCGGGTCGGTGGCGAGGATGACCTCGGTGACCGTGCCGTCGGCCAGCCGCGTCATGAGCTGGGCGATGCGCAGGTCGTCGGGCCCGACGCCGCCGATCGGGTTGATGGCGCCGCCGAGCACGTGGTACCGGCCGCGGAACTCCCGCGTCCGCTCGATCGCGACGACGTCCTTCGCCTCCTCGACGACGCAGATCGTCGTCAGCGACCGGCGCGGGTCGCGGCAGATGCGGCACTGCGGCTCCTGGGCGACGTTGCCGCAGATCTCGCAGAACTGGACGCGCAGCTTGACCTCGGTGAGGGCGTCCGCGAGGCGGCGCACGTCGCCCGGGTCCGCCGCCAGGATGTGGAACGCGATGCGCTGGGCGCTCTTGGGGCCGACCCCGGGCAGCCGCCCGAGCTCGTCGACCAGGTCCTGGATCGCGCCTTCGTACACGCCGTCAGCCTAGCCGTGCGCGGCGGTCGGACCGACGGGCCCGGCCGGTGTCGAGCCGCGCGGCGGTCAGACGTCGATCTGCTCGTCGATGACGCGCCCACCGAGCACCTGCGCCACCAGCGGGACACCCAGGAGACCGGACTGCCCGATCGTCGGGTCGTCGGGCGACGGCTCGTCGGGCTCGGCGGCGCGGCCGCGCGACTCGGCGGCCGCCGCGCGGGCGGCTGCGACACCGCGCTCGCGGGCCGTGCCGCCGGGACGGGCCGTGGCGGCAGGACGCGCGGCGGTCCCGGCCGCGGGAGCGGCCGAGCCTCGCGGGCCCTGACCGGCACCCGGACCCGACGGCCCGGAGCCCGGCCGGCGTGCGGACGGCGGTCCGTCGCGCCACGGGTCGTCCGGCTCGTCGCCGGGCGGGATGTCGTCGTCGGGGTGGACGACGACCGCCGGCGCGCCGTGACCGGAGCCGGCTGCGGTCTCCCGCTGCGCGGCACCGGACGCACCCGACGTCGTCGGGCCGTCGCCCGGCTCGGGCTCCCACGGCGGGACGGGCCGCGGCGCGGCCTCGCCGCCGGGTGCCGCGGCGGACGCCCCGCGGTCACCGCCTCGTCCTGCGGTCCCCTGCTCGGCGCTCCCGTGCCCGGTCGTCGCGTGCCCGGTCGTCGCGTGCCCGTCGGCGGTGGGTCCCCCGGCCGGACGTCCGCCGTCCGGGGTCGTGCCGTCGCCGCGGCGTCCGGGACCACGGTCACCGGCAGCGGGCCTCGGCTCGTCGCGCGGCGCGGCGGGCGCCGGCTCGTCCCAGGAGGCCGCGGCGCGCTCGCGCGACATGGTCCCGGGGGCGTGCGACGTCTGCGGCGCGTCGGACGCCGGTGCCGACGCGTGCCCGACCGCGCCGCCGGGCTCGTCGAGCACGGCCTCGACGCGTGCCGTCACCCCGAGCGTCTCGGACAGCGCGCGTGCGACGACGTCGGCGTGGTTGCTGTTGCGGAAGGTCGTCACGAGGCCCGGCTGCGCGAAGCCCAGGCGCAGGGTCGTGGCGTCGAGCTCGAGGACCTGCGCGTGCTGGTTGACGAGCGCCCACGAGGGCAGCCGCAGCCGCCGCAGCGTGGTGAGCACGTCGGGCCAGCGACGCCGCAGCATCTCGGTGTCCGCGGCCGCGGCGACCGCGCCCGGCGCCGGCGCGGCGGGCGGAGCGACCGGCGGCGCGGCGGGCGGAGCGACCGGCGGCGCGGCGGGCGGAGCGACCGGCGGCGCGACGGGTGGGGCGGCGGACGCCGCGGGACGCTGCGAGGCAGCCGGTGCCGCGGGCTGCGAGGCGGCCGGTGCGGTCGGCGCGGCAGGGGGCGACGCGGCCGGTGCGGGCGCTGCAGGCTGCGACACCGTCGCCGCGACGGCCGGTGCCGGGGAGTCGACCCGCGGCGCGTCCCCCCGCGACCCGGTGTCGCGCCCGGCGCCGGCGTCGGGCGCCGGACGTCCCTGCGCACCGGTCGCGGCCGGTGCCGTCGACGACGCGCGGACCTCCGCGGTGCTGGGCGTGCCGGTCGTCCCCGGCGCGACCCGTGCGTCCGCGGGCTCGGATGCACGTGCGGACCGCGCGGGGGCTGCGACCGGTGCCGCGTGGTCGCGCGCCGCCGGCGCCGCCGGCGCCGCCGGTGCGGCCGGTGCGGCCGGTGCGGCGCCGCCGCCCGCGGCGAACCCGCGCTCGAGGCGGTCGATCCGGGCGCCGAGCCCGGTGCGGGAGTCGTCGACGCTCGGCAGCAGCAGGCGCGCCATGAGCAGCTCGAGGTGCAGCCGGGGCGACGTCGCGCCGACCATCTCGGTGAGGGCGGCGTTGGCGAGGTCGGCCGACCGGGACAGCTCCGACGCGCCGAGGTGCGTGGACTGCCGCCGCATCCGGTCGAGCTGGTCCGTCGGCACGTCGCGCAGGACCGCGTCCGCCGCGTCGCCCGACGCCGACAGGACGATGAGGTCGCGCAGCCGCTCGAGCAGGTCCTCGACGAAGCGCCGCGGCTCGTGGCCCGTCGCGACGACCCTCTCGACCACGCGGAAGGCCGACGCGCCGTCGCGCGCCGCGATCGCGTCGACGAGGTCGTCGAGCAGCGAGCTGTGGGTGTAGCCGAGCAGCGCGACCGCACCCTCGTAGACCAGCCCTTCGTCGCCGGAGCCGGCGATGAGCTGGTCGAGGACCGACAGCGTGTCGCGGACGGACCCGCCCCCCGAGCGCACGACGAGCGGCAGCACACCGGGGCCGACGGGCACGCCCTCGGTGGCGCACAGCTGCTCCAGGTAGGGCACGAGCACGTCGGGCGGGACGAGCCGGAACGGGTAGTGGTGGGTGCGCGAGCGGATGGTCCCGATGACCTTGTCGGGCTCCGTGGTCGCGAAGATGAACTTCACGTGCGGCGGCGGCTCCTCGACGATCTTGAGCAGCGCGTTGAAGCCCTGCGGCGAGACCATGTGCGCCTCGTCGAGGATGAAGACCTTGTACCGGTCGCGCGCGGGGGCGAACGTCGCGCGCTCGCGCAGCTCACGCGCGTCGTCCACACCGCCGTGGCTGGCCGCGTCGATCTCCACGACGTCGAGCGACCCGCTGCCGCCGCGCGCGAGCTCGACGCACGACGGGCACACGCCGCACGGGGTGTCGGTCGGCCCCTCGGCGCAGTTGAGGCAGCGCGCGAGGATGCGCGCGCTCGTCGTCTTGCCGCAGCCGCGCGGACCGGAGAACAGGTAGGCGTGGTTGGCCTGCCCGGAGCGCAGCGCCTGCCGCAGGGGCGCGGTCACGTGGTCCTGCCCGATCACCTCGGCGAAGGACTCGGGCCGGTAGCGGCGGTACAGCGCGGTCGTCACACCCCGAGCCTACGGTCCCCCACCCACACGCCGACACCGCCGTCCCCAGCCCCGACGCCCCCGGCCCGGCCCCACGACGTGGCCGTGTCCGTCCGCCCGGACGACGGCGTCCGCCAGGACCCCGGTGCAGCTGCGGACGCGTCGCCTCCGTGGCCGCCACGACGAGCAGCACCCCCAGGGTCAGGCTGCCGACGAGCAGCAGCAGCCGCTGCAAGGCCGCGAGCGCGCGGGGCGGGGCGCGCAGGAGCGGGAGCGAGGGCACGAGCCGACGACCTCCGGGCATGCAAGGACCCCCCGCACACCCGCCAGAGCTCGCCTGCCCTTGCTGCCTTCCGGCCCTGGGGGAGTTCAGCGAGATGACGCCGTACGAGGGGTCTGGGCACCACCTTAACCCAGGTGGGGGCGACGTCGCGTCCGTCGGTCGCGACGTCGCCCTCCCGGGCGGGACCTCACGGATCGAGCGGGGGGAGCCGCTGCGTGGGGGGACCGTCGTCGCCGGTCTGACGCGCGATCCGCTCGGTCGCCGAGGGGTCGCCGGCCGACGTCGTGCGCCGCGGCGTCGTGCCGCCGGACGTCACGCTGCGACGCTCCGGCGGACGCACCGGCTCGGGCTCGACGTCGGGCGGCGAGGCGGGGCGCGCCGGCATCGCGGGCGTTCGACGGCCGACGGGTGCGGGTGCGGGGGCGGGCTCGACGATCTCGACCACCTCGACGACCTCGACGTCGACGATGTCCTCGGCGACGTCACGGCGCGGGCCGGGGCCACCGTCGGGCTCGCGCTCCGCGCCACCCCACTCGGGCCAGTCCGCGAGCACCTCGTCGTCGTCGGGAGCGGGCGTCGGCGTGGGGACCTCGCTGACGGTGGGCGACGCACCGGACGGCGTCGCAGGGCCGGCGTCGACGCCCTCGGACCCACCGCGACGCTCGGCGGGCGCCGGCAGGACGCGCGACGCGGCCCACAGCCCGAGCCCCAGCACGACGGTGTAGGTGCCGCCGAGCACGAGCAGCACCGAGATCGCGACGCGCTCGGACGAGTCGAGCGACAGCGCCAGCACGACGGCCAGGACGACGACGACCACGCCCCAGACCCACGCGAGCAGCCCGAGCCGGTGCACGACGCCCCGGTGCCCGCCACGCGCGGCGACGGCCGCGCCGTACCCGCCGAGGAACGTCGTCACGAGCGCCACGGCGGTGACGACCAGCCACGTCGCGACGCCCTGCACGGCCAGGACGACGAGGCCGACCAGGGCCATCGCGACCGCGGGGAGCGTGAGGACACCGAGCACGGCGCCGACGACGGGCGCGCGCCACCGGTCGAGCTCCCCCGGGTCGGTCCGCGGCGCGGACGTCGCATCGGGGGCGGGACGGGAGCCGTGGGGCGGCCGGTCCTCGGGGGGCTGCGAGGGGTCCTGGGTCATGAGCCCACGCTAACGAAGGTCCGGCGATCCGGACATTCGTCCGGCTGCCCCGGCGCGGACCTGCACGCTCCCCTCACACGCGCGCCGCGCGCGGGGCCCGCCCGGCGGGCGTCGGTCGGGCGTCGCGCGCGATGATGGCCCCATGCCCGACGCACGCACCCCCGCCCCTCTGTCGCCCATCCGCACCGCCCGGGGGTCCGTCGCGATCGTCGGCGGGTACGTCGTCCCGGTGGCGTCGGCGCCGCTGGACGGGGCGACGGTGCTGGTCGAGGACGGTGTCGTGACGGCCGTCGGCACGGACGTCGTCGTGCCGGACGGCGTGCGGGTCCTCGACGCGACGGGGCGCTGGGTGCTGCCCGGGTTCGTCGAGGCGCACGCGCACATGGGCGTCATGGAGGAGGCCGAGGGCTGGGCCGGTGACGACACCAACGAGAAGACCGGACCCAACGGTGCGGCGCTGCGCGCGATCGACGGCATCAACGTCGAGGACGAGGGGTTCCGCGACGCCCTCGTCGGCGGCGTGACGTCGGCCGTGGTCAAGCCGGGGTCGGCCAACCCGATCGGCGGGCGGACCGTGGCGATCAAGACGTGGGGCGGGCGGACGGTCGACGAGCAGGTCATCCGGCACGACGTGTCCGTGAAGTCGGCGCTGGGCGAGAACCCCAAGCGCGTGTACGGCGACCAGAAGAAGCTGCCGTCGACGCGCCTGGGCGTGGCCGCCGTCATCCGTGCGGCGTTCGTCGAGGCGCAGGGCTACGCGGCGCGCCGGGACGCCGCCGCCGCCAAGGGCGAGCCGTTCGAGCGGGACCTCGCCAAGGAGACGCTCGCCGCCGTACTGGCGGGCGACCTCGCGTGGGACCAGCACACGCACCGCGCCGACGACATCGCGACCGCGCTGCGCCTCGCCGAGGAGTTCGGGTACCGGCTCGTCGTCAACCACGGCACGGACGGCGCCGCGGTCGCGGACGTGCTCGCCGAGCGCGACGTGCCCGTCATCTTCGGCCCGCTGTTCACATCACGGACGAAGGTCGAGCTGCGCGACCGCGCGATCGCGAACCTCGGGGTCCTGGCGCGCGCGGGGGTGCGGGTCGCGATCACGACGGACCACCCGGTGGTGCCGATCAACTTCCTCGTCCACCAGGCGTCGCTCGCCGTCAAGGAGGGCCTGGACCGCGACACCGCGCTGCGGGCGCTGACGGTGAACCCGGCCGCGTTCATGGGCCTCGACGAGCGGGTCGGTGCCCTGACGCCCGGTCTCGACGGCGACGTCGTGGTCTGGTCCGGCGACCCGCTCGACGTCACCGCCCGGGCCGAGCACGTCTTCGTCACCGGCACCGAGGTGTACACGTGGGACCCGACCGCCCGCGGCGGCCTGGGCGAGGGCCGCGTCCGCGAGCGCGCGGATCGCTTCACGCTCTGACGGGTCCGCCACCTCCCGCCGCGGGACGACCCGTCGTCGAGACCGGGCTGAGTCGTCGAAAGAGGGCCGGACGACGACCCACGCCGGTCTCGATGCACCCGCGTCCCGCGACGTGGACGCCGGACAGGTGAGTCAGTCCGTCAGGACGTGGCGCAGGTAGCGCTCCGGGGCGTCGAGGAAGCCGCGCCAGCCGACGACGAGGTCCAGGTCCTCCCACGCGCACTCGCGCAGGCCCCACTCCCCGACCTCGTAGACCGTCGCGCCGGGCAGCGCCGCGAGCAGGGGCGAGTGCGTCGAGAGGATCACCTGCGAGTCGTGCTGGACGAGGTCGTGCAGGTGGCGCAGCAGCGCGAGGCTGCCGGTGAACGACAGCGCGGACTCGGGCTCGTCGAGCACGTACAGGCCGGGGCGCATCATCCGCGAGCCGATGAGCTCGAGGAACGACTCCCCGTGGGACATCTCGTGGAACACCGGGTCGTTGCCGGGGTGCTCGTCGAGGTACGTGTAGAAGCCGTGCATCGTCTCGGCCCGCAGGAAGAACCCGCGTCGCGGGGCACCGGCGCCCCGCACCAGCTGGACGTCGTGCGCGAACCCCGACTCGGTGGGCCGCGTGCGGTGCATCGACCCGGTCGACCCGCCCTCGGCCGCCATGCCGAACGCGGTGGCGATGCCCTCGACCAGCGTCGACTTGCCGGCCCCGTTGTCCCCCACCAGCACGGTCACCGGGCCCAGGTCCCAGCCCTGCTCGAGCACCTGACGCACTGCGGGGACGGTCAGGTGCCAGTCCCCGCCGCGCTCCGTGTCGAGCCCCGACACCCCCGTCCGCGCCTGCACCCGGCGCACGGGCAGCGTGCTCCACGGACCTGTGCGCGCCACCATGCGCCCACCCCACCACGGACCGCCGACAGGCGTCGACACGCGCGTCGCAGGCGACGAGGAGTACGCGATGGCTGATGTTCTCGTAGCAGTTCTCGAAGGGCCCGTGTTCGACGTCGCCGAGCTGGAGCGCGGAGCACGCCACGAGTGGGGCACTGTGGCGTTCACGGCGTCGACAGGCGAGCGGCGACAGTCCTCCACCGGCCAGCTGGAGCTCCACCACGACGGCCGGAGCGTCCGCATCGTCGCGCTCGTCGGGGGCGAGGGGTTGGGGATCGAGGGAGACGACGACCTCGTCGCCGAGGTCCTCGCGTGGCTCGCACGATGCCGCCCGGTTCTGGACGGTGCCCTCGCAGTGGTCACCGACTGGGCTGCCGAACCGCTGGAGCTCACCCCCGGCACGGCGGTCGACGAGCTACGAGCCCGACGCCTCTGAACAGCACCCGTTAACGCACCAGGCCGGACCCCTGAGGGTCCGGCCTGGGCCGACGTCCGGCGACGTCGCACGGCGGAGGATGGGGGATTCGAACCCCCGAGGGTGTTACCCCAACACGCTTTCCAAGCGTGCGCCATAGGCCACTAGGCGAATCCTCCTGGTGCCGCGCGCCCGTGAGCGGGCGTACTGCGGGTAGGAGTCTAGCCGAGGAAGGCGCGCCCCTCGTACGTCGGTGGCGGTCCCGTGGGGGCGAGGGCCGTCACGGCTCGATGCGCACGTCGGTCCCCCGCAGCGCCGCGCGGAACCCGTCACCCTGCACGGTGACGTCCCGCAGGACGAGCCCGTCCGGCATGCCCTCGATCTCCTGCTCGATCGTCACGAGCTCGCGCGCGAGCGCCCCGAACAGGTCGGCGAGGAAGCCCGGCCCGCCGATGTCGATGGTGCGGGGCTCGATGACGAGACGGCCCGCGCGCACCGTGACCGTCCCGGTCGCCTCGACGTCGAGCACGCGGCCGAGGCCCTCGAACGTGCGGTGCACCGCCGCCTCGTCGGGGCTGCCCGGGACGGGTCCGACGCGCACGTCGGGGCCGATCTGCGCGGCGACGAGCGCGAACGGCACGGTGGCGTCGACCGTGAGCGCGCCCGCGACCAGGCCGGACGCCCCCGTCCGCACGTCCTCGCCCGTCACCTCGACGTCGTGCAGCGTGCCGTCGGGCGTCGCCAGGGTGTCCGCGTCGAGCGTGAGCCCGCCCAGCCACAGGTCGCCCGCGGCAAGGTCGTCGGGCGGCGCTCCGCCCGCGGGGTCGGCCTGCGTCGTCGGCCCCGCTGCAGGCTCCTTCGACGACGCAGGCCGGGTCAGCGCGAACGCCGCGACGACGACCACCGCCACCATCACCAGCACGGCGACACCCGCGCCGACCAACCCGTCCACCAGCCGCCGTCGTTCCATGGGCGAAGTCTCGCCCGGCACGGCCGGGCGCACCCGGCGAACGGGCCACCCGTCCCCCGCCGGTCACGGATCGGCGGCGGGCCGACGAGTCCGGCCGTCGCGGGCGGTCTACCGTCGCACCCACCTCCGACCCAGGGAGCACCCCCATGTCCTTCCAGGCCTATCTCGACGCCGTCGAGGAGAAGACCGGACTCACACCGCGCCAGCTGCTCGAGCAGGCCCGCGAGCGCGGTTTCGACGCGTCCACCAAGGCCGGCCCCATCCTCGCGTGGCTCGCCGACGAGTACGGGCTGGGCCGCGGCCACGGCATGGCCGTGGTGCACGTCCTCACCAAGGGCCCCGCGATCTCGGGCAAGCACGTCGGCACGACGGGGTCGCACCGCGACGCCTCGGACACGCTGTGGCTCGACGGGCGGGCGACGCGCCCGGCGTGAGCCACCGCGCGTGACCGCCGGTGGCGCGACGGGCACGACCTCAGGCCAGCGCCCCGCCCATCACCGCGAGCGTCGACGTCACGGTCCAGGTCGTCCAGCGCTCCTGGGTCCACCCGCGGTCCTCGACCAGGCGTCGCCACGACTCGTGGGAGTACAGCAGCTCGACGACGTCGAGCACGTGCTCCATGTCGAAGGGCCGCGGCACACCGCGCGCCGTGAGGAGCGCGAGCAGGCCGCGCGTCTCGGCGCGGCGGCGGGCGGTCATCGCGACGTACTCGTCGCGCACCTCGGCGTCGGTGCCGGCGGCGACGAGGAACGCCTCCCACAGGCGCACCGACCGGGCGTACGCGTCGGCGACGAACACGGTCAGGGTCCGCAGCAGGGCCTCGGGGTCGTCGGGCAGGCTCCCCGCCTGCGCGGCCGCGCCGTCACCCAGGGAGTGCTCCCCCTCGGCACCCGCGAACACCAGCTCGAACGCCCGCACGAGCAGCTCACGCTTGGGCCCCTGCGCCTTGACGGTGCCCACCGGGACACCGGCCCGGCGCGCGATGCGGGTCAGGGTGGCGCCGTCGTAGCCGACGGCCGTGACCTCGTCGGCGACCGCGCGCAGCACCCGCTCGCGGGTGGCGGCGCCCTGGTCGGCGCGGCCGGCCGGTCGGGAGGGGCGGGAGGTGTCGGCCGTCACCGTTGCCCTCCCGTCGGGGTGGTGAAATGCTCCGCGCGTCGCCGCCCAGCCTAGGGCCCGACGGCACGAGCGCACCCGCCGGGGAGGACCGCCATGCCCACGACCGTCGTCGCGGCGTGCCCGATGCACGCGCACGTCGCGCCGCTCCTGCCGGTCGCCCGCGGCCTGGTCGGCGCGGGGCACCGCGTGCGCTTCCTCACCGGCGAGCGGTTCCGCGACGAGGTGGAGGCGACCGGCGCCGAGCTCGTCCCCCTGCCCGCCGACGCCGGGTTCGACGAGCGCACGCTCGACGTCGACGAGCCGGACCGTGCCGGGCGCACCGGGATCGGCCTGCTGCGCTGGGACCTCACGCACATGTTCATCGGGCGCTTCGAGGCGCAGGTCGCGGCGCTCGACGCCCTCGTCGACGGCTCGGTCGGCGCGCTCGTCTTCGAGCCCCTGTTCCTCGGTGCGTTCGCGGTCGCGACGCGCCCGCGCGCGTCCCGGCCGCGCACGGTCGTCGTCTCGATCTTCCCGTCGGCGGCCCCGCACCCGGGCGTCCCGCCGTTCGGGCCCGGGCTGACGCCGCTGCCCGGGCTGCGCGGTCGGCTCCGCGACGTGCTCGTGCGTGCCGCCGTCGAGCGCGTCGCGCTGCGCTCGGTGCACGTCGCCTCGCGCCGCGCCGCGCACCGGGTCGGGGTGCGCCCGCCGGCCGGCTTCGTGTTCGGGTGGACGAGCGCCGCCGACGTGACGATCCAGTGCACGGTCCCGGGCTTCGAGTACCCGCGCCCCCGCCTGGGCGACGCGTTCCGGCTCGTCGGTCCGGTCGGCGTGCCGCGACCGGGCAGCGTCGACGTCGACCCCGCGCTCCTGCCGCCCTGGTGGGGCGACCTCGACGGCCGGACGGTCGTGCACGTCACGCAGGGCACGGTCGCCAACGACGACGTGGGCCAGCTGCTGCGTCCGACGATCGACGCGCTCGCCGACGAGGACGTGCTCGTGGTGGCGGCGACCGGCGGCACGCCCGTGGACCGCCTCGGGCCGCTGCCCGGCAACGTCCGCGCCGCGACGATGGTCCCGTACGCCGCGCTGCTGCCCCGCACGGACGTCATGGTCACCAACGGCGGGTACGGCGGCGTGCACTGGGCGCTCGCGCACGGCGTCCCGCTGGTCGTCGCGGGGTCGACCGAGGACAAGGCGGAGGTCGGCGCGCGGGTCCGGTGGAGCGGCGCCGGCGTGCGGCTGCGCGGCAACCGCCCGGCGCCCGAGCAGGTGCGCGCGGCCGTCCGCACCGTCCGGGACGACCCCGCCTACCGCGCGGCCGCCCGGCGCCTCGCCGAGCAGATCGCGGCGTCGCCGGGGGTCGCCGGGGTGGTCGAGGCCGTCGAGGGCGGCCGTCCGGTGGCGTCCGGACCGCCGGCCTGACGGCGGCCACCGGCGCGGGCTCCGCCGTGCGCCCCGCCACGCACGGCCGTACGGTCGGACGCGTGACGACAGGCGCGCGGCAGGTGCTGACCGACGGGTTCGGGAGGGTCGGACCGGTGATCCGGGCCGCCCTGGAGGGCACGGACGCGGCGGCGCGCACGTGGCGCCCCACGCCGCAGGCCACCACGCTCGCGTGGCTCGCGTGGCACGTCGCCCGCGGGCAGGACGCCCAGGTCGCACCGCTCGCCGGTGTCGAGCAGCTCTGGACCGCGGAGGGGTGGGCCGACCGCTTCGGTCTCCCGTTCGACCGTGACGCCACCGGCTACGGGCAGTCGCCCGACGAGGTCGCCCTCGTCGACGCCTCGCCGGACCTGCTGCTGGGCTACCTCGACGCGACGACCGCGCAGACCGTCGCGTACCTCGAGCGTGTCGAGGACGACGACCTCGCCACGGTCGTCGACACGTCGTGGGACCCGCCGGTGACGCTCGGCGTGCGGCTCGTCAGCATCCTCGACGACTGCGTGCAGCACGCCGGGCAGGCCGCCTACCTGCGGGGCCTGCTCCCCCGCGAGCTGCTCGCCTGAGCAGCTCGCGGGACCCAGGTCGTCGTGACGCCGGCTCCGGCGGCCCTCAGGACGCCGGGACCGGCGCCGGGCGACGGGTGAGCTGCCCGGTCGCCGCCAGAACGCCGACGACCACGGCGAGCACCGCCCAGCCCACCAGGCCCAGCGGCCCCACGACCGCCATGTCCGTCGTCTCACCGGCGGCGGCGAGCAGCAGCACCAGCCCGGCCGCCGCGTTGAGCGCTCCGTGCCCGACGACGGCCGGCCACAGCGAGCCGCTGCGCAGCCGCAGCCACCCGAGCAGGACGCCCCAGGCGACGCACCCGCCGGTCATGAGCAGCACGCCGGTGACGTCGGTACGCCCGAAGTTGTAGCCCAGCAGGATCAGCGGCGAGTGCCACAGCCCCCAGACCACGCCGCTGACCAGCAGCGCGGGCCAGGTGCCGAGCGGCAGCAGCGCGGGCAGGAGCCAGCCGCGCCACCCGACCTCCTCCCCCAGCGCCGCGACGCTGTTGACCAGCGCCCCGACCGGGATCGACGCGAGCTGCAGGGCGACCAGCACACCCACCGGGGGCAGCTCGGCACCCGCGGGCAGCGTCTGCTCGACCTGCGCCGCGAAGCCGGAGAACGTCACGAGGTCCAGCCGGACCAGCCCGAGCGCGGCCGAGAGGAACGTGACCGCGGCGACGACGACGACCGGCACGACGACCGCCAGGCCCACGAACCCGAGCGTCCGGCGGACCGGGCGCAGCGGCCAGGTACCGAGCGCGCGCAGGCGGTCGCGGGCGGGGACCCGCAGGGCGAGGGTGACCACCGCGACGGCGACCGCGGGCGTCCACATCATGACGACCCCCACGAGCGACGTCAGCGGTGACGCGATCCCGTCGCCGAGCCACAGCGGCAGCGCGACGAGCCACGCCAGCGCGTACGCGACGACGACGAAGACGGCCACCGCGGCCCACGGCACACGAGGCGGCCACGGGTCGGCCTGCTCCTGCGGCTCGTGCGGACCGGCCTCACCTGCGGTCGTCCGGGCGGCGGGGACAGGCACCGAGGGTGCGGGGCCGGACGACGGGCTGCCCGGCGCGGACGGGGGCGGGGCGGGGTGGACGGTCACGTGACGTTCCTCTCGGGTGGGCGATTGTTCTATAAGTTATCAAACATCGCCTCCTGCGCCCAGCCTCCTCAGCCATCTCCGGGCACAGGCGTGACCGGACCGGCCCACCACCGTGTGGGACGCCGGCGGTAGCGTCGCCGACGTGACGGAGTTCGAGGTCGAGGCCCCGCTGTGGCAGGTCGAGAACGGGTCGTGGGTCTTCGCGTCGCTGCCGTTCCCGGTCGCGGACGAGATCGACGACCTCACCCGTGGCCGTCAGGGCGGCTTCGGGTCCGTGCGCGTGGAGGTGACGCTCGGCCCGACGACGTGGCGCACGTCCCTGTTCCCCGACAAGCGCCGGGAGACGTACGTGCTGCCGGTGAAGAAGGCCGTGCGCACGGCCGCCGGCGTCGCGGTGGGCGAGGTGGTCCACGTGCGGCTGCGGCTCGTCGACCTGTGACGCGACCTCAGGAGGTGACGCGCCCCTTCGCGAAGTACGCCAGCGGGCCGACCCAGTTGACGAGCAGCGCGAGACACCAGGCGATCTTCGGGCCGTTCACCTGCTCGGCCGGCCGCTTCACCAGGTCCCGGAACGCGGCCGCGGTGAGCGCCACCTGCGCTGCCCCGACCGTCGCGACGACCACGCGCTGGCCGCGTCGCAGCTCGCGCCACTTCTTCTGCTTCAGGTGCATGTCGGACCTCCGTGTCGTGCGGGCACGCGCCGCGGGGACGCCGCCCCCATCGTCCATCAGTCCGGCGCGCCGCGCCGGGCAGGACGTCCCGACGTGCCGCGCGTTCCGCACCGCGCGCGTCGGCGCCGGGCCGTAGCCTGACGCCATGGAGCTCACCCTGGGTCTCGACGAGGCCCTCACGCTGGCCCGCGCGGCCGACGCCATCCCGTCCGCGGTGACCGACGTCCGCGGCGGTGACCGCCTGGTGCAGGCGCAGGTGAAGGTGCACGAGCTGCCCGGCGTGCCCGGTGCCGTGCGCATGGCGACGCGGCTCGCGGGGCCGGTCGACGTGCGCGTCGAGGACCGCGGCGTCACGGGTCGCACGTGGAGCGTCGCGATCGTCGCGTCGCACCCCGTGCTGCGGATGGACCTCAGCGGGTTCGTCACCGACGCCGTGCGCGGGCAGCTCGTCAAGCTGCCCCCGGGCGTCGCCACGGTCCACACGCAGGAGGGCGCGACCGTCGTCGAGGTCGACCTCGACCGCCTGGGCCCGCTGGTCGGCGAGGCCCTGCCGGCGGCCCGCGCCCTGCCGGTGCGCGTCGACGACCTCACGCTCGGGGACCGGCTGCGCCTGACGGCCACCGTCGGCTGAACGGCCGCGCCGGGGACCCGCCCGCCCGGGCCCCCGGCGCTCGGGCTCCGGCCGTTCAGGCCCCCGGCTCGACGGCCGTGAGCGAGCGCAGGTGCCCGACGAGGATCTCCTGCGAGCCCTTCGCCAGGTACTCCCCCGACCACCGTTCCTTGAGCTCGATGCGCGACCCGTCGTGCAGCTCGACCGTCGCGTGCACGGGCGACGACCGACGCACGGTCGCCGTCCGCACGTCCTCGTAGGACACGAACCGGTGCACGTGGGCGAGCTGGTGCACCGGCGCCGACTGCACGACGCCCATGAGACGTGCCTTGCCGCCGTCCGTCTTCTTGGGGCACGGCACCAGGACGAGCCCGCGGTCCAGGACGACGACGTCGTGGTCCGTGCCGTCGACCGAGACGTTCGCGAGCCCGCCGAGCACCGACGCACCGTGGGCGGTGGCGCGCTCGTGCACCTGGCCCACCGCCTGCGCGTCGACGCCCAGGCCGGCGAGCCACGCGCCCACCTGCTCGACGCCCGCGGGGTCGGCGGCGAGGTCCGCCCAGGCCGTCAGCTCGGGCTGGTCACCCTCCCGGGACCGCAACGTGGCGGGGCCCGCCCAGTCGAGGTGCCAGCGCGCGGCACCGCCGTTGACGAGGGCCGAGGACAGCACGGGCTCGAGGGCACCGGCCAGCGGGTGGGGCAGCCGCTCGCCCGCGGGGCCGACCGTCGGGCCCCCGGGCTCGATGCCCAGCTCGCGTGCCAGGTGCTCGCCGCGGCCCTGGGCCACGAGGTCCAGCACGGTGCCGAGCGTCGCGCGCTGGACGCCGGCGAGCCGCGCGGCGGCGCGGTGGACGCTGTCCGCGCGGCGCTGCTGCTCGGCGGCGACGGCGGGCGGGATCAGCTCGGGCCAGGGCAGCCGGCGACGGTCCTCGACGGCCAGCACCTCGTCGGCCAGGTGCGCCGCGAGGACCTCGATCCGCGGGACGAGCACGGTCGCGGGCCGCAGGTCGGGCGCGTGGGGGACGTCGGGCAGCCGGTCCATCGCGACCACGCGCTCCCCGATGGGCGGGTGGCTGTCCCAGCGCCCGGCCTGCTCGGTGCGCGGCGCGTCCCGCACGGCGGCCAGCTCCTCGGCGCGGCCGGCCAGCAGGTGCGGGAACCCCCCGAAGAAGGCGTCGGACGTGGGCGCCAGGCCGACCTCCCACCCGACGTTCACGTAGCACTCCAGGTAGAAGTCCCACGCGGCGTCGAGCACCGGCACCTCGCGCAGCGCTGACTGCGCGGTCGCGCGGCCCACCGAGGCGACCGACATCGCGTCGGCGGCCAGCTCCTGCCGGCGGCTCGTGGCGGCCGACACGAGCAGGTAGAGCTTGCCGTACTGGCGCAGCAACCAGCCCGCCGGCGACCCCGCCAGCTCGGCGAGGGTCGCACCGATCGCGACGCGGCCCCGGTGCACGACCACCGACAGCCGCGTGTCGTCGTGCGAGTAGTGGCCCATCTCGTGGGCGAGCACCGAGCGCAGCTGGGCGACGCTCAAGCCCTGCAGCAGCGGCACGCCGAGCAGCATGCGTCGCGTGCCGCCGACGAGACCGAGCAGGCGCGCGTCCTCCATGACGCCGGCATTGACGTCGGGCGCGAGCCGGATCTCGTCGGGGGCGCGGGTGGCCGTCAGGACCGCCAGCTCGTCGACCATGGCCCACAGCTCGGGCGCGTCGGCACGCAGGAGGACCGGACCCTGCGGCGGTGCGGGGCGTGCTCGGGCGACCTTCCACAGCGCGACGACGACGCCCGCGATCGCGACGACCGTGACGATCCCGAGCTTGCCCGCGAGCGGGCCGCTCCCGGACCGGAAGGCGAGCACCGTCGCGGCACCGAGGGCGGCGATGACGACCAGCGCGACGACGTAGAACCCGGCGAGCGTGACGACCGCGACGACGGCGCGCGACCTGGTGCTCATGCGGTGCCTCCTGGACTCCCCTGGAGGGCGCGTGCCGCCCGGTCCGCGGGGAGCGTAGCGGCGCGAGGGCGCTCTCCGTGGGCGAACGGGGAACGAGCTGTGGACGGAGCGCGCATCCCGTCCAGGCCCTGGTCACGGTCGGGGGAATCGTTCAGGTCCGTGCGGCTCAACCCCTCGCGCACGCCCGATACCTGCCGCTACGCTGTTGCACGTAGTCGCAGTGCTGTGTGTGTCCCGTTCTCCGGAGCGGACGACGGCCACCGTGATTCACCGGTCCCGGTCGTCGGGTCCGTAGTAACCGCATGAGGAGAATGACGTGCCCACTGGCATCGTGAAGTGGTTCAACGCTGAGAAGGGCTTCGGCTTCATCGCCCCCGAGGACGGCGGCCCGGACGTCTTCGTCCACTACTCGGCCATCCAGACGCAGGGCTACCGCTCGCTCGAGGAGAACCAGCGCGTGCAGTTCGACGTGCAGGCAGGCCCCAAGGGCCCGCAGGCCTCGAACGTCACCACCGCCTGAGCCTCACAGCTCACCGAGCCCACGGGCTCACCGAAGGGCGCCCCGACCACTGGTCGGGGCGCCCTTCGCCTTTCCCGTCCGGGCGCACCGCCCGGCAGGTGGGTTGCGCGCCTACCTAGTCAGCCTTACTGTCTAGCCATGGCACGACGCACCCCACCTCCGGCCCTCGGCCCCGGCGACGACGTCGCGACCGGCACCGACTGGCCCGGTGAGTGGCTGCGCGGCGTCCTGTCGCTGTGCGCCCTGCGCGTCCTGGTGGACGGGCCCACGTACGGCTACGACATCGCCCAGCGCCTCGCCGCCGCAGGGCTCGGCGAGATCAAGGGCGGCACGCTCTACCCGCTGCTCGGGCGGCTGCACGGCGCCGGGCTCCTCGACGAGGAGTGGCGCCCCGGCGACGGCGGGCCCGGCCGCAAGTACTACGCGCTGACGGCCGCCGGCCACGAGCACCTGCGCGACGAGAGCGCGCGCTGGTCCCGCTTCGCCCAGCTCACCCAGACGTTCGTCACGAGCCAGGAGGCCTCCCCATGAGCACGGACCCCACGGCGCTCGCCCCTCATGTCGAGGCACGTTGGCGCGACGCCTTCGTCAGCGAGCTGCGGCTGCGCGACGTCACCGGCGACGCGATCGGCGACGCGCTCGGCGAGGTCGACGCCCACTGCGCCGACGCCGGGCAGGACGCCGCGAGCGCGTTCGGCGACCCGGTGGGCTACGCCCGCACCCTGGCGCCCACGCTGCCGGTACGCCGACGCACTCCCCTGCGGGACGCCGCCGCGATCGTCACGCAGACGGCCGGCGTCATGGGCGTCGTCTGGTCGGTGCCGCCGTGGCTGCACGGCGAGGCCGTCGTCAGCTCGCGCGGCTGGGTCACCACCTCCGTCGTGGTGCTGCTCGTCGCCGTCGCCCTGTGCCTCGCGCCGACCGGGGTCCTGCGGTGGTTCCTGGCGCGCACGTGGTGGCAGGCCGCCCTCGTCGGCAGCGGGACCGCGGTCGCGCTCGCCGCGCTCGCCGCGCTCGTGCCGAACGCCCCGTTGACCGCGCCGTCGGGGCCGCTCGTCGCGGTGAGCGTCGCCCTGCTCGTCGCCGGTGCGCTCGCCCTGCACCTCGGCGGCGCGACGTCGGACGCGGTCAGGACGCCCGGCCAGGGCACCCACGCACCGACGCGCCGCGCGCGGCTCGCGTCGATCGGCCTGAGCGCGGCGCTCCCGTGCGTGGCCCTGGTGGTCGCCGGTGCGATGGCACTGCTCCCCCGATGAGCACCCGCGGCGCGACGCCCGCCATGCGGCGCTCCTCACGACGGCGCTCCAGGTCGGCGCCCTCGGCCCGGCGCTCGCGGGCGTCCTCCTCGTGACGCGCCTCTCGGCCTGAGGCTCAGCGGCTCCAGCGGCGCACGACGAGCCCCAGTCCCACCGCGAACGTCACCCCTGCGGCCGCGAGGTACGGGCCGTAGAAGCGCCGCAGCACCGGGGCCGCGGCACCCGCGGCCGCACCGACGACCGCACCGACCACGATCGACCGCGCACCGCGCGCACCGAGCGCGTGCACGGCCAGCGGCCCGGCCGGCACCCCGGCGGCACCCGCCTCGGCCGCGTAGACCTTGACCGGTACGCCGTTGAGCGCCTGCCGCCAGATGCCGCGGGCGCCGGCCGCGGCGAGGTCGGCCGCGGCCCGCGAGCGCATCGCCGGTGTGGTCAGCGGCGCGGGCGGCCGCTCGCCGCGGGCCGTCAGCGCGCGCGTGACCAGGATGCCAGCGACCGACCCGGCCGCCAGGAACCCGGCGGCCGGCAGGACACGGCGCGGGTGGGCGGCGGCGACCAGCACGAGGTACATCTCCGAGGTGACGGGCAGGCTCACGGCCTCGGCGAACCCCCAGCCGAACGCCCCCGCCATGCCGGCGGGCCCCGACATGTGGTTGCGCAGCACCCGCCAGGTGCGTGACCGCGACGGGACCGGCGGCCCGGCGGCCAGCATCCCCTCGATCTGCGCGACGAGCGGTGCCATGTCCGTCAGCTCGTGCGGGTTCACCGGGTGGCCCACCCGCACCTCGACCGGCCCCGGCGTCAGGCGGCCCTTCTTGGCGAGCAGCTCGCGCGTGCCGACGACGGCCACGGGGATGATCGGCACGTCGAACTCCTGCGCGATGCGCAGCGCCCCGCTGCGGAACCGGCCCAGCCGCCCGTCGGTGGAGCGCGTGCCCTCGGGGAAGACCAGCAGGCTCGACCCGCTGCCCAGCACCTCCGTGGCGCCCTCGATGAGCGACTCGTACCCGCCGCCGCCGTGGCGCCGCACGGGCACGGCGCCGATCGCGAGCTTGAGGAGACGTGCCTTCCAGGGGTCGTCGAACCAGTAGTCCCCCGCGGCGACCACCACCGGCTTGTACGGCGCGGGGAACGCCGCGATGAGCGCCGGGGTGTCGGCGTGCGACTGGTGGTTCGCGACGACGACCATCGCCTCGTAGGGCGCCGAGCCGACGACCCGGAACCCACCGACGAGGTGGAACACGTTGCGCCACACCGAGTGCCGCACGGCACCGCCCACGCTGAACCCCGGGGGCAGACCGACCCGACGTCGCAGCCGCCGGAACGTCTCGGCGGGCGTGTGGCCGTGCCCCTCGCGCGGGGCGTCGTCCGCGCTCACGCCAGCACCCAGGCGAGCGGCAGGACCAGCAGCAGGGAGTCGACGCGGTCGAGCAGCCCGCCGAAGCCGGGCAGCCACGTCCCCGCGTCCTTGACGCCCGCGCGCCGCTTCACCATCGACTCCACCAGGTCACCTCCCACGCCGCCGAGCACCACCGCCAGCACCAGACCGGCCGAGAACGCACCGAGGACCAGGAGCACGATCGTGCCACCCACGGCGGCGCCCACCAGACCGCCGACCGTCTTGTTCGGGCTCAGCGGCGACAGCGACCGGCGCGCCCACGCGAACCGCTTGAGCCCCTGACCGCCGCACCAGGCCGCGACGTCGGTCGCGGCGGCGGCGAAGCACAGCAGGAACGCGTCGGACCCGACCAGCACGAGGTGCGCGAGCGACCAGCACAGCCAGATCGACCCGAACGCGGCGCCCGTCGCGCGCTCCATGCCTCGCTCGAGGTCGCCCGACAGCACGGCGGGCACCGCGCACAGCAGGGCGACGAGCGGCACGAGCGCGAGCAGCCCGGGGTCGAGCCATGCCGCGAGTGGGTAAGCGACGGCCAGGACCAGCAGGATCGCGGTCTCGGGCCGGGGCAGCCGGGTCATCCGGGAGAACTCGCGGACCGCCTGCAGCGCGAGCAGCACCGCGAGCAGCGCGGTCGCGCCGGGGCCGAGCCACATCGGGATGCCGATGACGGGCAGGATCAGCGCCCACGTCGTCCACCGGCGCCGCAGCTCCGGCTTGCGCGACAGGAGCACGGGGACGGCCGCGACCGCGAGGATCCCCACGGTCAGCGCGAGCAGGAAGACCGCACGCCCGTCGAGGTCGAGGTGCCACCCGCCCAGGCGCAGGTCGAGGGCGTACGCCGTGCGGTCCAGACCGGTCCACGCCGCGAGGGGGTCGAGCACCCCGGGACGCTGCGACGGGTCGAGGCTCACGCTCCGGACCCGGCGAGGCCCGCAGCCGTGCCGTCGGGAGCCGCGGCGGCGACGGGCGAGGTGAGCACGCGGTGGGCGCGCCGGGCCCGGACCAGCGCGGTCAGCACGGACCCGACCACGACGACGACGGCCACCCCGGGCAGCAGCGTCGGGAGCGCGGTCGCGAGCACCGCGAACGCGCAGCGCTCGGTCTTGCCGAACGGGCCTCCGTTGAACCGCGGCGTCCCGGCCCCGGCACCGGCGAGCGACACGAACGTCGGCAGCGTCGCGGCGACGGCGGCGACCAGCACCCACGCCAGCGGCGTCAGCCCGGCGACGGTCTCACCGCCGGTCCGCACGGCCAGGACGGCCAGCCCCGCGAACATCAGCAGGTCGGACAC
This sequence comes from Cellulomonas dongxiuzhuiae, assembly GCF_018623035.1. NCBI lineage: Bacteria > Bacillati > Actinomycetota > Actinomycetes > Micrococcales > Cellulomonadaceae > Cellulomonas > Cellulomonas dongxiuzhuiae. The sequence continues at coordinate 3,507,378 of NZ_CP076023.1, forward strand.
GCGGTCGCCGAGCTCGTTGAGCACGAAGCCCCAGGGCCGTGCCACGCCGCGCGCCCGGGCGACCGCGCCGTCCAGGTTGGCACCCGCGAGGCGCACCGCGAGCAGCACGAGCGCCAGCGGCCACCAGCCCACCGCGATCGCGGCACCTGCGAGCGCCGCTCCGAGGACACCCACGAGGGTGAAGAGGTCGGGTGAGGTCCCGCGCGCCACAGCACCGGCGACGAACCGGTGCAGCCGTCGGGTGTACCAGGGCTTGAGCGCGTACAGCGACGGCATGGCGCGACTGTACAGACCTCCCGACGTGCGGCGGCGCGCGTCCGGGCCGCGCGCCGGGCACCCCCTAGACTCGGCCCGTGATCTTCAAGGCCGTCGGCGAGGGGCGCCCGTACCCGGACCACGGGCTCACGACGCCCGCACAGTGGTCGGACGTCCCTCCGCGCCAGGTCCGGCTCGACGAGCTCGTGACCACCAAGCGGACCCTCGACCTCGAGGCGCTGCTCGCGGACGACTCGACCTTCTACGGCGACCTGTTCGCCCACGTGGTCGAGTTCAAGGGGATCATGTACCTCGAGGACGGGCTGCACCGCGCCGTGCGGGCGGCACTGCACCAGCGGGCGATGCTGCACGCGCGCGTCCTGGTGCTGACGTGAGTGCGGTGCGCCGCAGGCCGGTGAAGGGCGGGACGTCGTGAGCGACCAGGACCGTGGACGCGCGCTGCGCCGCAGGCACATGCAGGAACGGCAGGCCGTCGTGTTCGGCGTGCTGCTCGCGTGCCTCGCGGTCGCCGGGCTCGGGTCCGCCGCCCTGTACACCGACAGCCTGTCGCTGCCGTTCCTCGAGCGCGGTTTCTCCGTGAAGCCCACGGTGGACACCGCGGCGATCGCCACCTACTGCCCGCCGGAGGGCGCGCTGCCCGTCCCGACGGGTCAGATCACGGTCGACGTGTACAACGGTGCCGGCATCGGCGGGCTCGCCGGGACGACCGCCACCCAGCTCGCGGACCGCGGCTTCGTCATCGGCGTGACCGAGAACGCGCCCTCGCCGGTCACCGGCACCGCGCGCATCATCTACGGCGCGTCGGGGAGCGCGGCCGCGTACACGCTGCAGGCCTTCGTCCCCGACGCGGTCCTGCAGAACGACGCCCGCGGCGACGCGCTGGTCGACCTCATCGTCGGCAAGGAGTTCACGGGTCTCCTCCCCCAGGAGCAGGTGGTCCTGGACCCGGCCGCGCCGCTCGTCGGCCCGGAGGGCTGCACCCCGTTCGCGGAGATGACGGCCCCCGCCGCGCCGCAGCCCACCGGCGAGCAGCCCGCGCAGGAGCAGCCCGCCGAAGGCTGACCGCCCTGCGACCTCAGCGCGGCAGCTCCTCGCCGCCGGGGACGGACGCCGGCGTCGCCGGCTCCTCGTGGGTGCCGCGCCACCGGGCGACGGCCCGCATGAGGTGGTAGAGCCCGATCGCGACGGCCGTGCCGATCGCGATGCCCTCGAACCGCAGCTCACCGGCCTGCCAGGTGAAGTTCGCGATGCCCACGATGAGGGCGACCGCGGCCGGCATGAGGTTCACCGGCGCCGAGAAGTCGACCTTGTTCTGCACCCAGATCCGCGCGCCGAGCAGGCCGATCATGCCGTAGAGGACGGCGGCGGCACCGCCGAGGACGCCTGCGGGGATGGTCGCGACGACGGCGCCGAACTTGGGCGAGAGCGCCAGCACGAGCGCCGTCGCGGCCGCCACCCAGTACGCCGCCGTGGAGTAGACCCGCGAGGCGGCCATGACGCCGATGTTCTCGGCGTACGTCGTGGTGCCCGACCCGCCGCCCGTGCCGGCGAGCGTGGTCGCCAGGCCGTCGGCCATGAGCGCGCGGCCCACGTACGGGTCGAGGTCGCGGTCGGTCATCGCGGCGACGGACTTCACGTGGCCCACGTTCTCCGCGACGAGCACGAGCACGACGGGCAGGAACAGCCCGAGGACGCTCAGGTCGAACGAGGGCGCGACGAACGGCGGCAGGCCCACCCAGGCGGCCTCACGGACGGCCGCCAGGTCGACCTCGCCGCGCAGCAGCGCGACGCCGTACCCGACGAGCACGCCGACGAGGATCGACAGGCGACCCAGGATCCCGCGGAACAGCACCGTGACCAGCACGATCGCGAGCAGCGTGACGGTCGCGGTCACGGGTGCGGCGCGGAATCCGGAGCACGTGCCGTCCGGCTCGCAGGACCCCCACGCGGCGGGCGCGAGGTTGAAGCCGATGAGCGCGACGATCGTGCCCGTCACGACCGGGGGCATGAGCGCGTCGATCCAGCCCGTGCCCGCCAGGTGCGCGACGACGCCCACGACGAACAGCGCGAGGCCCGTCACCAGGATGCCCCCGACCGCGACCGACTCCCCGCCGGTCGCGGTGGCCGCCGTGACGGGTGCGATGAACGCGAAGCTCGACCCCAGGTAGCTGGGCAGCCGGTTGCGCGTCACGAGCAGGAACAGCGCGGTGCCCAGGGCCGAGAAGAACAGGGTCGTCTGCGGGGAGAACCCCGTGAGGAGCGGGACGAGGAACGTCGCACCGAACATCGCCACGACGTGCTGCATGCCGATCCCGACGGTCCGCCCCCAGGCGAGCCGCTCGTCGGGGGCGACCACCTCACCGGGCGGCACCGTCCGCCCGTCGCCGTGCACGGTCCAGCCCCAGCCGCTCATGTCTGCTCCTCGTGTTGCGTGGTCCTCGCCCGCTCGCGAGGTTAGCGACCGCGGACCGGTGGCGTCAGGGACGGACGTCCGGTGCACGACGCCCGCGTCACGAACGACGCATTCCTCCCGTCGCCGCCCGTGGCTGACGCACGTGGCGGACGCCGCACCTCCGCCGAGCCCGAGGGTTCGCGGCATTCGTCCCGGACCGTCCCTCGCGCGGCCGTCGTCGCGTAACCTGGCGCGGCATCGTCACACCGAGGCAGGGGGACCCATGTCCGCACCGTCAGGGGCGTCACCTCGCACCGCGCCCGGACGGTTCGCCCGGGTGGTGCCGCCACAGGCGTGGCGCACCCCGCTCGTGTGGCTCGCGTTCCTCCTCGCCCACGCGTGGGTCGCCCGCGTCGGGCTCGTGGTGTGGGACTGGACGCTCGGCGACCTCGGGCTGTACCGCTGGTGGGCCTACATGGCGTTCGTCGACGGCAACTGGCCGGTGCTCGACTACGAGTGGGTCTACCCCGCGGGCGCGATCGTGCCCATGCTCGTCGCGGGGTTCGCCGGGCTGGCCGACGGCGGTCAGTACCCGCTCGCGTGGCTGGCGCTCGTCTCGGTCCTCAACGCCGTGGCGGTGGCGCTGCTGCTGCGCCGCCCCCACGGACGGGTCGCGGCGCTGTGGTTCGTCGCGTTCATCGCCCTGCTGGGCCCGGCGGGCCTGGGACGCCTCGACGGGTTCGTCGCGCCGCTGACCGTCGTCGCCCTGCTCGTGGCGCTCTCCCGCCCGCGGCTCTCCGCGGCGCTGCTCACCGCGAGCGCCTGGGTCAAGGTGGCACCCGGGGCCGCGGTGCTCCCCCTGGTGCTCGCGGCCCGCCGGCCGGTGCGCGATGTCGTCGTGCCCGCCCTCGCCGTGTGCGTGGTCGTCGTCGGGACGGTCGTCGCGCTCGGCGGCGGGGCGAACGTGCTGTCGTTCGTCACCGCGCAGGGCCAGCGCGACCTGCAGATCGAGTCGATCCTCGCGACGCCCTTCATGGTCGCGGGCCTCTGGTCCACCCAGGTGGTCCGGGGCTACGACGACAAGATCTTCACGTTCGAGATCACCGCGCCGGGCGCCCGGGCCGTCGCCGACGCGGCCACACCGGCGCTGCTCGTCGCGGTGCTCGCCGTCACCGTGCTGCTGTGGCGGTTGCGGCGCCGCGCGGGCGAGCAGCTCTGGACCGACACCGCGATGCGTGCCGACTTCGTCGTGCGCGGTGCGTTCGTCCTCACGCTCGTGCTGCTCGTGATGAACAAGGTCGGCAGCCCGCAGTTCGTCGCGTGGCTCGCCCCTGCGGTGGCCGTGGCCCTCGCGCTCGGCCTGCCCCGGTGGGGCGTGACGGCGTGGGGCGTGCTCGCGGTCGCCGGTGCGACGCAGCTCGCCTACCCGTGGATGTACGACAACATCGTCGACGGCGTGCCCGGGCCGACGTTCCTCCTCGCGGGACGCAACCTCGCCGTGGTCGCCCTGCTCGCCGTCGCCGTCCGGCAGCTCGTGCGGCTGCCGGCGCCCGAGGAGGACGCCGGGGCGGACGAGGGGGCGTCGGCGGCCGGTGAGGGACCGGCCGCCGACGGGTCAGGCGCCGTGCGCGGCGAGCCAGGCGAGCAGGTAGGCGCGCGAGCTGCCGTCGTCGACGGAGGTGTCGGATAGCCCGACCGCGTCGTCCCACGCGGCGGAGGCCTCCTCCGGGCCGGCCAGCGCCCGGTACATCAGCAGGTAGTCGCCGAACTTGACGTCCGGCCCGGCCGGGGTGGCCTCGTCGGCGGCCGCCAGGATCGTCGCCGGGTCCACGTCCACCGCGAGGTAGTCCGACACCGGGCCCATGGGGATGAGCAGGATGCCGAGCATCGCGCTGGGCTCGGGGCTGAACCACGTCGCGTAGTCGCGCTTGCCGCTCCAGTTGAGGGCGAAGACGCGGTGCTCGAACCCCTCGGTGACGGGGTCGTCGAGGTCGGGGTCCGTCCAGTAGTCCCGCGCCGACGCCGCCTCGGTCGACGCGAGCCAGGTGGCCTGCGTCAGCAGGTCGTCCTGCCCGGACGCGGCGGCCCACAGCCCCAGGCCGTTCCACGCGTTGACGGCCTCGGACGCGGACTCCTGGTTGTTGCCGTCGGCGAAGGGCGAGGTGCCCGACGCCCAGGCGTGGCCCGCGTACGGGTCGAAGGTGCGCAGCTGCGGCAGCTCCTGCGACGGCTCGGCCGCCGCGATGTCGGCGGCGAGCGCGTCCATGACCGGACGCAGGTCGTCGACGAGGTCGGGGTCGTCCGCACCGAGCAGGCCCGCTGCGGACAGCAGGTACCCGTAGTGGAAGTGGTGGTCGTTGAGCTCCTGGGACCCGAACGACCAGGTCCGTCCGATCACGGAGCGCGCGGCCTCGTCGTAGACGAAGCACCGCGCGTCGCGTGCGTCGCACCCGGTCGGCTCGGCCCACTCCCGCAGCGCGTCGGCCACGCGCGTGCGCAGCTCGGCGACCGTGTCCGGCGCACCGAGCGACTCGCCCAGCCGCACGAGCGTCGCCGCGCGGTACAGGTGCTTGCCGCCGTAGTACGTGTCGGAGGCGAAGGCCCCGGTCGCGGCGACGTCCAGCTCGAGCTGGGCGAGGACCGCGTCGCGGCGCTCGCCGTCGACGCCCTCGAGGTCGAGCTCACCGGTCGGGTGGAGCGTCGGCGCGAACGACGTGAGCGTCGACCCCGCGCACAGCTCGAGGGTCCCGTAGACGCTGCGGTAGGTGCCCAGGCCGCAGCCGTCCCGCTCGGGCTGGTCACCCGTGGTGTGGTGGCGCATCAGCACGTAGGCGCTCGGCGTCGCACCCGCCGTGCGGTAGGTGAGGGTCGTGCGTGCCACGTCGTCCCCGACGCCGTAGGTGACGTCGACGCCCACGACCGGGTCGACCGCGGCGGCCGCGAGGACCGCCGCCGCGTCGTCCGAGGGGTCGTCGGGCAGCGCGTACCACGCGGCCGTCGCACCCTGCGGCAGCGCGAGCGCGCCGTCGGTGAGGGTGCCGTCGGACACCGCGAGCGCCCAGGTCGTGCCCGCGACCTCCGCCTCGGCGACGCCGTCGGTGAGCGTGGTGAACCCCTCGCCCGCCACGACGTCGACGTCCGCCGCCGCCGTGAAGGAGACGAACGGCGACCCGGCCGCGACCGTGACGTCCCCGAGGGGCGCGCCGCCGGCGTCCAGCAGACGCGTCGTGACGGCCACGGGGTCGGCCGCGACGACCTGCGCGGACGCAGCCCCGACGTCGACCGTCACGGCCGGCACGTGCGGGCCGACCACGGCCTTGGCGCTGGTCACCGGGTCCGGCAGCCCGACCGTGAAACCGCTGGGCGTGAGCGCGAACGACAGCGGCAGCGGGAACACCGGCAGCAGCTCCTTGCCGAAGACGAGGCCCGAGTACCAGCGGTTGGAGGGCGGCGCGACGCCCTCGGCGAGGCGCACCGAGTCGATCTTCTTCGCGTCCGGTGCCTGCACGAGCGCGCTCGTGAGCGCGGCCGCGTCGACGTCCGGGGGCGTCGCGTCGTCGGGGCCGACGACCGGGGCCGCGGGAGCGCCCCCGCCGGAGCCGCCGGCGGCGGGCGCCACCGTGCCACCCCAGGGACGCAGCACGAGCAGCACGACGACCGCGGCCACGGCGAGGACGGCGAGCGCGACGACCCAGCGCGTGCGGCCGGAGCCCGGCAGGAACGTGGTTGCCCCGGTCATCCGAGCACCCCCTCGACGTAGGTGCGGATCTTGCCGGCGACCGTGGTCACGACGCCGTCGTTCATCAGGGCGATCTGCACGACGACCGGCGTGCCCGCCGAGACGAGCCCGTTGTCGGAGCCGTCGACGAGCTCGTCGCTGGTGACCCGCACGACGGCCTGCGCCTGGCCGTCGATGGTGGTCACCTCGACACGCTCGACCTTCCCGTCCAGGGTGGTCTCGTTGGGCAGCGTGATCGTCACGTCCGCGCCGTCGGGCAGGCGTGCGTACTCCTTGGCGGTCAGCGTGTACTCACCCTGCACGTACAGGGTGCCCGCGCGCTGCACGGTCGCGAGCGTCTGGGCCGAGGGCACGAAGGTCCCGCGCTTGGCCGCGAGCTGCGTGATGCGCCCGTCGCCGCTCGCGAGCAGGACGAGGCGCCGCTGGTCGTCGAGGCGCGTGAACTCGGGCGGCTCGACGACCAGGCCGTTCGCCAGGTCGTACGTGAGACCCGAGGAGTCGATGACGAACATCGGGTCGCCCTCCTTGACGACGTCGCCCACGTCGACGAGGTGGTCGGCGATGAGGCCGGCGTACGGGCTGCCGACGGCGTAGGTCTCGGAGAGGATCTGTGCGGAGTCGCTGGTGGCGCGACCCTTGGTCTCGTTGAGGTGGTAGGTCGCCAGGGCGGCGACGACGAGCACGAGGATCGTGCCCGCGAGCAGGCGGATGCGGCTGGCCCAGGTCATGGGGTCACCTCTCGGTCAGCGGGGTGTGTCAGGGCGCGCGGCGGCGTCGGCCGACGGCGTGGGTGCGTCCGGGACGGGTCGGTGGTGCGTCGGCGAGCGCCGACGGCGGGTGCGTCGGCGAGCGCCGACGGCGGGCGCGTCAGCGCGGTGCGGACGACGGGGTGCCCGTGCCCGCCTGCTCGAGCTCGAGCAGGGCGGCGTCGTCCGCGAGGTCGGCGGCTGCCTGGTCGTGCGTCGCGAGCGCACGCTCGCGGGCCCGCGCCTCGGCGCGTCCCCGGCGCCCCTCGCGCCACGCCGTGACGATGAAGCCGCCGAGGATGAGCGTGTTGGTCGCGTTCCACGCGAGTGCGAGGGTGAAGACGCCGGACGAGTACGTCTTCCAGGCCGCGACCGCGGTGGTGATGAGCAGGAACTGGAAGACCAGCACCTGCGGCTGCATGAAGGCGAAGGGTGAGCGGTAGGCGCCCTTGCGCCCGGTGACGTGCCACGCCTGCTCACGCCGCAGGACCGCGTTGACGAGGGCCCGGACGTAGATGGGGAACGACACCGACGCGAGCAGCAGCACCTCCCACCGGAACGAGCCGAGCGTGTAGAACGCGAGCAGGATCTGCATGACGTAGAAGCCCGCGTAGTACATCGCCCACGTCGCGGGCGTCATCGTCAGGTTCATCGGGGACAGGTCGAAGTAGATCTCCAGCGGCGGCACCAGCAGCAGGAGCAGCGGTGCGATGCCGGTGAGGTAGTGCGTCGCCGTCACGAAGTACTGGATGCGCTGGTCCATCGTGAGGTTGCGCTTCCGGGACAGCGGGTTGTGGGTGAGCATGATCTCGAAGCCGCCGGTCGCCCACCGCAGCTGCTGCTTGGTGTAGGCCTCGACGGTCTCGGGGGTGTCGCCCACGGCGAGGGTGGTCGGGATGTAGACGGTGCGCCAGCCGCGCTCGTGCAGCATGAGCGACGTCCAGACGTCCTCGGACTTCGAGTCCGTGTAGATGCCGCCGATCGCGTCGACCGCCGCACGCCGGTAGATGACGTTGGTGCCCACGCAGAACGCCGCGTTGAACCGGTTACGGCCCGGCTGCACGTAGCGGTAGAAGACCGCCTGCATGTACCCGGCGCCGCGGCTGATGACGTTGTCGTAGTTGCCGTACGTCTGCGGCGTCTGGACGAACGCGACGTCGGCCGTCGCGAAGAACGGCAGGGTCTCGTGCAGGAAGGCGGGCAGCGGGACGAAGTCCGCGTCGAACACGGCGAAGTACTCGCCCTTGGCGAGCGACATCGCGTGGTTGATGTTGCCGGCCTTGGCGCCGCCGCTCGACAGGCGGCGGACGTAGCGGGCGCCGAGCTCGGCGGCCAGGTCGCGGACGTCGTCCGAGCGGCCGTCGTCGAGCACCCAGGTGTTGTGCCGGCCCTGGATGTGCAGGGCGGCGCTCACGGTCCGGCGGATCGTCTCGAGGTCCTCGCCGTACGTCGTGATGAACACGTCGACCGTCACGGGACGGTCCTCGAGGTAGATCTGCCACCGCCAGGGCTCGTCCTCGGCGCCGTCGCGGATGATCTCCGCGAGGTCGTACAGGCGCTCCTGGGAGTGGTGGAAGGTGAAGCCGCGCGGGTTCCAGGCGGCGGACAGGACGGTCCACATCGCCAGGAGCGCGTGCGTGATGAGGATCGTCTCGGCGAGCATCACCAGCACGTACGGCAGGAAGTCGCCACGGTTGCCGGGGTTGAGCAGGAAGACCGCGTAGATCACGATGCCCGCGGCCGCCAGCAGCACCAGCAGCACGAGCGACGGGCTCTGCGTCGCCTCGTTCTCGGGCGAGCGCGTGCTCCGCGGCCGGTCACGCGTGTCGTCGGTCCGGCGTGGTTCGAGGATGAGTCGGTCGAAGGTGGTGGCCACGGGTCGCCCCCCAGAGGTGCGTCGGCGTTCGCTCGACGACCGTCCCCGGGTGGGGCCGGCGTCGCGTTCACGACGGCCTCGTTGGCGCCTGGTGCACGAGGGACCGACGGCCCGGGAGGTCCGGGACCTGCTGTGACGTGGTCCCTCGTGGATGTCACCGAAGGTAGGAGCACGCGGCGCGGGGTGTCATCCGGGACGGATGTCCGGTTCACCCGGTTGAGTCCCGGGCGCCACCCCGCGCCGCGTCGTGGAACCGTGTCCACCTGCACGGACGTCGAAAGATGACAACCGTGTGAACATTTCGAGCAGGACCGATACGTCCCACCATTCGGACATTCCGGGCCGCGCTGGGCCCGGCCGCGGGCTGCGTCGTCAGGCGCCCGGCAGGTGCGGCGCGACCTGCTCCGCGACGAGCTGCAGGTGCTCGAGGTCCGCGAGGTCCAGGACCTGCAGGTACACCCGCTCGACGCCCTGGGCGGCGAGCCAGGTCAGGCGCTCGACGGCCTCGTCGGGCGTGCCCGCGACGCCGTTGGCCCGCAGCTCGGGGACCTCGCGGCCGATCGCCGACGCACGTCGCGCCAGCTCGGCCTCGTCGCGGCCGACGCACAGCACGAGCGCGACCGACTGGACCAGCGTCTCCGGGTCGCGGCCGGCCTCGACGCACGCGGCCCGGACGTGCGCGATGCGCCCGGGCACGCTCGCGACCTCGGGGAACGCCTGGTTGTACTCGGCCGCGAACCGCGCCGCCAGTGCCGGCGTCCGCGTGGGACCGCCGCCGCCGACGATGACGGGGACGCCCGCGCGCGACGGGTCCAGCGGCGAACGCTGCTCCGGCTTGGGCAGCGCCGGGGAGTCGGTGAGCGTGTAGTGCTCCCCCGCGTGGTCGAACGTCTCGCCCACGGGGGTGCCCCACAGCCCGGTCACGATCTCGAGCTGCTCGGTGAGGATGCCGAAGCGCTTGGCCGGGAACGGGATGCCGTACGCGGCGTGCTCCGCCGCGAACCAGCCGGCCCCGAGCCCCAGCTCGACACGACCGCCCGACATCTGGTCGACCTGCGCGACCTGGATCGCCAGCACGCCCGGGTACCGGAACGTCGCCGACGACACCAGCGTGCCCAGCCGGATCCGGCTCGTCTCGCGGGCCAGCCCCGCGAGCGTCGTCCAGGCGTCGGTGGGCCCCGGGAGCCCGTCGCCGCCCATCGTCAGGTAGTGGTCGGAGCGGAAGAAGGCGTCGAAGCCGAGGTCCTCCGTCGCGCGCGCGACGGCGAGCACGTCGTCGTACGTGGCGCCCTGCTGGGGTTCGGTGAAGATGCGCAGATCCATGCCTGCCAGCCTCGCACGTGCCGCACGGCGACGCGGGTGCGGGGGGCGCGCACCGCGACGCCCGCCGGGTACGGTCACCCGGTGCGCTGGTGGGAACCCGGCCGGGGCCTGCGGGCGGTCCGGTGGACGTCGCTGCTCCTCGTCGTCGTGTGCGGGCTCATCGGGCTCGGGTGCGTCGTCGTCGCCCTGCGCGGCCGTCCGTCGGCGCTCGTGCCCGGGGCGGTCGTGGCCGCGCTCGCGCTGCGCGAGCTGCGACGTCTGCGGCGCGCACGCCCACGACCCGGTCCGTGACGCACGGCTCGACGTGCGCGACGGCGTCGCCCTTGGGACGGTGGTGCGATGCATGCCGCCACCCGCCTCGACGCAGCCCTCGAGCTCGCCGACTGGCGACGACGCACCGCCGCGACGTACGCGATGGTGCGGTCGCTCGCCGTCGACGACCCCCTCCAGGCGCACGCCGTCTGGGTCCAGGAGCGCGACGAGCTGTTCGCGTCGCACCCCGCGTCGCCGCTGACCGCCGACGCCCGCGCCGACTTCGCCGGGCTCGACGTCGCGCCCTACGACCCGGCGTACCGGTTCGAGGTCGAGGTCGAGCCCGCGGGTCAGCAGCGGCTCGACCTCACGACGGACACCGACGGCGTGGTGGGGTTCGACCGCGTCGGGACGGTCCGGCTCGGCCACCTGGGCGTGCTGACCCTGTGGTCGCTGCGCGGGTACGGCGGCGGGCTGTTCCTGCCCGTGCGCGACGCGCTCGCCGGACGCGGCACGTTCGGCGGCGGCCGGTACCTGCTCGACACCGTCAAGGGCGCCGACCTCGGGTGCGACCACGTGGGGCGGCTCGTCGTCGACCTCAACTTCGCCTACAACCCCTCGTGCGCGTACGACCCGACGTGGTCGTGCCCGCTGGCGACGCGCGCGAACACGCTCGCGGTCGAGGTGCCCGTCGGGGAGCGCCACCCGGCCCTGCCCTGACGCGCGGCGCCGGGGCTCACACCTGGCAGACGGGGCAGCGGAACAGGTTGCGCGTCGCCATCTCCTCGACGACCACGGGCGTGCCGCAGACGAGGCACGGCAGCCCCGCGCGGCCGTAGACCCAGTGGCGCAGCGTCGGGTCGACGCGGGCCGCCTCCCGGCCCGCGGCGTCGAGGTCCTCGCGCGTGAGGATGAAGCCGTCGCGGATGCCGTCGGCGAGGAGCCCGACCCAGTCCTGCCAGATCGCGCGCACCACGTCGGGCGGCACGCGGCGGCCCGGGGTCCACGGGTCGAGCCGCGCGCGGAACAGCAGCTCGGCGCGGTAGATGTTGCCGATCCCCGCGACCACCGACTGGTCCATGAGCAGCTGGCCGACCGCGACGTTGCGCCGCGTCACGCGGTCGACGACGACCTCACCCGCGGCGGTGGTGTCCTCGACGGTCTGCGGGTCCGGGCCGAGCCGGTCCCGCACGAGCGCCGCCTCGTCGGCCGTGAGCACCTCGCACGCCGTCGGACCGCGCAGGTCCGCGACGACCGAGCCCGAGTCCAGCCGCACGCGCACCTGACCCACCGGCGGCGGCGGCCACGTCGCGCCGCCCTCGACGAGCTGCTGCGACTCGCCCTCCCCCATCCGCAGCCGACGCGTCGACGGCGGCGGGTCCCCCGCGACGCCGGGGCGCCCGGCGCGCGCGGCCACGCGGGGAGCACCGAGGCTGCCGCGCGCCACGTCGCCCTCGCCCAGCGGGCTGACGTCGCCGTACAGGTCCCACGCGCCGTACAGGCCCAGGTGCACGCGCAGCACGTCGCCGCTGTCGAACGTGCAGAAGAGCTGCTTGCCGACGGCCGCCGCCCGCGTCATCCGCCGGCCGTCGAGCCGGGCCGCGCCGGCGGCGAACCGGCCCTGCGGGGAGCTCACGGCCAGGGTGGGGCCGACGAGGTCGAGCGTCATCTGCCGCGCGATCCGATGAACGGTATGACCCTCCGGCACGCGGACCACCCTAACGGCGCGGCGGCGCGCCCGGCCGCCCGGCCGGGGCCACGCGTGCCGCGCGACGGTGTGCGAGGGTCGCAGGGTGGACGACGACGTGACCCTGCCCCCGCACCCGCCGACGACACCGACGGGTGAGCCCGTGCCCGACGCGCGGAGCGCGGCCGCGGGCGCCACGACCGACCCGCACGTCGTCGCGACGACGTCGCTCGCGAACCTGCGGGACGTCGGCGGGCGGGTCACGACCGACGGCCGCACCGTGCGGCGCGGCGTCGCGTTCCGCTCGGCCGAGCTGCGGGCACCGTCGATCGCCGACGACCCCGCACTCGCCGCGCTCGGCATCCGCACGGTCGTCGACCTGCGGACCGACGTCGAGCGCACCGCCCTGCCCGACGTGCTGCCCGTCGGCGCGCGCGGCGTGCACGCCGACGTCCTGGCCCTGGACCCGCAGGCCCCCGCGTTCGACCCGGGCGAGCTGCTGCGACGCCCGCAGGAGGCGGGCGAGGTGCTGGCGGCGCTGGACCCCGCGGGCCGGATGCGGCAGACCTACGTCGACCTCGTCGTCGGCGACGCAGCCCGGACCGGCTACGCGACCCTGCTGCGCGAGCTGCTGGACCCCGCGGCCGCGCCCGTGCTGTACCACTGCACGGCCGGCAAGGACCGCACGGGCTGGGCGACGACGGTGCTGCTGCTCGCGGTGGGCGTCGACGAGGCGGGCGTGCGGGAGGAGTACCTGGCCGTGAACCCCACGGTGCGGGCCATGTACGCGCCGCTCCTGCAGCAGTTCGCCACCGTCGGCGGCGACCCGAGCCTCCTCGTCCCCCTGCTCGAGGTGCGCGAGGAGTACCTGGACGCGGCGCTCGGCGCGGTGCACGAGCACTTCGGGTCCGTCGACGGCTACCTGCGCGACGGGCTCGGGCTCGGCACCCCGGAGATCGGCGCGCTGCGCGCGGCGCTCGTCGCCTGACGGCGGCCGCCGCGGACGTCAGCGACGCACGGTGCCCAGGAAGTCGGTGACGGCCGTCAGGTACGCCGCGCGGGGCGCGTCGAGCGACAGCGCCAGGTCGTGGACGCCGCCCTCGACGACGACCTCGCGCACGTCCGCCCCGAGCCGCGGGGCCAACGCCGCGATGGTCGCGACGTCGAGGACCGTGTCGACGCCGTCCAGGTCGGTGCCGTCCGCCACGTCGGCGCCCGAGCGGGACGAGCGCGCGACCAGCACGGGGATGCCCAGAGCGAGCCCGCGCGCGACGCGCAGCTGCCCGGCGCGCACGGCGGCCAGCCAGCCCGCGCGCACGGGCACCCCGTCCGGGCGCTTGAGCGACGTGTCGAAGTCCCACCGCTCGGCGAGACGCGCGGCGTACCGCGACGGCGCCGACGCGACCACGGCCAGCGGCACCCGACGCGCGAGCGGCCGCAGCGCACCGTCCTGCAGCGGCCGCACCCACGACCGCTCGACGGACAGGAACGGGCTGTCCAGGACGACGGCGTCCGGGCGCCCGCGCCCGCGGTGCGCGTGCGCCCACAGCGCTGTCACGAGCCCGCCCGTCGAGTGCCCGTGCACCACGACCGGCAGCCCCGGCCACGTGCGCCGCGCCGCCGCGACGGCCCGCGTGAGGTCGGACGCCTGCTCGCGCAGGTCACCCTGGTAGTGGGGCACGTCGCCGGGACGCCACGACCGCCCCGCGCGACGCGCGTCGAGCGCGAGGAACGCCCATCCCGCGTCGCGGAAGGCGTCCGCCAGGTGCGGCGCGAAGAAGTAGTCGTTGTAGCCGTGCAGGTGCACGACGACCCCGCGCGGTGCGTCCGGCGCCTGCACCGGACGCACGAGCGTCAGCACGGGGTCCCGCCCGCCGGCCGCGACCGCGCGCGTGACCGTGGCCGGCGCCTGCGGGAGCCACCCGCGCAGCGTGCGGGCCTCGTACCCCGGCAGCAGCCGGTCCGGCTCCCACCCGTGGCGCGACGCCGTCACGCGGCGCCCGTCGTGACGTCCCGTCGTCCGTCGACGCCGAGCCCGCGCGGGAAGCGCACGGGCAGGAAGAGCACGAGCCCGACCGCCAGGACCGCGACGATGCCGAGCACACCCCAGTACTGCGCCCCCCCGATGCCGATCGCGAGCGAGAACGCCGCCGGCGCGAGGAACGTCGCGGCCCGTCCCGTCGTGGCGTACAGGCCGAACAGCTCGGTCTCGCGCCCCGGCTCGGCGAGCCGCGCGAGCAGCCCGCGCGACGCCGACTGCGCCGGCCCGACGCACGCCGACAGCACGAGCCCGCCGACCCAGAACGCCGACGTGCCCGCGTCGTGCAGCAGGAAGACCGCAGTCCCGGCGATGACGAGCACGACGAGCGACCAGGACACCAGGCGCCGCGGCCCGTACCGGTCGTCGAGCCAGCCGGCGCCGATGGTCGAGGCGCCCGCCACGACGTTGGCGGCGATCGCGAACACGATCACCTCGCTGCTGGTGAACCCGAAGGTGCCGGCCGCGAGCACGCCGCCGAACGTGAACACGCCCGTGAGCCCGTCCCGGAACACCGCGGACGCGATGAGGAACCGCAGGGTCGAGCGACGCTCGCGCCACAGCTCGGCGATGTGGCGCCCGACGGCGGCGTAGGCGCCGACGATGCCGACGCGCGCGGGCGGCGCGCCCGGACGGCGGTGGTCCGGCACCCCGACCAGCACGGGGACGGCGAAGACCAGGAACCAGACACCGGCGATGAGCATCGAGATGCGGACGTCGAGCCCGCCCTGCGACGTGACGCCGAACCAGCCGACGTCGGGCTGGATGAAGCCCACGTACAGGATGACGAGCAGCACGATCCCGCCGACGTACCCCGCGCCCCAGCCGATCCCGCTGATCCGCCCGATGGTCCGCGGCCCGCTGATCTGCAGCAGCAGCGCGTTGTAGGCGACCGAGCCGATCTCGAACGCGATGGTGCCGATCGCCAGCAGCGTCACGCCCAGGCGCACGGCGTCGGCCATGCCGCCCTCCACGGGCTGCACGAACCACAGGGCCAGCACCGACGCCCCCACGACGGCCGACGCGCCCGCGAGCAGGGGACGGCGCCGGCCACCCGCGTCCGCGAGCGTCCCCAGCGCGGGCGCGGTCAGCGCCACGAGCAGCCCCGCGGCCGCCAGGCCCCAACCGAGCCACTGGCTGTGCAGCGCCGTGACGGCCTCGACGTCGCTGCCCGGCTCCGCGAACGAGGACCCGGTGAGCCAGACCGTGAACACGAAGGTCGTGACGACGGCGTTGAACGCGGCCGACCCCCAGTCCCACGAGGCCCAGGCGGCGATCTGACGGGTGGCGGGAGGGGGCTCGACGACGTCGTCGGGTGGAGCCTCGGCAGCGGGGTGACCCATGCGCGCAGCGTACGGCTCGGGTGTGGCGCCCCGGTGGACCCCGGACGGGTGAGACGTGGACGGTTGCAGGGGCGACGCGACGTAGAGACCGGACACCGCGGCCACCGCGGGCGCGTACCAGGCGGGCGCCGCCCCAGGACGACCGTGCGCCGAGAACCGACCAGAGGCCTGCTCCATCTGCGGAGGGCAAGGGATTCGAACCCTTGAGCACGGGGTCACCGCACCAACGGTTTTCAAGACCGTCGCTTTCGGCCGCTCAGCCAGCCCTCCCGTGCTGCCGGACGAGCCGGCAGCGGCGACGAGTCTCCCACACGGCGGGCCCGGGACGGCGACGGGCGGGCGCCGGTCCGACGCCCGCCCGCCGGTCTCACGGGCAGCTGCTCAGGCTCTGGTCCTGCACGATCGCCCGGCTGCCGTTCTCCACCTTGACGTAGGTGTTGCCCAGACCGCGGCGGTCGTACCGCACCGTCCAGTCCTTGCCGTACCAGTTGATGAACCGGATCTTGTAGCACCAGCCACCGTCGACCTGCACGACGTCCCAGTCCTCGTTGCTCGGCGTCTTGCCGTTCTGGTAGATCGTGAGCGTGCCGCCGCTCACGCACGACGTGCTCGCGGTGCCGGTGGACCCGCTGCTGCAGGTCCAGTTGCGCCGCGCCGTGATCGGCAGGTTGTCGACGTTCTCCACGCGCGAGCACCCGCTCAGCGAGCTGCACGAGCCGCCGGCCTGTGCCGCCCCCGCGGGCACCACCACCGCGACCGCGGACACGAGCGCGACGGCCGCCGCGACGGCCAACCTCTGCTTCCCGATCTTCATGTCGTCCCCCTGCGTCGTCATCGACGTGCGCCCCGACCCGGTGTCGGGGCGTGCCGCCACCGTAGCGACGGGGTACGACACCACCGGCCGCGTCGCGGCCGCCCTCAGGCGGAGGGCACCCGCAGCACGTGCGCCTGCGCGTCGCCCGCCACCCGCACCCGCCACCGCTGCCCCGCGTCGCGGTAGACGCGTCGCGTGGTGCTCCCCCGGGACGGCTCGAACGCCTCCACCAGCGAGCCGTCGACCAGGACCTCCGCCGGTCCGTCCGTCGCCCACACGGTCACGACGTCGTCACCGTCCACGAGCGCCAGCTCCACACCGAGCGACGCCTCGACGCGCCACGCGGGCTCGTCGGTGACGAGGTCGCCGCCCGCGAGGTCCAACGGCTCGCCGCGCAGGCCGGCGAGTTCCGTGGCCGGACGCGTGACGACACGCCCGTCCCGGGTGACGGCGAGTTCCCGCGGGCACGAGAGCAGGCCCGCCCACCCGGCGGCCGCGACCTCCTCGGCCGTCCGGCTGCCGTCGCGCGACTCCCAGGACCACCCCCACACCAGGACGCGCCCGTCGTCGGTGACGAGCGCCTGGGGCGCGTAGAGGTCCGGCCCGTGGTCGAGCGGCGTCGAGGCGTCGACGACGAACCGCGGCGCGTCGCCGTCCAGGTCGAGACGTCCCGTGTACGCCGTGACGCCCAGCCGCTCGGGCTCGACCGTGCGGTCGAACCACGACACGAGCAGCACCCACCGGCGGTCGACGTGGACCAGCTGCGGGCACTCCCACACTCGCCCGGGTGCGTCGACGCCCGCCGGGACGTCGTCGGCCACGACCAGCGTGCCGAGCAGCCGCCAGTCGTCGAGGTCCGTGGCGTCGTACACGAGCACGGCCCCACCGAACGGCGTGCCCGCGCCCTGGATGCCCAGGCGCCGCCCCTCGACCGTCACCAGGAACGGGTCCCGCACGTCGACCACGCCGGGGACGTCCGGGTGCGGCGCGGCCCACCGCTCGGGCTGCACCCAGCGACCGTCCGGCCCGCGGCGCGCGACGGCCACGCCCGCGGTCCCCGTGTCGCCGGCCGTGGCCACCGCGCTGTAGACCAGCGCCACGTCGCCCCCGTCGTGGACCGCGACGCCGCTCCACGCGCCCCCCGCGTCGAGCGTCCCCGGCCGCGGCGTCAGCGCCGTCGCTTGGTGCTCCCAGCGCAGCAGGTCGGGCGAGCTGGCGTGACCCCAGTGGATGTCACCCCAGACGGGCGCGTGCGGGTTCCACTGGTACATGACGTGCCAGCGGCCGTCCCACCACCCGATCCCGTTGGGGTCGTTCAGCCAGCCGCGGGGTGCGCGGACGTGCCACCGGGGGGCGTGCGGGTCGGGGGTGGTCATGGCCCCAGTGTCGCCGGGCGGATGCGGGACGCGGCGAACGACGCGTCCCGCATGTCACGACGCGGGGTCCCCCTGCTCGGCCTCGTCGCGCTCGCCCTCGTCACCCTCGTCCTCGTCACCCCAGGGGGCGCGGAGAGGCTCGTCCGGCAGGCGTGTCCGACCATCGTCGAGCACGACCCAGCTCCCGTCCCGCGGCTCGCCCATCAGCACGACGTGCTCCCCCGCGGGCGCCTGCCCGCTGAAGACCCAGCGCTCGCCGCCGACGTCGAGAGTCGCCCACCGGGTACCGACGACGAGGACGCGCGCCGGGTGCGTCAGGCTCGCGGTCCTCGCCGCTCGGACCGCGGCGCGCTGCGGCATCCGCCATCGGGCGAGCACGACGCAGACGGGCGTGAGCATCACCCACAGCAGGACCTCGGCCCACCACGCGTAGGCCCAGTCGTCGTGGCTGGTCGTCGCGAGCACGTGCGCGGGATCCTCCGGGTCGACGACCACCGCCACCGTCGCGCCCGGTGCGGCGTCGTCGATCTCGGGGTACGACAGGGCGAGCCGTGCACGACGCCCGTCGACCTCGACCACGACGTCTGCCTCACCCCTGGCCGTCAGCGGCGGCCGGACCTCCACGACCGTGGCGGTGAGGACCGGTTGCGTCCGCAGCAGCCACGCGTCGTGCTCGGACGCCCGGTGCCCGGCGACCGCGGCAGCGGCCAGCAGCAGCACGACGAGCCAGGGGAACGTCCGACGCAGCGCGCCGCGACGTCCCCGGCGGCGGGCGCGCCGCAGCGCGTCGGCCGGCCAGGTCGGGACGGGCCGCGTCCCGCGAGCCGGCGGAGGCACCCGCACGACCCCGGCGCGGTGCCACGTCCACGTCTCCCGGAGCAGCGCACCTAGTCCGCCCGTGAGCAACGTGAGCACCGCCACGTCCGCGAGCTCCTCGAACCAGGCCGCGTCCGTCCACAGCCGCACCAGCGTCACGACGAGGGCGCCCAGGCCGAGCAGCCCGAGTCCGCCGACCCACAGCGGGACCAGCTCGCGCCATCCCGCGTCCGGCGTCGGCGGGCCGGCCCCGAGGTCTCGCGTCGCCTCGTCACCCCGGTCGAGCCGCGGGTGCCGGACGTCGTCGAGGGGCCGCTGCACAGGGCCGTCCGGGTCGACCTCGGGCCCGTCAGGAGCTGGCTCGAGGCTCTCACCAGGAGGCGGGTCGGCACGCACGGGCACATCGTGCAGCACGGGCAGGCAACCCGGCACCACGTCGTCAGGACCGACGTCGACGTCACCCGTCCGGGTGCGCCGTCGCTGTCAGCGCCACCATCGCGCGGGGCGCCCGGGGCTGACGACGTCGAGCCCCGCGGCCACCGCCGTGCGCGCCGTCGCCGCGTCGTACGTCGCGATCTCCCGCACGTCGCGGTGGGCGAGCGCCGCGCCGACGTGCAGCGCCGCGAACGCCCCCAGCCCGGGCGGCAGCAGGACCGCCCGCCGCAGCACCTGGTCGGACAGCCGCATCTGCGGCACCCGGGTCAGCGCGTCGAGCAGGGCGAGGGTCGCGTCGCTGCCGAGCAGCCCGGCGGTGACCCGCGCCTCGAGCACCGAGACCCGCGAGACCACGACGGCCGGCTCGTGCTCGGCGGCCCACGTGGCCCACGCGCGCGCCTCCGGGGCCGGGGGCAGGTAGCGGCTCAGGGCCGAGCCGTCGACGTACACGCTCGCCACCGGGTCGCTCGCCAGCAGGACCGCCGCGTCGAGGACCGTGCGTGGTACGGGCACGACGGCGTCCTTACTCGCGACGGTCCCCGGCACCCCGCCGGGGAGACGCGAACGGCCGGGCCCCGAGGGGTCCGGCCGGTCGCAGGTGGTGCGGTGGCTCACCGCTGGCGCAGACGCTCCATGGCGAGCTGCACGAGCGCGATGAGCGCCTGCTTGGTCGCCGCCCGGGACCGCGCGTCGGTGTAGAGCACCGGCACGTGGGCGGGGATGGCGAGCGCCTCGCGGACGTCGTCGAGCTGGTGCTTGGCGATCCCGTCGAAGCAGTTGACGCCGACGACGAACGGGATGCCGCGCGACTCGAAGTAGTCCACGGCGGGGAAGCACTGGTCCAGGCGGTCGGTGTCGACGAGCACGACGGCACCGATGGCCCCGCGGACGAGGTCGTCCCACATGAAGAGGAAGCGGTCCTGGCCCGGGGTCCCGAACAGGTACAGCCACAGCGAGCCCGGCAGCGCGATGCGACCGAAGTCCATCGCGACCGTCGTGGTCGTCTTGCGGTCGGACACGCCGCCGGCGTCGTCGACGCCCACGGAGTGCTCGGTCATGGCTGCTTCGGTGTTGAGCGGCTCGATGTCGGAGATCGAGCCGATGAAGGTCGTCTTGCCGACGGCGAAGCCGCCTGCGACGACGATCTTGACGACGGTGGGTGCGACTGCGCCCGCGGTACCCGACGGAGCGGCGACGGCGGCGTCAGAGGGCGGAAATGCCATTGAGAACACTCTCCAGCACGCTCAGGGACAGGGCGGGGGACTCACCGGTGTTGACCTCGACCGGCTGTGAGGTGTGCACGCGCACAGAGTTCGCGTCGGTGAGGTCGGACACGAGGATCCGAATCACACCGAGCGGAAGATGGAGGAGCGCCGACAGCTCGGCGACCGAGATGTACCCGGCCGACGCGTGCTGGATGATCGCGCGCTTCTCAGGCGTCAGACCCGTGCTCGCCACGGCGCCCGGCATCACCTCGACCAGAGCCTCGAGAGGCAGGTCGGAGCGTGACGAGCGCACGCGGCCGCCGGTCACGGCATAGGGCCGGACCGTTCGGGCCTCGTACTCGACGTGTTCGCTCATCGCAGCCGGCCTCAGGCGACGGGCGCCCGGGTCGCACCGTCGACGGGCAGCTGGCCACGCATCTCGGAGATGAGCTGCGGGGTCAGCGTCGCCTCGGTGCGCGAGACGAGCATCGCCATCTCGTAACCGATGAGGCCCACGTCGCAGGTCGCCTCCGCCACCACCGCGAGGACGGAGCCGTTGGAGACGCTCATGAGGAAGAGGAACAGATGGTCCATCTCGATGATCGCCTGACGCACCTCCCCCGCACGGAGCTGGCGGGCAGCGCCACGGGTGAGGCTCGACATGCCGGAGACGATGGCCGCGAGCTGGTCGCCGCTGGTGCGGTCGAGCTGCTCGGACATCGCCATGAGCAGGCCGTCGGCCGACACCACGAGCGTGTGGCGAGTGCCGGGCACGGTCCGGACGAAGTTGTCCAGGAGCCAGCCGAAATTGGCTGCCTCGGTGCTGAGCGCGGTCACACTTCCTCCTTCATGGTGCAGTCTGGACGGACTGCGGGCGGGGTGTCCACGGTGACGCACGGGCCACCGAGGTCTCGGGTTCGTTGGATCACGAGTGGTCACCGTCCTGGGGGCCGTGCGCCGCGCGACGACCGCGCGACGTTCCGGTCTGGAAGCTGGACAAGCGGGAACGCAGCTGATCGGCGTCTCGCTGGACGGGGCGCTCCTCCAGGGGAGCCGGTGCGGCGGGAACCGCGCTCGGCACACGCTTGGCGAGTCGCTCCGAACCGCCCGCTCCGACGGCACTGGGCCGGTACGCGGACAGCTGGCTGAGCTCGGAGAGAGCCTGCTCCTGGATGTCCGAGCGGAGAGCGAGCATCGCGGCCACCTCGTCGTCGAGCGTTCCCACGCGAGGCGCGGCGGACGGCGGGACGGAGGGGTGGGGGACCGTCGAGGCGGGCGCGGGCTGACGTCCTGCCCACTCCGGCGGCGACCACGAGGGCGCGGGACGCTCCTCCTGGACGATGGGGGTGGCAGCCGACTGCGGCGAGGCGGGCGCGGACCACGTGGGCGCGTCCCAGCCGTTCGACGGGGCGGCCTGCGGGGCCGGCGCGGCGGGGGCGGCGGACGCGCCGGCCTCGGGGCCCCACGCCGACGTGCGGACGGGCGTCCGCGTCACGGCGGGCGCGGGCGTCTCCTCGACCGGGTCGTCCTCCTTCTTCCGGCTGAAGAAGTTGCCCCACCGACGCTTCGGCTTGTCGTCCGACGGTGCGACGAGCTCGCCGAACGCCGGCGCTGCCGAGGTCGACGCCGCGGGTGCCGGCGTCGGCTGCCAGACCGGTGCCGAGGCGGCCGCGGGAGGTGCCACCGGCGCGGGGGCCACGGGAGCGGGTGCGACCGGGGCCACCGGCGCAGGTGCGACCGGAGCCGCATCCACCGGCCTGAACATCTCCGTCGGCTGGTCGGCGGCTGCGGACCGGGCCCACGCCGGGGTCGACGGGCGCCACTGGTCGGCGGCGGGTGCCGCAGCGGCGGCCGCCGGCGCGACGGGCGCCTGCTGGCCCTGCCACGTCGGCTCCTGCCACGCGCTCGGCGCGGCCTGGCGCGCCGGCTCGGGGGCCGGGGCCTCGACAGCGGGCGGGGGCGTGGCGGCGACCGGCGCCCAGGGGGCGGCGACCTCCTCCTCGACCTCCGGCTCCGACTCGACCTCGACCTGCCCGAGCTCCGCCACCGGCGACCCGGCCGGGGCCGACCAGACGGGCTGCCCGTTGAGCGTGGGCTCCGGGACGACCGGGAGAGCCCCGGTGTGCCACGCCCGGGCCTCGTCGAGCGACCGCTCGAAGGGCACGTACGGCGCCGTGTACTGCAGCGACGGGCTGTCGCTGCTGCCGGCCCAGCCGGAGTAGCCGCTGTACGAGGTGAACGTCGGCTCGGGCTCGTGCTGGGGCGTCTCCTCGGGGTCGGCCGCCCACGCGGCGGCCTCCTCGCGGGTCCACACCTGCGTCTCGTCACCGGCCGGCGCGAGCGGGGTCTGCGCCACGGGCTGCGCCCACGGCTGCTGCTCGTCCCAGGACGCGGCGGGAGCCTGCTGCTCCTCCCACGACGCGGCCGGAGCCTGCTGCTCGTTCCACGACGCAGCCGGAGCCTGCTGCTCCTCCCACGCCGCAGCCGGAGCCTGGGGCTCCTCCCACGACGGGGCCGGAGCCTGGGGCTCGTCCCACGACGCGGCCGGGGTCGGCTGCGGCTCGTCGGCCGGCGCCTCCTGCGCCCACGGTGCCACGTCGGCCTGCGGCGCGTGCCACGGCTCCTCCGCCTGCGTCGGCGCCCACGGCTTCTCGTCGGTGTGGGGCGCGGTCCAGGACTCGGTGTCCGGCGCGCTCCACTGCTCGACCGGGCGGTCGTCGGTCGCGTCGGTGGCCGAGGGCGCGGCAGAGCCGCGGCTCGGCAGCCCGCTGCTCAGGTCGCGCCACGACGGCACCGGCCAGCCGGAGTCCTCGGCGGGCGCCGAGGCTGTCACGGCCTGCTCGTGCTCGTCCGGCTCGAGCGACGGCACGACGAACGCGTCGGGCGACGGCGTGGTCACCGGCTCCGGCACGTCCTTGCCGCTGCGGAAGCCGGAGAACAGACCGGCACGGGCCGCCGGGTCGGCGGGGGCCGGGACCGGGCGCACCTCGTCCTGCTGCGGCTCGCTCGCCCACGCGGACGTCGCGGCACGAGCACGCGTCGGCAGACCCACGTGCAGCGGCGTCGCCGCGACCGCGGGGGCCCACTCGCCGGTGTCGACCGACAGCTCGGGCGACAGGCGGGTGTCCGGGGCGACCGGGAGGACGATGTTGTCCTCGTCGAACGTCTTGCGCGAACGCGTCGGCAGCCCACCGGGCGTGCTGAGCATCGGCACGGGGATCGAGTCGTCCTCGTCGGCCGCCGCGGGCTGCGCCACGGACGAGGAGCCCGTGTCGTCACCGCGACGGCGGCGCGGCAGCCCGAGCGACGTCTCGCCGTCGGTGAGCTCGGCGAGGTCGACGGCCCGCACCTCGGGGATCTCCACCTCCGGCAGCCCGGAGGACTGGGCGGGGGCGGAGCTGGGCGGGAGCGCCCCGTAGGCGTTGACCTCGTTGGCCGAGAACAGCGTGCTGGGGAACTTCACGTAGGCCTCGGTCCCGGTGCCGCCGACGCGCTTGCTCAGCGTCACCTCGGCACCGAGGCGCTGGGCGAGGCGGCCGACCACGTAGAGGCCGAGGCGCTGGGCACCGAGGGCGTCGCTCGCGGAGACGGACGCGATCTTGATGTTCGCGGCCTCGATCTCCGCGTCCGTCATGCCCAGGCCCTGGTCCGCGATCCGCACGATCACCGACGCGCCGGACACGCCGGTGCTGACGATGACGGGCGTCTCGGGCTCGGAGAACACCGTGGCGTTCTCGAGGATCTCGGCGATGAGGTGCGCGGCCGACAGGGCGTTGAACCCGAGCATGTGCGGGTCGACCTGCAGGTCGAGCTGGACGCGGTCGTACTGCTCGATCTCCGAGGAGGCCGTGCGGATGACGTCGGACAGCGGCATCGCGTCACGCAGGCGTCGGCCGGAGTCGATGCCGGCGAGCACGAGGAGCGACTCCGCGTTGCGGCGCATCCGGGTGGCGAGGTGGTCGAGGCGGAACAGGTTCGCCAGCGTCCCCGGGTCCTCCTCGGCGCGCTCCAGCGAGTCGATGAAGGACAGCTGCCGGTTGAGCAGGACCTGGTCGCGACGGGCGACGTTGACGAACATCTCGGCGATGGAGCCGCGCAGCGCGGCCTGCTCCTGGGCGACCTGCACGGTGGTCGCGTTGACCGCGTTGAACGCCTGGGCCAGCCGGCCGACCTCGTCGTTGGAGCGGACCGGGATCGGCGCCAGCGTGATCTCGGGGCCCTCGCCGGGCGTCGAGACCTGCTCGACGAGGCGGGGCAGCTGCTCGCGGACGTCGGCGGCGGCGCTGGTGAGGCGACGCAGCGGCACGACGATCGAGCGGGAGACCGTCACGGCGAAGAAGAAGGACACGATGAGAGCGAGCAGGGCGAGGGCGACGGTGATGAGGGCCTGGTCGCGCGCAGCGGTCACACCATCTGCGGCGAGCTCGTCGGCGCCGCGGAGCACACCGCTGTTGACCCCGCCGATCATCGTCATCTGGTCGGTCGTCTGCGCCGTCCACGACGCGATGTCGATCGTGGCGATCGCGCCCACGGAGCCCTGCGTGAAGAGGGCTCGCATGGACAGCAGGGTCGCGGTCGGGTCGCTCGTCCTGACCTCGAGGCCGTCGATGCCGAGCGCGCCCACCATGAGGCGCGCACGCTCACGAGCGAGCTCCGTGCCGGTCGTCTCCGACTGGAACTTGCGGGCGAGGGCGGGGCTGTCGACGACGGCGCTCTTCAGCTCGAAACCCGTGACGTACTCGTTGACGAGCGCGTCGCTGAGCATCGCGAGCTCGAGGTTCGCGGAGACGTACTCGGCCAGCTCGCGGTCGCGCAGCGAGTTGGCGACACCCTCCATGACGCGCGTCTGCCCGTCGAGGATGTCCTGGAAGCCGTTCTTGACGACGACACGGTTGCCGCTGCCGTCGACGCGCTCGCGCAGCTGGGGAAGAGCGGTCCGGTACGTGGTCTGCTGGTCCTGGAAGTCCTTGACGACCGCCGCGGGGAACTCAGCGAGGTCGAGGTCGGCCGTGACCTTCCTCGTGTCCGCGAGGGCGCTGTCCGTCACCTGACGCGCAGCCTCCACCTGCTCCGGGGGTGCCCCCGTCAGGGACAGGATCCGCTCCTGCTGGAACGCCGCCGTGAGCGGGCTCAGCGCATCGAGCGTGCGCACCACGGTCTGGGTCGCCCGCGCGTACCGGAGGTCGTTGATCGCGCCGTACGAGATGTACGTACCGGCCACGAGCAGAACGATCATGGGCACGGCGAGGACCGCCAGGACCTTGGCACGGATGCCGAGCCGTCGCAGCATGTCGATCCTTCCCTTCGCCCGACGTCGGACGCTTGCGCGATACCGGGTGCGTCCGTGGTGCGGCCACCGCCGGTGACTGCCGTCTGCGCTTCATCGGTACCTGGACAGCGGACCATTAGCCCGGGGCCCGAGTTTGCCACGGACCTCACCCGTCCCGATACGGCATCGAGGGGGCAGATCGGGCACCCGTGGACGGACCGCCCCGGCGCGTCAGCGTGCCGCCCCCCGGTCGGCCGGACTACCGTTCGCCCCGTGCGTGCCGTCGTCGTCACCTCTCCCGGCGGCCCCGAGGTGCTCGGGGTCCAGGACGTGCCCGACCCCGTCCCCGGGCCGGGCGAGGTGCTCGTCCGCGTGACGGCGGCCGGTGTGAACCGCGCTGACCTGCTGCAACGCGCCGGGCACTACCCTCCCCCGCCGGGTGCCCCCGCGTGGCCGGGGCTCGAGGTCGCCGGCGTCGTGCTGGAGACGGGTCCCCCGGCCCCGCCGTCCGACGCCGCCGCGCCGTCGGCACCCTCGCTGCGGCCCGGCGACCGTGTCGCCGGCCTGCTCGCGGGCGGAGGTTACGCCGAAAGAGTGACAATTCCGGCGTCCCAGACCCTCCTGGTCCCTCGGGAGGGTGACCTCGAGGGCGCTGCGGGGCTGCCGGAGGCCCTCGCGACCGTCTGGTCGAACCTGCGCGCGGCCGCCTTCGCCCCCGGTGAGACGCTGCTCGTGCACGGCGGTTCGGGTGGCGTCGGCTCGGTGGCGGTCCAGCTGGCGCACGCCCTGGGGCACCACGTCATCGCCACCGCCGGCGGACCGGAGCGGTGCGCGCGCGTGCGGGAGCTCGGGGCCGACGTCGTCGTCGACCACCGCGCGCAGGACGTCGCCGACGCGGTGCGCGACGCGACCGGCGGGCGCGGCGTGGACGTCGTCCTCGACGTCCTCGGCGGCCGCGCGCTGGGCGGCAACGTGCGGCTGCTGGCCGAGGGCGGCCGGCTCGTCGTCATCGGGCTGCAGCAGGGGCGGCGCGGCGAGCTCGACCTGCCGGCCCTCATGGCGCGGCGCGGGTCGGTCATCGCCACGACGCTGCGCGACCGTCCCGCCGCGCAGAAGGCCGCGATCATGGCCGACGTGCGCGCCCACGTCTGGCCGCTCGTGCTCGACGGCCGCGTGCGTCCCGTCGTGCACGCGCGCGTGCCGCTGGCCGACGCGCGCCGCGCGCACGAGCTGCTCGAGTCGGGCGAGGTGTTCGGCAAGGTCCTGCTGCTGCCCTGAGCGCGCGGGCGCAGGCGTCAGCCAAGCAGACCGGCCGCCAGCGCGGGCGCCAGGGCGGGTGCGAGCGGCAGGCGCGGCACGAGCGTCGCCTGGACCGCGTGGTAGATGTCCGCCTTCCCGGCCCACACGGTCCGCGAGACCCGGTTGTCGGTGCCGAGCTCGTGCCACCACGAGCCGCCGTCCCGGTCCAGCACGTGCTCGCCGATGTACTCCCACCACAGCGTGTAGAGGTCGTCGTAGCCCGCGTCGCCGGTCGCGGCGTGCAGCGCGGCGGCGGCGGCGACGGCCTCCGCCGCGACCCAGTGCATGCGCTCGCGGACGACGGGACGCCCCTGCCAGTCCACCGTGTAGACGAACCCCGGGGCGCCGTCGACGTCCCAGCCGTCGCGCACGGACGCGCCGAAGAGGTCGGCCGCGTCGTGCAGGAGCCACGCGGGTGCGTCGTCGCCGCGGGCCTGCAGCGCGGCGCGCGCGTGCAGCGTGAGGCGCGCCCACTCGAACCCGTGGCCCACGGTCGCGCCGTAGGGCCGGAAGGGGTGCGCCGGGGTGTCGGCGTTGTACTCACGGTCCTCGCGCCACGACGCGTCGTAGTGCTCCGGCAGGCGCCAGGAGCCGCCGCGCGCGAAGCCGTGCACCACCCGCTCGACGATCCGCACGGCGCGGTCGAGCCACCGCCGGTCGCCGGTGACGTCCGCGGCGGCGAGGTACGCCTCGACCGTGTGCATGTTCGCGTTGACGCCCCGGTACGGGTCGAGGTCCGTGAACGTGCGGTCCCACTCCTCGACGACCATGCCGGCCTCGTCGTCCCAGAACCGGCGCTCCTGCACGGCGAGCGCGTCGTCGAGCAGCGCGCGGGCGCCGGGGCGTCCCGCGACGGTCGCGCTCGCGGCCGCGAGGACGACGAACGCGTGCGGGTAGGCGGCCTTGGTGGTGTCGCGCGGCGTCCCGTCGGGCTCGACCTCGGCGAACCAGCCGCCGTGCTCGTCGTCGCGGAACAGCCCGGTCAGCGCCGCGAGCCCGTGGTCGACGAGGGCGGCGGACCCCGGCCGGCCGGCGAGGTGACCGAGCGCGTAGACGTGCGTCATGCGGCACGTGATCCACAGCTCGAGGGGGCCGGGCTGGGGACGCCCCACGTCGTCGAGCCGGGCGAAGCCGCCGCGCGCGAGCCGCGACGGACGCCCGAACTCCCACAGGCGGTCCGTCTCCGCCTCGAGCCAGCGGCCGTGCGCCGGGGTGCTGAGCCACGCCATCCACCCACCCTAGTCAGCGCTCGTCCGGGTGGGCCTGCGCCTGGCGGGCGTCTCGGCGATGATGGCGGGGTGGACCACGACGAGCAGCACGACGAGCAGCACGGCGGGCGCGCGACGGGCGAGACCCGGGTGGGCCCCGGAGCCGGGAGCGGGGGGTCGGCCCCGCGCGTCGTCGTCGTGCCCCCGGACGCTCCGGAGGGCGACGCGCGCCCCGGCGGTGACGAGGACCTGGCCGGCATGGTCGGCCAGCCGGCGAAGGTCATGCGGATCGGCACAATGATCAAGCAGCTCCTCGACGAGGTGCGCTCGGCCCCGCTCGACGAGGCCGCCCGCGCGCGGCTGGCGGAGATCCACGAGCGCTCGTTGCACGAGCTCGAGGAGGGCCTGTCCCCCGAGCTGCTCGCCGAGCTGCACCGCATCACGCTGCCGTTCACCGAGGACACGGCACCGTCGGACGCCGAGCTGCGGATCGCGCAGGCCCAGCTGGTCGGGTGGCTCGAGGGCCTGTTCCACGGCATCCAGACGGCGCTCGTCGCGCAGCAGATGGCGGCGCAGGCCCAGCTCACGCAGATGCG
The DNA here is from genome assembly GCF_018623035.1 of Cellulomonas dongxiuzhuiae. NCBI lineage: Bacteria > Bacillati > Actinomycetota > Actinomycetes > Micrococcales > Cellulomonadaceae > Cellulomonas > Cellulomonas dongxiuzhuiae. The sequence goes on from NZ_CP076023.1 coordinate 3,536,068, forward strand.
GCGCGCACTGCCGCCGGGGCACGCGCCGGGACCGGGTGGCCTCGTGGTCCCGGTGGCCCGCGACGAGGGTCCGGACGACCTGCGTCCGTCGACGGGCCAGTACCTCTAGCCGTCGGTGCCGCCGTCGGTGTCGCCGTCGGTCCCGCGGGACGGGCGGGCGGTCAGGGCGATGGCGCCCGAGACGAGGACCAGCCCGACCAGCTCGAGGCCGTGCGGCCACTGCCGCAGCGCCACGGCCCCCACGACGGCCGCGGTGGCCGGCAGCAGCGCGAGCAGGATCGCGAACGTCGCGGCGCTGACCCGGCGCAGGACGACCTGCTCGAGCACGTAGGGCACGAGCGAGGAGCACACGGCGATCGCGACGACGACGCCGGCGAGCCGCGCGTCGTGCAGGACCGGACCGGCACCGCCCACGAGGAACGGCGCGAGGACCAGCGCGCCCGCCGCCATGGCGACCGCCAGGCCCGACGGCCCGGGCGCCCCGGCCCGCGCGACCCGGCGCCCCAGGACGATGTACGCGGCCCAGCACGCGGCGGCGACGCCGATCGCGACGAGGCCGGTGACGGCACCGGGCCCGGTGTCGAGGCTGATGCCCGCCAGCAGCACGACCCCCACGGCGGCGACCGCGATCGCGGCACGGTCCCGCCAGCCGGACCCGGTCACCGCGGCCACGGCCACCGGCCCGAGGAACTCGAGCGCGACCGCCGTGCCCAGCGGCAGGTGCTCGATCGCGATGTAGAAGGTGACGTTCATCGTCGCGAGCACGACGCCGAAGACCACGGTCACCCGCAGGCGCCGCGCCTCCCACAGCTCCGCCACACGCCACGGCCGCCGCCACGCGAGCAGCACCGCCGCCGCGACGGTGACGCGCAGCCACGCGACCGTCCCCGCCGGGACCACCGCGAACAGCCCGACCGCGAGCGCTGCCCCGAGGTACTGCGTCAGCCCCGACAGCACGAACATCAGGGGAGCAGGCACGCCGCCAGGCTACGTCCCCCGTGCTCCCCCACCCGGCCCGCCACCCCTGGCACGCGAGAGAGCGATCCAGCACGTGCTGGATCGCTCTCTCGCGGACGACGGGCGGTGCGGCCGGGGGGTCAGCCCTTCACGGAGCCGGCCAGCAGGCCACGGACGAAGTACCGCTGGAGCGCCAGGAAGACGACCAGCGGGACGACCATCGCGACGAACGCCCCCGCCGACAGCAGGTGCCACTGCGACCCGCGCGTGCCGGCGAGCTCGGCGATGCGGACCGTCAGCGGCGCGACGTCCGTGGTGCCGCCGACGAACACGAGCGCGACGAGCAGGTCGTTCCACACCCAGAGGAACTGGAAGATGCCGAACGACGCGATCGCAGGCGTGAGCAGCGGCAGCAGCACCCGGAAGAACACGGTCACGTGCCCCGCGCCGTCGACGCGCGCGGCCTCGACGAGGGACGCCGGGATGTCCTTCATGAAGTTGTGCAGCAGGTAGATCGCCAGCGGCAGCGCGAAGATCGAGTGCGACAGCCACACGACCCAGAACGAGCCGGCGAGCCCCCACGACACGTACTGCTGGAGCAGCGGCAGCAGCGTGACCTGGATCGGCACGACCTGCAGCGCAAAGACGGCGACGAACAGGACCTCGCGGCCGCGGAACGGGATCCACGCGAACGCGTACGCCGCGAGCAGCGCGAGCGAGATCGGGATGACGACCGCGGGCAGCGTGATGACCAGGGAGTTGACGAAGAACGTCGCGAAGCTGGTCGACGAGCCGAACAGCACCTCGGTGTAGTTCTCGAGCGTGGACATCGGGTTGCCGAAGTACGTCCACCAGCCGCTGGTGCGGATCTCGGAGCGCGGGCGGAACGACGTGACGAGCAGGCCGAACGTGGGGACGGTCCACAGGATCGCCAGGACGATCGCGATGCCCGAGGCCCACGGCGAGCTGAGCCGCCCCTTGGCCGCGATCGCACGCTGCTCCGCCCGGGTCAGGCCCCGGACCTTGCGGGTGTCGACCTCGCCCGGGTCGATGAGCGTCGTCGGCGGGATGGCGGTCATCGGATCTCCTCCGCGAGCTTCAGCTGCCGCACGTTGTACGCGATGATCGGGATGACGAGGATGAAGAGGATGACGGCCAGAGCGGCGCCCAGCCCCTGGTTCCGCGCGGTGAAGCTCTGCGTGTAGAACTCGTAGGCCACGACCGACGTGCCGAAGTTGCCGCCGGTCATGGTGCGGACGATGTCGAAGACCTTCAGCGTCGCCATCGCGATGGTCGTCAGGACGACCACCAGCGCCGGCCGGATCGACGGCACGGTGATGAAGCGGAACATCGACAGACCGTGCAGACCGTCGAGGCGCGCGGCCTCGACGATGTCGTCGGGGATCGCCTTGACGGCGGCCGACAGCACGGTCATCGCGAAACCTGCCTGGATCCACACCATGACGACGATGAGGAACAGGTTGTTCCACGGCTGGTCCTGCAGGAACTGCTGCGGTTCCATGCCCAGCCACACGAGCAGCTGGTTGAGCAGACCCGTCTGCTGGATGTTGCCCTGCACGGGCTTGTACTCGTAGACGAACTTCCAGATGATCGACGCGCCCACCAGGGAGATCGACATCGGCAGGAAGACCAGCGTCTTCGCGACGTACTCGAACCTGGTGCGATCCACCAGCACGGCGTACACCAGGCCGAAGAACGTCGCCGCGAGCGGGACGAGCACGACCCACAGCGCGGTGTTGCGCAGCACGGTCTGGAACTGGTCCTCCGTGAACGCCGTGACGTAGTTGTCCACGCCGACGAAGTTGCGCCCACGCCCGTCGTGGAAGGAGCTCCACACGGTGCGCAGCCCGGGGTAGAGCAGGCCGAAGGAGAGGAAGAGCAGGGTCGGGCCGAGGAACCCGAGCACGACGAGCCACGTCGGTGCCCGCCTCAGCCGGTCGATCCCCAGGAGGATCGCACCCATCACGACGACGAAGAGCAGGATGGCAAGAACCATCAGCGTCAGCTTCTCGGCGGTCGTGTCGGGTTGGAGCAACCAGTCCACGATGGTCATCCCCTCGTCGTGCCGGTCGACGGCGACCGGTCAGCGGGTACGGCGGACGGCGTGGTGGGGGCCACCGATGTCGGCGACCCCCACCACGTGATGCTGCGACGTCAGCTGCTGGGCCAGTCGGCCTCGACGTTCGACAGCGTCGTCTGCGAGTCCTGCCCGGGGCTGATCCAGGAGACCATCTCGCGCCAGAACGAGCCGGCACCGACGGAACCCGGCATCTGGTCGGAGCCGTCGAAGCGGAACGTGTACGTCTCGTCCGTCAGCAGGTCGAAGGACAGCTGGTCGATCGGCGACTGCAGCAGCTCGGGGTCCAGGCCGCTGTTCGCGCTGATCCAGCCCTGGCCCGTGACCTCGGCCTTGGCGTTGGCCCACTGCGGGCTCGACAGGTACGCGTGGAAGGCCCCGACCTCCGGCCGGTCCGAGAACGCCGTGACGAACTCGCCGCCACCGAGCAGCGGCTTGTCGTCCTCGGAGGCACCCGGCAGGTAGAACGCGTAGACGTCACCGTCCTCCGCGACCTCGATCCCCTCGTCCCAGTTGGCCTGGTAGAAGTTCGCGGCCCGGTGCAGGAAGCACGTCCCGTCGGGGATGCCGTTGCCGGACTCGTTCCACGGGGCCGACGCGATCGACGCGACGTTGCCGAGGCCACCGTTGACGTAGTCCTCGTTCTTGAGGATGCCGCCGACCTCGTCGAGCGCCGCGACGATCTGCGGGTCGTCGAAGGGGATCTCGTGGTTGACCCACTGGTCGTAGACGTCCGGACCGGCGGTCCGCAGCACGACGTCCTCCAGCCAGTCGGTGGCCGGCCAGCCGGTGCCCTCGCCCGACTCGATGCCGGCGCACCACGGCTTGATGTCGGGGTTGTCCTCGACGATCTGGTCGGTCAGGTCGAGCAGACCCTGCCACGTCGTCGGGACCTCGTAGCCGTTCTCCTCGAACGCCGCCGGCGAGTACCAGACGAACGACTTCACGTTCGCACCGAGCGGCGTCGCGTAGAGCGTCCCGTCGACGGTCCCGTACTCGGCCCAGGCCTCGGTGTAGTACTCGCTCGCGTTGTCGATGACGGGCTGCGGTGCGGGCTGCACCGCATCGGGGAAGTCCGCGACGAGCGACCGCAGGAAGCCCGGCTGCGGGATGTAGGCGATGTCGGGCGGGTTGCCCGCCTCGAGCCGCACGGGCAGCTGCGCCTCGAACTCGCGCGACCCCTCGTAGTCGATCGTGGCGCCGGTGCACTCCTCGAAGGGTGCGTACGACGCCCGCTGCTCCTCGGCCTCCGGGTCGACGATCGAGGTGTAGACGGAGATCGTCTTGCCCTCGAGGTCTCCGTACTGCTCGAAGTCCGCGCAGTCGAACGTCGGCTCGGCGTCACCGCCCCCCGAGGTGTTGTCCCCGTCCCCGCTCGAGCATGCCGTCAGCACGAGCCCGAGCCCGGTGACAGCGGCAGCGAGCGTCAGCCCGCGGCTCTGCTGGATGCGCTTCATGTGACCTCCACGTCCATGTGGTCGTGCCGGCGGGCCCTGGTGGACCCGACCTGCCACGAGACAAGTCCGTTTCGCGGGCACCTGCAAGGGCAAACGCACGTCAACCGGTCACGATCGGATCACGGTCGGAACGTTGGGTGACCAGCGCGTCCGTCCCGTCACACCAGCACGTGCCGCAGCACGGCCACCGCCCCGTCGTCCTCGATGGTCCCGGTCACCTCGTCGGCCGCGCCGCGCACGGCGTCGTTCGCGTGCCCCATCGCGACCCCGCGCGCCGCCCAGCGCAGCATCTCCAGGTCGTTCTCGCCGTCGCCGATCGCGAGCGTCTCGTACGGCTCGACGCCCAGCGCGCGCCGGACCTCCTCGAGCGCGGAGGCCTTGGAGACGCCCCCGGGCGTGAGGTCGAGCCACGCGCTCCAGCCGACGGCGTACGTCACCTCGTGCAGCCCGACGCGCTCGACGATCGCGTGGAACTCCTCGGGGGTGCTCTGCGGCGCCCGGATGACGACGCGGGTCGCGGGTGCGGACGCGAGCTCGTCGAACGCGACGACCGTCACCTCGCCGGTCATCTCCCCCGGCGGGAACGGGGCCGAGACCCGGAAGCCGACACCGAGGTCCTCGACCGCGTACAGCGCGTCGGGCAGCTCCAGGGCGATGGCGCGCAGCGCGGGCCCGGGGTCGAACGTCACGGAGCCGGCGATCGTCCACCCGTTCTCCTCGTCGGCGTCGAGCCGTGCCGTCACCGCACCGTTGGAGCACACGACCCAGCCGTGGGTCAGACCCAGGTCCTGCGCGACGGCGACGGCCGAGTGGGCGGACCTGCCGGTGGCCAGGACGACGTGGACACCCGCGTCGACCAGCGCGGTCACCGTGGTGCGCACGTCGTCGCTGATGACGCCGTCGTAGGACATGAGCGTGCCGTCGACGTCGAGCGCGACCAGCCGGGTGCGGCTCATCGGACGGGCTCCAGGACCTCGAGGCCGCCCAGGTACGGCCGCAGGCCGTCGGGGACGCGCACCGAACCGTCGGCCTGCTGGTGGTTCTCGAGGATCGCGACGATCCAGCGCGTGGTGGCGAGCGTGCCGTTGAGCGTCGCGACCGTGCGCATGCCGTCGGCCGTGCGCTCGCGCACCCCGAGCCGGCGGGCCTGGAACGTCGTGCAGTTGGAGGTCGACGTGACCTCCATCCAGCGCTGCTGGCTGGGCAGCCACGCCTCGCAGTCGAACTTGCGCGCGGCGCTCGACCCGAGGTCGCCCGCGGCGGTGTCGATGACGCGGTACGGCAGGTCCACGAGCGCGAGCATCTCCTTCTCCCACGCCAGGATCCGCCGGTGCTCGTCGTACGCGTCGTCGGGACGCGTCCACACGAAGGCCTCGACCTTGTGGAACTGGTGCACGCGGATGATGCCGCGCGTGTCCTTGCCGTACGACCCGGCCTCGCGCCGGTAGCAGGCGCTCCACCCGGCGTAGCGCAGCGGACCGTCCGCCAGGTCGAGGATCTCGCCCGAGTGGTAGCCGGCCAGGGCGACCTCGCTGGTCCCGACGAGGTACAGGTCGTCCGCCTCGAGGCGGTAGATCTCGTCGGCGTGCGACCCGAGGAACCCGGTGCCGGCCATGATCTCGGGCTTCACGAGCGTGGGGGTGATCGTCGGCGTGAACCCGTTGCGCATCGCCAGGTCCATCGCGGCGTTGAGCAGCGCGAGCTCGAGGCGCGCGCCGACGCCCGTGAGGAAGTAGAAGCGTGCGCCCGAGACCTTGGCACCGCGCTCGGTGTCGATCGCGCGCAGCCCCTCGCCGAGCTCCAGGTGGTCCTTCACGACGAAGTCCGGGCCGTACTCGGCCGCGAGGTCGCGCGGCGTGCCGACGTGCTCGAGCACCGTGTAGTCGTCCTCGCCCCCGCTGGGGACGCCGTCCTCGATGACGTTGCCGATGCGCCGCGCGAGCTCGGTGGCGCGCGCCTCGGCCTGCTCGGCGTCACCCTGCAGGGCCTTCACGCGGGCGGCGAGCTGCTTGGTGTGCGCGAGCAGCGCCTGCTTCTCGTCACCGGAGGCCTGCGCGACCTGCTTGCCGAGGGACTTCTGCTCGGCCCGCAGCGTCTCGTACTCCGTCAGCGCGGAGCGACGCAGCGCGTCGGCGTCGAGCACCTCGTCGACGAGGTGCGGGTCCTCGCCGCGGGCCACCTGGCTGGCGCGCACGATGTCGGGTTCCTGGCGCAGGAGCTGCAGATCGATCACCCCCCGACCCTACCGACCCCGCCACCCGGGTTCCCGCCGGCGCCCGCGCTGCGGCGTCGGCCGCGCACCCGTAGATTGCGCGACATGTCATGGGTCGCGTGGGTCGCAGTGGTCGCCGGTGTGCTGGCGCTCGTCGCCGTCGGGCTGGGCCTGTGGGTCTGGCGTCAGCAGCGCAGTCTCGGCGCACGGCTCGCGGGGCCCGCACCCGCGTCGGCGGAGACGGGTCGACCCGCCGGCCAGCTCGTCGCGTTCGTCGCCAACCCGTCCAAGCCCGACGTCGCCGACCTGCGCGCCGCGGTCCGCAAGGCCGCGTCCGAGCAGTACCTGCCCGAGCCGATGTGGCTCGAGACGACCGTCGAGGACCCGGGCGTGGGTCAGGCGCGCTCGGCCGTCGCGTCCGGCGCTGACCTCGTGGTCGCCGTCGGCGGCGACGGCACCGTGCGCGCGGTCGCCGAGGCCCTCGCCGGGACGGGCGTGCCGATGGGTCTCATGCCGCTGGGCACGGGCAACCTCCTGGCCCGCAACCTCGACGTGCCGCTGAACGACCCGCTCGCGGCCCTGCAGCTCGCGCTCGACGGCACGGACAAGCCCATCGACGTGGGCTGGCTGCGCGTCGAGCGGTGGGAGTCGCAGATGGACGACGACATCGCCGAGGCCGCCGACGACCTGCCGGACGACACCGACAAGCCGCGCGACCACATCTTCCTCGTCATCGCCGGCCTGGGCTTCGACGCCGCCATGGTCGCCGACACCGACGACCAGCTCAAGGCCAAGGTCGGCTGGATCGCCTACTTCATGGCGGGCGTGCGCCACCTGCACGGACGGCGGCTGCGCGTGCGCCTCACGCTGGACGACAAGCCCGTCCAGCAGCTGCGCGCCCGCAGCCTGCTGGTCGGCAACTGCGGCAAGCTGCCCGGCGGCATCACGCTGCTGCCCGACGCGGTCCTCGACGACGGCGTGCTCGACATCGCCTCGATCGACACGCGCGGCGGCATCGCGGGCTGGGCGCAGCTGTTCGGCGAGGTCGTGCTGCAGGGCGTCGGCGTGCGCAACGAGTCCGCCGCGAAGATCGGCCGCATCGACCACGTACGGGCCCGCACCGCGCGCATCGAGGTGGCCGGGGGCGAGCACGTGCAGGTCGACGGCGACATCGTCGGGCGCGCGGGCGTCATCACCGCGCGCGTGGACCCCGGCGCCCTGGTCGTGCGCGTCGCGGCCTGAGCCCCGCCCTCGTCGGGGCGCGGCGCACGGCGGCCCGCGTCAGGCCGGGTCGCCGCCGCGCAGCCGGTCGAGCCACGCACGCGCCTCGACGAAGTCCGCGTCCGACGTGCCCACGTGGACCAGCGGCGCGACCGCGTCGGCACGCGGGTAGGACCCGAGGAACCGCACGTACGGGCACCGCCGGTGCAGGCCCATGAGCACCTCGCCCATGCGCTCGTCGGTCACGTGCCCCTCGGCGTCGATGGAGAACGAGTAGCGGCCCAGCGCGTCGCCGATGGGCCGCGACTCGATGCGCGAGAGGTTCACGCCGCGCACGGCGAACTGCTCGAGCATCGCGAGCAGCGCGCCTGCCTCGTTGTCCGGCAGGTGCACCACGAGCGTCGTCTTGTCGGCGCCCGTCGGCGCGGGCACGGGGCCGGGCGGTCCGACGACGACGAACCGCGTGAGCGCCGACGGGTTGTCCGCCACGTGCTCGGCCACGGGTGCCAGCCCGTACGTCCCGACCGCCGCCGGGGGCACGAGCGCGGCGTCGAACGCGAGCGCGCGCACCGCCGCCGGGTCGCCCGCCGCTTGGGCGAGCAGCGCCGCCGGTGCCGTGTTGCTCGTCGCCGGGACGTGCACCGCGTGCGGCAGGTGCGCCGCGAGCCACCGGCGGCACTGCACCCACGCGTGCGGGTGCGCCGCGATGCGCCGGACGTCCGCGAGCCGCACGCCCGCCGGGGCGACGAGCGTGAACTGCACCGGCACGAGCACCTCGCGCACGATGACGAGCGGCGACCCCGCGGCCAACGAGTCGAGCGTGGCGGTCACGCCGCCCTCGGCGGTCGACTCGATCGCGACGACCGCACGGTCGGCGTCGCCCGAGCGGACCGCGGCGATCGCGGAGCCCACGTCCGTCTGCGGCAGGTACACGGCCTCGTCGGGTGCCGCGACCTGCCGCAGCGCCTCCTCCGTGAAGGTGCCCGCAGGCCCGAGGTACGCGTAGCGCAGCACGGCGATCGGCCTCCCACCCGCGGGCGCCAGGGCCCGTCGTCTCCGTCGCGCACGGCACCGGACAGGTGCGCGGACGCGGCGCGACCGCGCGCGCGGCCCCGCCGAGCCTACTGGGCGCCCGTAGGCTGGGGTGGTGCCCCGGTCCCTGCGCGCGCTCGCCGCTGCCCTGCTCGCCGCGCTCGCGGTGCTGCTGGGTGCACCCGCGCAGGCGGCCGAGCGTGCGGTGCCCGAGCCCGTCCCCGGGCCGGTGGTGCTGGTGGGCGTCACGGGTCTGCGCTGGGACGACGTCGGTGCCCTGACGACGCCGGCGCTGTGGACGCTGTCGCGCGAGGGCTCCGTCGGCACGGTCGCGACCCGCTCGGTGCGCGCGCGCGGGTGCCCCGCCGACGGGTGGCTCGCGGTCTCCGCCGGCAACCGCGCGGCCGACCTCGTCGCGGACGACAAGACGTGCCGCTCGCTGCGCGACCCCGGCGAGTCCGGCGAGGTGCCCGGCTGGGAGGACTACCTCGCGAGCGCGGGCGCCGAGTCGTACGGCGCACGGCCCGGCATGCTCGGCGACCTGCTCGCGCGCACCGGCACCACCGTCACCGGCGTCGGGCCGGGTGCCGCCGTCGCGCTCGCGGACTCCGCGGGCCGGCCGGTCGGCGAGCACGTGCGCCTCCCCGCCGAGCAGCGCGGCCTCGCACAGGTCGTCCGGGACGCCGCCGCGGCCTCCGAGCTGCTCGTCGTCGACGCCGGCACGATCCGCGACCCCGGGTACGCGACCGTGGCGCGCCTGCCCTCCGCGACACCCAGCGCCGTCCCCGACGACGAGCTGCCCGGCATGGGCAGCGCCGACGACGACCTGCCGGGGTCCGAGTCCATCGTCGAGCCGACGCGCGCGCAGCAGGCGGTCCGGCTCGACGCCCGCATCGGCGCGGTGCTCGACGGCCTGTCGGGGCACGACGCCACCGTCCTCGTGGTCTCCCTGGCCGACTCGGGGCGCTCGGGCCTGCAGCTCGCGATCGGCCTCGGCCCGCGCGAGGTGCCACCCCCGTTCGCCGAGAGCCAGCTCACGTCGGGGTCCACGCGGCAGCCCGGCGTCGTCCAGGTCACCGACGTCACCCCGACGCTGCTCGCGCTGCTCCTGCTCGGCGACGACGCCCCCGCGCTGCCCGGCGCGCAGATCGTGCCCACGCCGGGCGCCGCGACCGGCGGCGAGCGCGTGGCCCGGCTGCTCGACGTGCAGCGGGAGGCCGGCGCGATCTCCCTGGTGTTCGGGTCGTTCTCGGCACGTCTCGTGCTCGCGCAGGCCGCACTCTTCGTCGCCGCGGCGATCATCCTGGTCGCGCGCGGCCGCGCCGACCACCCGCCCCTGCGCCCCGCGCTGCGGGTCCTGCAGGTCGGGGCGCTCGTCCTGGGGTCCGCCCCGGTCGCGTCGTTCCTCGCCGGGCTCGTGCCGTGGTGGCGTGCGGACCGTCCCGTCACCGCCTTCTGGCTCACGCTCCTCGCCTGGATCGTCGTCATCACGGCCGCCGCGCTCGCGGGCCCGTGGCGCCGCCACGTCCTCGGCCCCGCGGGCGTCGTCGCCGGCGTCACCGTCGTCACCCTCGTGCTCGACGCCGTGACCGGGTCGAACCTGGTCATCGACGGGCCCATGGGGGCGCACCGGATCGTCGCCGCGCGGTTCTACGGCATGAGCAACCAGGCGTTCGCCCTCATCACCGCCGGGGGCGTGCTGCTCGCGGTGGTGGTGGCGGACCACCTGCTGCGCATCGGCAGGCGGCGCCTGGCGGTCGCGTCGGTCGTGGCGATCGGCGCGCTGCTCGTCGTCGTCGACGGTGCGCCGCAGTGGGGCGCGGACTTCGGCGGCCCGCCCGCGATCATCCTGGCCTTCGCGATGCTCGCGGTCGCGGTCAGCGGGCGGCGCGTGTCGTGGCGGCTCGTGCTGCTCGTGGGCGCCGTCGGGGTGGCCGTCGTGCTCGGGTTCGCCGTGCTCGACTGGATGCGGCCCGCCGCGGACCGCACGCACCTGGGCAGGTTCCTCGACACCGTGCTCGAGGGCGGGCTGTGGGACGTCGTGTGGCGCAAGCTCTCGGTGAACCTGCGGGTCCTGACGTCCTGGCGCTACCTCGTCCTGGCCATCGGCGGCGTCGCGCTGACGTGGCTCGTGCTCGCGGGCCCGCGCGCGCACCGCGGCGGGCTGCTCGGCGCGGGGTCGCCGCTCGCGGACCTGCAGCGCGAGGTCCCGCTGCTGCGTCCGGCGGTCGCCGCCACGGGTGCGGCGCTCACGGTCGGCTTCCTCATGAACGACTCGGGCATCGTCGTGCCGGCCACGGGGATCGCGCTCGCGGTGCCGTGCCTGGTCGCGGCGTCGGCGCAGTGGCGGCTGGGCGCACGGCACGTCGAGGACGCGGGCGGTGCCGCGCCGACCTCGACGGACGCGACGGGAGCCCGTCGGACCGTCGGGGAGACCGCCGTCAGCGACCCGGACGCTGCGGGTCCGGCGACATCGTCCGCCTGACGCTCGACGCGGCGGCGCGCGCCCGGCGCGCGTTCACGGCGAGCTGCACGTCGCGGTACTGCGCGGCGCGGTGCAGCTGACCCTTGAGGTCCGTGCCCGAGGGCCGGTGCCGCAGCTCGCACGGCACCTCCAGGACGCGGAAGCCCAGGCGCAGCAGGTCGATCGTCATGCCCGCCTCGACGCCCCAGCCCCGCGCGAGCGGCGTCGCGGCCTCGAACGCCTCGCGGGTCAGGCAGCGCATGCCGGACAGCGGCTGCGTGGGCGTCCACCCCGTCATCGACGCGATGGCACGCCGCGCGGCGCCGACCACGAGCCCGCGACCACCCGCGCCGGGCTGCGGCGGCAGCAGGGCGATCGTGAGGTCCGCGATGCCGTCCATCACCGGCGGCACGAGCGGCGCGGTGTTGACGGCCGTGTCGGCCAGGTCGCCGTCGACGAACAGCAGGTGGCGCGGCGGCCGGTCGGGGGCGTCGCGCATCGCGACGACCGCGGCACCCGTCTCCATCGCCGCGGCCTTGCCGCGGTTGTGCGAGTGCCGCACCACGACCGCGCCGGCCTCGCGGGCGACGTGCTGCGTGTTGTCCTCGGACCCGTCGTCGACCACGAGCACGAGGTCGACGTGCGGGATGGCGCGCGCCGAGCGCACGGTCGCGGCGATCCGGCGCGACTCGTCCTTGGCCGGGATGATCACCGCCACGCGCTGGCGCTGCTTGTGCCCGCGCGCGGCGCGGGCCGCGCGCTCGGCGGTCGCGTCGGAGGCCGTGCCGGGGGCCGGGTCAGCGGTCACGTCGGCCATCGGTCGGACGGCCTCGCTTCCCGTGCGTGTCACGGGGCCCACCTTATCGACCGCAGGTGACACGTCGCCTCACGAGCGCCGGACGGCGCGCAGGCCGCCCCGTCAGCGCAGCGTGACCTGCCGCGCCACGAGGCCGGCGCGGGCCCGGCGGGCGTTCGCGTCGAGCGGCGTGTCGTCGGCCATCGCAGCCTCGAGGCGCGGCACGAAGGCGGCCAGGGGCTTCTCGACGTCGTCGGCCTCCGAGCCGCGCGCCAGCTCCCACACGGGCACGACGATGCCGGCGGCACGGAAGTAGCCGATGAACTTGGCGTCGTCGAAGCCGGACTCCCGGCGCGCGTGCAGCCGCGACAGGCCGTCGAGGACGACCTGCTCGTCCGCGGGCTGGGCCCAGCGCAGGTACTCGCGGGCGCCCATGCGGCACCAGTACGCGGACTCGGCGGCGGCCAGGCGGCGCGTGTCGATGATGCCGGCGTCGGCCTCCTCGAGCGCGGCCTGCAGGTCGGGGGTGACGTCGGTGCTCGGGTCGAGCCAGTAGGCGAAGCTCTCCTGCACCGTCACCTCGAACGGCACCGACAGGTCCAGGACGTCCTGCAGCCGGGGGCCCGGCGTGGGCAGGCCGATGGTCTCGATCGCGGTGCCGGGCTCGGCGTCCAGCGCCAGCAGCAGCGCGGTCGCGACGTCGCGGCTCGCGTCACCCGAGCTGGTGCCGGTCTGCAGCGCGACGAGCACGACGCCGTCCGTGCGGTGCAGGGCCGCCCAGCTGTTCGGCAGCACGGTGGTGACGACGACGTCACGTGCACCGTGCTCGGCGGTGGTGCGGGCGGTCGCGGTCGCCGCGGGCACGAGCTCGCGCAGCGCGACCCAGTCGGGCTCACCGGGGAGCCCCTCGAACGGGCGCAGCACGAAGTCGGGCGTGTTCTTGGCCATGCGTGCACCTTACCGACCCGCGAGACGTCCGGCCGAGCACGTGCGCCGCGGGGGTCGACTGCGGGAGGATCACCCGTATGGATCCGCGCGCCGGCACCCCCGCCCAGCCTTCCGACCTCGTCGACCTCGATGCCCTGCTCTCCGCCTACCACGACCGTCAGCCCGACCTCGACGACCCGGCGCAGCGGGTCGTGTTCGGCACGTCCGGCCACCGCGGCTCCTCGCTCGACGGCGCGTTCAACGAGGCGCACATCGTGGCGATCACCGCGGCCATCGTCGAGTACCGCCGCTCGCAGGGCACCGACGGCCCCCTGTTCATCGGCCGCGACACGCACGCGCTGTCCGAGCCGGCGTTCACGACGGCCCTCGAGGTGCTGGCCGCCGCGGGTGTCGAGGTGCACGTCGACGCGCGCGACTCGTGGACCCCGACGCCGGCGGTGTCGCTCGCGATCCTCACGCACAACGGTGCGGCGACGGGCGCGGGCGTGCGGACGCAGGGCCCGGGCCTGGCCGACGGCATCGTCGTGACCCCGTCGCACAACCCGCCGCGCGACGGCGGCTTCAAGTACAACCCGCCGCACGGCGGCCCCGCCGGGTCGGAGGCGACGGGCTGGATCGCGGACCGCGCCAACGAGATCCTCCGGACCGGCTGGCGCGACGTGCAGCGCGTCGGCATCCAGCAGGCGCTCGCGGCGGACACCACCCGCAAGCACGACTACCTGACGTCGTACGTCGACGACCTCGCGAACGTCGTGGACCTCGACGCGATCCGCGCCGCGGGCGTGCGCATCGGCGCCGACCCGCTGGGCGGCGCGTCGGTCGAGTACTGGGGCGCGATCGGCGAGCGCTACGGGCTCGACCTGACGGTCGTGAACCCGCACGTCGACCCGCGGTGGGCGTTCATGACGCTCGACTGGGACGGCAAGATCCGCATGGACTGCTCGTCGCCCTACGCGATGGCGTCGCTGCTGGAGCGGATGCAGCCCGGCGCCGACGGTCGCGCACCGTTCGACATCGCGACGGGCAACGACGCCGACGCGGACCGCCACGGCATCGTCACGCCCGACGCGGGCCTCATGAACCCCAACCACTACCTCGCGGTCGCGATCGCCTACCTGTACGGCGGTGCGCGCCCGGGCTGGCCCGCGGGGACCGCGATCGGCAAGACCCTGGTGTCGTCGTCGCTCATCGACCGGGTCGCCGCGTCGCTGGACCGCCGTCTGCTCGAGGTGCCCGTGGGCTTCAAGTGGTTCGTGCCCGGGCTCATCGACGGCTCGGTCGGGTTCGGCGGCGAGGAGTCCGCCGGGGCGTCCTTCCTGCGCACCGACGGCACGGTGTGGACGACCGACAAGGACGGCCTGCTGCCGGCGCTGCTCGCCTCGGAGATCCTGGCCACCACGGGGAAGTCGCCGTCGCAGCACCACGCCGAGCTCGTCGACCGGTTCGGCGAGTCCTTCTACGCGCGCGTCGACGCCGCGGCCACGCGCGAGCAGAAGGCGACGCTCGCGGCCCTGTCCCCCGAGCAGGTCACCGCGACCGAGCTGGCCGGTGAGCCGATCACGGCCAGGCTCACGAAGGCGCCCGGCAACGACGCGTCGATCGGCGGGCTGAAGGTCACCACCGAGAACGCGTGGTTTGCGGCGCGTCCGTCCGGCACCGAGGACGTCTACAAGATCTACGCCGAGTCGTTCGTCTCCCCCGAGCACCTCACGCAGGTGCAGGAGGCGGCCAAGGAGGTCGTCGCCCAGGCCCTGCAGGCCTGACCCCTGGTGGTCCCCTGGTGGCCGTGAGAGCGCCATCCGGTCTGTGTCTCGGGCTGGATCGCACTCTCACGACCCCGGGGGACGGCGGAGCCGGACCGGCCTCCTCACGGGGGTGAGGGACCGGCCCGGCTCGGTCGGGCCGGGTCAGGCCGTCAGGCGGCCCAGTCCCGTGAACTCCCAGCCGGCCGCACGCCACTGGTCGGCCGAGAGCTTGCCGCGCGCGTCGATGACCCGCGGGGTGCTGGTCAGGCCTGCGAGGCGCTGCGGGTCGACGTCGACGAACTGCTTCCACTCGGTGAGCACGAGCAGCACGTCGGACCCCTCCACGGCCTCGTCGACGCTCGTGCCGTAGCCCAGCGTCGGGAAGGCGCGGCGCGCGGTGTCGCCCGCCTCGGGGTCGTAGACCGTGACCTGCGCACCGCGCAGGTGCAGGGCCGCCGCCACGTTGAGCGCCGGCGAGTCGCGCACGTCGTCCGTCAGCGGCTTGAACGCCGCCCCCAGGACGCCGATGCGCTTGTTGAGCACCGACCCGCCGCAGGCCTCGAGTGCCATGTCGATGACGCGCTCGCGCTGGCCCATGTTGATCTCGTCGACCTGCTGCAGCAGCGCGGCCGCGCGGTTGGCGCCGAGCTCCTTGGACCGGTGCATGAGTGCACGGATGTCCTTGGGCAGGCAGCCGCCGCCGAAGCCGAGGCCGGCGTCGAGGAACTGGCGGCCGATGCGCACGTCGTGGCCCAGCGCGTCGGCCAGGACCGTGACGTCGGCGCCGGCGGCCTCGCAGACACCCGCGATCGCGTTGATGAACGAGATCTTGGTGGCGAGGAACGCGTTGGCGCTGACCTTGACGAGCTCGGCGGTCGGCAGGTCCGTCACGACGACGGGTGAGCCCTCGGCGATCGGCGCGGCGTAGACGGCACGCATGATCGCCTCGGACCGCTCCGAGACGCCGCCGAGCACGATGCGGTCGGGGTGGAGGGTGTCGCCGACGGCCTTGCCCTCGCGCAGGAACTCGGGGTTCCACAGCAGCTCGGCGTCGATCCCGGCCGGGACCGACGCGGCGACCAGCTCACGCAGCCGCGCGGCCGTGCCGACGGGGACGGTCGACTTGCCGACGATGACGGCGTCCTTGGTGAGGTGCTGCGCGATGACGCGCGTCGCGTCCTCGACGTACGCGAGGTTCGCGGCGTGCGACGTGCGCTGCTGCGGGGTGCCGACGCACACGAAGTGCACGTCGGCGCCGGCGACCGCGGACGCGGCGTCGGTCGTGAACCGCAGGCGGCCGGTGGCCAGGGTCTTCTCCAGCAGCTCGGGCAGCCCGGGCTCGAAGAACGGGACCTTGCCGGCGGCGAGGGCGTCGACCTTCGCCTGGTCGACGTCCACGCCGACCACGTCGAAGCCGAGCTCGGCCATCGCGACGGCGTGCGTCGCGCCGAGGTAGCCGGTGCCGAAGACCGTGATCCTGAGGTTCGCCGGGGCGGTCGTGGCCGCCCCGGCCGGACGGGGGGTGGTGCTGCGCTGGGTGCTCATGGGTCCTTCTTCTTCACGTCGGAGGTGTCAGGAGCCGGGGAGGAAGCCGGCGGAGGGGTCGCGGATGCCGTCGAGGAACGCCTGCTGGGAGTCCTCGCGCGAGGTGATGCGCCAGTCGTTGGTGACCAGCTGGCCCTCGCTGACCGTCGTGACGGTGTGGTGGAACCAGGCGAACCCGATGACGTCGGCGTTGCGCGGCTGCGCGAGGGCGTCGAACAGGTCGGTCACCCAGGCGGCCTTGTTGCCACCGGACTCCGACGCCCCGATCTCCGTCAGGAGGACCGGCTTGTCGGTGATGGCCCGCAGCTGGTCGAGCGAGCGGTCGAACGTCCACGAGAACGTGGGCGTCTGGTCCGCGTCGTACGGCGGGCGGTAGTAGCCGGACAGGCCGACCCAGTCCACGTACTCGTTGCCGGGGTACAGGCTCCGCGTGTACTCGAGCGGCTGGTTGAGCTTGGGCAGGCGGTTGACGATGTTGGGCGACCACACCCAGATCGCGTACTCGTTGGCGCCCTCGGCCTCGAAGATGTCGTGGACGTGCCGCCACACCTTGACGAAGTCGCCCCGGTTGTTGCCGTTGACCTGCGCGCCGTTGACGCCCAGCTCGGACCACGGGTACCAGGACCCGTTCATCTCGTGGTTCAGCCGGATCGCGACGGGCAGGCCCAGGGCCGTGACGTCCCGTGCGTACTGACGCAGGTAGTCGTCGAACGCGCCGTCGAGGATGCGGGGCAGCGAGTACTCCGGTGCCTCGGACTCGCCGTTGCTCGCCTCCATGGGCCGCGACTCCCACGTCACCATGGGCAGCGCGCCCTTGGTCCACGAGCGCGTGACCGCGTCGGCCCGGAACGGCGTGTCCCAGCCCTGGAAGTACCCAGCGAGGTCCGGCTGCACGCCGACCGTCGACGCGACCTGGTCGTGCTCCGACCAGGAGAACGGGGACTGCGCCGTGTACAGACCGAAGTACCGGTCCGTCGGGTGCACGATCGCGTCCCGGGTGGGCGTGCTCGGCCTGACCGGCTTGGCGGCCTCCGCACGGGCGGCGGCGGCCTGCCGGGCGAAGTCGACCTGCGACTGCGCGACCGCCGCGCGGATGGCGGCACCCTGCGCGTCACCGCGCGCCGCGGCGAGCTGACGCTCGAGCACGGCCTTCTGCTGCGAGCGGGCGTGGGCCGCGGCCTTCTCGGCCGCAGCCTTGGCCTTGCCGTTCGCGGCAGCAGCGGCCTTCTCGGCGGCGGCCTTGGCCTTGCCCCCGTCCTGCGCCGCGGCCTTGTCGGCGGCGGCCTTCTCCTGCGCCGCGGCCTTCTCGGCGGCGGACTTGGCCCGGCCGGACTCCGCACCGGCGGCGCGCTCGGCGGCCGCCTTGTCCTGCGAGGCCAGCAGGTCGGCGATCTCGTCGTCGCGGTCGGCGAGGACCGCCGCGAGATCGGCGTTCTCCTGCGTGAGCTGCCTCTCGGCCTCCGTCATGAGGGGGCCCGGCATGGCGCCCGAGGGCGAGAGCCAGACGACGCCGGTGACGGCACCGAGCGTGACGGCGAGCACGACGGCCGAGAGCTTGCCGACGAGTCCGAGGTGGCCGTCGAGCGTCCACCAGTGCTTTCCGGTGCGCTCAGACATAGGCCACCGCCATGAGGGCGAACATGAGGATCCCGATCAGGTAGGGGACGAGTGCGAGGGGGTTGCCACGGCGCCGGGCGGCGGGTGCGGCCTGCGCCTGGGCGCGGAGGCGGGTCTCGGCGCGCAGCGCGACACGGCCGCCGGCCGCGGCCTGGGCGTCGGGGCGCAGGACCGACACGCGCGGGACGGCGTGCCCGGCCTGCGTGGGCACGGTCGGCCGGTCGACGACGTCGACGGGAGCGGTGTGCGGCGTCGTGTCCTCGAGCTGTGCCATGAGGTCGCCGTCGGACGCGTCCTGCTGGCCCGCGACGTAGGCCCCGGCACGGGTGCCCCAGCCGGCGACGTGCGCCATGCGGAAGAACCCGATGATCCGGATCGGCATGAGGAAGAGCGTCGAGGTGATGATGAAGACGGGCAGCCGCAGGAAGTCCGAGGGCTTCTCCTGCAGGTGGCGGATCTGGCGGATCGCCATGGACAGCACCGACGAGACGATCATCAGGCTGACGACCCAGGCCAGGCCCTGCACGCCGGTCGTCGTCTCGAGGATCGCCTGGTACAGGTTGATGCCCGTGCCCGAGACCGCGCGGTAGACCCAGCCGGCGACGGTCCCGAAGAGCAGGAACGGCAGGATGATGTCGACGAGGAAGAAGATCGACAGGACGGGCGCGTGGCCGAGCATCCAGGGCAGCATGCGCAGGGTGTTGTACTGGCTGCCCCGCGACCAGCGCAGCTGCTGCTTGTAGAGCTTCTTGATCTCGAGCGGGGCGTCCGTGTAGACGAGGCTCGTGTGCTGGTAGACCGTGCGGTAGCCGGCCTTGAGCGTGAGGTTCGTCAGGGTGCGGTCGTCGGAGACCTCGAGGAAGACGCCGAGGAACTTCTCGGTCATGAACTTGTCCATGACCGACATGAGGATGTGCCGGCGGAACGCGATGGTGCGTCCCGGCAGGCAGCCGACCTGACCCAGCACGGACTGCGCGGGCATCGAGTACAGCGCACGCGTGTTCTCGAGCCAGTCGGCCCAGCGGGTGATCCAGGAGCGATTCGGCTCGAGGATGCGCTGGCGCGTCGTGACGCCGCCGACCGACGGGTCCGCGAACGGCTTGACGAGCTCGTCGAGCGCGCCGTCGGTCCACACGGTGTCGGAGTCGACGAGCACGGTGATGTCGCCGTGCGACATCACGGTGCCGATCTTCACGGCGTTGCGCTTGCCGGGGATCGGCGTGTGCACGCGCTGGACGACGGGTGCGAACTCGTCGCACACGCCCTCGAGCCCGGGGTTGGGTGCGCCGTTGATGACGACGATGACCTCGTCGGGCTGCTGCTCGACGATGCGCCGCAGGACGTCGCGGAAGAGGTCGAGCGGCTCGTCGACGACGGGGACGACGACGCTCGTGCTGATCGCGTACGGGGCGGTGACGGGACGGTAGCGCCGCGAGAGCACGACCTTGAGGATCCAGAGAGCCCAGACGATGGTCGAGAAGACGGCGAAGAGATAGATCTCGTTCTGGCCCTCGAACATGTGCCGCAGCTGCAGGATGAAGATGAACATGGGTCTCCTGTGCAGACCTGACGTGGGACGGGCTGCCCGACGTCGTCGGCGATGCAGCAGGGAGGGACCGGGCAGGCCCGGGAGCAGCCCGAGGGCTGGTGTGTCCGAGGGGAGCGGTGGCGCCGGGGCGGGTGCGACCCGTCGTCCGTCGTGCGCCGGTGCTGAGCGCCACTGGCGTGCGGCGCGTCGTCGGTGGTTCCACTCTGGGGCCCACCAGGGCGAAAGAGAAGTAAGACGGATGTTCAGGATTGAAACGACTCATCGGACAATTGTCCAGGTCCGACGGGCCCGCTCAGCGAACTCCCAGGTCACGTGCGAGATCGGCTGGCGCCGGTAAGTTCGCAGGTCAGCGCGCGATGTGAGGCACGTCACACCGGCGCGATCCCGCTCGACGCACCCCTCCTGTCGGCATTTTGTCGCGTCTCCGGCACCTCGTCCCGACAACGCCCGGACGTCCTGAGTGAACCGATTCACACCACGGTGCCCCGATCGCGCACCGGGTGGCCCCGTCGGCCGCCCGGACCCACCCGGCACCGCGGCCACCGCCGCAGCGCACGCACCCCCGGCGCCCGTCGTGGGCGCCGGATGCGACAGTGGAGGCATGCTCCAGCCCTACCGGGACGTCCTGGCACGCCCTGGCGCACTCGCGTTCTCCGGCACCGCCGTCGTCGCCCGGCTCCCCATGTCGATGGTCGGCATCGGGATCGTCCTCATGGTCTCGGCCCTGTACGGCTCCTACGGGCTCGCGGGACGCGTGTCCGCGGCCGTCGTGATCGCCCAGGCCGGCGGCGCACCGCTGCTCGCCCGGCTCGTCGACCGGCACGGCCAGGCCCGCGTCATGCGGCCCGCGATCATCGTGTCCGCCACGAGCCTGGTCGCGCTCGTCGTCGCCGCCTCGCTGCGCGCCCCCACCGTCTGGCTCTACGTCACCGCGCTGCTCGTCGGCGCGACCATCGGCTCGTTCGGGTCCCTCGTGCGCGCGCGGTGGAACCACTCCCTGGGCGACGACCCGCGCCGCGTCCACACCGCGTACTCGCTGGAGTCGGTGCTCGACGAGCTGGTGTTCGTCATCGGACCCGTCGCGGCGACCGTCCTGGCCACGAGCGTGTCCCCGACCGCCGCCCTCATCGTCCCGGTCGTCGCCATGGTGGTCGGCGGCCTGGCGTTCCTGAGCCTGCGCGACACCGAGCCGCCCGTCGCGCCCGCGCACGAGCCGCGGCCGCGCGGCAGCGTGCTGCGCCGCCCCGGGATGGTCGTCATCGTCCTGGTCTTCGTCGCCATCGGCTCGATCTTCGGCGCGACCGACGTCGCGACCGTCGCCTTCGCCGACGAGTCCGGCCGCAAGGAGCTCGCGGGCGTCATCCTGGCGGTCTTCGCGCTCGGCTCCCTGATCTCGGGTCTGCTCTACGGCGCCCGGCACTGGGTCTCGCCGCTGCACCGCCGGTTCGCGATCGGCGTGGTGGCCCTCGCGATCGGCGTCTGCGTCTTCTTCCTGGCGCAGACCCTCTGGGTGCTCGCTGCCGCGATGTTCGTGGTCGGGTTCTCGATCGCGCCGTCGATCATCAACGGCAACGCGCTCGTCGCCGAGCTCGTCCCCCCGGGCCGGCTCACCGAGGGCCTGACGTGGGTGGGCACCGGCCTGAGCATCGGGGTGTCCGTCGGGGCGTCGGTGGCGGGCAGCCGCATCGACGCGGCCGGGTCGCACGCGGGTTTCCTCGTCGTCGTCGTGTCCGGCGCGGCCGCGCTCGTCGCGACGCTCGCTGCCCTGCCCTCGCTGCGCCGCCACACCGCGCGACGCGCCGACCGGGCGGCCGCGCTCGCGGACGCCGCGCAGGCCGCGGACCGCGACGCCCGCGCGAGCGAGGACGAGCCGCCCAGCGCGACGGCGGGGGCGACGGTCGCGGCGTGCGAGCTCGCGCGCGACCGCACGGCCGAGCACCGCGACGAGCACGACCACTGACCCTGCGGGGTGCGACCCCGTCGCACGCCGCCCACGCTGAGGTGAACCCCACCTCTCACCGGAGGTCACCGTGGCCAGACGCACCGGCGGCGACCCGCTGCGCCGGCGGGCCTCTCAGGGCGTCGGGTGCCGCGCGTCGTAGTGCCAGAACGTGCGCTGCGCGCGGACGAGCACCCACAGCAGCACGACGCACGCGACCCCGCCGATCACCGCCGCCCCGGCCTCACCCACGCGCGTGGACAGCGCACCGAGCACCAGCTCACCCAGGCGCGGGCCGCCTGCCACGACGACGACGAACACGCCCTGCAGGCGGCCGCGCATGTGGTCCGGGGTCGCGGTCTGCAGGATGGTCTGGCGGAACACCGACGACACCGCGTCCGACGCGCCCGCGAGCGCGAGCGTCACGACCGCGAGGGCCAGCGCGAGGGGCAGCACGCCGTCCGGCGTCGTGCGGCCGGCGGTGACCAGGACGAGGCCGAACGCGACGATCGAGAGCCCCCACGCCGTGATCGCACCCGCGATGACGCGGCCCTGCCAGCGCACGCGCGCCAGGCCGCCGGAGAACAGGCCGGCGAGGATGCCACCGGCGGCGATCGCCGCGGTCAGCACGCCCGTCGTCGTCTCGCCGCCGCCGAGGTAGAGGACCCCCACGGCCGGGAACAGCACGCGCGGCATCGCGGTCACCATCGCGACGATGTCGACGAGGAACGTCATCCGCACGTTGGGCTGCGTGCCGAGGTAGCGCAGGCCGTCGACCACCGAGCCCAGGCCCAGGCGCTGCCGGCGGTCGTCGGACGGCTCGGGCGGCACGGGCGGCAGGCGCAGCAGGGCCGTGAGCGCGAACGTGAACAGCACCGCGTCCACCGCGTACGCCCACACGTAGCCGATGCCGGCGACCAGCGCCGCACCCGCGAGCGGGCCGAGCGTCAGCGCGACGTTCCAGCCCATGGTCTGCAGCGCGTTGGCCGCGGGCATCAGCCGCGGCTCGAGCAGGCGCGGGATGATCGCCGAGCGGGCGGGCGAGTTCACCGCACCGGCAGCCGACTGCACCGCCACCAGCGCGTACAGGACACCGACGTGCTCGTTGCCGACCGCGGCCTGCCCGACCAGCGCGAGGACGGCGACCCACGACACGACGGACGCGACGACGGCGACCGTGCGGCGGTCGTAGTGGTCGACGAGCGCACCGCCGTACAGCCCGAACACCACCAGCGGCACGAGCGCGCACATCCCCAGCACGCCGACGGCCAGCGTCGACGCCGTCAGCGCGTACACCTGCAGGCCGACCGCGACGACCGTGAGCTGCGAGCCGAGGTTCGCGACCGACAGGCCCAGCCACAGCCCCCGGAAGGCCGGGCTGACGCGCACAGGGGTCAGGTCGACGAGCAGCGAACGCACCGCAGCACCCTACGTTGCTCGGGGCAACGGACCGGGCCGTCAGGCCAGGGCCGTCAGCGCGTCCTTGACGACGACGTCCGGGCCGCCCGTCACCGGGACCGTGACGCCGTCCTCGTCCGCGCCCAGCGGCTCGAGCGTCGCGAGCTGGGACTCCAGCAGGCTCGGGGGCATCCAGTGCCCGCTGCGGTGCACGACGCGCTCGCGCAGGTCCTCGGGTGGGACGTCGAGGAGCAGGAAGCGCACGCGCCCCTGCGCCTCGCGCAGGACGTCGCGGTACTGCCGGCGCAGCGCCGAGCACGCGACCACGGTCGACCTGCCCTCGCCGGCGTGCACGCTCATCGTGTCGCGAACCGCCCGCAGCCAGGGACGCCGGTCGTCGTCGTCGAGCGGCGTCCCGGCGCTCATCTTGGCGACGTTCACCTCGGGGTGCAGCGCGTCACCCTCGAGGAACGGCCGCCCGAGCCGCTCGGCGACCGCCTGTCCGACGGTCGACTTGCCGGTACCGGACACTCCCATGACCACCAGGTGCTCGACGTCCACGCGCCCACCCTGCCATCCGTGGGGCCACCGCACCGCCCACCGGAGCCCCGTTCCCCGCAGGTCACCCTGCCGGGAACGGGGGTTCCGGTCGGGTGGTCAGACGCGCGGGGCGTCGGGGTTCGCGTCGTCGGCGTCGACGAGCGGGCCGTCCGCGGGCTCCCACGTCGACGTCTCGGACGACGCGTCGTCGTCCGACGAGCCGGACGAGCCGAACTTGCTCTTCGCGGTCGAGACCGCCTTCTCCTTCAGGGCGCCGCCCTGCGTCTTCGCGAACTCGGTCGCGGCCTGCTCCGCGTTGTGCACGTAGCCCTGCAGGCGCGGGTCCTGCCAGGTGTCCGACGCCCAGGTCTTGATCTTCTCGAACTGCTGACGGCCGGCACGGGTGCCCAGCAGGTAGCCGACCCCGGTGCCGACGACGAACGCGAGCTTGCCCTTCATGGGTGTCCTCCTTCGCCCCGGCCGCACGGGCCGGGGGGTGCGTGTGGTCGTACGAGGGCGGCGACCGGCCGGTGGGGTCCTCGGACGAGCGACCCCACCGGGCCACGTCGCCGGAGCCACCGAGCGTAGGGCCGCGACGGCCCGCCCGCGCGGTGAACCGCGCGGTCACCGCGCCGACGGCCTCGACGCGCGGCAGCGGCGCGGCGGCGCGAGACTGGCGGGCAGACCGGCCGCCCGGCCGGCTGTCCCGGAGGCTGCCATGGTCGCCACCTCGCCCGCCAGCACGCCGGCCCTCAAGCGCTCGGTCGGCCGCCGGATGCTGCTGGTCTTCGTCATCGGCGACATCCTCGGCGCCGGCATCTACGCGCTCACCGGCAAGGTCGCGGGGCAGGTCGGCGGAGCGATCTGGATCCCCTTCCTGCTCGCGTTCGGGCTCGCGGCGCTGACGGCCACCGCGTACGCCGAGCTCGTCGGCCGCTACCCCCGGGCCGCGGGTGCCGCGGTGTACGCGCAGCGGGCGTTCGGGCGGCCGTTCGTGACGTTCCTCGTGGCGTTCGCCGTGCTCATGAGCGGCATCACGAGCGCGAGCGCGGCGGCGCGGGCGTTCGGCGGGGACTACCTGGCCGAGCTCGTCACCGTCCCCACGCTCGTCGCCGCCTGGGCATTCGTCCTGGTCGTCGCGGTGGTCAACGCCGTCGGCGTCTCGGAGTCCGTGCGCGTGAACCTCGTCCTCACCGCCATCGAGGTCACGGGACTCGTCGTGATCCTCGTCATCGGGGCGCGCGCGTTCCTGGCCGGCGAGGGAGACCCGGGCCGGGCCATGACGCTCAGCAGCGACGGACCGGTGTGGATGGCCGTGCTCGGCGGCACCGCCCTCGCGTTCTACGCGCTGCTCGGGTTCGAGGACTCCGTCAACCTGGCCGAGGAGTGCCGGCACCCCCGCAACGACTTCCCGCGCGCGCTGTTCGGCGGCATCGCGGTCGCCGGCCTGATCTACCTCGCGGTCGCGTTCACGACGTCGATGCTGGTCGACACCGCGACGCTCGCCGAGTCCACCGGGCCGCTGCTGGAGGTGGTCCGGGTCGCGGGCCTGGTGTTCCCGCCGTGGCTGTTCGCGCTCATCGCCCTCGTCGCGGTGTCGAACACCGCCCTCATCAACATGATCATGGCGTCCCGCGTGGTCTACGGCATGTCGCGCGAGGGCATCGTGCCGTCCTGGCTGGGCCGCGTGGACCGCCGCCGCCGGACGCCCTGGGTCGCCATCGCCTTCACGACCGTCATCGCGCTCACCCTGGTCAGCACCGGTGACCTGTCGGGGCTCGCGGACACCACCGTGCTGCTCCTGCTCCTCGTCTTCGCCGTGGTCAACGTCTCGGTGCTCGTGCTGCGGCGACGCCCGGAGGACCGCGACGCCCGGATCGAGGGCGACGGCCCGCGCGGCTTCCGGGCACCCACGTGGGCCCCCGTCGCGGGTGCGGTCGTGTCGCTGGTCCTGGCGTCGCCGCTCACAGGACGGTCGGGCGACGTGTACGCGCGTGCCGGTCTGCTGCTCGGCATCGGCGTCGTGCTGTACGTGGTCAACCGGCTGTTCGTCGGGCCCGCCCGGCAGGCGGACGCGATCGACGCCTCCGCCCCGACCGACTCACCCTGACCTGGGCCCCTGCTGCGAGGTGATGCATGGACCCGGTGGTGTTCGCCGTCCTGGTGGTGCTGGTGATCGTCGCCGTGACGTCGTTCGCACCGCGGGTCGGGGTCGCCGCACCACTGCTGCTCGTGCTCATCGGGATGAGCGTGAGCCTGCTGCCGTTCGTGCCGCCGATCGAGGTCGAGCCCGAGCTGATCCTCGCGGTCGTGCTGCCGCCCCTGCTGTACTCGTCGGCCACCAACATGCCGACCATGGACTTCCGGCGGGACTTCCGGACGATCTCCGCGTTCTCCGTCGTGCTGGTGGGGGTGTCGGCGGTCGTCGTCGGGTTCGTCCTGGAGCGGCTGGTGCCGGGGATCGGACTGGCGACCGGCATCGCCGTCGGCGCCGTCGTCAGCCCGACCGACGCGGTCGCGACGTCCGTCGTCCGCAAGGCCGGCGTCTCGCCGCGCATCGTCACCGTCCTGGAGGGCGAGTCGCTGCTCAACGACGCGTCCGCGCTGGTGCTGCTGCGCTCCGCGATCGTCGCGACGGCCGGCACCGTGTCGCTGTGGGGCGTCGCCGGTGACTTCGTGTACGCCGTGGTCGTGGCGGTCGTCGTCGGGTACGCCGTGGGACGCCTGCACGTCTGGGCCCGCGGCCACCTGAGCCAGACCACCTCGAACGTCGCGCTGTCCTTCGTCGTGCCGTTCGTCGCGTTCCTGCCCGCGGAGCACCTGGGCGCGTCGGGCCTGGTCGCGGCGGTGACGGCGGGGCTCGTCACCGGGTCGGCCGCCCCGCGGGCGCTGCGGGCCCGCGACCGCGTCACCGAGCACGCCGTGTGGCGCACGATCGAGCTGCTGCTCGAGGGCGCCGTGTTCCTCGTCATGGGTCTCGAGGTGTTCGCCCTCATGGAGGACGTCGAGCACGCGCACGGCAGCGTGTGGACGGCCCTCGGGCTCGGTGCGGTCACCGCGACGCTCGTCGTCGCGCTGCGCTCCGTGTTCGTCGCGTGGTCCGTGTGGGAGCTCGCGCGCCGGGCCGACCGCAACCCGCAGGTCCGGGACTGGCTGACGCACGCGCAGGCGCGCCTGGACGCGGGCGAGACGGTGACGCCGCCGCCGGGCAGGCGGCGGCGCCGCGCGGCCGCGCGGGGCAGCGACGCCGGCAGGCTCGTGCGCCGGCGCATCGCCGACATCGACTACCTGGCGGCGGAGCGGTTCGGTCCGCGTGAGGGGGTCGTGCTGGTCTGGGCGGGCATGCGTGGTGTCGTGACGCTGGCCGCGGCGCAGTCGCTGCCGTCGGACACCCCGCAGCGGTCGCTGCTGGTCCTGGTGGCGTTCGTCGTCGCGGCCGGCACGCTCGTCGTCCAGGGCGCCACGCTGCCGTGGGTCGTGCGGCGGCTGGAGCTGACCGGTCGCGAGGAGGACGACCGCGAGGCGCTCGCCGCGCTGCGCGCCGAGCTGCGGCGGGCCGCCGTCGAACGCCTCGACGACCCGCGCCTGCGGCAGCCCGACGGCACCCCGTACCCGCCGTCCGCCGTGGAGCAGGTGCGCGAGCGCGTGGTCGCGCCCGACGCCGCGGCCGACGAGGACGCCGAGCCGGCCACGCGCGACCGCGCCACCGACCTGCGGCTGCAGCTGCTCGTCCTGCAGGCGCAGCGTGCGGAGCTGCTGCGCCTGCGCGATCTCGGCACGTACCCGTCGGCGGCGCTGCAGCGGGCGCTGACGGAGCTCGACGCCGTGCAGATCGGGCTCGAGCTGCGGTCGTGACCGGGCTCGGGGTCAGGCGCCCGGGCGGGGCAGGTCGGCGAGCCACCCCCGCACGCTCGCCTCGGCGCCGTGCAGGAGCTCGACCACGGCCGCCTGCGCGGCCGGGTCCGTGTGCAGCAGCCCGACGACGACGCCGACGGCCGCCGACGTCGTCAGCAGGGCGAGCGCCACGTCGCGGACGACGTGCCCGCGGCGCGCGGTGCCGTGCCGTGCCACGGACGCGCGGCCGCCGGAGCGCGTGTGCTGCGGCGGGCGGACCCACTCGGGGTCACGCGCGTGGTGCGCGGTCGCACGCCGGGGACGACCCTGTCCGCGGCGGTCGACGATGGTCGCCATCTGCGCAAACTAGACAGATCGCCCACGCACCGCACCCCTCGCACGGCGCGTCGGCGGCAGACTCACCTGGACGAGTGACCTGATCGGGTCCTGGCCCGTCCTCCGCCGCCGGAGCGCCCGGCGGCGTCAGGCGCCGACGTACTGCGCCAGGTGCTGCCCGGTGAGCGTCGAGCGGTCCGCGACCAGGTCGGTGGGCGTGCCCTCGAAGACCACGCGTCCACCGTCGTGCCCCGCGCCGGGGCCCAGGTCGATGATCCAGTCCGCGTGGGCCATGACGGCCTGGTGGTGCTCGATCACGATGACGGACTTGCCCGCGTCGACCAGCCGGTCGAGCAGCCCGAGGAGGTTCTCGACGTCGGCCAGGTGCAGGCCGGTGGTCGGCTCGTCCAGCACGTAGACGCCGCCCTTGTCGCCCAGGTGCGTCGCCAGCTTGAGGCGCTGGCGCTCACCGCCGGACAGCGTCGTGAGCGGCTGGCCGAGCGTGACGTACCCCAGCCCGACGTCGACGAGGCGCTGCAGGATCGCGTGCGCCGCGGGGATGCGCGACTCACCGGCGGAGAAGAACTCCTCCGCCACCGTGGCGGGCATCGCGAGCACCTCGCTGATGTCCCGCCCGCCGAGCCGGTACTCCAGCACCTCGGCCAGGAAGCGACGGCCCTCGCAGACCTCGCACGTGCTGGAGACGCCGGCCATCATGCCGAGGTCGGTGTAGACGACGCCCGCGCCGTTGCAGACGGGGCACGCGCCCTCCGAGTTGGCGCTGAACAGCGCGGGCTTCACGCCGTTGGCCTTGGCGAACGCCTTGCGGATCGGCTCGAGCAGCCCGGTGTACGTCGCGGGGTTGGAACGCCGCGAGCCGCGGATCGCGCCCTGGTCGATCGCGACCACGCCGTCGCGCCCCGCGACGGACCCGTGGATCAGCGAGCTCTTGCCCGACCCGGCCACGCCGGTGACGACGACGAGCACGCCGAGCGGCACGTCCACGTCGACGTCCCTCAGGTTGTGCGTGGCCGCGCCACGGATCTCGAGCACCCCGGTGGCCGGCCGGACGGCGGGCTTGAGCGCCGCGCGGTCGTCGAGGTGGCGCCCCGTGAGGGTGCCGCTGCGCCGCAGGCCCTCCACCGTCCCCTCGAACACCACGTGACCGCCGTCGGTGCCCGCGCCGGGCCCGAGGTCGACGACGTGGTCGGCGATCGCGATGGCCTCCGGCTTGTGCTCGACGACGAGCACCGTGTTGCCCTTGTCCCGCAGCCGCAGCAGCAGGTCGTTCATGCGGGCGATGTCGTGCGGGTGCAGGCCCACGGTCGGCTCGTCGAAGACGTAGGTGATGTCGGTGAGCGAGGACCCGAGGTGCCGGATCATCTTGGTGCGCTGCGCCTCGCCGCCGGACAGCGTGCCGGACGGGCGGTCGAGCGACAGGTACCCCAGCCCGATCTCGACGAACGAGTCGAGGCTCTCGCGCAGCGCCCCGAGCAGCGGCGCGACCGACGGCTCGTCGAGCTGCCGCACCCACGCGGCGAGGTCGGTGATCTGCATCGCGCACACGTCGGCGATGTTCACCCCGCCGATGCGCGACGCGCGGGCCCCCTCGTTGAGGCGCGTGCCGCCGCACTCGGGGCACGTCTGGAACGTGATCGCGCGCTCGACGAACGCGCGGATGTGCGGCTGCATCGCGTCGACGTCCTTGGCGAGGAACGACTTCTGGATCTTGGGGATCAGGCCCTCGTAGGTGACGTTGATGCCCTCGACCTTGATCCTGGTCGGCTCCTTGTACAGGAGTGCGTGCAGCTCTTTGTCGGTGAAGTCCCGGATCGGCTTGCCGGCGTCGAAGAACCCCGACGAGCGGAAGATGCGGCCGTACCAGCCGTCCATCGTGTACCCGGGGACGGTCAGCGCGCCCTCCTCGAGCGACTTCGCGTCGTCGTACAGCGCCGTGAGGTCGAAGTCGTTGACCTTGCCCATGCCCTCGCAGCGGGCGCACATGCCGCCGATCTGCTCGAACGAGACCTTCTGCGCGCGCTTGTGACCCTGCTCGACGGAGATCGCGCCGCTGGCACGGACGGTCGGCACGTTGAACGAGTAGGCCTGCGGGGAGCCGATGTGCGGGTCGCCGAGACGGCTGAACAGGATCCGCAGCATCGCGTTGGCGTCGGTCACGGTGCCGACCGTCGAGCGCGAGTTGGCGCCCATGCGCTCCTGGTCGACGATGATCGCGGTGGTCAGGCCCTCGAGGACGTCGACGTCGGGGCGCGCGAGGGTCGGCATGAAGCCCTGCACGAAGGCGCTGTAGGTCTCGTTGATGAGCCGCTGCGACTCCGCCGCGACGGTGCCGAACACCAGCGAGCTCTTGCCCGACCCGGAGACGCCCGTGAAGACGGTGAGCCGCCGCTTGGGGAGGTCGACGCTGACGTCCTGCAGGTTGTTCTCCCGCGCGCCGTGCACGCGGATGAGGTCGTGGGTGTCGGCGCGGGCTCCGGGCATGGGGGTGCTCATGTGTCCTCCGTGACGGTGCGGGCGCCCTCAGCGTAGGACCGGCGTGCGACACGCGCCCCGCCCCGCGCCTCGCCTCGCCGTGCCCCGCCACGCATGGCACGCTCCGGGGACAGAGCCCCGAGGTGAGGAGACCACGTGCCGGCATCGGCGGACGACGCGACCAGCGAACCGCGGCCCGTCGACGCGCACGACGCACGCCTGTCGCTGCTCGACTCTGCCGCCCAGGCGGCCGGCCTGGGCACGTTCCAGTGGGACCTGACCACGGGCGCGCTGCACTGGGACGCGACGCTCCTCGAGGTCTTCGGCTACGACGAGGGCTCGTTCCCCGGCACGATCGACGCGTTCGACGCCCGGCTGCACCCGGGGGACGCCGCCCTCGTCGCGGCCGCGCTGGAGACCGCGATCTCGACGTGCGGTGTGTACGAGGCCGAGTTCCGCGTCGTGCAGCGAGACGGCTCGACGCGCTGGCTGGCGGCACGGGGACGCGCACTGGCGGGTCCGTCGGGGCGCGCGGAGCACCTCATCGGCGTGACGACCGACACCACTGCGTTGCGCGAGCGGGACCTGCACGTCCAGCAGATCCTCGAGGACATGTCGACCGGCTACTTCTGGCTCGACGCGGACTGGCGCTTCGGCTACGTCAACGCGGAGGCGGAGCTCATCCTGGCCCGCACGCGCGCCGACCTGCTGGGCGGCGTCATCTGGGAGCTGTTCCCCGCCGCCGTGGGCGCCGCGTTCGAGGAGCACTACCGCGCGGTCGCGCGCACCGGCGCACCGCAGGTGTTCGACGCCTACTACCCTGCGCCGCTGGACGCCTGGTACGAGGTCCGCGCGATCCCCGAGCGGGGCGGCGTGGCCGTCTACTTCACGGACGTCACCGCGCGCCGGCGGGCCCTGGCCCTCGCCGAGGAGGGACGCGCCCGCTCCGACCTCCTCGCCGCGGTCGCGGCCGAGCTGGCCGATGCCGTCGACCCGGTCCGGGCCCTCGACGCCGTGCTGCCGCACCTCGTGCCCGGCGTCGCCGACTTCGCCATCGCGAGCCTTCTCGACGACGGGCCCGGGCCGTGGCGCACGCGCCTGCGCGACGTGTCCGCGCGGCACGCCGACCCGGACCTGCAGCCGGTCCTCGACGAGTACCGGTCGCTGCGGGTGCCCGCGCTGACCCGCACGTCGCTCGTCGCGGAGGTGCTCACGACGTCGCGTCCCGTGGTCCGGTACGGCGCGACGTCGCTCGACGACATCGTGGAGCCCGGTCCCGTGCGCGACCTGCTCGACCGGCTCGCACCCGAGACGCTCATGGTCCTGCCGCTGCGGGGGCGGGGCCGCACGCGCGGCGTCGTGACGCTGGCGCGCGGCGCGGGACGCGGGGGGTTCACGGACGCCGACGTGAAGGCGATGCGCGAGGTGACCGCCCAGATGGGCCTCGCGCTGGACAACGCCCACCTGCACTCGGCGCGCCGGGACCTGACCGAGGAGCTGCAGCGCAGCCTGCTCACCGAGCTGCCCGAGCCGGACCACCTGCACCTGGTCGCCCGGTACGTGCCGGCGTCGACGGGTACCCAGATCGGTGGTGACTGGTACGACGCGTTCCTGCTGCGGGACGGCTGCACGTGCCTGGTCATCGGTGACGTCACGGGCCACGACCTGCAGGCGGCCGTGAAGATGGCGCAGATCCGCAACGTCCTGCGGGGTGGCGCGCACGCGGTCGTGCAGCCGCCCGCGGCGATCCTGTCGGCGTACGACTGGGCCGCGCGTGACCTCCTCATCGGCGCGTTCAGCACCGCGATCCTCGCGCGGATCGAGCAGCCGGCCGAGCTGGTGCCGCAGGGTGCGCGGCTGCTGCGCTGGTCCAACGCCGGGCACCTGCCGCCGCTGCTGCTGCAGCCGGACGGGCGCGCGGAGCTGCTGTGGCGTCCGACCGACCTGCTGCTGGGCGTGCGCGCGCACACCGTGCGGCACGACCACACGGAGCTCCTGCTGCCCGGTGCCACGCTGCTGCTGTACACCGACGGCCTGGTCGAGAGCCGTGGTGAGCGCCTCCAGGTCAGCCTCGAGCGGTTGCGCGCGTGCGCCGAGCGCCACGCCCACCTGCCGCTGGAGGAGTTCTGCGACGCGGTCGTCGCCGAGCTCGCGCCCTCGAACGACGACGACGTGGCGCTGCTGGCCGTGCGGGCGTACCCCCAGGACGAGCCGCGACCGCCGGAGGCCGGTCCCCGGTACGTCCCGGCGGACGACGACGAGGCACCGACGGACCACCGGTTTGGTTGACGATTGAAGTAATCCGCCGTAACCTTCGGTTGTCACGACAACTAGAGGTCCGGAGATGACGATGCCCACGCCGACCACGCCCGCCGCCCCCGTCGAGGAGGCCGTCCTCGCGCCCGCCACGGCGATGGACGCCGTCACGCTGCACGTGGGCGACCTCGAGGGGATGTCGACGTACTACGCGAACGCCATCGCGATGGAGCCCCTGGAGGAGCGCAGCCGCGGGCGCCAGGTGCACCGCGTGCTCGGGCGTGGCACCACACCCCTGCTGCGGCTCGTCCACACCCCCGACCTCCCCACCGTCGACCCGCGCCAGGCCGGCCTGTTCCACACCGCGTTCCTCTTCGACGACGCCACCAGCCTGTCGGCCACCGTCTACCGCGCCGCGCAGGACCCGCGCAGCAGGTTCGTCGGGTCGAGCGACCACCTCGTCTCCGAGGCCTTCTACTTCACCGACCCCGAGGGCAACGGCATCGAGCTGTACACCGACCGGGACCGGGACCTGTGGCTGCACCGCGACGGCAACCTCGTCATGGGCACCGAGTACCTCGACCCGAACGCGTACCTGCGCACGCACCTGTCGCAGGAGGCCGTCGACGCCGGGCCCGCGCTCGCCGGGCGGGTCGGCCACGTGCACCTGCAGGTCGGGGACATCGCGGCGGCGGAGTCGTTCTACCTCGACGCCCTGGGCTTCGAGGCCACCGTGCGCGGCTACCCCGGTGCGCTGTTCGCGTCGGCGGGCGGCTACCACCACCACGTCGCGATGAACACGTGGAACAGCAGGGGCGCGGGCCCGCGCGCCTCGACGCTCGGCCTCGGGGACGTCGCGGTGACGGTCCCCGGACGCGAGGACCTCGACGCGCTCGCGGCCCGCCTGCGCGCCCGCGGCCTGACGTTCGCCGACGACGGCCGCGCGATCACGCTGCGCGACCCGTGGGACACCCAGGTCACGGTCTCGGTGCCGGGCACCACCACGGCGGACCTGCTCGCGCGCTGAGGCCCGCGCCGACCTGCGTCGTCAGAGCCGCCTCTCGAGCAGGACGACGTCGAGCCACGTGCCGGCGAGCGGGCCGTGCGTCATGAGCCCCAGCCGTTCGCGCGTGCCGACGACCCGGAACCCCGCGGCGGCGTGCAGCGCCAGGCTCGCGACGTTCTGCGGGAAGACGCCGCCCTGCACCGTCCAGAGGCCGCCGTCGCGCGCCGACGCGAGCAGGCGCTCGAGCAGGACGCGCCCGACGCCGCGGCCGCGGGCGGCCGGTGCGACGTAGACGGAGTGCTCCACGACGCCCGCGTACACCCGGCGTCGCGACACCGGCGAGACGGCGACCCAGCCGACGACGTCGCCGCCGTCCAGCGCGACGAAGCGGTGCTCGGGCAGGTGCCCGGCGTCGAACTCGTCCCAGGCCGGCGGCTGCGACTCGAACGTCGCCAGGCCGGTGGCGATGCCGGCGGCGTGGACGTCCAGGACCGCGGGCGCGTGCGCGGGGCGCATCGGGACGACGCGCAGCGCCCCGGCCGTCGACGTCACCGGGTGCGGGTCGGGCGGCATGGACCCATGATGCGCGATCCTCAGCGGCTGCGGACGAGGTCCTCGACGGCGTCGCGCAGCGTCGCCCGGGCCGCGTCGGCGTCGTCGAGGTAGCCCGCGACCATGGCGCCGTCGCGCAGGGCCGTCCAGCGACGCCCGCCCTCCTGCGGGTCGGGGTGGCCGCCGAGCCGCAGGGCCCGCGTGGCCGCGTCCTGCAGCCAGTCCCGGTGCGCGCGCACGACGCGCCGCACCGGGCTGGCCGGGTCCGGGAACTCGGCGGCGGCGTTGATGAACGGGCAGCCGCGGAAGCCGGGCCGGCACAGCTCGTCGGCGACGCGCAGCGTCATGCCGGTGAGCCACTCCCGCGCGGCGGCGGCGTCCTGCGGGACGTCGCCGACGGCCGCGCGCACGGCACGGTCGGTCGCGTCGAGGTACGCGACGACCAGCGCCTCCTTGCCCGGGAAGTGCCGGTAGAACGTCGCGCGCGTGACGCCGGCCTCGGCGATGACGCGGTCCACGCCGACCGCCCGCACGCCGTCGGCGTAGAAGAGCTCGGCCGCGGTGCGCAGCAGCCGGGCACGGGCGGCCGACGGCCCGCGCGCCCCGACGGCGTGCTGCGTCGCACCGGCGCCCTGCGCGTCAGCGGTTGACATCCCGGCCTCCCGGCGGTGAGGTGAGCAGTAAAGAGAACGAACGTTCTGTCTTGGAGGCTATCCCATGCCCGCTCTGTACACCGCCGTCGCCACCGCCACGGGCGAGGGCCGCGAGGGCCACACGCGCAGCTCCGACGGCCTCGTCGACGTCGACCTCGCCGTCCCGCGCGAGATGGGTGGCCCCGGCGGCGCCACCAACCCCGAGCAGCTGTTCGCCGCCGGGTACGCGGCGTGCTTCCACAGCGCGCTGAAGTCCGTGGCCCGGCGCGACAAGGTGACCTTCACCGACTCCGCGGTCACCGCCGAGGTCGGCATCGGCCCCACGGACGGCGGCGGCTTCGGGCTCGAGATCACGCTGCGCGTCGAGCTCGGCGGCGTCGACCAGGCGACGGCCGAGCGTCTCGTCGAGGCCGCGCACCAGGTGTGCCCCTACTCGAACGCGACCCGCGGCAACGTCCCCGTCACGCTGGAGACGGTGACGGCCTGAGGCACCCGGCGACCACCGGGCGGGCGCTCAGCGCGCGGGACCGCCCGGCGGGTCGACCGTCACGCACGCCGCGCACAGCCCCGACAGCGCGACGTGCGTCGGCTCGACGGTGAACCCGTCGCGGTCCAGCACGGCGCTGGCGACGCCGTCGAGCAGGTCGGGCGGCAGGTCCTGGACCACGCCGCACCGGCGGCACTCGGCGTGCAGGTGCTCCCGCCCCCCGTGCGCCAGGTGGTACGCCGTGCCGGTGCGCCGCACGTGCACGTGCTGGACGACCCCGAGGTCCGCGAGCGCGTCGAGCGTCCGGTAGACCGTGGCGCGGTGCACCCCCGCGTCCAGGGCCGCCACCCGGCCGACGACCTCCTCCGCGCCGAGGTGCGCGCCGTCGCCCACCAGGACCGTCAGCACGGCCCGCCGCGCGCGGGTCATGCGCTCACCCCGCGCCCGCAGCAGCACGCCGACGCGCTCGATCGTGGTCGCCGGGTCCGCGGCCACCGCCACCGCCGCCGCCGGCCGGCGGACCACCTCGCTCGTCATCGATCAGTCCCACCCCTCACGACGACTGACGGACGGCCGTCCGCTGCACGGTGGTTCCACTCTAGGACGGGGGGTCTGCCGGGTGTCGCCCGTTCTGGTGCAGTTACGACCCTGTCGCAGTAGCGTGGCGAGCGGCGCACGCACCTGATGCCTTCGGGTGCGACGCGTCCGGGGGGAGCGCCATGACAGCGACGTCCGGCACACGCACAGGGACCGTCCGCGGCCGGGGCCGCCTGACCAGGGGCGAGTGGGCGTCGATCTCCGTGATGGCGGCGGTCGTGCTCGCGCTCACCGTCGTCGGCTGGGGCGTGCTCGTCCTGGTCGTCGCGCCCGCGCAGTACCAGGTCGACTCGACCACGGTGTTCGGCGTCGGGCTGGGGCTGACCGCGTACACCCTGGGCATGCGGCACGCCTTCGACGCCGACCACATCGCCGCGATCGACAACACCACGCGCAAGCTCATGACCGACGGGCAGCGGCCCGTGTCCGTCGGCTTCTGGTTCTCGCTCGGGCACTCGAGCATCGTGTTCCTGCTGTGCGTGCTGCTCGCGCTCGGCGTGCGCGCGCTGGCGGGGCAGGTCGAGGACGAGTCGTCGACGCTGCAGCAGACCACCGGCATGATCGGCATCTCGGTGTCCGCGGTGTTCCTGCTCGTCATCGGCGTGGTCAACCTCGTGGTGCTGCGCCAGATCCTGCGGGTCTTCCGGGACATGCGCGGCGGCGCGTACGACGAGGCGACGCTCGAGCAGCACCTGGCCAACCGCGGCCTGATGAACCGCATCCTGTCGGGCGCGACGAAGGCCGTCCGCAAGCCGTGGCACATGTACCCCGTGGGCCTGCTCTTCGGCCTGGGGTTCGACACCGCCACCGAGGTCTCGCTGCTCGTGCTCGCCGGCGGCGCCGCGGCGTTCGAGCTGCCCTGGTACGCGATCCTCACGCTGCCCGTGCTGTTCGCCGCGGGGATGACGCTACTCGACTCGATCGACGGCTGCTTCATGAACTTCGCCTACGGGTGGGCGTTCTCGCAGCCCGTGCGCAAGGTCTACTACAACCTCACGGTGACGGGGCTGTCGGTCGCGGTGGCGCTGCTCATCGGGGGCATCGAGGTGCTGTCCGTCGTCACCGAGAAGCTGGGCCTGGAGTCCGGTCCCGTCGCGTGGGTCGGTGGTCTCGACCTCGGCTACGTGGGCTTCCTCGTGGTCGGGCTGTTCGTCGCGACGTGGGCCGTCTCGCTCGCGGTGTGGCGCTTCGGGCGCGTCGAGGAGCGCTGGACCGCGCACCTGCGACCCGCACCCGCGACCACCGAGCGCGACTGAGGGACGGCGTCACCCCGCCGTGCCGACCGCACCGTCGGGCTCGAAGCGGTGGTGCGCCGGCCGCACCGTCAGGGGGTGTCGGGCACCGCCGCGGCCAGCCGCCGGGCCAGGACCGCGCACACCACGATCTGCAGCTGGTGGAACGCGATCACCGGCAGCGCGACGCTCGCCGCGACGGCCGGGGCGAACAGCACCGCCGCCATCGGCAGCCCGGTCGCCGCCGACTTCTTCGACCCGCACATCAGCAGCGCGATGCGGTCGCCGCGGTCCAGCCCGAGCCGCCCGCCGCCCCACCACGTCAGCCCGAGCATCGCGGCGAGCACGACGCCGCACACGACCAGCAGCGCCACGAGGGTCCCCACCGTCAGGTCGTCCCAGGCGCCCTCGGACTGCGCCTCGCTGACCGCGGTGAACACGACCAGCAGGATCGTCGCGCGGTCGGTGACCTTGGTGAGCCGGCCGTGCCGTCGCAGCCACGCACCGATCCAGGGCTGCACGCACTGGCCGACCACGAACGGGAGCAGCAGCTGCAGCAGGATGCCGCCCACCGCACCGCCGTCGAGCCCCGCGCCCGTGGCACCCAGCAGCACCGCGACGAGCAGCGGCGTCAGCAGCACGCCCAGCACGTTCGAGATCGTCGCGCCCGTGATCGCCCCGGCGACGTTGCCGCGCGCGATCGACGTCATCACCACGGAGGACTGGACGGTCGACGGCAGCACCGACAGGTAGAGCAGGCCGTGGCGCAGCTCGGGGGCGAGCACCGCGTCGGGCAGCAGCTGGACCGCCAGCCCCAGCAGCGGGAAGACCAGGTAGGTCGCCGCGAGCATCGAGCCCTGCAGCCGGAACCGCCGCAGCCCTTCGACGACCTCATGCGTCGGCATCCGGGCGCCGTAGAGGAAGAACAGCAGGACGATCGCACCCGTGCGCACGGTGTCCAGGCCCGCCGCGACCCCGTCGGGGACGGGCACGAGCAGCGCCAGCACCAGGACGCCGAGGATCATCGCGGTGAGCGGGTCGAGCCACCGCAGCCAGGTGGGGGTCCTCATGCGGAGCGACGGGAGCGGAGGCGGGGGCGGAGGCTCACCGGCACATCCTCGCGCACGCGTACACGTCCGCGGCGCCCCGTCACGCCCCTGGGGACGTCCGCTCGCCCATCTGCGTCGGGCACCCGCTCCCACGCCGCGCGCGAGTCGTCCTCGCTCAGGGTGTTGGCGAAGGCGCGGCAGCGCCTCCACCTCGATCTCGAACCCGGGGGGCCGGGTACCGGGGCCCCAGGCGCGTGTCGTGCCAGGTGTGCCCGGTTCGACCGTTGGCGCGACGACTGTCCCGGCACATCGCCCGGGTGTCCAGGGGTCGCGGGCGACGGGTGGGGACGGCCGCGCCGTACAGCCGTCGACGCGCGGGCGCTCGCGCTACCGTCGGTCGATGAGCGGGGACGCACCACCGCACGCCGGGCCGCCGCGGGTCGACGGCGACCGCCACCTGCGCATCGCGCCCGAGGACGTCGTCGACGTGTTCGTCTACGTCGTCGTGCTCAACCTGGCCCAGCAGTACGCGCCGCAGGTCATCACGGAGTCGTTCTCGATGTCGCTGCTGGTCGCGGTGGTCCTCAAGCTCGTGCTGGAGGCCGTGCTCGCGGTGAAGGGCTGGGCGCGGCGCAGGTTCGCCGCCGCGCGGACGCCCGTCGGCAAGGTCGTCGGCGTGCTGACGCTGGCGGTGATCCTGCCCGGCTCGAAGCTCCTGGTGCTCGAGGTCGTCGACGTCGTCTTCGGCGACGCGGTGAGCCTGGGCGGGTTCTTCCTCGTCACGGCCCTGATCCTCGTGCTGCTGCTGGCGCGGCTGGGCGTCCGCAGGCTGCTGGCGTCCACCTGACGAGATGCGTCCGTGGCCCCGGGTCGTGGACGCGGACCACTCCGCCGACGGCCTAGCCTGGGGAGGCACCCGAGAAAGGACCCGGACGGCACCGGCCGCCCGACCCCCATGACGAAGACCCTCCTGGCCGTCGACGGCAACTCCCTGCTCCACCGCTCGTTCCACGCGCTGGCGGGCTCGCAGCTGCGCACTCGCGACGGGCAGGCCACGTGGGCCGTCAAGGGCGCGCTGTCGCAGATCCTCGGTGCCGTCGACCGGGTCGCCGCCGACGCCGTCGTCATCGGGTTCGACGACGCCGCGGGCAACGAGCGCAAGGTCGCCCACCCGCACTACAAGGCGCACCGCACCGAGAAGCACGCCGACCTGGTCACGCAGCTCTCGCTCGCGGTCGACGTCTTCTGGTCCGCCGGCCTGCACGTCGTGATCCCTGACGGCCTGGAGGCCGACGACGTCCTGGCCTCGGCCGCCTCCACGGCGACGGCCGCGGGCTGGCACACCGTGGTCTGCACGTCCGACCGCGACGCGTTCGCGCTGGTCACGGAGACGACGTCGGTGCTGCGGATCATCAACGGCGGCGTCGAGGCCTCCCCCGTCCTCAACCCGGAGCGGCTGCGCATCCTGCTCGGCATCGACCCGTGGCAGTACCGCCAGTACGCGGCGATGCGGGGGGACGCGTCGGACAACCTCACCGGCATCCGCGGCATCGGCGAGAAGACCGGCGTCGCGCTGCTCAACGCGTTCGGCTCCGTCGAGGCCGCCTTCGCCGACATCGACACCAACGACGGCGCCCGCGTCGCCGAGGTGCTCGGCAAGGCGTGCGTCAAGAAGCTCGCGGACCCGGACGGGCGTGCGGCGTTCTGGCAGAACGTCGAGCTCATGACGATGCGCACGGACCTGGACCTCGAGACGGACCTCGCCGCCGGGACCGGGCCGGGCCTCCTGCCCCTCGACCCGCAGGCCCTGCACGACGCGCTCGCCAAGGTCGAGCTCCACTCGCTGCAGTGGCTGGCGGCCCGGGTGCTGGCCGGCGCCGCCGCGGACGCGCCCCGCGAGGCCGTGACACGGGCGCCGGCCCCCGCCCGCGAGCCCGCCACCGTCACGGCGGCCGTCGTGGACGCCGAGGACGAGGACGACCTGACGCTGTTCTGAGCGGGGACCCCGACGACACCGCAGGACCTCGTGCCACCCGCAACGCCGCGCTTCCTCGTGTCGTGCGGAGGGCGGTCGCGGTGGAGGATGCAGCATGAAGACCTTCACCCTGCCGGGGACCGACGTCGTCGCTCCCAACGTCGTGCTCGGGCTCATGCGGATCGCCGAGAAGTCGGACGACGAGATCCGTGAGCTCGTGCGCACCGCACGGGACGCGGGCATCGACTTCGTCGACCACGCCGACGTCTACGGCCGCGAGATGCACGAGTGCGAGCGCCGGTTCGCCGACGCCATGGCGCTCACGCCCTCGCAGCGCGACGAGATCACGATCCAGACCAAGTGCGGGATCGTGCGCGAGGGGCCGTACTTCGACTTCTCGTACGAGCACATCATGGCGTCGGTCGAGGCCTCGCTGCAGGCCCTGCGGACCGACCACGTGGACGTCCTGCTGCTGCACCGCCCGGACGCGCTCGTCGAGCCGGACGAGGTCGCGCGGGCGTTCGACGAGCTCGAGGCGGCCGGCAAGGTGCGGGCGTTCGGCGTCTCCAACCACACGCCGCGGCAGATCGAGCTGCTCAAGCGGTCGGTGCGCCAGCCGCTCGTGGCCAACCAGCTCCAGCTGTCGATCACGCACGCGGCGCTCGTCGCCCAGGGCGTCGCCGGGAACATGGTGGCCGAGGACCAGTCCGTCACCCGGGACGGCGGCGGGCTGCTCGACTACTGCCGCCTGAACGACATCACCGTGCAGGCGTGGTCGCCGTTCCAGGCCGGGTTCTTCACGGGCACGTTCCTCGGCTCCCCGGAGTACCCCGAGCTCAACGCCGTCATCGACCGGCTCGCCGCCCAGTACGAGGTGCCGCCGATCGCGATCGCCACGGCGTGGATCACGCGGCACCCCGCGCAGATGCAGGTCGTGCTCGGCACCACGACCCCCGAGCGGGTCGCGGGGGCGGCCCTCGGGTCGGACCTGCCGCTGACCCGGGCCGAGTGGTACGAGCTGTTCCGCGCTGCCGGGCACATCGTCCCCTGACCGCCGGGCCCCGGAGCCCGGTCCGCAACCGTGCGGGCCGGGCGCCGTCGTGCTCCCGTCGGACTGTCCACCCCGGCCGTCCTCGGCCGGGCGGTCCTCCCGGTCGAGGCCGTCGCGGCGCCAGGCTCCGTCGCTCGCTCCACACGGCCGACGCCCACCT
Organism: Cellulomonas dongxiuzhuiae; assembly: GCF_018623035.1. Classification (NCBI taxonomy): domain Bacteria; kingdom Bacillati; phylum Actinomycetota; class Actinomycetes; order Micrococcales; family Cellulomonadaceae; genus Cellulomonas; species Cellulomonas dongxiuzhuiae. The sequence continues at coordinate 3,577,267 of NZ_CP076023.1, forward strand.
GGTGAGCATCGCCCCGGCGGCCTGAGACCGACCTGGCACCTCCTCGACCGACCGGGTCGGTACCGTCCTACCCGCCGGCAGCGCCCGTGAAGTAGTCGACCAGCCCCGAGCGCACCTGCAGGTAGAGCGACCGGCTCGGCACGGTCTCACCGCGCTCGGCGCGGCGTGCCCACTCGTCGTACGCCAGGCGCACCGCGGTGCCGATCGCGGTGACCACGGTGCGGGCGCGCAGCTCGTCGACGTCGGGGTGGTCGCTGGCGTGCAGCACGATGGTGGTGAGCTCCTGCACCTGCTCGGCGTCGCGGGCGAGGGCACGAGCGAGGAGGCCCGGGTCGGTGAGGACGAGCCGGCGGACCCGCAGGACGCGCGCGTGGCTCGCTGCCGGTTCGGCGTCGAAGGCGTCGAAGTGCGCGAGGAACGCCTGCTCGATCGCGCGGACCACGGCGGGACCCCGCTGGTCGACACCGCGCACGCTCGCGACGAGCCGTTCCATCGAGTCGTCGTCGACGAACAGCGCGTTCTCCTTCGTCCCCGCGTGGCGGTAGAAGGTGCGCGGGGCGATGCCCGCGGCGTCGGCGATGGCCTCGACGCTCGTGGCCGGGACGCCCTGGCGCTCGAAGAGGTCGAGTGCGGCGTCGGTGATCGCGCGACGGGTCTCACGGCGGCGGTGCTCGCGCAGGCCGCAGTCGGCGTCCGGGCCGTCGGGGACGCCGTGCGGGCCGCGCTGCGGGTCGTCCACCTCGAGCATCCGTTCATCCTCCCACCCCACGACGATGGTGGCAGTTACTGCCATATACTCGTCGCCCGGACGTCCGCGGTTCCTCAGGAACGCCGCCCGCGACCCCCTCCCCTGACAGAGAGACCTCATGACGCTCGAGCACGACCTGCGGCCCACCCCGCCCTCCACCCCGGACGGGGCCCCCGCGATCCGCACCGGCCCCGTGATCGCGCTGCTCGTGGCCTCCGCGTTCGTCGTCATCCTCAACGAGACGATCATGGGCGTCGCCCTGCCCCGGCTCATGGTCGACCTCGACGTCACCGCCGCGACCGCGCAGTGGCTGACCACCGGCTTCCTGCTGACCATGTCGATCGTCATCCCGTGCACCGGCTACCTGCTGGCCCGGTTCCCGCTGCGGGGACTGTTCTTCACGGCGATGTCGCTGTTCGCCACCGGCACCCTCGTCGCGGCGCTCGCGCCCGGCTTCGAGGTGCTGCTCGCCGGGCGCGTCGTCCAGGCGTCGGGCACGGCGATCATGCTGCCCCTGCTGTTCACCACGGTGCTCAACGTCGTCCCGGCCAGCCACCGCGGCCGCATGATGGGCGTCATCTCCATCGTCATCGCCGTCGCTCCCGCGATCGGCCCGACGGTGGCTGGCGCGATCCTGTCCGCGCTCGACTGGCGCTGGATGTTCTGGCTCGTGCTGCCCATCGCGCTGCTCGCCATCGCGCTCGGCGCCGTGTGGGTGCGCAACGTCACCGAGACGTCGCCGGCGACGTTCGACCCGCTCTCCGCGCTGCTCGCGGCGGCCGGGTTCGGCGGACTCATCTACGGCCTCAGCCTCGTCGGGGAGTCGGCGTCGGGGCACGCGCCCGTGGCGCCCGGCATCCCGGTCGTGGTCGGCGTCGTCGCGCTCGTCGTGTTCGTGTGGCGCCAGCTGGTGCTGCAGCGGACCGACTCCGCCTTCCTCGACCTGCGCACGTTCACCTCGCGGTCCTTCAGCCTCGCCGTCGTGCTCGTCGTCGTCGTGATGTCGGCGCTGTTCGGGTCGCTCATCCTCCTGCCGCTGTACCTGCAGCAGGCGCTCGCGCTCGACACCCTGACCGTCGGCCTGATGATGCTGCCCGGCGGCGTCCTCATGGGCGTCATCGCGCCCGTGGTCGGCGCCCTCTTCGACCGTCACGGGCCGCGGCCGCTGGTCCTGCCCGGCATGGTCGTCGCCGCGGCCGCGCTGTGGGGCATGACGACGTTCGGCATCGACACGCAGATCTGGTGGATCGTGGCCGTGCACATGACCCTCAACCTGGGCCTCGGCTTCGTCTTCACACCCCTGCTGACCTCGGCGCTCGGGTCGCTGCCCCGCTCCCTGTACTCCCACGGCAGCGCCATCACCAGCACGCTGCAGCAGGTCGCCGGCGCCGCCGGCACCGCGCTGTTCGTCACGCTCATGTCGGTCGGGGCCGCCGGTGCAGCTTCCGCGGGTGCCGCACCCGCCCAGGCGATGGCCGTGGGCGTGCACCGCGCGTTCGTCGTCGGCGCGTTCATCGCCAGTGTCGCGGTCGTGCTCACGCTGTTCGTGCGCAAGCCTGCGGAGGTCGAGGGGGAGGCTCCGGTGCTCGTCGGGCACTAGGGCCACAGGGCCGCTGACCCTCTGGGACCGCTCGTCGCGGCGGGCCTGCTGACGCAGCCGCGGCTCCCACCGTCGCCGCAGGCGACACGACGGACCGGTATCGACCCCTTCCTGGAGTCGATGCCGGTCCGTCTCCACGTTCTCAGGAGGCTCAAAGGGTCGACCACCATGCTGCGGGCTCCCGATGTTCATCCACCGGCCCGCCGCTGTTCGTCGCGCCGGCCGGACCCACGAGAGGACCGCGCCCGTGCGACGCCTGTCCCGACGCGCCACCGAGGACCCCGGAGCCATGCCGGACGCGACGGACGACGGTCCGGTCGCGACCGTCGCGAGCGCCGCCCGCACCAACACCGCCAGCCGCCTGCACGCGTTCAACCGGTTCGAGATCAAGTACCTCGTTCCGCAGGCCCAGGCCGACGAGCTCCGCACCGAGCTGGGTCGGCACATGGACGAGGACGCCTACTCCGGCGCGACCGGCTACCCGGTCACGAGCCTCTACTACGACACCCCGCACCTGAGGTTGTACTGGGAGAAGATCGAGGGGCTGAGGTTCCGGCGCAAGCTGCGTGTCCGGCACTACGGCACGGCGGACGACCTGACCGCGGACTCGGCGGTGTTCGTCGAGATCAAGCAGCGCGTCAACCGCGTCACCCAGAAGCGGCGGGTGCGCCTGCCGTACCGCGACGCCCTGCTGCTGTGCTCACCGCAGGGGTACGCGCCGGTCGGTGAGATCAGCAGCCGTGAACACGCCTTCCTGGACGAGGTGACCGCCCTCGTCGGTGAGCTCGGGCTGCGCCCGACCGTGACGACGGCCTACCACCGTGAGGCGTGGGTGGGACGCGAGGCCGATCTGGGCCTGCGCATCACGCTCGACCACCGGCTGCGCGGCCGGGACCGCGACTTCCACCTGGCCTCCGAGAGCCTGAACCGCCTCACGCTGCCCCCGGGGCTGTCGATCCTGGAGGTGAAGGCCGACGAACGCGTCCCGACGTGGGTCACGGACGCGGCAGCCCGGATGAGCCTGGACCTGGTCCGGATCTCCAAGTACTGCCAGAGCGTGCAGGCCTTCGGTCTCGCGCCCCGCTCCCTCGCGCACGCACCCGACGAGGTCGACGAGGTCCTGCGCCCGGCGCCGGACCAGGCACCCGGCCGTCACCGCGTCACGTCTGCACGCCCGACCACCCCGACCGGCGTCGACGACGCCCCGAGCCGACAAGGTGCACCCACCCGATGAACCTCACCGACCTGAGCGGTACCTTCTCCGTCTTCGACGTCGCGGCGACGCTGACGCTCTCGTTCGTCCTGTCCGCCGCCATCGGCTGGGTCTACCAGCGGACGCACCGCAACATCTCCTACAGCCAGTCGTACGTCCAGACGCTCGTCGTCATCGGCATGGTCGTCGCCGTCATCATGCTCGTCGTCGGGTCGAACATCGCGCGCGCGTTCGCGCTGGTCGGCGCGCTCTCGGTGATCCGCTTCCGCAACGCGATCAAGGAGACCCGCGACGTCGGCTTCATCTTCCTCGTGATGGCGATCGGCATGGCGGTGGGCACCCGCTTCTACCTCCTGGCGGCGGCCGCGACGGCGTCCATCCTGCTGGTCGTCTTCCTCATGCAGCGTTTCGACTGGTTCAAGCTCGACATCCAGCGCCAGGTGGTCAAGGTCCAGACCCCTCCCGAGGCGCGTTACCAGCAGGACGTCGCCGACGTGCTCGTCCGCACGACCCTGGAGTTCGAGCTGGTGAGCGTCGAGACCGTGCGGGGAGGTGCGCTGACCGAGCTCTTCTACTCGGTACGCCTCAAGCCGGGAGTCACGACCACGGAGATCATCGGCGCGCTGAGCGAGATCAACTCCGGGCAGAAGGTCACCGTCCTGACCGGGTACGACCAGTCGGACATGTGAGAGGCAGCAGCATGAGTCGCGCAGACCTCCGCAGGCGCCTCCCGGTGCGGCTGCGTCAGCACTGGAAGCCGCTGACAGCAGGCGTGGCAGGAGTCGCCGTCGCCCTCACGGTCCTCGGTGACGTGACGATCCGGCCCTACTCCACGAGCACGGCCGCCGTCACCGACGAGGAACGCGTCACCGAGGACGTCGAGGGCACGGTCGACCTCTTCGACACCACCGTCGAGCACCAGATCGCGTTGTCCTACTCCCAGGACGGCTACGACCGGATGCTCGACGCCTACTTCACCGAGGGCGAGAAGGAGTGGATGACCGCCGACATCACGATCGACGGCACCACGATCGAGTCCGCAGCGGTGCGCCTGAAGGGGAACTCGACGCTCTCGTCGCTGGTCGACAGCCGTGCGGGATCCGCGACCCAGGGCGAGCGCGCCCCGGGGGGCCTCGGAGGCCGGGGCGGCGGTGAGGTGCCCGGCGGCGGCGAGGTGCCACAGCTGCCGGGCGGCGGGGGCGAGGTGCCACAGCTGCCCGACGGCGCTGGACGCGGCCCGGGCGGCGGGTTCGCCGGCGCGGGCGTCCCGCTGAGCACGCAGGAGCCGGAGAACCTGCCGCTGCTCGTCAGCCTCGACGAGAACCGGCCCGGGCGCGCCTACCAGGGCATGACCGAGCTGGCGATCCGTCCCGCGAGCGCCGCGGCCGCGTCGTCGCTCAATGAGGCCGTCGCGCTGGAGCTGACGCAGCAGTCCGGCCAACCGACGCAGGACTACGTGTTCACGACCTACGCCGTGAACGACCGCCCGACGACGACCCGCCTGGTCGTGCAGAACCCCGACCCGCAGTACGCCGCCGGGCTCGAGGGCGACGGAGTGCTCTACAAGGTGCTGTCCACGAGCTCCTTCACCTACCAGGGCGATGACCAGACCGCGTACGTCGACGACTTCACGCAGGTCAACCTCCGGGGAAGCCAGGACCTGCAGCCGATCGTGTCGTTCCTGGAGTGGCTCGGCGGTGCGTCCGACGAGGAGTTCGCACGGGACCTCGACCAGTGGGTCGACGTCGAGTCGTTCGCGACCTACCTGGCCACCCAGGACGTGCTCGGGAACATGGACACGATCGCGGGGCCCGGCCGGAACGCCTACCTCTACTACGACCTGGGCACCGGGCTGATCAGCGTCGTCGCGTGGGACCTCAACCTGGCTCTGGGCGGCATGTCGATGCCGGGCACGGGCGGGCCCGGTGGCGGCGACGGCTCGGCCCGGCCGGGCGCGCCGGGTGCCGCTGGGATGCCGGGTCTGCCCGAGGGCGTCGAGCTGCCCGAGGGCGTGGAGCTGCCCGAGGGCGTCGGGCGGGGACCGGGAGCCATGGGAGGCAACGCGCTCGTGACCCGGTTCGAGGCGAGTGTCGACTTCGCGGCTCTCATCGACGCGGCGACCGCGGAGCTGCGGGCCGCGTGGCTCGACAGCGGCCAGGCGAGCCGGCTCGTCGAGGAGGTCGCCTCGCGGGTGCCGGTCACCGACGGGGTGGACCAGGCGACGATCGACGCCGACGCCCAGGCGGTCATGTCCCGGCTGGTCGGCGACGATGCTCCCTGACCGGGACGACGAGCCGCTCGGGCTGCGGGAGCGCAAGCGCGCCGCGGCCCGGGCGCGCGTCGAGCAGATCGCCGTTGACCTGTGCCTGCAGCACGGCTACGACTCCGTCACCGTCGCGCAGATCTGCGCCGCCGCCGGGATCGCGCAGAGCACGTTCTTCACCTACTTCGGCAGCAAGGACGCGGCGATCCTCGGGCGACCGCCGCTGCCCTCCCCCGAGGCGGTCGAGGCGTTCGTCGAGGCGGACGGGCCCCTGCTCGGTGACCTGCTGACGCTCCTGACCGTCGGCGCCCGCGACGCCGTGGGCGACCTCGCCCTCTTCCGCCGCAGGTTCGAGCTGGTCGACAGCGACGCGCGGCTCAGAGCCCGCGAGGCCCGACGCGCCGAGGTGGCCCCCTGGCAGACGGACGCGGTCGCCCGGCGGCTGCGGCGGCGCGGTGATCTGGCCGCAGCAGAGATCGCGGAACAGGCTCAGATGGCGGCGGCCCTGGCCCTCAGCATCCTGCGGCACACGTTCTGGTCCGTCCAGAGCGCACCGGGGACCGAGTGGAACGACCGCCTCCGGCGCAGCCACGCCCTCGCGCGCGCTCTCCTCCTGGGGTCCCCGCAGAATGCACCACGTGGCCGAGCGGTGTCCGGGGTCCCGCGCCCCGGGGCCGGTGGCGGCTCCCGCCCTCGGAGGGGCTGAGGCCGGACGACCGGCACGTGGCGTACGCCCGCGACGAGGCCTCAGTTCGCCTCGGAGCGCCCCTGACGCCAGTACCCCATGAACGCGACAGCCTTGCGGTCCACGCCGCACCCGGTGACCAGGTGCCGCCGCAGCGTCTTGATGACGCCGGCCTCACCCGCGAGCCACGCGTACAGGTGCGCCTCGGCGGCCAGGGGCGCACCGGTCGTCCAGTCGATCGGCACCTCCCACAGCATGTCGTGGTCGACGTCGACGTCCTCGAGCACCTGGTCCGGTGCCGGTGCCTGGCCGGGCAGCAGGCGCGCGCACGCGGCCTGGACGGCGGGCACGAGCAGCTCGCCGTGGGCGCGCCCGTCGCGGCCGAGCCAGTGGATGCGCACGCCCTCGGGCGCGTCGAGCGCGAGGCGGTCGTCGGACCACGGCATCTCGATGAGGACCTCGCCGCGGGCGTCGCGCGGCAGGCGCTCGACGATGCCCGCGATGGCCGGCAGCGCCGTCTCGTCACCGGCGATGAGCAGGCGGTCGGTGCGGGCGGGCGGCACGAAGTCGACGCCGCCGTGCGGGCCGACGTGGTCGGCGTTGGGACCCATGACGACCAGCTCGTCGCCGACCTGCGTGGTCGACGCCCAGCGCGACGCCGGGCCGGTGTCGCCGTGCAGCACGATGTCGACGTCGAGCTCGCGCGGGTGGGGGCGCACGCCGCGCGCCGTGTAGGTGCGCATGGGGTGGCGGCGGTCGTCGGGGAGCGCGCGCCACGAGCCGTACCAGTCGCCCGTGCGGCCGAGGTCGATGAGGTCCGCGTACGGCGAGCCCGTGACGGGCAGGAAGAACTTGATGCGCTGGTCGAACCCGTTGTCCGCGAAGCGGTCGAGGTCGTCGCCGGTGAAGGTGACGCGCAGCAGGCTGGGGCACAGCCGCTGCAGCGCGACGACGCGCACGTGGAACATGCGGAACGGGGACGCCGCGGGTGCGGTCGCCTCGACGGCCGTCGCTGTGGCGACGGTCACGGGGGCCTGGGTCACGGCGTCAGCATAAGGTGAGGCTTACCTGATCGTGCAACCCCCGTCTCATGCCGGGAGCCGCGCGGGCCCGACGTCCCGTCGGTCAGTCGTCCCAGGGCGGCGTCTCGTCGAGCTTCGCGTAGTACTTGGCGAGGTGGCTGCGCACGCGGTCACGGTCCTTGTCGGGCAGGTCGACGCCCCCGCGCGAGCCCTGCATGACCGCCGCCGCGGCGAACACCCCGCGCGGCACGGCGACGAGGTCGCCGTCCACCACGTCGGCGATCAGCAGCTTGTACGCCGTGAAGTTGTCCTTCTTCTCCGCGTCGTACCAGACGTGCGCGTCGCGGTACCGGTCGTTGGGCTCGTCCTGCGCGTCCGCCCACTGCCGCACGCGTCGTTCGGCCGCCGCGCCGTCCCACTCGCGGTCGCGGTCGGCGAGGTCCAGGTCCTGGAAGGCGGTCACCGCCATGGTCGCTCCTCTCGTGCCGTGCCTGCACGCCCCACGGGCGCCCGTCAGTCGCTCGGTGCTGCCGCGCGCAGCTTCTCCAGCAGCGGCCCGGCGGCCTCGTCGAGGAACCGCTGCTGCAGCGCGTCGCCCACCTGGACGACGGCGACGTCCGTGAACCCGGCCTCCCAGTACGCGCTCACCGCCTCGACGACCGCGTCGAGGTCCGGCCCGCACGGGATCGACTCCGCGACGTCCTCGGGTCGGACGAACTGGCTGGCGGCGTCGAACGACTCGGTGGTGGGCAGGTCGGCGTTGACCTTCCAGCCGCCGCCGAACCACCGGAACTGCTCGTGCGCCCGGGCGACCGCCTCGTCACGGTCCGGCCCCCACGAGATCGGGATCTGGCCGATCTTGCGCGAGGGCCCGATGACCTCGATCGTCTCGAGACCCTCACGGGCCTCGTCCCAGCTCCGCACGAGGTCGGCGTCCGGCTCGACGGCGATGAGGTGGTCCGCGAGCCCGGAGAACCGCGAGACCGACTGCGCGCCGGACACCGCGACGCCGATCGGCACGGGCACCTCGGGGATGTCCCAGAGCTTCGCGGAGTCCACGCGGAAGTGGGCACCCTCGTACGTCACGCGGTCGCCGGTGAGCAGCTCGTGGATGATCTCGAGCGCCTCCTCCAGCATGTCGTGCCGCTCGCCGACGGCGGGCCAGCGCTCACCGACGACGTGCTCGTTGAGGTTCTCCCCGGCGCCCACGCCGAGCGTGAAGCGGTCCTGCGACAGCAGCGCCATCGTCGCCGCCTTCTGCGCCACGACCGCCGGGTGGTAGCGGACGGTGGGGCACGTCACGTACGTCATGAGGCCGATGCGCTCGGTCGCCTGCGCGACGGCGCCCAGCACGCTCCACGCGTACGGTGCGTGGCCCTGCTCGTCGAGCCACGGGAAGAAGTGGTCGGACGACACGGCGAAGTCGAAGCCCAGCCGGTCGGCGTGCTGCGCGTACCGCACGAGCTCGCGCGGACCGGACTGCTCGGTCATGAGGGTGTACCCGAATCGCGTCACCCCCCGAGCCTCACCCGACGCGCGCGATCCGGCATCCGGAGACGACGTCAGACCGCCGAGGCGCCGAAGGCGAGACCCAGCAGGTACGTCACCGCGGCGGCGCCGTACCCGATCGCGAGCTGCCGCAGCGCCCGCCGCACGGGCGACGCCCCGGACAGCAGGCCCACCACCGAGCCGGTGCCGATCAGCGCGACACCGACGAGCCCGCACGACCACGCGACGGCGGTGAACCCCGTGGCACCCACGAGGTAGGGCAGCACGGGGATCAGCGCGCCGGAGGCGAAGAAGCAGAAGCTCGCCATCGCGGCGCCCCACGCGGTGCCGACCGACTCGTGCTCGTCGCGGTCCGGGACGGGAGGCGCGGGCGGTCCCGAGGCGGACCCAGCCTCCGCACCGTCGTCGACGCCACGGCCGGGCAGAGCGGTCGTCGTGCGCAGCAGCGACGCGTCGACCGCCTGCTGGGCCTCGTACTGCGCGAGCGACGCGAGCACGACGTCGGCCCGCGCGTGGGCGTCGTCCGCGCTCATGCCGCGCGCGCGGTAGACCAGCGCGAGCTCGTTGGCGGCGACGTCGAGGTGCGCGAGCGCCGTGGCGGCGTCGGCGGCGGGCCGCGACGCCTCGAGCAGCTCGCGCTGCGAGCGCACGGACACGTACTCGCCGGCCGCCATGGACAGCGCCCCCGCGAGCAGCCCCGCCAGGCCCGTGAGCAGCACGGTCGCCGCCCCGACGCCGCTCGCGCCGATGCCCAGGACGAGCGCGAGGTTGGACACGAGCCCGTCGTTGGCGCCGAACACCGCGGCACGGAACGTGCCGGAGATCTGCTGGCGCCCCCGCATGGCCAGCCCGCGGACGACCTCCTCGTGGATCTGCTCGTCGGCCGCCATGCGGGGCGTCGCCTCGGCGTCCTGCGCGTACGCCGACCGGGACTCGGCCCGCTGCGCGAGCGCGTACACCCACACGGACCCGAAGCGTCGCGCGAGCCAGCCGAGCACGCGCGTGCGCCAGTCGCCGCGCACGGGCCGGCCGACGTCGTCGCCGAGCAGGTCGAGCCAGTGCACCTCGTGGCGCCGCTCCGCCTCGGCGAGGGCGACGAGGATCTCGTGCTCCTCACCGGTGCGACGCGAGGCGAGGTCCCGGTACACGGCCGCCTCGGCACGCTCGTCGGCGAGGTTGCGCCGCCACCGGCGCAGCTGCGCCGAGGAGGGACGGTGGTGTCCGTCCGGGCCGGTGGGGGCGGTGCGGGGAGGCATCGAGCTCCTGGGACGACGGGACGGGGTGCAGCGGCACGCTAGCGGGCCACCGGGGGTTGCGAGGACGGGCGGCGTGGGAGTGCCGATGCCCGCAACCGCACGTTCCGCCTGCCCGAACCACCATGCTTCACCCGGTGCCGGTTAGGACCTAGGTCTCTGGACCCCCGATAATCCGACCATGACGGCCGAGATGTCGACGTCCGGCGAGTCCGGGCGTGGCACGGGGGCGGCCGGGGCGTCGGCGCGACCGCCCCTGCGGACGCCTGGGAGCGCAGTGGTGCGCGCGCGTCTGCCCGCGCGCCTCGACCGCGTCGAGAAGGTCGCCGTCGTCCGGGCCGCCACCGGCTACGGACGCACCACGCTGGTCTCGCAGTGGGCCGACGCCCGTCGCGCCGCGGGCCACCCCGTCGCGTGGACGGCACGGCCGTGGAACCGCGACGACCCCTGGTCGGTCCTGCACGGCGCGGTGACCGCCGCGCTCGGGGCGCACGGGGTCGACGTCCCCGAGGCGGCGTGGCCCGACGCGCTCGCGGCGGCGATCGACGCGGCGGGCCGTCCGGTGATCCTCGTGGTCGACGACGCGGACGAGCTGGACGACCCGGACGCGGTCAAGGCCCTGGCCGAGCTCCTCGCGACGTCGGCCGCGCTGCGCGTGGTGCTCGTCACCGGCCCGCGCTACCGCATGCTGCCGACCGGTCCGCAGCACCCCGTCCTGACGGCCGTCGGCCACCCGCTGCCGGTCCTCACCCTCACGGCGCGCGATCTGGCGTTCACGGCCGACGAGCTGCGTGCCGCTGTCGTCTCGTGGGGTCACGACATCGACGACGCCCGCCTGGAGTACCTGGTCGAGCTCGTGGGCGGTTGGCCGCGGCTCGCGCGCACCGTGCTCGACGACACGCGACCCGACGACGAGCAGCTCGCCACGGCCTCGGCGTACGCCTTCATCCGTGACGTGGTCGTGCCCTCCGTCGGCGACACGGACCTCCTCGAGATCGCGATGCTCGTGGCCGCCGCCGGCGACCCGACGGTGGAGACCGTGCGGCTGGTGCTCAGCACGGCGGGGCGGAACGTCGGCCCGGACGACCCCCTCGACGCCCTCATGCGGCTCGAGTCCGTGGGCATCGCCGTGCGTGACCGCGAGCGCAGCGGCGCCGCCGCCCCCAGCCGCTGGCACATCCCGGCGCTGCTGCACGAGGTCCTGCGCCGTGAGCTGGAGCGGCGGTCCCCCGACCGCGCGGTCGCGCTGCACCGGGCCCTGTCGCGCGCCGCCCTGCGCGCCCACCCGCCGGACCCGCGCCGCGCCGTCGAGCACGCCGCCCGCGCGCACGACTGGACGCTGCTGGAGACCTGCTGGCTCGACTTCGGCACGTACCTGGTCGCCACGGGCGGTCCCGCCGTGGACGCCGTGTACAGCGCGGTGCCCGACGACGTCGCCACCACGTCGACCGTGCTCGCCCTGGCCCGTGCGACGACGCGCCGCACCCCGGAGGAGCGCGCGGACGCCCGCGAGCTGGTGCTCGGGCTCATGACCGAGCTGGGCTCGCTCGCGCTCGACGGCGCCTGGCGCAGCCGCACGGCCGCCGGCCGCTGGGCCGGTGCGGCCGCCGCGCTCGTGGCGGCGCGCGCCCGCGGCGACATGCGCCGCGCGATGACCGTCATGCGCGACACCGAGGTCGCGGCCGCGCGCTCGGGCGTCAAGGGCGGCACCGCGGGTCGCCCGTACTGGTGGTTCCTCGTGCAGGCGGGCCGCACGGCGCTGCTCGAGGGCGACCTCGGCTCGGCCCTCGAGCTGCCGATGCGCGCGTACGAGCTCGCGGACCCGTACCGGGCACCGGACGTGCGCGCGGCCGCGGCCGGGCACGTGGCGCTCGTGCACGCGCTCGACGGGATGCTCGTCGACTCCGACCGGTGGCTCGTGCGGCACGTGGAGTCGCTCGAACCCGAGTGGGAGGACGTCGTGCGCGACAACGCGGCCGACGTGGCCGAGGCGCTCCTCGCCACCGGCCGGCTCGACAAGGCGGCCACCGACGCAGCGCTGTCCCGGCTCCACCTGGACGTGCGGGCGCCGGACGTCACCTGGCCGTACGTGCTGCGGGCACGCGTGCGCCGGGCGGTGCTGTTCGGTGACCCCGAGCAGGGCCTGGCCGAGCTCGAGCAGATCGAGCGCACGCGGCACGCCTGGCTGGAGCAGGTCGGGACGGTGCAGCAGGCCCTCGTGCGGATGCGCGCGGAGCTGCTGATCGCGCTCGGGGAGATCCACCGCGTCGCGGACCTGCTCGCGGAGCCCGACGCGACCGGCGCGTGGAGCGACGTGCCCCGCGCGCGCTGGCACCTGCTGACGGGCGACCCCAACGCGGCGCTACGGGCGGCCGTGCTGGGCGGGCGTCGCCGGCGCGTCAACCTCGGCGACCGCACCGACCTGCTGGTGCTCGAGGCGTGGGCCGCCCACGAGGTGCGCCAACCGGTCCTCGCCGTGCGCGCGTTCCGCACGGCGCGCCGCCTCGCGGGTGAGCAGGATGCGCTGCGCAGCTTCGCCCACCTGCCCCCCGACGTGCGCGACGAGCTGGCGGAGCAGTCCGGCCTGGGCTTCAGCGAGGACGAGCTGGCGCGGCTCGCCGCGACCGGTCGCGTCGTGCCCGACCCGGGCCGGCTCGTGCCGCTGACCCCGCGCGAGCGCACCGTGCTGACGCTCCTCAACGAGCACGACACGACGCGTGACGTGGCCGACGCGCTGACGGTGTCCGTCAACACCGTGCGCAAGCAGGTGCTGAGCATCTACGCGAAGCTCGGCGTCCACGACCGGGAGGCCGCGCTGCGTCGCGCGCACGAGCTGGGGATCATCAGCCCGGACGACCCGGCACGGTGATCCGCGGGTGCGTCGCCGGTCCCGGTTAGGGTCGACGCCGACGAGGAGGTCCGTGTGACGCAGCAGCAGCCGACCCGGTTCGGGGTCGTGGGGTCCGGATGGCGTGCCGAGTTCTTCGTGCGTGCCGCACGCCTGATGCCGGACCGGTTCCGGTGCGTGGGCGTTGTCACGCGCACCGCCGAGCGCGGCGCGTGGGTCGAGGCGCACTGGGGCGTGCCGACCGTGCGCACGGTCGAGGAGCTGGTCACCGGCGCGCTGCCGGGTGCCGGCGCAGCGCCCGACCGGCCCGAGGTCGTCGTGGTCGCGACGCCGTGGCCGGTGACGCCGGACGTCGTCCGCGAGGTCGTGGACGCCGCGGTCCCGGTGCTCGCCGAGACCCCGCCGGCGCCCGACGTCGACGCGCTGCGCGCCCTGTGGGCCGACGTGGGCGCGACCGGGCTCGTGCAGGTCGCGGAGCACTCGCCGTCGATGCCGGCGCACCGCGCACGGCGTGCGGTGGTCGAGGCGGGGACGATCGGGCAGCCGACGAGCGTGCAGATCTCCTCGACGCACCTGTACCACGCGGTCGGTCTGGGCCGGTACCTGCTGGGCGCCGGACGCGGGCCGGTGACGGTGCGCGCGCAGGCGTTCACGGCGCCGCTGCTCGAGCCGGTGGGGCGCGACGGGTGGACGGGCGCGACGTCACCGGAGGCGGTGCGGTCGATCCTCGCGACGCTCGACCTGGGTGACGGCCGGACGATCCTCTACGACTTCACCGACAACCAGTGGTACAACCCGCTGCGCACCAACCGCGTCGTCGTGCGCGGGTCGCACGGCGAGATCGTCGACGACGCCGTGACGCGCTGGGTCGACGAGCGGACGGTGCTGACGTCGTCGATCGTGCGACGCCAGGCCGGGATCGAGCAGAACCTCGACGGCTTCGACCTCGAGCACCTGTCGATGGACGGGCGCGTGCTGTACCGCAACCCCTTCGCGGGCGCGCGGCTCGCCGACGACGACCTGGCGGTCGCGCACCTGCTCGACGACACCGGTGCGTGGCTGCGCGGCGAGGCGGCGCCGCCGTACCCGCTGGCCGACGGCTGCCAGGACCACCTGCTGGGCCTGGCGATCGAGGAGTCGGCGCGCACGGGCGACCCGGTGACGACGGCGACGGAGGCGTGGGCGGACGCCCTCTGACGGACCGGTGACCCCCTCCGCCCGACCAGGTCCCACATCTCGGGACGCACGCCCGTCGAGACCGGGCTGAGTCGTCGCCAGACGCTCCGAGGACGACTCAGCCCGGTCTCGCCGTGCGGGGGAGCTGGGCCAGCGGTGCGTCAGGCGGTGGCGGCCCACGCGGCCGTCAGGCCGTCGAGGAGGGAGGTCGTCGGGCGGCCGAGCAGCGTCCGCAGGGTGTCCGTCGCGTCGGCCAGTGCACCCGTGGCGATGTTCTGCTCCAGCGCGACGACGAACCCGGCGGTGCCCTCGTCGAGCCCCGCGGCCAGCAGTCCGGCGCGCTGCTCGTCGGGCGTCACGTCGCGGTACACGACCTCGCGGCCCAGCACCTGGGACGCGGCGGCCGCGAGCTCGTCGTGCGTCCACGCGTGGTCGCCGGTGAGCTCGTACGTGCGGCCGTCGTGCGCGTCCGTCGTCAGCACCGCGACGGCGCCGGCGGCGAGGTCCGCGCGCGTCGCGGACGCCACCCGGCCCTGGCCGACGGAGCCGACGATCTCCCCCGTCGCCGCCGCCTGGCGCAGGGGCTGGACGTAGTTGTCGGTGTACCAGTTGTTGCGCAGCACCGTCGTGACCAGGCCGGACGCCGCCAGCAGCTCCTCGGTGGCCTTGTGCTCGGGCGCCAGGACGAGGTCGGTCGTGTCCGCGTGCGGCGCCGAGGTGTACACGACGCGGCGTACGCCGGCGGCCCTGGCGGCGTCGATCGCGGCGCCGTGCTGCGCGACGCGGCGGCCCACCTCGGACCCGGAGACGAGCATGAGGGTGTCGGCGCCCGCGAGCGCGGCGGCCAGGGTCTCGGGGCGGTCGTAGTCGAGCTCGACGACACGCGCACCGCGCTCGGCCAGGTCGGCGGCGCGCTCGGTGCGGCGGCCGCCCGCGACGACGTCCGTGACGCCCGCGTCGAGCAGCCCCTCGACGATCAGACGGCCCAGGTGGCCGGTGGCCCCGGTGACGACGACGGACATGTGTCCTCCTGCAGGTCGGGATGCGGTCGTCCTCGCAACCCCGCGGGCGCGCAAACCCTTCCGCGGGGCGTGCACGCGCGGCGTCAGGGCGTCCGGTCCGCGGCCTCGCCCGCGCCGGCCGGGACCTGCTCGTCGTCGCCGTCCGCCGCGTCCGCGAACACCTGCCACACGGGCCCGGCGACGAACCAGATGCCCATGACGAGCGTCGCCCGCCCTGCCCAGCCGAGCAGGATCTCGCGCTGCGCGGGGTCGTCGGCGATGAGGAGCAGCACGCCGAGCACCGCGACCGCGACGACCCATGCGAGGACCACGCGCAGCCACAGCCGCCACTCGTGCACGACCTTGGCGCGGCCGGACGGCACGCGCGGCGGGCGCGGCCCGTCGAGGAACCGCCAGGCGACCCACCCGTCGACCTTGTGCACGGTGTACCGGCCGAACGCCACGGTGAAGCCCAGGTAGACGGCCGCCAGGCCGTGCGTCCACGTCGCCTCGGCGCCGCGCAGCAGGTCGGTGACGGTCGCGACCAGCAGGACGACCTCGATGAGCGGCTCGCACAGCAGCAGGACGGTGGACAGCCGGCGGCGGCGGAACACGTAGCGCGCGACGACGGCCGCGGCGAGGAACACCCAGAACGCGACCTCGCACGCGATGACCAGCGCGGCGACGGGGTGGACGCGGACCCACTCGACGATCTCCATGCCGCGACGATGCCGCGCCGGGGCGTCCGCGCGCTTCCGGCGGACGGACCGACGTGCGCGCCGCGTCTCCTCCGTCCGGAGGAGAGCCGCAGGTCACGGACGTGCTGGGATGGGTGCATGAGCCCCCACCTCGCCGCCGTCGTGCGGTGGGTGCGCACGCCGCCGCGGGGGCCGGCGGCGGACCGGGCGTACGCGGTGGCGCTGCTGCTCGTGGGGCTCGCGCTGCTCGCGCTCGACGTGCGGATGATCGGCACGGACGAGCCGTTCGTCGACGTGCCCGGCGGCACGATGCCCTGGCAGGTCGGCATCCTGCTGCTGGGCACGACGGCGCTGCTCCTCAAGCGACGCCGACCCGTGCTCGTGCTCGTGGTGATTACGGCGCTGCTCGCCGCCGACGTCGCGCTCGGCGGCAGCCTCGGCATGTACCTCGTGCTGTTCGACGCGCTGTTCACGGTCGCGCGGGCCGCGGCGCCGCGGGCGCGGGCGGTCGTGCTGGGTGTGCTGGTGGCGCTCGTCCTGGCCGTGCTGGTCGGCACCGTCGTCGCCGGCGCGTCCGCCCGGGACGTCGTGCAGCTCACGCTCGTCGCGGGGTCGCTGCTGCTGCCGCCGTGGTGGTGGGGCTCGGACGTGCGCCGCTCGGAGGTGCTGGCGGCCGAGCAGTCCCGCCGGGCGGACGCCGAGCGGGCGCGCGCGGACCTGGCACGCGCGCACGCCGACGACGTCGCCCGCATCGCCGCGCTCGACCGCGACCGGGCGGTGCAGGACGAGCGCGCCCGGATGGCCCGGGACCTGCACGACGTCGTCGCGGGACACCTGTCGGCCGTCGCCATCCACGCCGAGGCGGCGCTCGCCGCACCGCCCGACGAGTCGCGGGACCGCGCGGCGCTGGCCGCCGCCCGCGCCGGGTCGCTCGACGCGCTGGGCGAGATGCGGTCGATGATCCTCGTGCTGCGCGAGGGTGCGGACGCCGATGCGACGACCGCACCGGCGGGCCTCGCGCGGGTCACCGACCTCGAGGTGGACGTCGTCGGGGACGTGCCCGCCGGGCTGGCGGCCGCGGTGGACCACGCGGCGTTCCGCATCCTGCAGGAGGCGGCGACCAACGCGCACAAGCACGGCTCGGGGCCCGCCTCGGTCCGGTTCACCGCCGACACGGACACCCTCGAGGTCGTCGTCGAGAACGCGCTGCGCACGGACGCCGTGCCCGTCGACCCCGCGCTGACGTCGTCCACGGGGCTGGAGACGATGCGCGAGCGCGCGACCGCGCTGGGCGGGGCCCTGACGGCGGCACCCACCGGGGCGACGTGGCGTGTGCACGCCTGCCTCCCCCTGCGACCAGGAGACGAGACACGTTGACGGAGCCGAACGGGACCACCGGTGCCACCACCCCGGTCCGGGTGCTGCTGGCCGACGACCACGCGGCGATCCGCGCCGGGCTGCGGCTCATGCTCGAGCAGTCGGGCCGGGTCGAGGTCGTCGGGGAGGCCGCCGACGGTGACGTGGCCGTGCGGCAGGCGCGCGCGCTGCGCCCCGACGTCGTGCTCATGGACGTGCGGATGCCGGGGACGGACGGGATCGCCGCGACGGCCGCGATCGTCGGTGAGCGGCTAACCGAGGTCGTGGCGCTGACGACGTTCGACCTCGACGAGTACGTGCTCGGGATGGTGCGCGCGGGGGCCGCCGGGTTCCTGCTCAAGACCGTCGGCGCGGGCGAGCTGGTCGACGCCGTGTGCCGGGTGGCCGCCGGTGAGGGCGTGCTGGCGCCCGAGGTCACGCGCCGCCTGCTCGACGCGGTCGCGGCCCACGTCCCCGCCGACGCGCCCGCCCCGGCCGACGACCGACTCGCGAGCCTGACCGCGCGCGAGCGCGACGTCCTCGATGCACTCGGTGACGGCTTGTCGAACGCCGACATCGCGGCGCGGCTCGTGGTGTCGGAGACGACGGTGAAGTCGCACGTCAGCCACCTGCTGGCCAAGCTGGGCGTGCGGACGCGGCTGCAGGCGGGGGTGCTGGCGCGCGACCTGCGCGGCTGACCGGTCGTCGCAGATGGTCAGTCGTACTGCGGTGGGCCACTTGATCTCGATCGGCGTGGGCAGTCCGCGTCAGGATCGCCGTCGGTACGAAGGCACAGGCTCGTGCCGCGGCGTCCTGCACGACCTCCCCTGGAACCACTTCCCTGGACATCACAGCTGGTCCGACGCTGAGCGCCGAGCCTCTAGGGCGTTCTTCGCTGCATCTCGGACGACCCAGGATTGATCTTCTGCTAGGCGGCGCACGACGCCGAGGGGAGCACGTTTATTGCTGGCAACTCGCGCCCGGACGGTCGCGTCCTCGTCGCGCGCCAGTCGCTCCAGAACTCGTGAGGGCGCGCTGCGCCGCCTTGCGACCGTCGCTCTGACCGTAGGATCCGAGTCATCGGCGAGCATCTCCAGCACGACAGCAGGAACCGTCTTGTTGTGAGCGACCCAACGCCTCAGGTCAGGGTACTTTCCAATGATCTCCAACCAGACTTCTAGCGGAGCATTCTCGCGGGACGCTCGATCTTGGTCGTGCAGATTCTCGCTCGTGCGCATTTCGAGAAACTGCGTCGCAGACTCAATCAATTGATCAACCTCCAGGGGATAAAGGCTCCGACGGCACTCTTGTGCTTGCCACGGATGAAGTCCCCGTACTGATCCGCGCCGGCCATCCACTCGAGACCTTTAGGGGTTTCTTGGTATACTTTCCAAGCCGACCCTCCATGCCCAGCCGTGTCACGCGACCACCATAAATCATCGGACTTACTCTTCCACAAAGTTCCGAACGGACCTCTTCGGGTGGCCGCCGTCCCTTCTGTGGTGATGTTCCACAAGCCGCGCACTTTGCAGGTGTTGTGCACGAGAGCGGACTCGTCGCCAACCCCGACGAAGTAGGTGTGGATCCCCTCGACGGTGAGGTTGTACGCCAAGGCCTGCCGTGCGCTGCCGGGCGCGAGGCCGTAGACCTCGAGCTCTTGCCCATCGGCGCTGAGAATCCGCTCGCCTTCACTGAGTTCGTCGGCAGCCTCGAACCGCTGGTCTGTGACCGACCAGAAGGGATGATCCTCGGTCGTGGTAAGTGCCGCCCCGCCCTCAACCGTGAGGTCGACCAGTGTGTCCTGGTGCATCCACGTGTGAGTGACCTCGCGAGCACCGGCCTCGCCGGTCTCGGGGTCCATCGCCTGAACCATCTCTCCAACGCGGACCTCGTCGATTGGCTTTCGACTGCCGTCGGCCATCACGACCAGGGTCGCACCGTCAAAAGAGCACACATCGTCAACCACGTTCGCGGCTCGGCCCGCTTGAACGCCACCTCGGAACGCCCACCCTCCGAGTGCGCCGAGAGCGCATCCCGACGCGGCCGCCCCTCCGACGGTCCCCCAGTTGACCTTCCGCCCCGACAACCGCTCACCCAGGTACGCCGCCCCACCATCGAACGCCGCCCCCGCCACACACCCGATCAGCATCGGGTTGTGCCCCGTCGGATCCGTGAACACCGTCGGCGCATTCGCCCCGTACGCGTACGGGTTCGACCCACCGGCGAACCCGATCGGGTCCTCCGAGATGAACCGCCCCAGACCCGCGTCGTAGTACCGCGCCCGATGGAACGTCAGACCCGCACCATCGAACTGCCGACCCGTGAACCCCAGATCCGCACCATGGACATCACCGCTGACCGAGGCCACCCCGAACGGGTCGAACGACCACCGCGCCGACACCGACCCGTCCGCACCACCCAGACCCACCGGCGAACCCAGCAGATCCGTCAGCACCGCGTCCGTCCCCCCGGCATGCGTCCGGGCGAACCACTGATCCATCCCCCCGGACAACAACCCCGCGACGGCCTGCCCCTGACCATCGAGCTCGACCGCCGGATTGGCCCCCACGTCCACGAAGCCCGAGGCCGAGTCCCCCACGCCCCGAGACGAACGACCACCCGTCGGGGAGTACCCGAAGGACAGATCCCCACCCGCGACGTCCACCGACACCAGACGTCCCAGCTCGTCCCACACGAACGACCGCGACCCGTCCGAGAGCAGGTTCCCGTCCGCGTCGTACTCCAACGCCTCACCGGCGGCCTCGACCAACCGGTTCTGCGCGCCCAGGAGCGTCGCAAGGCCTCACGATCGGCGAGAACGCCGACGATGCAAGCGGTCGGGGACGTCGCCACCCCTAGACACCGGTCGGGTGGAACTCCAGGTCACGTGCGTCGACGGCGACGACCGATCCCACGGCCAACCGCATCGGCGCACTCTGCTCGAGCTGGATCTGCATTGCTGCGCGCGCGACCTCGAGCACGATCACCCCATCGTCGAAGACACGGGCCACGGTGCCGCGAAGCATCCCGGGCGACACGGCTCGAACAGGGTCCAGGACGAGGTCTTCGAGTCGCCGCTCACCTGGCAGCTCGAGCTCCACGTCGAGGTTCTCGCCGACGGCGACCGGTCGCGGGCCCATCCAGAACCCTACAAGGCGACCGGCCTCCGTCTCGAGTTCTATGCGTCGGTGATGTGGGTCGGCGCTCGTCACAGCGATTGCACGCACTACCAAGCTCCCTTCGGGAACGGGACACGAACTGCAACATTATGCAGGTTCCAAACAGCAGCGATCTCATCGAACTCCCACGTCTCCTCGTGGAAATGGAACTTTGTGGGCGAGGATCCCGCCTCATGAGCACCGAAACGGATACTGCGGAGACCGTCGGCCGATACGATGCGATCCGGGTCGGGTAGGCCGGTTCTCGGGTGGATGTTCGAGTGATTCCCAGGACCCAGAAAATCATCCCACCGGCTGACCGCATCTTGTGGCTTCAGCGGCTTCGGAGCGTACGTTTCGACCATGTGAACCGGGGCGGTAGCCCTGCCTTGTGCGCCCACCCCAGCGCGGGGCGCGGATAGGCGGCTGGCGGTGGTGATGCGACCAGTGAACACCCCACCCATCGCGCCGATAGCACAGCCAGCAACGGCGGCGCCGCCGACGGTCCCCCAGTTGACCTTCCGCCCCGACAGCCGCTCCCCGATGTAGGCCGCCCCACCATCGAACGCCGCCCCCGCGACGCACCCGATCAGCATCGGGTTGTGCCCCGTCGGATCCGTGAACACCGTCGGCGCATTCGCCCCGTACGCGTACAGGTTCGACCCACCGGCGAACCCGATCGGGTCCTCCGAGATGAACCGCCCCAGACCCGCGTCGTAGTACCGCGCCCGATGGAACGTCAGACCCGCACCATCGAACTACCGACCCGTGAACCCCAGATCCGCACCATGGACATCACCGCTGACCGAGGCCACCCCGAACGGGTCGAACGACCACCGCGCCGACACCGACCCGTCCGCACCACCCAGACCCACCGGCGAACCCAGCAGATCCGTCAGCACCGCGTCCGTCCCACCGGCATGCGTCCGGGCGAACCACTGATCCATCCCCCCGGACAACAACCCCGCGACGGCCTGCCCCTGACCATCGAGCTCGACCGCCGGATTGGCCCCCACGTCCACGAAGCCCGAGGCCGAGTCCCCCACGCCCCGAGACGAACGACCACCCGTCGGGGAGTACCCGAAGGACAGATCCCCACCCGCGATGTCCACCGACACCAGACGTCCCAGCTCGTCCCACGCGAACGACCGCGACCCGTCCGAGAGCAGGTTCCCGTCCGCGTCGTACTCCAGTACCTCACCGGCGGCCTCGACCAACCGGTTCTGCGCGTCGTACTCCAGCCCGCCACGCGCCGCCGGCAGCACGACGTTCGCGTACGAGCCCGTCACGCCCGCCGGCTGCCCGTCGGGACGGTATGGGTAGCCCAGGTCCCCCTGGACCTCCCCGTCGTGGCTGTGGGTCAGCCCGCTCACCAGGCCGCTGGGGTCGTACGCGTACTGCACGGGGGCCTGGCCGGCGACGACCGCCGCCGTGGCCGATGACTCGACGTCAAGGGATCTCCACCCCTCGGGCAGCCCTGCTCCGCCCGTTCACCGAGCGGGACAAGCGTCCAGCCGGTAGGAAAGGGGCCCATGGTGCGCGTCGGATTTCACAACTCACACGAGCAGGTCCACCCGTCCGCGTTGCTCGCGGCGACCCAGCTGGCGGAGCAGCGCGGCTTCGACGCCGCGATGTGCTCGGACCACTGGGCCCCCTGGCAGTCGACGCAGGGGCACTCCGGGTTCGCCTGGACGTGGCTGGGCTCGGCCCTGGCGACGACCGGCCTGCCGTTCGGCGTGGTGAACGCGCCGGGCCAGCGGTACCACCCGGCGATCATCGCGCAGGCCGCGGCGACGCTGGCCGCGATGTACCCCGGCCGGTTCTGGGTCGCGCTGGGCTCCGGCGAGAACATGAACGAGCACATCACCGGCGACGGGTGGCTGCCCAAGCCCGTGCGCGACGCGCGCCTCGTCGAGTGCGTGGAGATCATCCGCGCGCTGCTCGACGGCGAGGAGGTCACGCACGACGGCCTCGTGAAGGTCGACCGCGCCAAGCTGTGGACGCTCCCGGAGGTCAAGCCGCTGCTCATCGGCCCGGCGGTGTCCGTCGCGACGGCCCGCAACCACGCCCGGTGGGCCGACGGCCTCGTCACGGTCAACCAGCCGAAGGACAAGCTGCGTCAGGTCGTCGACGCGTACCGCGACGCGGGCGGCCGCGGCGAGCTCTCCCTGCAGGTCCACGTGTCCTTCGCCCCCACCGACGCCGACGCGCTGCGCCTGGCGCGGGAGCAGTGGGCCGGCAACGCGATCGGCCCGCCCGTCGCGTGGGACCTGGACACCCCGGAGGCGTTCGACCAGATCGCCGACAAGGTCAGCGACGACCTGCTGCGGGGGTCGGTGCTCGTCGAGCACGACCCGCAGCGCCTCGCCGACCGGCTCGTCGAGCTCGCGGAGATCGGCTTCGACGCCGTCTACCTGCACCAGATCGCGACCGACGTCGTCCCGTCCGACGACAAGCACCCCGACGCCGCCGACACGGCCACGCAGCCGTCGTCGTCACTGGAGGCGTTCATCGACATGGCGGCCGAGCACGTGCTCCCCGCCCTGAAGGAGGCCCACGCGTGAGGATCCGCGACACCGGTGACCTGTGGTGGAAGTCCGCCGTCATCTACTGCCTCGACGTCGAGACCTACATGGACTGGAACGACGACGGCATCGGCGACCTGCCCGGGCTCGTCCAGCGCATCGACCACCTGGCGGAGCTGGGCGTGACGTGCCTGTGGCTCATGCCGTTCTACCCGACGGCCGACCGCGACGACGGCTACGACATCACCGACTACTACGGCGTCGACCCGCGCCTCGGTGACGCGGGCGACCTGGTCGAGCTGGTCCGCACCGCCAACGACCGTGGCATCCGCGTCATCGCCGACCTCGTCGTCAACCACACGTCGGACCGGCACCCGTGGTTCCGCTCCGCGCGGCGCTCGAAGGACAGCCCGTACCGCGACTGGTACGTGTGGCGGCAGGACGCCCCGCCGGACACGTCGAAGGAGGTCGTCTTCCCCGACAAGGAGGAGGGCATCTGGACGTACGACGAGAAGGCCGAGGCCTGGTACCGGCACCGGTTCTACAAGCACCAGCCGGACCTGAACACCGCCAACCCGGAGGTCCGCGACGCGATCGCCAAGACCGTCGGCTACTGGGCGCAGATGGGCCTGGACGGCTTCCGCGTGGACGCCGTGCCGTTCTTCCTCGCCGACACGGCCAAGACGCCGGGCGACGACATCGACCACCCGCACGAGTTCCTGCAGCAGCTGCGGGCGTTCCTGTCGCGCCGCACCGGGGACTCGATCCTCATGGGCGAGGTCAACCTGCCGTACGACCAGCAGCGCCAGTTCTTCGGGGACCACTCGGGCGACGGCGAGGACGAGGGCAAGGAGCTGAACCTGCAGTTCGACTTCGTCCTCATGCAGCAGATGTACCTGGCCCTCGCCCGGCAGGACGCCGGCCCGATCATCTCCGCGCTGGAGTCCCGGCCGGACATCCCGTCGGACGCGCAGTGGGCGACGTTCGTGCGCAACCACGACGAGCTGACGCTCGACAAGCTGTCCGACGACGAGCGGCAGGAGGTCTTCGAGGCCTTCGGGCCGGACCCCGACATGCAGCTCTACGACCGCGGTCTGCGCCGGCGCCTGCCGCCCATGCTCGACGGCGACCCGCGCCGCGTGCGGATGGTCTACTCGCTGCTGTTCAGCCTCCCGGGCACGCCCGTGCTGTTCTACGGCGAGGAGATCGGGATGGGCGAGAACCTCGCGGCGGAGGGTCGGCTCGCCGTGCGCACGCCGATGCAGTGGACGTCGGGGAAGAACGGCGGGTTCTCGGCCGCCCCGGCCTCGCGGCTGGCGGGGCCGGTGACGGAGGGCGCCTACTCGCCCGCGCACGTCAACGTGTCCGACCAGCGGCGGGACCCCGAGTCGCTGCTGAACTTCGTCCAGAAGCTCGCGCGGCGCTACCGCGAGTGCCCGGAGCTGGGCTGGACCACCCGGGTCGAGATCCTCGAGCAGCCGCACGCCGGCGTGCTCGCGTACCGCTCGACGTGGCAGGACGCCTCGATGGTGACGGTGCACAACCTGGGCTCCGAGGCCGTGCGCGTGCCGCTGTACCTGCCGGACGCCGACGGGGACTGGCGGCTCGTCGACCTGCTGGAGGACGACGAGCACGCGCCGAACGACTCCGGGAAGCTCGAGATCGAGCTCGAGGGGTACGGCTACCGGTGGCTGCGCGTCGTGCAGCCCGGGTCGCGCCGCCTGCTGTGAGTGCGGCCGGGAGCCGTCCGCTGAAGCGTTTCGGCTCCGGCCCGCCCAGCGGACGTTCAGGAATGTCGCGTACCGTGCCGGAGTCCGTCCACCGATCCGGGACGGTCTCCCATGATCCGGAGGACTCTGTCGTGCGACGTCCCACCACCCGCACCGCCCTGCGCGCCGCAGCCGCAGCGCTGGCGCTCAGCCTCACGCTGGCCGCCTGTGCCGGCGACGGCGGGAGCGACGACCCGACCACGCCCGCCGCGGAGGAGTCCGCGGCCCCCGAGGGCGCACCCACGGCGACCGCGGAGGACATCGCGGCGCTGGAGGCCGTGACCGTCGAGGGCGCCGCCGGCTCCGAGCCCAAGGCGACGCTCCCCACGACCCCGTTCACGGTGTCGGCAGCCGTCGCGCGCGTCCTCGACGAGGGCACGGGCGACGTCATCGCCGACGGTGACCTCGTCGACCTGCACTCCGTGTGGGTCGACGGCAAGGACGGCGCCACGCTCTCCTCGACGTGGACCGCCGGCGCCCCCGAGCAGATCGTCGTCAGCGAGGCGTCGCTCGCCCCCGTGCTCACCGACATCCTCGTCGGCGGCAAGGTCGGCACCCGCTTCGCGTTCGCCGTGCCGTCGGGTGAGGACACCTCGTCCCTCGCCATCGCCGAGGTCTCCGCCAAGCGCCCCGGCCGCGCCGACGGCACCGCTGTCGCCCCCGCCGACGGTCTGCCCACCGTGACGCTCGCCGAGAACGGTGCGCCGTCGCTCGAGGCCGCGTCGGGCGACGCCCCGACGACCCTCACCGTCCAGCCCCTCATCGAGGGCTCCGGCCCGGAGGTCGCCGCCGGCCAGACCGCGCTCGTGCACTACACCGGCTGGCTCTGGGACGGCACGCAGTTCGACTCCTCCTGGGAGCGCAGCACGCCCTTCCCGGTCGAGAACATCGGCCAGGCCGCGGTCATCGCCGGCTGGAACGAGGGCCTCGTCGGTCAGAAGGTCGGCAGCCAGGTCATGCTCGTCGTCCCGCCGGACAAGGGCTACGGCGACGAGGAGAAGGAGGGGATCCCGCCGGGTTCCACCCTGGTCTTCGTCGTGGACATCCTCGCGGCGAGCTGACCTCCCGCACCTGATCCGCAGCTGACGCACGGGCCGGGCCGCCCCCTCGCACGAGGGGACGACCCGGCCCGTCGTCGTCCCTCACCAGGGACCCTCGTCCTGCTGCTCACGGGCACCTGGTCCTACGCTGGGCCGAAGATCACCTCCAGCGTGGGAGGGTCCACATGGACCAGGTACGGCCGTCCGCAGTCCGCACCGTCGCGCTGCTGGGCGCGTCGGGAGCCGGCAAGACCACCCTCACCGAGGCCCTCCTGCACCGCGCCGGCGCCATCCCCCGCGCGGGCCGCGTCGAGGACGGGACCACGGTCAGCGACCACGAGCCGGAGGAGATCGCCCGCGGCATCTCCCTCGGGCTCGGGGTCGCACCCCTGCGATGGCGGGCCGAGGACGGGCAGACGTACGACGTCACGCTGCTCGACACTCCCGGGTTCCTCGACTTCGCCGGTGCGGTCGACGCCGCCCTGAGCGCGGCCGACCTCGCGCTCGTCGTGGTCAGCGCCGTCGACGGCGTCCAGGCGGGCACCCACCTGGCGTGGCGGGCCGCTGCCGAGGCGGGCGTGCCGCGGGTCGTCGTCGTGACCAAGGAGGACCGGGCACGCGCCGACTTCCACCGGGTGCTCGCGCAGCTGCGCGACACGTTCGGCGACGTGATCGTCCCGCTCGAGCTGCCGTTCGGCGACGAGACGGCCTTCACGGGCGTCGCCGACGTCCTGTCAGAGGAGGGCCACGGCTACGACGGCGACGGGCGGCACCACAGCGCCCCCGTGCCGGCGGGACTGCTCGCGGAGGAGCACCGCCTGCACGAGGAGGTCACCGAGGAGATCGTGGCGCACGACGACGAGCAGCTCGAGCGGTACCTCGCGGGCGACGTGCCGTCGGTCGCGGACCTGGGCCGGACGCTCGCGCAGGAGGTGTGCGCCGGCGAGGCCGTGCCCGTGCTCGTCGCCTCCGGGACGACGGGGGTCGGCGTCGACCGCCTGGTCGAGCTGCTCTGCGCGCTGTGCCCCGCGCCCGAGTCCCGGACCCGGACCGTGCGCGCGGGCGACGTCGAGGTGCCCGTCGCCCCCGACCCGGACGGGCCCGCGCTGCTGCACGCCTTCCGCACGACCGCCGATCCGTTCGTCGGGCAGGTCACGCTGTTCCGCGTGCTGTCCGGCACCGTGCGGGCCGGTGACCGGCTCGTCAACACCACGACGCGGACCGAGGAGCGCCTGCCCGCGCTGTTCCGCCTGCGCGGCAAGGAGCACCTGCCGGTCGACGTCGTGGTCGCGGGGCAGGTGGCGGCGGTCGCCAAGCTCACGGGCACCCCCGCGGGGTCGCTGCTGGCGGCCAAGGGCACGCCCGGCGTGTCGATGACCGCCCCGCCCGTGCGCGAGCGGCCCGGCGTCTACGCGCTCGCGCTGGACCCCGTCACGCAGTCCGACGACGACCGGCTGTCCGCCGCGCTGGCCAGGCTCGCCGCCGAGGACCCGACGCTCACGGTCGAGCGCGTCGGTGACCGGACCGTGCTGCGCGGCCTGGGCGACACGCACCTGGCCGTCGCGCTCGAACGGCTCGCGCGGGTCTTCGGCGTCCACGTCACGACGTCGCCCGTGCCCGTCGGGTACCGCGAGACGATCGCGCGGCCAGTCGCGGCGGAGGGCAAGGTCAAGAAGCAGTCCGGCGGCCACGGTCAGTACGCGGTCGTGCAGCTGCGCGTCGCCCCGCTCCCGCCGGGGACGGGCTTCGATTTCGTCGACTCGGTCGTCGGCGGGGCCATCCCGCGGTCGTACCTGCCGGCCGTCGAGCGCGGCGTGCGTGAGGCGATGGCGGCGGGCGGGCCCCACGGCTTCCCGGTCGTCGACGTGCGCGTCGAGGTGTACGACGGCCGGTCCCACGCGGTCGACTCGTCCGACATGGCGTTCCGCACGGCTGCGGCAGCGGGCCTCAAGGAGGCGCTCGCCACGGCGGGGACGGTCGTCCTGGAGCCCGTGTGCCGCGTGCAGATCACCGTGCCCACGTCCGCGCAGGGCGACGTCATGAGCGACCTGTCGGCACGGCGCGGGCACATCACCGACACCGTCTCGCTCGACGGCGGCGAGGTCGTCGTCGAGGCGACCGTCCCCGAGGCCGAGCTGCGGCGCTACGTCCTGGACCTGCGCTCGCTCACGGGTGGCCGCGCCGGCCTGACGGTCCTGCCCGA
The DNA here is from genome assembly GCF_018623035.1 of Cellulomonas dongxiuzhuiae. Classification (NCBI taxonomy): domain Bacteria; kingdom Bacillati; phylum Actinomycetota; class Actinomycetes; order Micrococcales; family Cellulomonadaceae; genus Cellulomonas; species Cellulomonas dongxiuzhuiae. Next base: position 3,605,334 of record NZ_CP076023.1, read on the forward strand.
CCACTACGCCCCCTGCCCGGACCACCTGACACCCGCCTGACCCACCCGTCCCCACGCACCCCCCTCCGTCGAGCGCGGTGGTCCAGTGCCGAGCGCGGCAGCCACGAGTAACCGCGCCGGGCGGTGGAGTACCGCGCCCGGCGGGGTGGTGGCGGCAGGATGGGGGTGTGGCGGAGATCGAGGAGCTGGCGGCAGCGGTGCGGGAGTTCTCGCGCGAGCGGGACTGGGAGCAGTTCCAGGACCCGAAGTCGCTGGTCCTCGCGCTGGTCGGTGAGGTGGGCGAGCTCGCCGAGCTGTTCCAGTGGGTGCCCGCCGCCGACGCGGTCGCACGCTTCGCCGTGCCCGACCGGCAGGCGCGCGCCGCGGAGGAGATGGCCGACGTGCTCGTCTACCTGGTCCGGCTCGCCGACGTCCTGGGCGTCGACCTGGGCGCCGCGGCCCGCGCCAAGCTCGCCGACTCCCACCGCCGCTTCCCGGCAGCGGACCACCGCGGCGTCGCCCCTCACAAGCCCTGACCCGGCACGCCCCCACCCCCTCCCCGAGCGCGGTACTTGGCGGAAGGGGCGGGTGGGGCGCCGGCGGGGGGTGGGGTCAGTCGGGGGTGGCGATGGCGTCGAGGACGCGCAGGCGTGCGGCGCGGGCGCCGGGCCACAGCGCCGCCAGCACGCCCACGACGAGCGCGAGCGCGACCATGAGCGCCAGGCCGTCCCACGGGACGACGAGCCGGTCCAGGCCCTCCTCGGCGTACACGCGCGGCAGGACCGACGCGAGCCCGACCCCGACCGCGAGGCCGACGACGGTCCCGAACACGGCCGTCAGGACGGACTCGACCGTCACGACGCCCGCGAGCTGCAGGCGCCCCAGCCCCACGGCACGCAGCAGCCCGATCTCCCGCGTGCGCTCGATCACCGACAGCGCGAGCGTGTTGACGATGCCCAGCACCGCGATGACCAGCGACAGGCCCAGCAGCGCGTACAGGATCACCAGGAGCTGGTCGACCTGGGCGGCCATCTGGTCGACGAACTGGTCGCGGTCCTGCACCGACACCACGACGTAGGGCGCGACCGCGGCGGTGACGGCGGTGCGCAGCTCGTCGTCGCCCACCCCGGGGGCCGCGTCGACGAACACGGTGTCGCTCGTCTGCGCGGGGCCCGGCGCGAGCTCGTCGAGCACGTCCTTGGTCACGATGACCGACCCCGTCGTGACGCGCGTGTCGACGACCGCGGCCACCTCGAGCGTGCGCTCGCCCACGGCCGTGCTGACGGTCACCTCGTCACCGACCGCCCAGCCCTCCCCCGCCACGGCCTGGTTGATCACCGCGTGGGTGTCGTCGAGGTCGTCGACGTCGCCGTCGAGCACCTCGACCACGAGCGCGTCGCCGAGCACGCCGGGCCGCAGGCCCAGGACGAACGCGCCGTCCGAGGCGGCCGGCGCCACGCCGGGCTCCGGTGACGCGCCGCCGTAGGTGAAGGCCAGCGACTCGGCGCGGCCCACCTCCGGCAGCGCGGTCACGTCCGCGACCGCGCCGTCGGGGATCGCGGACGTCGCCGAGCGCAGCACCAGGTCCGCCTCCGTCGCGCTCTCGACCACGCGCACCAGGGACGCCTGCCCGGTCGCGGCGATGACGGACACGGCACCCACGAGCGCCATGCCGATGATCAGCGCCCCGGCCGTCGAGGCGGTCCGCCGGGGGTTGCGCACGACGTTGCCCTGCGCGAGGCGGCCCAGCGGAGGCAGCGCGTGCACGAACGGCACGGCCAGCACGCGCAGCACGGCACGCGCCAGCGACGGCGACGCGACGAGCACGCCGACGAGGACGACCGCGGCGCCGACCCCGAGCGTGGGCTCGGCACCCGGGGCGTCGGGACGCAGCGCGGCGAACACCACGCCGGCGGCACCCAGCGCGACCAGCGCCGCACCACCGAGCCCGCGCAGGTGCAGCGACCGCTCGGGCACGGTGACCTCGCCGCGCATCGCCTCGACGGGTGCGACGAGCGCGGCCCGGCGCGCCGGGACGGCCGCCGCGACGGCCGACACGACCGTGCCCAGCGCGAGGCACGTGACGACGCCCGTGGTCTCCAGCGGGATGTCGCCGACGAGGTCCATGCCCATCGCCTCGAACACGACGCGCAGCACGCTCACGAGCCCGAGCCCGCCGACCACGCCCAGCGCGGACCCGACGAGACCGACGACCGCGGCCTGCCCGACGACGACGCCGAACACCTGCGCGGGCGACGCCCCGACGGCGCGCAGCAGCGCGAACTCGCGCACCCGCTGCCGCACCGCCATCGCGAACGTGTTGGAGATGAGGAACCCGCCGACGAACAACGAGACCACCGCGAAGATCAGCAGGAACGACGTGACGAACCCGAGGGTCCGGTCGATGTCGCCGCGCAGCTCGTCGCGCAGGGACTGGCCCGTGACGGCCTGCGCCCCGGTGGTGCCCGCGTCGTCCAGCGCGGCCGTGACGCGGTCGACGAGCGTCTGCTCGTCCGCGCCGTCCGCGGCGTACACCGCGACGCGGGGGACGGTCGCCTCGGGGGCGAACGCGGCCGTGGCCACGTCGACGGGCAGGTAGACGAGCGTCGCGCCCGCGAGCGGACCGCCCGCGTCCACCTCGCCGACCACGGTCACGTCGCGCACCTCGCCGGACACCACGACCTTCGTCCGGTCGCCCAGGGCCAGCCCGGACGACTCGAGCGTCGCGGACTCGAGGGCCACCTCGTCGGCGGCCCGCGGCGCGGTCCCGGCGACCAGGTCCAGCCCGGGGTCGCGCTCGTCGAACGCGACGCCGAACGACGGCGCCTGGGTGGACTGCACGGCGGTGCCGTCGGCACCGACCAGGACGATCGAGCCGGCGAGCTCCGGCAGCGCGACGTCCACGCCCTCGACCGCCGCGACCTCGTCCGCGAGCGCGAGCGGCACCGGCGTGCGCTGCCCGCCCAGCGTCAGCCCGCCACCGGTGTCGCCGCCCGGGAGCGTGGTGTCGCCCTGCACGTAGGCGTTCGCGGGCGCCTGGGCGTCGACGATGCCGTGGAACGTGTCGGACAGCATGGTCCGCAGCGCGAACGTGCCGGCGACGAACGCGACCCCGAGCGTGACGGCCAGCACGGACAGCGCGAAGCGCACGGCGTGCGCGCGCACGCTGCGCAGCGTCACCCGCAGCATCAGCGGACCTCGGCGGGCGCGGTGCCGGGAACCCCGGCAGGAGCGCCGGCGGCGGCCTGCGCGCGGCGCGTCAGGACGCCGAGCCGCTCGAGGACGGCGTCGGACGTGGGGTCCCGCAGCTCGTCGACGATGCGGCCGTCCGCGAGGAACAGGACGCGGTCGGCGTACGACGCGGCGGTCGGGTCGTGCGTCACCATGACGACGGACTGCCCGAGCTCGTCGACGCTGTGCCGCAGGAACGACAGCACCTCGTGCGCGGACGCGGAGTCGAGGTTGCCCGTCGGCTCGTCGGCGAACACCACGGCCGGGCGCGTGACGAGGGCGCGGGCGCAGGCGACGCGCTGCTGCTGCCCGCCGGACAGCTCGCCCGGCTTGTGGTGCAGGCGGTCGGCGAGGCCGACGGCCTGCACGACGGCGTCGAGGTGCGAGCGGTCGACCGGCCGGCGGGCGATGTCGAACGGCAGGGTGATGTTCTCGAGCGCGGTGAGCGTCGGGACCAGGTTGAACGCCTGGAAGACGAACCCGATGCGGTCGCGCCGCAGCCGGGTCAGCTGCCGCTCCGACATCGCGGACACCTCCTCGCCGTCGACCACGACCGTGCCCGCGGTCGGGCGGTCGAGCCCTGCCAGGCAGTGCATGAGCGTCGACTTGCCCGACCCCGACGGACCCATGGTCGCGGTGAGCCGCCCGCGCTCGACGTCGAGGTCGACGCCCGCGAGGGCGTGGACGGCCGTGGGTCCGGACCCGTAGGTGCGCACGAGGCCGCGCGCCGTGGCGATGGGCCCGGCGGAGCGGGTGCTGTCGATGAGGGTCACATGATCGATGGTCCCCTCCTGACCGCGCTGCCGACACCCGGGAGGCGCCCGGCATCCACCCTGATCTCCGCCCGCCCCCGCTCAGGGTTGTCCCCGAGCGCGGAGCAGCAGGTCACGGGGGGTGACCCACCGTCGTGGCGGGGGCGGGCCGCCCCCGCGGTGGGGGGCAGCCTGAGGGTCGAACGGGGGGCCGGCCCCGATGTGCCGACGGCCCGCGGCGACGAGGCTGGCACCCGACGCGGTCGCCAGGACCGCCGGACGCAGGAGGTCGGACCCATGCTCGCAGCACTGCGCCGCGTCGGTGCCGTGGCCGGGGCCGTCGGGCTCGGGACCGCGCTGGCGCTCGCCGCCCAGCCCGCGCTGCTCACGCAGCTCGCCGGACGGCTCGTCGAGGCCGCCCCCTGACCCACGCCGGACGGCGCGCGCACGTCGCCGCGCGGACTCCTACGCTGGGCGGATGGCCCGGTACTTCGACGTCCACCCCACGGACCCGCAGCCGCGGGCGATCGCCCAGGTCGTCGCGATGCTGCGTGACGACGCCGTGATCGCCTACCCCACCGACTCGATGTACGCGCTGGGCACGCGCATCGACAACCACGACGGCGCCGACCGCATCCGCCGCATCCGGCACCTGGACGACCGGCACCACTTCACGCTGGTCTGCTGCGACTTCGCCCAGCTCGGGCAGCTCGTGCACCTCGACAACAGCGCGTTCCGGGCCATCAAGTCCGCGACGCCCGGGCCGTACACGTTCATCCTGCCGGCCACGCCCGAGGTCCCGCGCCGACTCGCGCACGCCAAGAAGCGCTCGGTGGGCGTGCGCATCCCCGACGACCCGGTGGCCCTCGCGATCCTGCGCGAGCTGGGCGAGCCGCTGCTGTCGTCCTCCCTGCTCATGCCGGGGCACGACTGGCCCATGACCGAGGGCTGGCAGATCAAGGAGGAGCTGGACGACGTGCTCGACGCGGTCGTGGACGCGGGCGACCGCGGCAACGAGCCCACGACGGTCGTCGACTGGACGTCCGGCGCCCCCGAGGTCGTCCGCGAGGGCGCGGGCGACCCGTCGCGGTTCTGACGAGGGCCGCGCCGTGAGCCCGGGCCCGGCCGGTGGGACGTCCCCCACGGACGTGCCCGCCTCGCCCGCGGACGTGGTGCGCGCGGCGGCCGCGGCGCCCGACCTGGACGCGCTCGCCGCCGCCTGCACGACGTGCCGCGCGTGCCCGCGCCTGGTCGCGTGGCGCGAGGCCAGCGCGGCCGACCCGCCCGCGCGGTACCGCGGGCAGACGTACTGGGCGCGCCCGGTCCCGGGGTTCGGCGACCCGGACGCGCGCGTCGTCGTCGTGGGCCTGGCGCCGGCCGCGCACGGCGCGAACCGAACGGGGCGGATGTTCACGGGTGACCGGTCGGGCGACTTCCTGTTCGCCGCGATGCACCGCGTGGGCATGGCGTCGCAGCCCACGTCGACGTCCGCGGACGACGGCCTGACGCTGCACGACGTGCGCGTCACGGCGCCCGTGCGGTGCGCTCCCCCGGCCAACGCGCCGACGCCCGCCGAGCGCCGCACCTGCGGACCGTGGCTGGCCCGGGAGATCGAGCTGGTGGCACCGCGCGTCGCAGTCGTGCTCGGCGGGTTCGGGTGGCAGGCGCTGCTGACGACGCTGGCCGAGCAGGGCTGGGCGGTGCCGCGCCCCCGCCCGGCGTTCGGGCACGGCGCCGAGGTCACGCTGCGGCACACCACGCAGGCGCGCGAGCTCACCCTGCTCGGGTGCTACCACGTGAGCCAGCAGAACACCTTCACGGGACGGCTCACGCCCGCGATGCTCGACGCGGTCCTGCGCCGCGCCCGGGACGTCGTGCGCTGACGGCTCAGCCCGCGAGGCGGGTCGCCCCCCGAGGGACGACCCGCGGTCGTCGCGCGCTCAGGTGCCGACGGCCGCCGCCAGCGCTTCGGCGACGGGGGTGTCGCCCCCGACCAGCTCCCACTGGTGACCGGCCGTCGCGTCGTCGAGCAGCACGGCGGCGATGACCGCCGCGACGTCGGCGCGCGGGATCTCGCCGCGCTCGACCTGCTCGCCGAGCGTGACGCGTCCCGTGCCCTCGCCGTCGGTCAGGCCACCGGGCCGCAGGATCGTCCACCGCAGGTCGGTGTCCCGCAGCGCCTCGTCCGCGTCCCGCTTGGCGACGACGTACGCCGCCCACACGGCCGCCATGTCGTCCGTGATGGGCTCGTCGACCCCGATCGCCGACACCTGGACGAAGCGTCGGACGCCCGCCCGGCGCGCGCCCTCCTGCGACTTGAGCGACCCCTCGAGGTCCACGCTGCGCTTGCGCCCGGCGTTCCCGTCGGCGCCGGCGCCGGCGGCGAACACCACGGCGTCGGCGCCCGCCATGACGGCCGCGAAGTCGTCGGCGTCGGACTCCTCGATGTCCAGCAGCGCGGGCTGCGCGCCGAGCGCCGCGAGCTCGTCGGCGTGCTCCTGGCGGCGGACCAGCGGCACCACCTCGTCACCGCGGGCGACCAGCAGCGGCGTGAGCAGCCGCGCGACCTTGCCGTGGCCGCCCACGACGACGACGCGCATCAGGAACGGCCGCCGGTGACGAGGATGCGGTCACCGGTGACGTACGACGACTCCTGCGACGCGAGGAAGACGTAGGCCGGCGCGAGCTCGGCCGGCTGCCCCGCGCGGCCCAGCGGCGTGTCCGCACCGAAGTCGTCGACCTTCTCGGGGTCCATGGTCGCGGGGATCAGGGGCGTCCAGATGGGGCCGGGGCACACCGCGTTGACGCGGATCCCGTCCTCCGCGAGCTGCTGCGCGAGGCCCATGGTGAAGTTGTAGATCGCGGCCTTGGTCGACGCGTAGTCGAGCAGCGGCGGGCTCGGGTCGAACGCCTGGATCGACGACGTGTTGACGATCGACGCGCCCTTGCCCAGGTGCGGCAGGGCGGCCTGCGTGATCCAGAACATCGCGTAGACGTTGGTCTTCAGGACGCGGTCGAGCTGCTCGGTGGTGATGTCGGCGAGCCCGCCGGTCTGCGCCATCTGGTAGGCGGCGTTGTTGACGAGGACGTCGAGACCGCCGAACGCCTCGACGGCCTTGCCGGGCAGCGAGCGCGCGTGCTCCTCGTCCCGGATGTCGCCGGGCAGCAGGAGGCCGCGGCGGCCCGCCTTCTCGATCCACGAGAGCGTGACGCGCGCGTCGTCCTCCTCCTCCGGCAGGTAGGAGATGGCGACGTCGGCGCCCTCGCGCGCGAACGCGATGGCCACGGCCCGGCCGATCCCGGAGTCGCCGCCCGTGATGAGCGCGCGCCGCCCCTCGAGGCGTCCCGAGCCGCGGTACGACTCCTCGCCGTGGTCGGGCTCCTGCTGCATGTCGTCGGTCAGCCCGGGGTGTGCGATCTGCTCGGCGCCGTGGGAGCCGGGGTCGGGCTGCTGCGTCGTGGGGTCCTGGGGTGTCGTCTGGTCTGCCATCGCTCCATGGTGGCGGCACGACGGCGGACCGGCATCCCGAGAGGCCCGCCCGGCGCGGCGCGGCGGACGGGCCTCTCGGGGCGTCCGGCTCAGTCCTGCGCGGGCGCCTCGGAGATCTCCGCGAGCGCCGACGTGGGGTCGAGCTCGGCGGCGAGGTCGCCGATGGTGAGCACGCCGACGGCCAGGCCGCCCTCGACGACGGGGACGCGTCGCACGGCCTGCTCCCGCATGATGCGGACGACGTCGGCGACGTCGTCGTCGGGCGCGACGGTCACGACGTCCTCGGTGGCCAGCTGGCCGACCGGCGCGTCCAGGCCGATGCCCTGGGCCAGGCCGCGGACCACCAGGTCGCGGTCGGTGACGATGCCGACGACCGTGCCGTTCTCGGCGACGACGAGCGAGCCGATGTCCTGCGTGGCCATCGTCTGCGCGACGGCGCGCAGCGTGTCGGTGACCTCGACGACCGTGGGGTGGGGCGTCATGAGCTCGGAGACCGTGCGGGGCATGGGTGCCCTCCTCGTGCTGGGACGTGCGGGCGTGGTGCGCCCGCGGGCGGCGGGGGACGCCGCCCGGCGTCAACGGTCGTTCACGACGGGCCGGGGCGCATCTCGGGAGCATGTCGGTGGGCACCCGTAGCCTGCCGGTGTGATCCTGCTCGACGACGGCACCCTGACGTACTCCGCGAGCGACCTGACGTCCGCGGCGCAGTGCGAGCACGCGGTGCTGCGCGCGCTCGACGCACGCCTCGGCCGGGGCCCGGAGGTGCAGCCCGACGCCGACGTGGTGCTGGCCCGCGTGTCGCACCTGGGCGACGAGCACGAGCAGCGTGTGCTGCGCGGGATGGTCGCGCGGTACGGCGTGTGGCGGCCGGGCGGGCGCGGGGGCCTCGCGCAGGTGCCCGCGACGCGCGACCCCGGCTCGCGCGCGCACCTCGAGGCCGCGCACGCCGCGACCCTGGACCGGCTCGCGTCCGCGGACGTCGTGCACCAGGCCGCGTTCTTCGACGGACGCTTCGTCGGACGGGCCGACTTCGTGGTCCGCGACGACGACGGCGCGTGGTCGGTGCGGGACGCCAAGCTGGCACGCAACGCCCAGCCGACGGCGCTGCTGCAGGTCGCGGCGTACGCCGACCAGCTCGCGCGGGCCGGGCTGCCCGTGGCGCGCCACGTCGAGCTGGTCCTCGGTGACGGCGCGGTCACGCGGCACGCGGTCGCGGACCTGGTGCCCGTCTACCGGGAGCGGCGCGTCCGGCTGCAGGAGATGCTCGACACGCACCGCGCGCAGGACGCGCCCGTGGCCTGGGGCGACCCGCGGTGGGCGGCGTGCGGCCGGTGCTCGTCGTGCACGGCCGAGCTCGAGGCGCGGCGCGACGTCACGCTCGTGGCGGGCGTGTACGAGCGGCAGCGGGCGGCGCTGGTCGCCGCCGGGATCACGACGATCGACGCGCTCGCGGCCGCACCTGACGGCCTCGAGGTCGAGGGGCTGAGCCCCGCGGTCGTCGAGAAGGCGCGGCTGCAGGCCCGGCTGCAGGTCGAGCAGGAGGCCCGCAACGCCGACCCCGCGCACCCGATCGACGTCCCGTGGGCCGTGACCCACCCCGAGCGGATCGCGGAGCTGCTGCCGCCGGCCGACCCCGGGGACATCTTCTTCGACTTCGAGGGCGACCCCCTGTGGTACGACGCCGCGATGGCGGGAGAGCCGGACGCGTGGGGTCTGGAGTACCTCTTCGGCGTCGTCGAGAACCCGCCGGAGCCGGGCGTCGAGGCGCCGTTCGTCGCGTTCTGGGCGCACGACCGCGCGGCCGAGCGGGTCGCGCTGCGGGAGTTCCTCGCCTACCTCGCCGCGCGCCGCGAGCGGTTCCCCGGCATGCACGTGTACCACTACGCGGCCTACGAGAAGTCGACGCTGCGACGGCTCGCGGGGCGTCACGGCGAGGGCGAGGCGCAGGTCGACGCGCTGCTGCGCGAGGGTCTGCTGGTCGACCTGTACGCCGCGGTGAAGGCCGGCGTGCGCACCGGGCAGCGGTCGTACTCGCTCAAGAAGCTCGAGCCGCTCTACATGGCCACGGGCCGCGGGGACGGCGTGACGAACGCGGCGGACTCCATCGTCGAGTACGCCGAGGCCGTCGCGGCCCGCGACGCGGGACGCCTCGACGACTGGAACGAGCGCATCAAGGCCATCGAGGTCTACAACCACTACGACTGCGACTCGACGCTGGGCCTGCGCGACTGGCTGCTCGCCCGCCTCTCCGAGGCGGGGGTCGCGCCCTCGCGTGCCGTCGTGCTGGACCCCCAGGCCGCGGCCCGGGCGGCCGAGCTCGGCGCGCCCGACCCGCTCGAGGACGACCTGCTCGCGATCGCGGGCCCCGGTCCGGGCGAGGGCGTCGTGCGCAGCCCCGCACGGCAGGCGGTCGCGCTGGTCGGTGCGGCGCTGCGCTACCACCAGCGCGAGGACAAGCCCTACTGGTGGGGCCACTTCGACCGGCTCTCGGCCCACCCGTCGGACTGGACCGAGCGGCGCAACGTCCTGCTGGTCGACCGCCCGGGATCCGTCGAGGTCGTGACGGACTGGCACCTGCCGCCGGGCAAGAAGGTCGAGCGGCGCGTGCTGCGCATGACGGGTCGCCTCGAGCCCGGCAGCGACCTGCGCGCGGGGGCGCAGGCCGTCGGGCTGTACGAGCCGCCGCTGCCCGAGTGCGTCAAGACGTCCGTGGACGGGCCGCGCGGCTGGTGCGAGCGCATGACGGTCCTCGACGTCGCCGCCGAGGTGGACGGGCCGCGGCCCCACGACGTGCTGCTCGTCGAGGAGACGCGGCCGCGCGGGTCGGACGCCTTCGCGGAGCTGCCGATGGCGCTCGCACCCGCCGGGCCGCTCGGCACCGGGCCGCTGCGCGACGCGATCCGCGGGCTCGCGCAGCAGGTGCTCGACACCGCGACGTCGCTCGATGCGGGGACCGGGGACGTCCGGCTGCCGCGCGCCGCGGTCCTCGACCTGGCGCGCCGCACCCCGCCGCGCACCCGGTCCGGCTTGCCGCTGCCGTCGGCCGACGGTGACCTGGTCGACGTCCTCACGCGTGCGGTGCTCGACCTCGACGACTCCTACCTCGCCGTCCAGGGGCCGCCCGGGACGGGCAAGACGTTCACGGGCGCGCGAGTGATCGCCGCGCTCGTGGCCCGCGGGTGGCGCGTCGGGGTCGTCGCGCAGTCGCACGCCGTGGTCGAGAACATGCTGCGCGGCGTCGCCGCGGCGGGCGTCGCCCGCGAGGCGATCGCCAAGAAGGCGCCCGGTGCGTCGGACGGGAGGGTCGCGGACCCGGCGGCGCCGTGGACGTGGGTGCCCGACGCGGGGTTCGGCGCCTTCTGGGCCGCGCGTCGCGGTGGCGCACCCGGCACGGGCGCCGTGCTCGGGGGCACGGCGTGGGACCTCGTCAGCACCAAGCGCCGCCCGGCCCAGCCGCTCGACCTGCTCGTGGTCGACGAGGCCGGGCAGTTCGCGCTCGCCACCACGTTCGCCGTCGCCGGCGCGGCCCGCAACCTGCTGCTGCTGGGCGACCCGCAGCAGCTGCCGCAGGTCAGCCAGGGCACCCACCCCGAGCCGGTCGACCGCAGCGCGCTCGGCTGGCTCACCGACGGGCACGACACCCTGCCCGCCGACCTCGGGTACTTCCTGCCGGTGACCTACCGGATGCACCCCGAGCTGTGCGCGGCGGTCTCGACGCTCGCGTACGAGGGCCGGCTCGTGGCCGCGCCCGACGCCGCCGCGCGGTCGCTCGACGGGGTCGCCGCGGGCGTGCACGGCGTGCTCGTCGACCACGAGGGCAACGCCGTCGCGTCGACCGAGGAGGCCGACGTCGTCGTGCGGCTCGTCACGGACCTCGTGGGGCGGACGTGGCGCGACCCGCGCGCCGCCGAGCCCGAGCGTCCGCTGACGCCCGCCGACGTGCTGGTCGTGGCCGCGTACAACGCGCAGGTGTGGACGGTCCGCCGCGCGCTCGACGCGGCCGGTTTCACGGCGACCCGTGTCGGGACCGTCGACCGGTTCCAGGGGCAGGAGGCTCCGGTCGTCCTGGTGACCACCGCGGCGTCCTCCCCGGCGCAGGTGCCCCGCGGGCTCGACTTCCTCCTCGACCGCAACCGGCTCAACGTCGCGGTGTCCCGCGGGCAGTGGGCGGCGTTCGTCGTCCGCTCGACGCACCTGACCCGCACGCTGCCGCCGCGGCCCGAGTCGCTCGAGCGGCTGGGCGCCTTCGTCGGCCTGACCACGCGCTCGGTCGTGGAAGCGCCCCCGGAGCCGTAACGTCAGGGCGAGAGGGCAGCACAGGACGCGGCACCGCACGGCGTGGCCGGGACGAGGCGGAGGAACGCATGGGTGTGGACGAGGACTTCGAGCGGGTGCGCACGTCGCTGCGCCTCGAGGAGCAGGCGCTCGCGCGGGAGTTCGACCAGATCGACGCCGAGGCCCGGGCCACGGTCGACGCGAGCGTCGAGCACGTGCGCACGCAGCTCGCGACGCAGGCCGACCGCATCCGTGAGGCGATCGCGCAGCAGCGCGCGGAGGTCGAGACCCGCAGCCGGGAGCTGCGCGAGGAGGTCGAGGCGCAGGACGCGACCGACCGGGCGTACGAGACCGACGAGACCGACGAGGCGTACGAGACCGACGAGACCGACCGGGCCGACGAGGAAGACCTGGTCGCCCAGCCCGACGGCACCGCGGTCGAGCAGGTCAGCGTGGCGACGGACGAGCCGGGCGAGACGATCGGGGACGTCGAGCGCGGTGACTGACGCCGTGGCGGCGGGCCCGCGCCACTCGGCGCGGGCCGCGGGTCCTCAGCGCACGTCGCGCAGGACCAGCGCGTGCGCGAGCTTGTCGGAGAACGTCTGGCGGCGGGCGTCCCACAGCGGCCAGAGGTAGCCCAGGTACAGCGGGAGGGCGTTCACGACGTTGGCGACGTCGCGGACGAACGCCCACCACATCCCCAGCGGCCGCTGGGTGTCCTCGCCCACCGTGCGCAGACCCACGATGCGCTTGCCCCACGACTGCCCGCCGCGTCCCTGCAGCACGACGCGGTTGACGAACCACAGCACCAGCATGACGAGCGCACCGGCACCGAACACGTTCATCCCCTCGGCGGTGGGCAGCAGGACGGGTCGCCCGTCCATGTCCGCCGTGGTGCTCATGGTCGTCTGCGCGTAGACGGCACCCGCGAGGTAGGGCGTCGCCACGATGAGCTGGTCCAGGAGCGACGCGAGCACGCGCCAGCCCCAGTGCGCCGGCGCCCCGGACGGCTGCCACCCACCCTCCGGCGCTCCGGGTGTCCAGCCGGCTGCCGGTCCGACGACACCGGCCGGCGGCACGCCGAGCACGACCGGAGCGGCGGGCGCGCCGTACGCAGGTGCCGGTGTCCCGAAGCGCGACACCCCGCCGCCGCCCCAGCCCGTCGCGGCCGGTGCGGCCCAGGCGGGCGTCGTGCCGTCGGTCGGCTCGGGCTCGGGCACCGGGTCGCCCGGGAGCCACGCCTCGGCGGTCGTGGGCAGCCAGGACCCCGCGGGGGCAGCGCCGGACACGCCACGGGCAGTGGTCACGCCCGTCCCGGTCGCGGCGGGCGCGTGTGCCAGCGACAGCTCCGGCACCGGGCGTGTGTGGTCCGTCCAGTCCCGTCCGTCGAACCAGCGTTGGACGTCACGCGTCACACCGTCGTCGTACCACCCGGGTCCGGGCGCGCCTGCAGTCGTCACGTCCCTGCACATCGGCATCCTGCCCGGCGAACCTGAGGCCGGACCGGCAAGATGTTGCGCTGACCTGCCCACCTGCGCGCGCCGGGCCGCGCGCCGCGACCGGGCGCAGACTGGGTGCGGGCCGGCTCACGGCCCCGGACACGGATGGAGAACCCCATGGGTCTCGACGACATGGTCAAGAAGGCGAAGGGTGCGCTCAGCGGCCGCGAGGAGCAGGCCAAGGGCGCCCTCGACAAGGCGGCCGAGGCGGTCAAGGCCCGCACCGGCACCGGCACGGACGCGACGATCGACAAGGTCGTCGACGCCGCGAAGGACCAGCTGGACCGCCAGAAGAAGTCCTGACCCACCCGGGGACCGCCCCGCCGCCGCCAGCCGCGCAGCGCGGGCCGTCGAGCGCGGTACTCGTCGCACCCGCGCTCGGCGGTGATGTACCGCGCTCGGCGTGAGGGCGGGCGGTGGGGGCGCGGGGTGGGTGGGCGGGGTCAGGTGAGGGACTCGCCCGTGTGGTCCGGGAGGGCCAGCGCGCCCAGCGCCGCCACGACGAAGACCGCGGCGAAGACCGTGAACAGCAGGCCGGTGCCGCCCAGCTCCCGCAGCTGCGGCACGGCCAGCGGCGCCAGGACCGACGCCGTGCGGCCGATGCCCGCGGCCCAGCCCGCGCCGGTGGTCCGCATCCGGGTCGGGTACAGCTCCGGCGTGACCGCGTAGAGCGCACCCCATGCGCCCAGGTTGAAGAACGACAGCAGCAGCCCCGCGCCGATGATCTGCGCATCGCCCGAGGCCGCCGCGAAGGCCCCGGCCGCGACCGCCGACCCGGCGAGGAACGCCGCGAGCGTCCGTCGCCGCCCCCACGTCTCGACGAGCACCGCGGCCGCGGCGTAGCCCGGCAGCTGTCCCAGCGTGATGATCAGCGTGTACGCGAACGACCGCACGAGCGTGTGCCCGTCGGCCGCCAGCACCGACGGCAACCAGATGAACGCGCCGTAGTACGCGAAGTTGACCGTGAACCACACGACCCACAGGGCCGTCGTGCGCCGCCGCAGCGCCGGTGCCCAGAGCGCGGCCAGCCGCGGCGCCGGCTCGCCGGTCGACGGCAGCCGCTCGGCCGCCGTGCTCGACGCGGTCGGTGCGGACGTCACCGCCGGGTCGGACGTGGCGGCGGGTAGCCCCGCGGGGCCCTGCGCCGCGGGGCTCTGCGCCGCGTCGCGCACCTGCGCGCCGGTCAGCCCGCCGTGCCCCACGGCGCGTGACGCCTCGAGGTCGGCGACGACCCGTTCGGCCTCGGCGTGCCGGCCGCGCGCCTGGAGGAAGCGCACGGACTCCGGCAGCCCGCGGCGCACGACGACGGAGTAGAGCGCGGGCAGGGCGCCGAGCGCGAGCGCCCACCGCCACCCGTCGTCGCCCGACGGCACCACGAGGTACCCGATGACGGCGGCGAGGATCCAGCCCACGGCCCAGAACGACTCGAGCACCACGACGGCCCGGCCGCGGATGCGTGGCGGCGCGAACTCGCTGACCAGCGTCGACGCGACGGGCAGCTCGGCGCCGAGCCCGAGGCCGACGACGAACCGCAGCACCATGAGCACCGCGACACCGCCCGCGAACGCCGACGCGCCCGTCGCGACGCCGTAGACCAGCAGCGTGAGGGCGAACACCTGGCGCCGGCCGATGCGGTCGGCGAGCAGCCCGCCGACCGCCGCGCCGACCGCCATGCCGACGAACCCCGCCGACGCGACCCACCCGAGCGTGGTCGCGTCGGTGCCCCACACGACCGCGAGCTGCGCGATGACGAACGAGATGAGCCCGACGTCCATGGCGTCGAACGTCCACCCGACGCCGGACCCCATGAGCAGCCGCACGTGGCGGCGCGTGACGGGAAGACCGTCGAGGCGTTGCGCGGGGTCGACTGCCTGCCGGGCGGGGTCCGCCGCGGTGGGCGCGTCCGGGTCGCGGGGGACGTCCGATCGGGTCACGGGCTCTCCTGGGTGCCGCTGGGGACGGTCGAGGGCGACCGCGGGTGCCGGGCGGCGTCGTCGTCGCACCGCTGCGCATCGTCGCCCACCGCGGCCCGTCCCGCCAGGGCATGACGCCCCGCACCCGCCGCCCGGCGCGCACGCCGCGCCGGACCGCCGCCACAGGTCCCTGCCGTCCGTCCGTCCGTCACCGACGTACCGTCGGGCCGTGCCCAGCATCCGCGTGATCGCGCTCGCCGTCATCCGCCACCCGGACACCGGCGCGCTCTTCGTCGACGAGACCGTCGACCCGCTCACAGGCCTCCTCTTCCACCGGCCCGCGGGCGGGGGCGTCGAGTTCGGTGAGCGGGCGGCGGACGCGCTCGTGCGTGAGCTCGACGAGGAGTACGGCCTCGCGGTCGTCGTCGGGCAGCGGCTCGGCGTGCTGGAGAACCACTTCACGTTCGCGGGCCGGGCCGGCCACGAGATCGCCCTCGTCTTCGAGGTCACGCTGGCGGACGCGGCCGATGACGCGCCGGACCGCCGCCCGTGTCGCGACCAGCCGCACGTCACCGGTGTCTGGCGCTCGTCGTCCGAGGACGCCGTCCCGCTCTACCCGGAGGGTCTGTCACGGCTCGTCGACGGCCTCGGGACACACTGAGGGGACCCGCACGCGGCGGGTCCCCTCAGGCCGTGCCGGGCGCGACTCAGGCGATGCCGTCGCGTCGGGCGGTGAAGGTCTTGACGACCGGTTCGCGCTCGGTCTGACCTGCCTCGTTCTCGCCGGGCGCCGGCTCGGCCTGGGGTTCCGTCGCCTCGACGGGGTCCGGGACCTCGTCGGGGGTCGGGGTGACGGTGTCGTCGGGGACGGACATCGGTGGCCTCCCTGTGATCGGTGAGCTCGATCGTGGCACGGGGGCCCCGCCCTCGCGCGCTGGACGAGCGGCGCACGCGGGCCTCGACCAGCGGCCGTGCCCGGGGGGGTCAGCCCAGCAGGCGCGCGATCACCCGCGCGCCCGCCGCGGCGGTGATGTGGTCGGACCCCAGCAGCAGGGCACCCAGCGGCGCGACGTTGAGAAGCGCGACGACGCCGAGCGTCGTGTCGCGGTCGTCCTGCGTGGTGCCGGGCGCCGACGCGCGGCCCTCGCGCGCGTCGCGGGCGCGGCGCAGGTCGGCGACGTGCTCGACGAGCGCGTCGAAGGCGCGGGCGTAGAAGCCGGCGAGCTCGTCGGCGTCCTCGGGGTGGCGCAGCGCGTACGCGAGCACCTCGACGGCGAGCAGCAGCTGCGGGTCGCCGGTGGACAGCGCGAGGGCGTCGGCGAGGGTATCGACGTCGACGCCGGCGGGGCCCACCCCGGGCACCGTGTGCTGCGACGGGTCCCCGGCCTCAGCGAGGCGGGCGCGCGCGACCGCGAGGAAGAGCTCGCGCTTGGACCCGAAGTGCGCGTAGACGGCGCCCTTGGTGTACCCGGCGTCGGCGGCGACGTCGTCGACGGACGCGCCCTCGAAGCCGCGGGCCGCGAACACCCGCGCGGCCGCGTCGAGCAGGTCGGCGCGCGTGCGGTCGACCTTGCGGCGGCGGCGCTCGTCCTTCGTGCGCGTCTCGTCCGTGAGGAACGCGGTGACGTCCGCGAGCTCACGGGCCGCCTCGCGCAGGCCCTGCGCGACGGCCTCGCCGGCGTCGGGGATGGCACGTTCGGCCTGCGCACCGAGGGCGCGCGTGAGCTCGGCGGCCGCGTCGGCGAGGGCACGGCTGGCGGCGCTGAGGCGGTCACGGTCGTCGGCCATGGGCTCACGATACGCCCGCGCATACCCAAGGGTTGATACCGAAAGGTATCTCTGCGTACTGTCATGTACGTACCGAACGGTATCTGAGGAGGACGAGATGACCGGTCAGGACGTGCTCACGGTCCGCGGGCTGCGCAAGCGGTACCGCGGGCGGCGTGGTGTGCAGGCGAACGACGGGATCGACCTCGACGTCGCCGCGGGTCAGGTGGTCGGGCTGCTCGGCCACAACGGCGCGGGCAAGACGACGCTCGTGCACCAGGTCGTCGGCCTCGTGCGGCCCGACGAGGGCAGCATCACCGTCACGGGCGTCGACGCGGTGGCCCACCCCGAGCACGCGCGCCGCCTGGTGTCGATCCAGGCGCAGGCCAACGTGCCGATCAGCGGCCTGACGCCGCGGCGCGCCATCGAGCTCGTCGGCCGCATCCGGGGCGCCGCGCCCGCCGACGTGCGCCGCCGCGCGACGGACCTGCTCGACGCCCTCGACCTCGGCGCGTGGGCCGACACCCCGGCCGAGAAGGTGTCCGGCGGCGTCGCCCGGCTCACCGCGTTCGCGATGACCACGGTCGTCCCCGGGCGGCTGGTCGTGCTCGACGAGCCCACCAACGACGTCGACCCCGTGCGGCGACGGCTGCTCTGGCAGCAGATCCGCGGGCTGGCCGACGCCGGGCACGGCGTCCTGCTCGTCACGCACAACGTCCGCGAGGCCGAGCGCGTCGTCGACCACCTCGCGGTCCTCGACCGCGGCGTCGTCCGCGCCGCCGACTCCCCCGCCGGCCTCACCGCGCGCCTGCGCGGCTCCCTCACCCTGGAGGTCGACACCGTGCCCGGCGTGCCCGTGCGCTGGCACCCCGCGGCCCGCGACGCCGCGCCCGGCCACCTGCGCGCGACCGCGACCGTCCCGTCCGACGCGGCGGCCGACGTCGTGCGCTGGGCGCAGGACGAGGTCGAGGCCGGGCGGCTCGAGCGCTACGCGCTGACCCCCGCGTCGCTCGAGGACGTGTACGTGCAGCTCGTCGGCGAGCCTGCCGACGTCACCGAGGAGGCACCGGCCGCATGACCACGCTCACCGCCACCGCGCCGACGCGCACCGACGGCCTGCGGCAGACCCTGCTGCTCGCGCAGTGGCAGCTGCGCCGGCAGTCGCAGTACCTGCCGCTCATGGTCGTGGTCCAGGTGTTCATGGCCGTCGCCACCGTCGTCGGCTACGGGCTGCTCGTCGGGGACCCGGACCCCGTCACCGCGCTGTTCCTGGCCACGGGCGCGCCGACCATCACGCTCATCACCGTCGGCCTGGTGATGGTGCCGCAGATGGTCGGGCAGGCGCGCATCGAGGGCTCCCTCGACTGGATGCGCACGCTGCCCGTGCCGCGCGTCGCGTTCCTGCTCTCCGACCTGCTGGTGTGGACGCTCATCGCCCTGCCCGGCATGGCGCTCGGCGTCCTCGCGGGGGTGCTGCGCTTCGACGTCGACCTGTCGATCGCGCCCTGGTTCCTGCCCGCGACGCTGCTGGTCTCGCTGACCGCCGCGGCCGTCGGGTACGCGATGGCCACGGTCCTGCCGCCGCAGCTCGCGATGCTGCTCACGCAGGCGCTCGTCTTCATCGTGCTGCTGTTCTCGCCCGTGTCCTACCCGGCCGAGCGCATGCCCGCGTGGCTGCAGACGGCGCACGAGTGGCTCCCCATCGAGCCGATGGCCCAGCTGGTGCGCGCCGGTCTCGCGCAGGAGACGTTCGCGATGCCCGCGCGCTCGCTCGTCGTGCTCGTGACGTGGGCCGTCGTCGCGCTCGCGGGTGCGGCGGTCGCGCTGCGCCGCCGCGCCTGACGACACCGGACGCACGCCCGACGCACGCCCGACGCACGCCGACGGTGGCGCCCCACGCGGGCGCCACCGTCGTGCTGTGCTCGTCAGGCGAAGCCGCTGCTCGCCCGGTTGCCGGGGATCGGCAGGATCGTGCCCTCGTCGGCGGGCTGGTCGGCTCCCGCCGGGTCCTCGTCCGGCGCCGGGTCGGCCTCGGGGGCCGTCGCGGTGACGGGGTCGGGGAACGCGTCCGGCGTCTCGGCGGTGGTGTCGTCGGGCGTCGGGGTGGCGGTGTCGTCGGGGACGGACATCGGTGACCTCCCTGTCGTCGGGGCCTCGATCGTGACACGCGACACTGCCGTCCGCTCGCGGACCGCTGCCACCTGCCGATCGGCGCCGAGGGACCTCGCTCGTCAGAGTGCCGGGTACACCTCGTACGTGGTGTCGGCCGGGAGCGCGGTCATGAAGTTGACCTCGAACCGGGCCTGGACGCCGGGAGGCAGGCGATCGACGAACGAGAAGTCGGCATCGATGATCTGGCCCTGCGCGTTGCGCGCGACGACCACTACCTTGACAAGACTCTGCTCGTCCACGAACGACCCCGAGAGGTTGCCGCCGACCGTGGTCGACCACTCGTCGGTCGCGGCAGCGACGTCTGTGACGGTGAACGAGCCCGCCCCGGGCTTGTGCAACGCGTCGGTCACGTCAGGTCCACGGAGGTCCAGGTGGTCGATGACACCCGTGCCGACCGACATGAAGCTCCCGGTCAGCGCGACCCGCCCGGGGAGGACGTCTACGTAGGTGGATCCCGAGTCCAGGATCGTCCCGTCCGCGCCGATCGCCTCAACGTCGAGCCCCGCCAGCGGGAACACGTGCTCGGCGTTCGGGTTCTCGACGATGACGACGTACCACCACGTGGTCGGATCGTACGTGTTCTGCCCGAAGGCGCTCTCGACCACGGCGAGCTCTCTGACGGCCGACGCGGCCGACTCGTCCTCGTCGGCAGCTGCGTCCGCGGTCGCGTCCGCGGACGCAGCGCCCTCGAGCTGTGATGTCGATGCGCTGTCGAGCTCCTCGACGAACTCGTCGAGGACCCGGCCGTACGCAATCTGCGTGGTGACGACGACGACCAGGGAGACGACCGAGATCACGACCGCGGCGACAGCCATGCCCTTGCCGGGACGTCCCTTGCGTGCCGCATTCACGAGGCCCACGATCCCGAGCACGAGGGCGACGAGGGCGAGGAATGCCGCGCCGTTGTTGATGATCGGAACCCAGCTGAGCATCAGCGCCACGATCGCGACGACGAAGGCAGCGATCACCAGACCCTTGCCACCCGAGGCGGGAGCACCGGCAGCGGCTCCCGCGAGCCCATCTCCGGGAGCGCCCGGCGCCATGCCGTACGGGGACTGCGCCGCGACACCCGGGGCGACGGGCACGGCGACCGCCGGTGGGCCGGCCGGACCGGGGGGGTCGGACGGGGGCGGTGCCACCATCCCGGGTTCGCTCGTGCTCATAGTCGTCTTCTCTCCTACGCATCGTCGGACGAATCAAAGTCATCGGTCCATCGGCTGCCCGACGCTGCGACATGAGACGTGGGTGCTGCGGGGCATGTCACACCCCGGCGGCTGACCGGGGTCATCCCTGCGGCGTATGCCACCGGCCCACACAGATGCGCCCTGCGGGCGTCCCCGTGGCGCAGCGCTCTCCGTACGTTCGAACCACACCCGAACGAGGAGGACGCATGATCGAGGCCATCGGTCTGACCAAGAGGTACGGCGACAAGACGGTCGTCGACCACATGGACTTCACGGTCCAGCCGGGCAGGGTCACGGGCTTCCTGGGCCCCAACGGCGCCGGCAAGTCCACGACCATGCGCATGATCGTGGGACTCGACCGCCCCACCGCGGGCAGCGTCACCGTCAACGGCAAGCCGTACGCGCAGCACCGCGCGCCGCTGGGCGAGGTCGGCGTGCTGCTCGAGGCCAAGGCCGTGCACCCCGGACGCTCCGCCCGCGAGCACCTGGTGGCCCAGGCCGCCACCCACGGCGTCGGCCGGCGGCGCGTCGAGGAGGTCATCGAGCTGACGGGCCTGGGGCCCGCCGCCCGCAAGCGTGCGGGGAAGTTCTCCCTCGGCATGGGCCAGCGGCTCGGCGTCGCCGTGGCCCTGCTGGGCGACCCGCACACGCTGATCCTCGACGAGCCCGTCAACGGCCTGGATCCCGAGGGTGTCCTGTGGGTCCGCACCCTGCTGCGCGGCCTGGCCGCCGAGGGCCGCACCGTCTTCCTGTCCTCGCACCTCATGTCGGAGATGGCGCTGACGGCCGACCACCTGATCGTCATCGGGCGCGGCAGGGTCGTCGCCGACGCCCCCGTCGCGGACGTCATCGCGCTCGCCGGTGCCCCGGCCGTGCGCGTGCGCACCCCTGACGCCCGCCGCCTCGCCGCGCTGCTCGCCCGCGAGCCCGGCGTCGAGCTCGCGTCCACCGAGTCCGACGTCCTCGAGGTCACCGGCAGCACCACCGAGCACGTCGCGCAGGTCGCGGCCGCCGCCGGCGTCCCGCTGCACGAGCTGACGCTCCTGCAGGTCTCGCTGGAGGACGCGTACCTGCAGCTCACCGGCGACTCGGTCGAGTACCGCTCGACCGCCGCCGCCGACGCCACCACCCGTCCCGTCGCAGGAGCCCACCGATGACCGCCGCCCTCCCCTCCACGTCCCTGCCCGCCGCCGGCACGCGTCCCCGGACCGTCGTGCAGCCCGTGACCTTCGGCCGCCTCGTCGCCGCCGAGTGGGTCAAGATCCGGTCCCTGCGCTCGACGTGGTGGGCGCTGGCATCGACGCTCGCGCTCTTCGTGCTGCTCGCGGCGATCCGGACCGCAGACATGGCGAGCATCGCCGACCACATGCCCGAGCGCTTCCTCGTCATGCCCGTGTACGCCACGTCCGGCGTCGTCATCGCGCAGTTCGTGCTGTGCGGGCTCGCCGTCGTCGTCATCACCGGGGAGTACCGCAGCGGGCAGATCCGCGCCACGCTCACCGCCGCCCCCACGCGGCTGCCGGCGCTGTGGGCCAAGCTCGCCGTGGTCGTCGGTGTCGTGCTCGTCACCGGGACGGTCGGCACCCTCCTGGGCTGGGCGACGTCCGCGGTCTGGTTCGACGAGGTCGGCAAGAGCATCGACATCACCGACCCGGAGCACGCGCGGCTCCTGCTGGGCGTCCCGCTGTACCTCGCCGCCATGACGGCCCTCGCGTTCGGGATCGGCGCGGCCATCCGCAGCACCGCCGGCGGCATCACGGCGATGTTCAGCCTCGTGTTCATCATCGAGCCCGCGTTCTCGTACATCCCGTTCAAGCCGCTGCAGGAGCTCGCCATGTACCTGCCCACCGCGGCAGGGTCCCGGCTGGTCACGTCGGACACCGTCGGATCCTTCATCTCCGGCTCGCAGTCCACGACGCTCGGGCCGTGGGCCGGGTTCGGCGTGCTGCTCGCGTGGGTCGCCGTCACGCTCGTCGTCGCCGCCGTGCTGCTGCGGCGCCGGGACGCCTGAACCTCCGAGCGACTGGGAGGATGCGCAGGTGACCGACACCCTGCACCGCGGCGGACGGGCCGAGACGCCCGCCCGCCGCGGGCCCGTACCGGACACGTCGGCGGCCGGCCGGGCCGCGGAGCTGCTCTCGGGCCTGCGCGGCGGCCCCGCCCCCGCCTGGCTGCGGGTGCTGGCCACGACGGGCCTGGTCACGGCGTTCGTCCTGTGGGGCCTGCTGTTCGGCGTGGGCGCCGAGTCGATGTACCTCCTCAGCGACTACGTCGGGGAGGACCAGTCGTTCGTGATGGCGGCCTCGTCCGTCACCCTGACGGCCGTCGGCGTGCCCCTGCTGCTCGTCCGTCACCGGCGGCCCGTGCTCGTCGCGGGGGTGATCGGCGCGCTCGCCGCCCTCGTGCTCCTGGTCGCCGGTGCGGGCAACGGGTACGAGCTGGCGGTCGCGGCCGCCCTGTACGCCGTCGCCGCCGCGCGGTCGCCGCGCACGACGTGGGTCGTCGCAGCGGCCGTCACCATCCCCCTGCTCGCCCTCGCGCGCTTCGCGCCGCGCGTGGGGCTCGTCGGGGGCCTCGCCATGGGAGACCGACCCGACGAGGCCGACTCCATCGTGCGGGTGCGCCTGCCCGGCGTGCTCGGCGAGGCGCTGCCCCCGTCGTGGCTGGCCACCGCGGCGCCGTTCGTCGTGCTCGCGCTGCTCGGGGTCGCGTTCGGCGTCGCCGCGCGGGACGCGCGCCTGCGTGCCGCCGAAGCCCTCAAGGCCACCGCCGCGCGCGCCGCGGAGGAGGAGCAGCGCGCCCGCGTCACGCAGGCCGACGAGCGCGCCCGCGTCGCCCGCGAGATGCACGACGTCATCGCCCACTCCATCACCGTGATGATCGCGCTCGGCGGCGGGGCCGCCGCGGCCCTCGACAAGTCCCCCGAGCAGGCGCGTCGTGCCCTCGACGAGCTCGTCGACACCGGACGCGTCGCGTTGGAGGACGTGCGGCGGATCCTCGGGGTCCTGCACTCCCCCGACCCCACCACGCCTGGCACGGCCGCGGGGGGCCCGCACGGCACCGACGACGACGGCGACGTGCCGATGGCGCCGGCGCCCGGCGTCGAGGACCTCGACCGCCTGGTCGAGCGGTTCCGCACCGCCGGCCTGCCCGTGCGCACCGCCGGTCTCGCGGCGGCCGGGCTCGACGGCCTGGACGCCACGGTGCAGCTCGCGGTGTTCCGCATCGTGCAGGAGTCGCTCACCAACACGCTGCGCCATGCGCCCGGCACGGCGTCCGTCGACGTCGCCGTGCGGCGGCTGGCCGACGCGGTCGAGGTCGTCGTCGCCGACCGCGGCCCCGGTCACGGCGCCGACCCCGTCGCACGCACCTCCGGGTCGGGACGCGGTGTCGCCGGCATGACCGGACGCGTCGCGGCGTTCGGCGGCACGCTCGAGGCCGGTCCGTACCGGGGCGGGTGGCGCGTGCGCGCCCTCCTGCCGCAGCCCGGCGGGGCGCCCGGTGCACCGCAGGTCGGTGACGCACCGTCCGACGACACGGCGGTGACCGTGACCACCGCACCTGCCACGAACGAGGGAGAAGCATGATCCGCGTCCTGCTGGTCGATGACCAGGCGCTCATCCGCATGGGTTTCCGGCTGCTGATCGACAGCACCGACGACCTCGAGGTCGTCGGTGAGGCGCAGGACGGGCAGGCCGCGGTCGAGCAGGTCGCGGCGCTGCACCCCGACGTCGTGCTCATGGACGTGCGCATGCCCGGCGTCAACGGCATCGACGCGACCGCCCGCATCGTCGAGACGCACCCCGACACGCGCGTCCTGGTGCTCACGACGTTCGACCTCGACGAGTACGCGTTCGCGGCGCTGCGCGCCGGGGCCAGCGGGTTCCTGCTCAAGGACGCCGCCCCGGCCGAGCTCGCGACGGCCGTGCGCACCGTGGCGTCGGGCGAGGCCGTCGTGTCCGCGCGCATCACGCGCCGCATGCTCGAGCTGTTCGCGGACCACCTGCCCGCGGGCGCCGACGTCGCGACGTCCGACGGCCCGCACCCCCGCCTCGCCCACCTCACGCCGCGTGAGCTCGAGGTGCTGCGCGAGGTCGCCGAGGGCCTGTCCAACGCCGAGATCGCGGGGCGGCTGTTCCTGTCCGAGGCGACCGTGAAGACGCACGTCGGACGCATCCTGGCCAAGCTGGGGGTGCGCGACCGCGTGCAGGCGGTCGTGGTCGCGTACGAGACGGGTCTGGTCCGCGCGGGCGGGTGAGGGGCGTCCGCCCGCCGTCCCCGGCACGCGTCTCGCAGGCGAGTGAGGGAGGATCTGTCGGACGAGCGAGATCCCCGGCGCGTCGCGCCCACCTCAACACGACCGTCCGACCTGCCGATCGGTGACCTCATGAGCCTGCCTCCCGACGACCTGCCGCGCTCCCCCTCGGGACGCGTGCCGCGGTGGGTCGCCGACGAGGCCGCGGGCCGGCCGCCCGAGGGCGCGGCACCGGGCGCGTGGGGCGGCTACGCCCCCGCCGAGCCCGCGCCGCCGGCTCCGCGACGACGCAGCCTGGTGACCCGCCTGGCGGTCGTCGCCGTGCTGGGGGTCCTCGCGTGGTGGCTGGCCACCGCGGTGCTGCCGGGCCTGCTGCGCAGTGCCGACGCCCCGTTCCTCGACGGCGTCGTCGCGGGCCGCGTCCCCGAGCCGACCGAGGAGGTCGCCGCGCTGGCGGGCGAGATGTTCCTCACCGACGAGGGCCGCGACCTGCTCTACATGGCGGAGCCCGAGCTCCTCGGCGCCGAGGAGTTCGCGGGGCGCTGCGACCGCGGCGAGTCCGGCGCGACCGGCGCGGCGGGCGGTGCCGTCGGCTGCTACCACAGCACCGCCGGCGGCATCGAGACCGGCGGCCGCATCGTCATCTACACGCCCGCCGACCCGCGGCTGCGCGGGTTCGTCGTCGAGACGGCGGCGCACGAGCTGCTGCACGCCGCCTGGAACGAGCTCACGGACGACGAGCAGACCGCCGCCACGACGGCGCTCGCGACGGCCCTCGACGGCATCGACCCGGCCGACGACATCCACACGCAGATCTCCGGGTCCGTGGGCACGCTGCCCGCCAACCGGCCGACCGAGCTGTTCGCGTACATCGGCACGCAGGTCTGGCAGCCCGGCGGCCTGGACCCCGCGCTCGAGGCCGTCTACGCGCGGTTCATCGCGAACCGCGAGGCGCTGGTCGCTGTGCACACCGCGTTCCAGACGCAGATCGACACGATGACCGCCGAGGTCACGGCCGCCCAGCAGGCCCTCGCGCAGCGCCAGTACGACCAGTCGGCCGGCACCGCGCAGCTCCAGGCCGACATCGCGAACCTCGCGCAGTACCGCGGCACCATCGAGCAGGAGGAGGCACGGCTCGCCGCCCTGCCCGAGTCCGAGCGTGCCCGCTCCCTGCTCTCGTGGACGTGGCGCGACGGCACCGCGCTGCCCGAGGCGCCCGCCGCCGAGCTCCTCGCCGACGCCCGCGCCCTGCTGGCCCGCGACGAGGCGGAGATCGCCGCGCGCGGCGCCGCGCTGCAGGCCACCGCCGCGGAGGTCGCCGCGGAGCAGACGCGCGTCGACACGATGCGCACCGAGCTCGAGGCGCTGTTCGCGCAGCTCAACCCGGGCTGACGCGGGCCGGCGCCCACCGCGCCGCACCGACGTCACACTCTGCCGCGGCACCCGCCGCGCGTCCGCGTCGGACCGCGTCGCTACAGTGCGGGAGCGTCCCGGTGGCGCCGCTCCCGGACGGAGCGGTGCGTCGACGTGGAGACGACGAGGGCGCGCGCGCCCGACGGCCGAGAGGACGCCTGTGAACGACGAGGACCACCACGGCGACGTCACGACCCGGATCACCGCGCCACCCGTCCTCAGCTACGCGATGGCCCACAGCCGCATCGGCGTCATCGACGAGATCACCGTGACGCCCGTCGCGGCCGACACCCGCGGCGCGTCGCTCGAGGTCGACGTCGTGTGCGCGACGGGGTCGCTCGGCGGCCCGAAGGTGCACCTGCTCGACCTCGCCGCCGGCCGGCCCACGACGCTGCGCGACGTCGACCTCGTGCTCGACCCGGCGCGCATGCTCGCGGTCGACGAGCAGCAGCCGGGCCGGATCCGCACGGTGCTGCGCGACGCCGCGGGCACCGTGCTCGGCACGGGGTCCGCCGACGTGCAGGTCCTCGCGTCCCACCAGTGGGTCGCCCGGCCCCCGCAGCTCGCGCTGGAGATGCTCGCCGCCCACGTCCAGCCGAACGCGGCCGCGATCGCCCCGCTGCTCGTCGAGGCGTCGGACCTGCTGCGCGCGTCCACGGGGCGCTCCGCGCTCGACGGCTACCAGTCGGAGGACCCCGAGCGCGTCGACGCGATCGCGGCCGCGGTCTACGACGCCGTGCGGGCGCGCGACGTGCGGTACGCCGAGCCGCCCGCGTCGTGGGGCGACGTCGGCCAGAAGGTCCGCACGCCCGCCGAGGTCCTCGAGGGGCGCCTCGGCACGTGCCTCGACACGACCGTCACGTACGCGGCGGCGCTCGAGCAGGCGGGCATCAACGCGACGCTCTGGCTCCTCGCGGGGCACGCGGTCGTCGGGTACTGGCGGCAGGAGACGACGCTCGGCGTGGTCGCGACGTCCGACGTCGCGGACGTCGTCAACCTCGTGGACCTCGGCCTCATCGGCCTGGTCGAGACGACCGCGCTCGCAGGCGGCGTCGAGTCGAAGCCGTTCGAGGTCGCGCGCCGGGCGGGCAAGAACCGCCTCGCAGGCGACCTGACGCAGGTCGTCGGCGTGACCGACGTGCGGCAGGCGCGGCTCGCGGGGATCTACCCGCTGCCCAGCCGGTCGGTGGACGCCGACGGGCAGGTCGTCGTGCACACGTACACGGCCGGCGCCGGCCCCACCATCGCGGCGTACCGCGGCACCCCGTCGCCGCGCGGCGACGAGGACCGGCGCGAGGTGCCCGCGCGCGTCGGCCGGTGGAAGAACTCCCTGCTCGACCTGAGCCTGCGCAACCGGCTCATCCACTACACCGACCGGTCCGGCTTCCGCCTCGAGGTGCCCGATCAGGCGCTCGCGCGCCTCGAGGACCAGATCAGCGCGAACGTCGCGATCACGCTCGTCGCGTCCGACGTCGTCGCGGAGGTCGACGCGGCGCGCGGCACCCGGTTCGGCCGGGACCTGCCCGAGGACACCCGCGAGATCCTGCTCGCCGACAAGCGCGCCGCGTACGTCGACATCACGAGCGCCGCGTACACGGGCAAGCTGCGGTACCTGACGTACAAGGCGAAGACGATCGTCGAGGAGACGGGGTCGAACAACCTGTTCCTCGCGTTCGGCATGCTGCGCTGGCGGTTCAACGACCGCGACCTGCGCTCGCCGCTGGTCCTCGTGCCGGTGCAGCTGTCGACCACGAGCCGCGGGCAGACCTACCGCATCCGGCTCGACGAGGCGGGCGTCTCGACCCCGAACTACTGCCTGCTGGAGAAGCTGCGCGTCGCGTTCGGGCTGGAGATCCCCGGGCTCGCGGAGCCGGGCGAGGACTCCTCGGGCATCGACCTCGCGGCGGCCTTCGAGGCCGTGCGGCTGGCGATCGCCCAGGCGGGGCTGCCGTTCCGCGTCGAGGAGACGGTCGACCTCGCGATCCTGCAGTTCGCGAAGTTCCCGCTGTGGCGGGACCTCGACCGGCACTGGGAGACGTTGACGCGCAACCCCCTGGTGCACCACCTCGTACACACACCGCTCGACGCGTTCACGGACCCCGCTCCCCCGCCGCAGGACGTCGACCTCGACGCGCTCGGCGCCGCGGTGCCCGTGCCGGCCGACAGCTCGCAGCTCGAGGCCGTCGCGGACGCCGTCGCGGGCCGCACGTTCGTGCTCGAGGGCCCGCCGGGGACGGGGAAGTCGCAGACGATCACCAACCTGCTGGCGCGCTCGCTCGCCGAGGGGCGGCGCGTGCTGTTCGTCGCCGAGAAGCGCGCGGCGCTCGACGTCGTCAAGAAGCGGCTGGAGGCCGTGGGCCTGGCCCACCTGTCGCTCGACCTGCACGACAAGGGCGCGCGCCCGGCCGCCGTGCGGGCGCAGCTGCGCGCGGCGCTCGAGCTGCACGCCGCGCCGGACGTCGACGCGCTGCGGGCGGGCTCGGAGACCGCCGCGGCCGCACGCCGGCGCCTCGCCGCGTACGCGGCCCGGGTGCACGAGCAGAACGGCGCCGGGCACTCGCTGTACTCGGCGCGCAGCTTCGACCTCGCGTCGGACCAGGCGATCACCCCGCTCGACGTGCCCGCCGCGCTCGTCGCGACGGCCACGCCGCAGCAGCTCGCGGAGATCCGGGACGTCCTGCGCGACCTGCCCGAGCACGCCGACCTCGCGCGGCCCCGCCCGCGGCACCCGTGGCGCTTCGTCGACGTCCGCCCCGGCACCGCGTTCGACGTGCCGACCGCGCACGCCGCGGCGCAGCGCCTGGACGCCGCGATCGGCGCCGCGCAGGACGAGGGCCTGGACCTGGCCCGGCTCGGCCGGCTGCGGTCGGTGGACGACGCGACCACGTGGGCGCGGCTCGCCGTCGCACCGCGGTACCCGCTCACGATGGTCGACGCCCGGCACGACCCGGCCTGGCGCCCGCACCTGCAGCGGCTGCGCGCCGCCGCGGACGCGCTCGCGGCCGGGACGGGTGCGTGGCGGCAGGTCGTCGGGCCGGACGTCATGCTGCGGGACGTCGCGGCGATCCACGCGGCGGCGCTGGCGGCGGACGTGTCGGGGTTCTTCCGGCGTCGCGGGCGGCGGCGCGCGGTGCTCGCCCAGCTCGCGGACGTGCTCGTCGTGGAGCCGCGGGAGGTGCCGCTCACGACGATCTCGACGCTCACCGCCGAGCTGGCGGCGACGTACGCGCAAGTCAGCGAGCTGCGTGCGCTGGTGCAGGAGGCGACGCTGCCGTTCGCCGCCGACGGCTGGAACCCCGGCGACCCGAAGGCGGCCGCGTGGATGCGCGACGAGGTCGACCGCCTGGTGTGGCTGGGTGAGGTGCTCGAGGCGGACGGCTCGGCGCTGGCGGACGACCTGCGGACGTTCTACGCGGGCACCGCGAGCGGGGACGCGTCCGGCCCGCTGACCGAGCTCGCGGAGAGCTGGTCGGGGTTCTCGGCCGCGGTGGCCACGGACCGGGAGGCGCTGGACCGGTGGTGCGGTGACGACGGGTTCCTCACCGCGTGGTGGGCGACGCGGGGCGAGCGCCGGCTGGAGTGGGCGGCGTCGCTCGAGCGGTGGGTCGGGCTCGTGCAGCACGTCGAGCCGCTGCGCCGGCACGGCATGGACGTCGCGCGTCGCGGCATCCTCGACGGGCGCGTCGTCCCCGACGACGCCGTGCCCGCCTTCGACCGCGGGGCCGCGCGCGCGTCCCTCGTCGAGCGCGCGGACGCGACCGCGCTCGGGGACTTCGACGTCACGGCGCACAACCGCACGATCGAGCGCTTCACGCACGCGACGCGCGCGGTGCGGGCCGAGCTGCCGCAGGCGATCCCCGAGCAGGTGCTGGCGATGCGGCGGTTCGACGTCACGTCCGGCGCCGGGCAGATCGGCGGGCTGGTCCGCCAGCTCAAGCGCGAGCGCGGCGGCATGACGGTGCGCGCGCTCATGGAGCACTACGGCGAGCTGATCACGCAGATCATGCCGTGCACGCTCATGAGCCCGGAGTCCGTCGCGCGGTTCTTCCCCGCCCGCGCGGGCCTGTTCGACGTCGTCGTGTTCGACGAGGCGTCGCAGATCCGCGTCGCCGACGCGATCGGGGCGATGGGCCGGGCGTCGTCCGTGGTCGTCGTCGGGGACAGCAAGCAGATGCCGCCCACGCAGGTCGCCGAGACGAACGTGCGCGCCGAGGACGACGAGGACGTCGCGGTCGAGACCGTGGTCGACGAGGAGTCGATCCTCTCCGAGTGCGTGCAGTCGCGGGTGCCGAGCAGGTGGCTGTCGTGGCACTACCGCAGCCAGGACGAGTCGCTCATCGCGTTCAGCAACCGGCTGTACTACGAGGACCGCCTGTCGTCGTTCCCCGCGCCGCTGCCGAGCGACACCCGGCAGCACCCCGCCGGGTACGGGATCTCGCTGGTGCGCGTCGACGGGAAGTTCGAGCGGTCCGGCAAGGGCACGGCGCTGCGGACCAACCCCGTCGAGGCCGACGCGATCGTCGCCGACGTGCGTGCCCGCTTCGCGGCGTCCCCGAGGCGCGCGCCGTCGCTCGGGATCATCACGTTCAACGCCCCGCAGCGCGACCTCATCGACAACCTGCTGCGCGACAGCGGCGACGACCGCATCGTCGCCGCGCTGGACGACGCGGACGGGCTGTTCGTCAAGAACCTCGAGAACGTCCAGGGTGACGAGCGCGACTGCATCCTGTTCTCCGTCGCGTTCAGCGCGAACGACCGGGGTGTCGTGCCGCTGAACTTCGGGCCGCTGTCCAAGCCCGGTGGCGAGCGGCGGCTCAACGTCGCCGTGACGCGCGCGCGGCGGCAGGTGGTGCTGTACGCGAGCTTCGCGCCCGAGGCGCTGCGCGCCGAGGAGTCGACGCAGGTGGGGACCAAGCACCTGCGCGCCTACCTCGATCTCGCGGCCCACGGGGTCGAGGTCGGGGTGGGGGGCGGCCGGCGACGCAGCATCGTCGACCACCACCGCGACGACCTGGCCGCCGAGCTGCGGCGTGCCGGGTACGCCGTGCGGACCGACGTGGGGCTCTCGGACTTCCGCGTCGACGTGTCGATCGCGACCGCCGACGACCCCGACCGGCCGCTGGTCGCCGTGCTGCTCGACGGTCCGACGTGGCACGCGCGGCGGACGGTCGCCGACCGCGACGGGCTGCCGGTGGAGGTGCTGCAGGGGCTGATGCGCTGGCCCGGGGTGGAGCGGGTGTGGCTGCCGGAGTGGGTGCAGCAGCGGCAGGCGACGCTGCTGCGGCTGATGGAGGCGGTGGAGCGGGCGCGGGAGGCGACGCGCGGGGTGGTGGTCGACTCGCTGCCGGCTGGGGAGCTTGAGGTCCCCGCGCTGCGGGTCGAGGTGGACGGGGACGTCCTCGAGGGCGACGGGGACGAGGTCGAGGTCGTCACGGGGTCGGTGGGTGTCGTGACGGGGTCGGTGGGTGTCGTCGCGGCGGGCGAGGCGCATGTCGGCGCGCGGGCGTCCGTCCTCGACCGGGCGCCGGTGCGGCGGCACCCCGCGGTGCGGGACCACGAGGAGTGGGCGCCGGGGGTGCTCGGCAAGGTCTCGACGCTCGACCGGCTCCCTGCCGAGCGGGCCGCGGCTGAAGTGCGTGCCGCGATCGTCGACGCGATCACCGTCGAGGGCCCGGTCCACCCCGACCGCCTCGCGAAGATCGTCGCGGGCGCCTACGGGCTCGGTCGCGTCGGTGAGGAGCGCAAGGCGTCGATCAGACGGCTCGTGCCGCCGGAGAACCGGCCGGCGGACGACGACTTCTACTGGCCCGCGGGGGTGGAGCCGCGGACGTGGTTCGAGGTGCGGTCTGCCGTGGACGGCGAGAGCCGGCCGGTGGACGAGGTGTCGCTCGTGGAGATCGCCAACGCCCTGCGCGTCGCCGCCGAGGAGACGGGGGGTGCGTCGGCGGACGAGCTGAAGCGTCGGGCGCTGCAGATGTTCGGAGGGAAGCGGGTCACCGAGGCGATCGGGAAGCGGCTGGACGCGGGGCTGGCGGTGGGGCTGGAGTGGGGACGGGTGCGGGTGCGGGGGGTGGGGGTGTACGTCAGCGGGGGGTGAGGCCGCCCCCATCGCTCCGTGCAGAGACGTCGACGCCGGATGGTTGGCCCAGCAACGCTCGGCATCCGCATCATCGACAAGTGAGCAACATAGGAGTGCCCTCCATGCGAACAGCGGCACCCGAGCAGATCACCGCGTTGCTCCTCGCGTTCGAGAGAGCCCGGTGGCCTGCGAGCAAGGACGTCGCCAGCGCACTGGCGGGCGAGCTCGGATGGTCGGTGGGATCCGACCTGCCGAACGGTGTGCACTACGTGACCGCCCTGGCGACGAACGACAGGCGGGCCAACGTCCTCATCGAACCGGACGGCGCAGGCGGCGGGACGTTCGTAGACCTGACCGTCCAGGTCCGACCGCGTCGCCTACGCGCCCGCCGACCTCGATCAGGCCTACCGGTCCGTCGGCTCGACGGTCGACGACAGGCTCGGCACGCCGGTCCGCACCGACGGCTGAACCAATCGCCGTACCGTGTGGGATCTCGCCATCTGGGGGCGGATCGCCGTGCAGCGCCTCAACGCGGGCGCGTCGCTCGTCCTTCTCTCGCAGCAGGTCGCGGACCTCGAGCGGGAGGAGGACCGGCTCGCGGTCGACCCGGACCGTGTGCCCGGGACGGGGCACGAGGGGCTCTGATCGTTGCTGCGGTGCTGCGGCGACCGCGCGCAGGCCACCGGGGTAAACAGCCGGGACAGGCTCGTCGCACGGGCAGCGGCCTGGTGAGCTCGGCCCTTGGAGCGCGAGCGGCAGGTCGAGACGTCGAGCACGCCGACCGCCTGGAGCTGCTTGGGTCGCCGGACGCCACGGCGCGCGAGCGGGAGCTCCCGCGGTACCGCTGCAACGACTGCAGGGCGGAGCTCGACGAACCGGTCCTGACGGACATGGCGGCGACCCGGGACTCCGCCGTCCACGGCTCGTCGTGGCGCACGCTGGACCCGCCGATGTCTGGCGCCACGGCACCGCCTGTCGGCGTCAGCCTCGGCCCGGCACCGCCGAGCCCGCCAGCGCCACGAGCATGGCGACCTGCACCCGCCCCACCACGCCGCACCCGGTACACCGCACGTCAGACCGGGGAGGACGTCGACATGCCAGGAGCGTAGATCGGACGCCGCCCTCCTACGTCCACCGGCCGGCCGGCCGGCCGTCACGAGCCGGGTGTCGTCCGACCGGCCAACCGAATCGAGCCGATCGGTCGACCCGGCGGAGGCGCGCGCCGTCGAAGGATCGGACCACACCCAGGCACCGACCACAGGAGCAGCGATGAGCCACCCCGCCCCCACCGATCCGTCCGGCGCCACGCCCCCGGCCACGACGCCCGCACCGAAGCGTTCGTGGTTCGCCCGCCACAAGGTCCTCACCACCATCGGCGCGGTCGTCCTCGTGGTGATCGTCGGCGGCGCGCTCGGCGGTGGCGACGACGACACGGCCAGCTCCGCATCCCCGGCCAGCGCCACGGCGACCGACGCAGGGGCCGTCTGTTCCGCCGCCGACGAGGCTGCTGCCGGCGAGGCGACCGCACCGGATCCCGCAGCCGCCGGCATCGGGACCCCCGTGCGTGACGGCAAGTTCGAGTTCACCGTGACGGCGATCGAGCCCGGTGTCGCCCGCATCGGCGATGACCTGTTCGGCAAGGACGCGCAGGGCCAGTTCACCCTGGCCGACGTCACCGTCACGAATATCGGCGACGAGGCCCAGTATCTCGACGGGTCGAGCCAGAAGCTCGTCCACGGGCAGGGTCGAAAGCACTCGGCCGACACGTCCGCGGCCATCTACCTGGGCGACGCCGAGTCGTTCCTCGACCAGATCAACCCCGGCAACAGCGTGCAGGGAACGGTCGTGTTCGACCTGCCGGCCGACGCCGCGCCCGCGAGCCTGGAGCTGCACGACTCGATGCTCTCCGGCGGGGTGACCGTCACCGTCGGCTGAGTGGTCGGCGGTCGGTGACGGCGCGCCCGGGGCAGGGGGCCGGGCGTGTCGGCCGGCGTAGGCGGCGTGGTAGGCGCCCGGGCAAACTACGGTTCGCGGCCGATCGGCTCGACCCCGAACTGGTCCCTGTGCTCGTCGATGTACACCGCGATCAGCAACGTTGGCGGCCGAGCGGCGCCGCGGAGAAAGCCGACGCGCCTTGCGAGATCCCGTTGGCCCGGCACGGACCGCCGTTCTGCCGCTCCACCTCGGCCCGCCGCTGGGCACCCGACCTTGTCGGCCCGGACGGTCGCCAGCGTCGATCGGCCTGCTGGACGCACCCGCGCGGCGGCTCGGCCGATCCGGAGCTGCTCGCCGATCCGCCGCGCGCTCGACCAAGTGACCGGGTATTTCCGCGCATCGATCACGACCCGGATCGCCCGCTCGCAACTCGTCCGGGCACTTCCTCGGTGCAGCGACAGCCCTCATCCTCCGTGGGTTGAGAGCCTCCACGGAGCCCGGGCGGTTCACCGATCCACATGGTCCGACCGGCACCCTTTCTCTCCCGGCAAGAACCTAGCCTGAGCAAACTCCGTGTTCTCGTGCGTGAGCAGGAGGCGATCAGCGTAGTCAGGGACGATCAATCTGTTTATCTGCGCCACGAGAGCAAGCGGATGCTTAACGTTCTCCTGCGCCGCCCCGGCATTCATCTTGTAAACCTTGTTCACTCGCTCAGACTCTTCAAGAAGCCCAACAAGCGAGTCGTCAACTTTAAAGTCGGGGATAGGAAGGGATAGCAGAGTCTCCTGCGAGAGTGTCATTCCACCATCTCGAACACGCCACCACCAGTACATCAAGGAGCTGTTGATCAGAAGGTAGGCCCGATCACGCTCCTCGTCCGTCTTGAAGTACAGCACACGTTGCGACGCACGCTTCACGCTCGACTTTAGTGCCGGGATGAAGTATCGCGGCGCAGACGGAACATAAAGAGGATAGGACGTCCGCGTCTTCTGACAGAGCGAAGCAAGCCTTGGGCTGCCATCAAGACGCTTGTATAGTTCAAGAAATACCCCACTGACCTTGGGGAAGAACGCAGGTGTCAGCGGCGCCTCACTGAGGAACATCTCTACCTCTTCGAAGAGTCGCGTTCTTTCTGCTGTGCGCCACCGCATCAACGAAGTAATCCGACGCTTTCCTCCACCGGGCAATGCGACCGTGATCGCAGCACGGATACTGTTGGCAGTGTTGCTGTTCTTACTGCCGAACTTGATGCCGCGGAAAACGTTGCCAGGAATATTGTCGAACGTCAGAATCTCGAGACTCTCGAACGAACGCAGAAGGAGGGCGCGCAAGTCCTGAAACTTTGCCGCGTTTGTAAATGATTGCGGCGTAACGCTTATAAAGCCCTTGCTTGTCTTGATAATGTTCTCAAGGAAGTACGCATACAGATCAGCAGACCTCGCTGTTTCAAACCTCATATCCTTGGATTTGATGGCAAGATATGGTGGGTTAACTATGACATAGTCATGCTCAGGGATTCCGATGAGACTGGACGGCTCGTTGGGTGCTGCTGACGAATCGACGGTCGGAACGGATAGAAAATCAAACTGGACAAAATTGTCGCGAATTTCATGAAACAGATTCGGACACTGATCCTGGAACGCAGATGTTAGTAACGTGCGTGCGATTAGGAGCGCGAGATCATCGACATCAGACAGAACCATCCGGTGTCGGAGAAACTCCTCCGGGTTCTCCTGCTGAGCTACGAGATGCCACGTGAGATTTCCGATGCCAGAGCACGGATCAAGCCATCGCCCGCTGGGGAATCGCGTGGCGAAGCGGGCCATGAACTTGGCGACATCGTCTGGAGTAAAGAATTGCCCGTTAGATTTCCGAGAACGGTGGTCAGCCATGGCATGGCTGTATTCGTAAAGCACACTGATCTCGCCAATCGTGAGACCCGCAATCAGGTCAGATTTGAGAACCTCGGCGTCAGAGAACTCGCGACTCTCGAGAATGTACGTCAGGTCCTCTCTGTCGCCAAGGGCGGTCGCAAGGATGCTGAGCCACGTCTTGCGAAGCCCATACTGAGAGATCAAGTGGTCGATTGCGGCCGAGTCGAACGACACGATTCCTGGCAAAATTTACTCCGTACCTAGATAGTAGTCCCGGACCGATGCCGCGTTAAGGCCCCTAAAGAACATGTGGGCCGCGATAGTTGGTTTGAGCTGTTTCACATTGGCGAGGCTGAACTCTGCGGCGCCGCCGTGAACTACCACGTCGACTGCGCGCACAAAGTACAGCGGACTGATCTTGTAGCGGGAAATCGCGATCCCTCCGCCGCGAGCAGTCGCCGTTGCGAGTCTTCGAAGCGGGACCTGCACGGCGCCATTGTGGACTGTACCTCCGAGGCTTTCGATCGTTTTTGCGAGATGCCCGGGAGTCCAGACTTCGTAGTGATTGCGCCCGGCCGGCCTAATCTCGCCTTTCGTGTCCGCCCAGCGCCCGGCTTGATTCGATGGAATCATCGCGAGGTTGCCAAAGTCGTCCTCCGTGCAGATGACGTCGGCGAACTTCTTGCCACTGTAATTCTCCGTTACGGCGACCTGGATGCTCTCCAGGAGGAAATCGTGGTAGTTACTTCCGGCCACGTCAAAGAAGTTCAGACCTTTCGCATCCTCGACCATCCGCACGAACTGAGGGTACCTTACGCGCCACTCGTCCGTTATCGTGAGGAGCCCATCTTCTCCATACTTTGGGAGATCGGGTTCTGATGTCTTCGAGCTCGGCTCTTTGAATTCGATTGTGTATACGTTTCTGTCGACGACGGAGATCAGCGCACCATCGACTCCGCCATGGCCGCCCGCTTGGATCAGCATCCTAGTCGCTTGAGCATTACTATAGATATACCGGGCGAAGAGGTTATAGGAGGCGAGGAGCGCCTCGATGTCCGTCGTCAGCCATCTTGGCCTGAGGGTGTAGTTTGTAAATTCAGTGAGGGAAAAATGATCTGCAAGCGCCTGTGCATATACGCACTCGCTGAAGACCGCAGACTGTATGTTCCTCCCTGACTGGACGGCTTTTTCAAGCTCCGCGACGAGTGCCGGACCTTCGCGCTCGAGATGGAGGTTCGACGGAAGCCTCCTCTGCGCCTTGAAATCGCGCCAAACCTGATCTCGTCTTTGCTTGGTAAGTAGCAGTCGACGGATGGGGAGTGAATAGAATTCGGATATGAGTTCTTCCTGACTCCTGGTCAGGGGAATGCGTGGAGGCATCGTTACCTTTCACGTCGCGAGGGGCGCCTCGTCGGGGATAGCAGGCGCGGCCGTCGTTGCTGCAGTGGTGCACCGTTGGACGCATGGGTCCGGGTCAATATATTCCCACGCCCACCGACATCGATCCGCAAGTCCAGAGTGAACTTCGCGAGATGCCGGCTTTGCGTATTTTCGCAGGTTCTTTTGCACTTCTTCATCTATACTGCGTGAGCGGCGAGCGAAGGTTGAGAAGGGCACCGTGGGTTCGGAGGGAGCCGCAGCCGCGCGTGGCGTCGGCTGCGTACGCGGGCCGACCGTACTGAGGCCGCTGCCGCGACCATGGCGTTCACGCCGGACCGATGCTGCCCCACACCGTCGACGCGCGTGATCCGACCCGCCTGGGGGTCGTCCAGCTGGTCCGCCGCAGCCATCAGGGCCTTGCGGACCGCTCGCACCTCGGTGGCTCAGGCCTTGCGCCTCGTCAACATCGCACCTGCGCGCTTGGTCGCCTCAAGGCCGCGGTCGTCAACATGGACACGTTCGTGTGGGTCGAGGACGCGACGACTGCCGTCTGTCACCGCTTCCGTCCCGGGCGTGTGGTCACGCGTCGAGGCCCGCATGACGGCGACGCACCTCGACGCGCCCGGCGCGCAGGACGCGGCCTGTCTGACCACGGGGACCCCCTACACGCCCGGCATGACCGAGTCGGACTGCAGGATCGGGTTCACCCGCTCCAGCGCGAACGAGCCGGTCAAGTCCGGGCAGACGCTGCCCACCTCCACCCTGACCGCCACGGCGGTCTGGGAGGCGGAGTGGACGTCCTCGGTGGACCCGACCCCGCGCGAGCTCGAGGTGCAGGACGTGACGACCACGGCCGAGGTCCCGGTCGGCGAGATCCAGTCCGCCGTCACGGGGTGATGCGCGGCCGGCTGACGATGTCGAAAGCCTGGCCGACGTGGTGGAAAACGACCCACCGCTCGCCGTCCGGGCCGAGCTCGACCGTGTCTGTCGCGACCGTTGGACACGATGTCGCCTCGGGGTTCCCCGCGGTGCTGCCGAGCACCTAGCCGCCAGCCGCCACTCCCACGCATCCCCCAACCGCTTCCGCACCGCCTCCCCACCGACCTCCTCCACGTACCCCCGCGGCCCCACAACCACGAGTAGCACCCGCGCCCGCGACAGCCCCGTGTAGAGCGTCGTACGCGCCCGCGCCGCGTCCCGGACCCCGTTGACGGCCAGCACGACGACGGTCCGCTCCAGCCCTTAACCCGAGGACGTGCCCGTAGAACAAGTACTTGCCGGCGAAGAACCCGTCCCAGTACTCCTGGTAGCCAGCGAGCCCGACGGTCTCGATCTGCATGGGATGCCGCCGCCCCGAGGTGAGCAGGGCGATCTGCCCCGGCTCCCAGCCCTCGTCGAGCAGCGCCTGGACGACGTCGTCCAGCAACACCGACAGCCTCCTCGGTGGGGACGTCGACAACGCGCACCGGCGAGCCCGGCCACCCGCGTGGTCGGGTGACGCCCTCGTGCAGAGCGCCGCAGAGCTGGGCGATCTGCTTGGTGGAGCGCAGGTTCTCGTCGAACTCGATGACGGTGAGCTCGACGGGCGCGGTTACGGAGCGGCGGAACACCCGCTGGCCGTCGTCGGAGAGAACACCGCGAGGCGGCCGACGTCGGGGTCGCGCAGGCAGCGCAGCAGTGCGGGCCCCCATCGTCGCCGAAGTGCTGGACCTCGTCGACGACGACCGTATCGAACAGGTCGGCCTGGGGGCGTCGCGCGGCGAGGTCGCCGAGCTCGCGCGGCAGGCGCTCCTCCCAGTCGGTCGGGTCGGCATCGTTACCCGGCACCGCGCCCCACCGCACCGGCAGCTCGTGGAATAGGCAGACGTACGCGGGCCGTTACCGCACCGGCCACGTCACGGTCGTCCGCTCCAGGTACCGCGCCAGGCCGCGCGAGTAGCACATGAGCACGACGCGCTCCCCGCCCGGGCCCGTCGATGCGCGTGCTCGAGGGCGAGCCACGTCTTGCCCGTGCCCGCCCCTCCGACGACGTGCACCCGCGGCACCGCGTCGAGGAACCGCATGGCGTGCGCCTGCTCGCGCGTCAGCCGGTCGAGGTGGTCCTCGTACTCGGCAGCGACCGCGAGGGTCTCCGCCTGGGACGGGAACCCACCGGTCAACCACTCGACCAGCGCCTCGGCGGCCGGCTCGTCGAGGGGCGCGTGACCGGCCCCGTGCTCGTCGATCGCCCGGCGCACGAGGTGGACAGCGCTCCCGCCGTCGGCGACGTCCGCCCGGTCGAGCAGCATCGTCCGGGGCAGCTCCGGCGCGTCCCAGTCCCCCGGCAGGTAGGTGTGCGGCAAGGCGACGAGATGCGCAGTCCGGGTGAGCGCCGCTGCCAGGCCCTGCCGGCGCAGCAACGCGAGCAGGGTGTGCTTGGCGTCCTGCACCTGCCGGACCGGGTTGAGGGGGTGGCGCCCGGCACCGGACCCCTGCCACCACTGACCGTCGGTCCGGGTGACGTGCCCGCCCTTCACCTCGATCGCGGCGACACCCAGCCCCGGCCACACGACGAGCAGGTCGATCTCACGTTCCTTGGGACCGTCCTGCAGCGCGGTGCCCGCGAGGAGCACGGCGTCGTCCGGCAGGTGGTCGCGCAGCGCCTCCCAGACGGTCTGCTCGGCACCACCGTCCTCGGGGAACGCGGGGTGCTCGGGGTAGGTGCGCGCCACGGTCGTGACCTCCTCGGTTGGGTGTCCCTCTTCAGCATCGACACCCCACGGTGCGTGCTGGAGGGCCCGTCCGGTCGACGTGCCGACGTCGGTCGTCAGCGATGCCCGGGTCGCGCGTGGCCAGGCACAGACGCGGCTCACCGCGGAGGCCTCCCCGAGGGACGGCACCGAGGCCGGCCTGGCGCCTCAACCGAGGTCCGCAGCGCCGGCTCGGTCGTCTCAGACTTCGCCGCCCGCCCCCGCGACCTGCTCCGCGATCCGCCCCACCGCATCGAGCAGGAACTGCTTAGGCGCGTAGTCCGGCAGCGCCGCCTGCAGCCCCGCGAGCGCCTCGCCCTTGGGGACCCCCCGGTGCCTGATCGCGTACACCGCAGCGACGGCGGACGTGCGCGAGCGCCCCTCCATGCAGTGCAGCGCCACCGTCTGCCCCTCGGCGCGCAGGTCGGCGATCGTGTCGGCGGCATCGATCAGCACGGCGTCCACGTCGGCGTTGACGCCGTCCTCGTCGAACAGCCAGAACTCGACGTGCTCCCGGGACGTCTGGCGCCGACCGATCCGGCACATCGAGACGACCGTGGTGACGTCGTCGGGCAGGTGGACGAGGCCGTCGAGGGACGCGAGCACGACGCCCTCGTCGTGCGGGTGCGTGACGAGGGTGCGGACGCCGGAACCGGTGATCCGCAGGGCCGTCGGCCAGCCACGGCTGTCGGGTTGTCCGCCGGTGGCGGCGAGCGCCGCCAGCTCCACGAGCCCACGGCTGTCCATGCCTGGCCAGCCGTGCAGGATCCGCCGCCAACGGGCTGGCACGGCCGTCCCGCCCGCCGCGGCGCCGACGAGGGCACCGGCGATGGCGGCGACGGTGTCGGTGTCCTTGCCGCCGCGGACCGCGCGCTCGAGCACGTCGACGAGCCCGTCGCCGTGGTGGATCGCGGACCACGCGCCCTGCAGCGCCTGCACCACCCAGCCGTTCTTCGGGAAGTCCCGCGGCTGGGACGCCTCCGCCTCGGCGATGACCGCCGCCCATCGCTCGCGGCGCGACGCCGGCAGATGCGGGAGCTGACCGACCAGGTCGATCTCACCGGTGCGGATCGCGTGCCGGATCGCCATCGACCACAGGACGCACGCGTCACCGGCGTCGGGGTCGCCGTGGGTGAGGTCGGAGACGGCGCGGGCTGCGTTCGCGAGCGCGCGCTCGGTGCCGTCGTCGAGGTACCCAAGCGCGACCGGGCCGGTGCGCATGAGGGTCCCGTTGCCGCCGGAGCTGCGCGGGGCGTCGGCGAACCGTGCCGCAGCCGCCTGGCGCGCCGCCTCAGCGATCGGCACGTGCAGGGAGCCCAGGAGCGCGCTCGTCTGCACCCCGACGTCCTTGGCGTCCTGCGCCCAGGACGCCCACGCCGCGACAATGCTGTCCAGCGACGCCTCGTCGTCGAGCGACCCACCATCGGCCAGCACCTGCGCGATCGGGATCGCCATGGACGTGTCGTCCGTCCACTCCCCCGGCTCCCAGTCGAACCCGCCGCCGCCCTTCATCGCGACGGGCGCGTCGTCCGGCAGCGGCGGACCGAACTCGTATCCCGCCCCCAACGCGTCACCGGCGGCGGAACCGAGGAGGGCACCGACTGCGCGGTCGATCTGGACCGGGGTGAGGTTGAGCATCGGACTCCTGGGCATCGAGCGCGGCGTCAGGCGACGTCACGCGGTGTGCGGAACGCCTGGCGACGTCACGCGGTGTGCAGAACGCCTGGCGACGTCCCTCCAGTGCATCGGCCGTCCGAACCCCTATGTGAACTCAGGTGGGCCACGGAGGGGGTGAAGCTCGAGGTCGTCAGCCGCGGACGGCGACCGTACCTCGGACCAGAACGAGATCACCCGAGGTCCAGGAGGTTGCCTACGCCATGAGGTCTGCCCAGCGGACCGCGTCCTCCGCCACGACGAGGACCCGGCCGTCGCTGGCCGCCCACTCGCTGATGTTCCCGCGTCGTCGCTTCGTGTTCCGAACCACCGGCGTTCCCGAGGCCATCAAGCGGGCAGTGTCGTCCGGCCCGAACCAGGTGAACCCGCAGGAGCCACCACAGCCGCACGGGTCCCAGGCTACGGGCGCGCCAACCTGCAGAAGGGCACGCGCCTGCGCTTCACTGATGCTGCTCCTGCTAGGCCGCCACCGCGTCCCTTCCGGGTCGGTCACGCCGTCGGGCTCCGGCTCGCTGACCGTCGGCTGCCGGGCGCGACGGCGTTCACCGTGATGCCGTGGTCTGCGAGCTTGAGCGCCGGGACCTGCACAGCGGGCCCAGGCCGCCCTTGGCGGCGCAGTAGGCCGCGGAGCCGACCTCGGCGCGTGCTCGGGCACGCTGGTGATGGCCACGATCCGCCCGCCGGTGCCCTGGCGGACCATGTGCCGCGCGGCCGCCTGCAGTCACACGAACGCACCGTCGAGGTCCACGGACAGCACGTGCCGCCACTCCTGCCAGGTGCTGTCGACCCGTCCGGGCCGGGCACCGCGCCCGGCCCGGACGGATGTCGTCACTGGTCGCCGATCTTCTTGTCCGCCGCCGACTGCGCCTTGTCGAGCTGCTCGTCGTGCTTGCCGCCAGTGGCAGACGACGCCGCGTCGGACCCCTTCTCCAGGGCCGCGTCGCTCCCCTGCTCGCCCTTCTCGCCCTGCGCCGCGTCGGACGCCTTGCCCTTGAGGTCGTCGATGCCCATGCGTGTTCCCCCTCGGTCCTGCGGAGGGCCTGCCCGGCACCCGGGGCGACGAGCGGGCCGCACCGGGCGCCCCGGCGCCGTTCCATCCTGCGTCGGCCCAGCGGCGCCCGCACCCGCACCGCGGCATCCGGACGAGCACCGGCGCCTGCCGGGGCGCCAAGCCGACCTGCACATCACGACGCGGCGATCAGCGGGACATCTCGTGAGTCGACGGCCATCAGCTTTCCTCCACTGGGGCAGAGCGATCTCGTAGCCGAGTCCCTGCAGGGCTCGGACGTGATCGATCCCGTCGTCGTGGCTGCCCGGCAGGTCCCAGGGCGACACGAGCCGGCCGGTCGCGTCGGCCTCGTAGATCACCGTGGATCCTCCAGCGTCGCGCTGATGTGCCAGGACGAGCACCCAGTCGATCGGAGCGTCCGCTACCCGGCGCAGCCGGTAGGGCGGGTCGAGGTGGTAGAGCGTGGCCGTGTGCGGGGGGACGAGGTCAGCGCCCTCGGCGTCCGCCTGGGGCTGCAGCATGGCGACGAGCCACGCCACCCGCGTACCCGGTCGGCGCGTCGTCGCTCGCACGCAGGGGGTCCAGTGCTCGCGGGACGTGACGGCGACGTACCGTTCGCCGACGCGCACGACCCCGAAGTCGTACATCCACACCGTCGGGTCGCCGGTACGAAGGTGCCTCACGAACGGCTTCGGGTCGTGCAGCCACCAGCTCGCCCGCTCACCCGAGGGATCGACGAGCTGGATGCGATGCGGACCGACCCGCGTCAGCCGCCACGGGGTCCCGTCAGCCCGGACAGCGCGGGCGACGAGGTCGGGCTGGACGACGTGCCCGGGAGCGTCGGAGACGCACGCGAGGTGGGTGGGGTCGTCGAGGTGAAGATCAGGCACGGGGTACTCCGTCAGGTCGAGCATCTTCCCGTGCCGGCGGCGCGGGCGGATCTTCCTCCGGGGGCACCGTGCGCTCAGCGCGGTTGCCAGTCGGCCAGCCGGAGGGCTTGAGGCCGAGCTTCGTGATCGGGAGAGAGCCTAGGACCGGCGGCTGACATGTGGGTCGTCGGTGTCATCGGCGTGGCGCTGGAAGTCGACCGCTCTGGCTGCCGGCACGTGCGCGCACAACTTGTTCGCGCAGGCAGCCGACGCCCGCGAGGACTTGTTCGCTTCGGGCCGCTCCGGTGGCGCGGTGGCGTCCATTGACCATCCTGCGGAGGACCGTGAGATCGACGTCGTCATGACGTGGTCCGACGGGTGGAGGATTGACGAGGTCGGCCCAGCCGCTGCACCGACCTCATGAGCACGACCCCGATCCAGGCCCTGTTGACCACCCTTTGGGAGCGACGGGTCGCTGGCGGTTGTCCACAGACACGGATGACCCTCACCGCGTCATGCCCAGAACCGGTACTTTCCCGGCATGCCCACACGTGGATCAGGACGCCGCTACGTCACGGTTCCTGCGGTGATGCTGGCACTAGGGATGGCGTTGGCGGGGTGCTCCGACGGTGAGACCGCCCCTCCGATGACGTCGACGACGGCTCAGTCATCGACGCCTAGCCCTACGCCGACGCCAACACCGGAAGCGCCTCCAGCGCCGGAACGGCCGACGGATATGCAGTCCGCTGACTCCGAAGGTGCGGCAGCTGCGGCGAGCTACTTCATGCAGCTGTACCCGTACGTCCTCGCCACAGGCGATCTCGCCGAATGGGATGCCCTGTCGGCAACGACCTGCGAGTTCTGCTCCAATACCCGCGCGGAGGTAGAGAGGCTGCAAGCGGCGGGACAGCGGAGCGTCGGTGGTGTCACGGTGCTCTCGGCGACCGGACAGGACCTCGGTGCCAACGGCTGGTACAGGGCGACTCTCAGCGTGGCGATTACCCCCTCCGAGGACATCGATAAGGCGGGTGTCGTAGTCGACACGAACGACGGCGGCACGTACACGATCGACGTGGCGATGACGTGGTCTGACGGGTGGACCATCGACTCGGCCGGCATCGTCGAGACGCCTGTCGAATGACACGCGTCGTGCGTCGGAGAGATGTCCCCTTGGTGGCCCTGGTGGCTGCCTTGCTCGTCGCATACCCGACGGCCGCCGCCGCTGCGGATGACCGCTTCAACGGCCTCATGGAGACCGACCACGTGAAGATGACCGTCGATCGA
Source organism: Cellulomonas dongxiuzhuiae (assembly GCF_018623035.1). NCBI lineage: Bacteria > Bacillati > Actinomycetota > Actinomycetes > Micrococcales > Cellulomonadaceae > Cellulomonas > Cellulomonas dongxiuzhuiae. Next base: position 3,650,097 of record NZ_CP076023.1, read on the forward strand.
TCTGAGGAGGTTGCCAGGCTGAGTCGAGGCGTTCTACCGGAACTCCGCCTCGTCGACTATCAGCGTGCGCCGTACTGCCGTGAGGCGGCAGGCATGTGGGTCAAGGGCCTCGACGACGGCACCTGCGCACCTGGCGCCGACCTGGCGCAGACCGCCGTGCAGTGCGAAGTCGGTGACACCCTCGTGATGCCGATGTGGATGCGCACGCGCGTCACCCCGGCCTCGCCATGGGGCCCGTGGGACGACATCGACGCCGGGGGCTGCGGCGTCGATCTGTTGCCCGTCCTAACCGAGGCCGACTTCCGACTGCTCCCCCTGCCCGCCCCCACCTTCACCTTGCAACCCGACCGCGGCTGGGTCCTGATCAACATCGAGACCATCGTCTCCACCGACCCCACCCCGGTCACCCTGCGCACCGAGCTCCTCGGCTACGGCATCACCGTGGAGGCCACCCCCACCCGCTGGACCTACGACTTCGGCGACGGCCACACCCTGACCACCCGCTCACCGGGCCACCCCTACCCGAACCACGACGTCTTCCACGAGTACGAGAACCCCGGCACCACCACCATCACCCTGAACGCCGAATGGACCGGCCGCTACCAGATCGACGGCTCACCCATCTGGCGCGACATCAACGGCACCGCCAACACCACCACCACCTCCCCACCCTTCACCGTCGAAGAACGCACCAGCCGCCTCGTCGCCGACCTGTGCACCGACAGACCCAAGCCACCGGACTGCTGAGGCCCGTGGCCGCGGTCGAGCAGGCCACCGAGCTGCGCCCCGATGTCGCCTCATGGACGTGCGCATACCCGTAGTCGGCGGCATCGACGGCACCGCGGTCCACTGGGAGGGATGCGTTCGCGATCGTGTTATCCATCCATAAGCCCTGATCGGTGGATAGGATCGCTGCGTGCACACCGCTGCCGACACCGGTCACCACGGAGCGACGGACCGCTCGTGGCCGGCGCTCGCATGGGAGGAGCGACCGTGGCGGTCCACCCTGCCGGCCGACCTGCTCTCGCCGTCCGCGCGTGACGCCCTCCGGCAGCCCTACCGAGCAGCGGTCACACTCCCGATCGCCGACCTCGACGTGCGCCTCCCGCGCACGGCCGCAGCCGCCGCCGAGGACGCGTCAGCAGCGATCCGAGACTTCGACGCCGAGTCCGCCGGCGACGTCGTCCCGTTCGCTGCCATCCTGCTGCGGTCCGAGTCCGCGTCCAGCTCCCAGATCGAGAACTTGACGTCCGGCGCGAAGCAGATCGCCCTCGCAGAGCTCGGCGAGGACACCCGCCGGAACGCCATGCAGGTCGTCGGGAACGTCCACGCCATGCAGGCGGCGATCGCGCTGTCGCAGACGATCGACGGCCAGGCGATCCTCGCGATGCACCGCGCGTTGCTCGAGGGCTCCGACCCCGCGACGGCCGGCCACTGGCGTACCGAGCAGGTGTGGGTCGGTGGCACCGGTTACTCACCTCACGGCGCCGCATTCGTCGCCCCGCACCCCGACCGCGTCCCCGCCGCGATCGACGACCTCGTCGCCTTCGCCGACCGCGACGACATCCCACCGCTCGTGCACGCCGCCCTCACGCACGCGCAGTTCGAGACGATCCACCCGTTCCCCGACGGCAACGGCCGCACCGGTCGTGCCCTGATCCACGCCCTCCTGCGACGCCGGGGCCTGACGAGGTCCGTCACCGTTCCCGTCTCCGCCGGCCTGCTCGTCGACACGTCCGCGTACTTCGACGCGCTGACCGCCTACCGCGCGGGCGAGCCCGCCGCGATCGTCCTCGAGCTCGCTCGCGCCGCGCACGACGCCGTGGCGAACGGCCGCATCCTCCTGGCAGACCTGCGAGCGGCGCGCGACGAGTGGCGAACCGGGATCCGGGCGCGTTCGGACTCGTCCGCGTGGCCCCTGGTCGACCTCGTCCTGCACCAGCCGGTCATCAACACCGCCACCGTCCAGCGTGAGCTCGGCATCTCGCACACCAACGCGATGCGAGCCATCGAGCGGCTCGTGGCGGCAGGTGCGCTGACGGAGGTCGGCGGCCGACGCCGCTCGGTGCTGTGGCAGTCGACGCAGGTGCTGACCGCCCTGGACGGGTTCGCCGCGCGGGCCGGGAGGCGAGCGTGGCAGCGCCCGTGAGCGTCGTCGCCACGGGACGAGTCGGCTGACGCCCCTGCCACGGGCGGGGGCCCGGATCTCCACGAACGCACGCGACTGCGGGAGGTCGGGCTGATCACCGAGCACCATGCTGCGGCGCCTCCCGCCGTGCGCCCGCGTGGCGTCGAACCTGTGGACGACGCCCCCGCGTGCCCTGATTCGTCCGATACGTTCCCCTGCCATGGGGCACCTGCGGCTGAGCACGGACGAGCTGATCGCCGTCGGCACCGACCTGCGCACGGTGGCGAGCGAGTTCCAGGACGCCAACGCGACGAGCGACGCCGTCGCCGAAGCCGTCGGCCATACGGGCCTGGCCGCCAGGGTCCGGGACTTCGCGCACGGCTGGGACGGCCACCGCGCCGAGATGCTCGAGGAGATCGCCCGCCTCGCCGACGCGTGCACCGGCATCGGCGACAACTTCGAGCGCATCGACACCGAGTTCGCCGCCGCGCTGCGCGGTGACGCGTGAGCCGGCCGTACTCCTGGTACCCGCTGGCCTCCAGCGACCCCGTCCCCGGCGACCCGGCCGTCGTCCGCGCCGGTGGCGACCACTACCGCCAGGTCGCCGCCGCCATCGGCGACGCCGAGCGGGTCCTGCGCGCACTGGTCGACGCCCAGGACGCGGTCTCGGAGGCGGTCGACGCGATCCGCGATCGCACCCACGCCGTCGCCGACCGCATCCGCCGGGCGCACGCCAGGTACGACGCCGCCGGTGACGCCCTCGTGCGGTACTCGATCCAGCTCGACCTCGCCCAGACCGAGTCGCTCGACGCCCTGCACACGGCCCGGTCCGCACAGCACTCCCTGGACCTCGCCGAGGACGCCGTCCGCCGCTCGCGGATCCTGCTCGAGGACGCCACCGACCTCGGCGAGGACACCACGACCCAGCAGCGCGCCCTCACCTCCGCGCGCACGGAACGCTCCGACGCCGAGATCGACCTCACCCGCGCCCGGCTCGCCCTCGCCAAAGCCGTCGAACGCCGCGACGCCGCCGCCGCACGGGCCATGGACGAGCTCGACACCGGCATGGAGGACACGCTCCACGACGGGTGGTGGGAGGACTGGGGCGCCGACGTCGCGCAGACCGTGTCGACGTGGGCGGGGAACATCAGCGCCGGCCTCGGCATCGCCTCGCTGCTGCTCGGCTGGGTGCCGGTCGTCGGCCCGATCATCATGGCGGCGGCCGTGGTCGCGGGCGCCGTGGCGCTCGTCGCGGACCTCGCGCTGGCCCTGAAGAGCGGCGACGGAGAGGACTGGTTCAACGTCGTCATGGGGGTGGTGGGGCTCGCGTCGTTCGGGGCGGGGCGGGTTCTGGCCCGGGCGGTGGACGCGTTCGACGTGTCAGCGCGCGCGGCCACGTCGCAGGCCGCGGGGCAGGCCACGCGGTCGGTCGTCAGCCGAGTCACGCGACTGTTCTCGCGATCACGCGCGCCTGACGCGCCTCCCGCCGCGTCGGCACACTCACTGATAGGCGGCGGACCCGCATCGAGCAGCCGCCTGGCTGCCGCCTGGGACCAGGTGATGTCTGTCCGTGGCTGGGATCGGGTGCTCGCGCTCGCGGGGCACGGGGAACTGGTGGGGCACAACAACGTCCTGCGCTCCCGACTCTGGGACGCCTTCCCCTTCCAGCCAAGGACGTTCCTGACCCTGCTCGGCCCAACCGTCCAGGGCACGTTGCTCGAGACCACCGCGTCCGTGCTCTACGTCGGGGACGCCGCGATGGCTTTCACGTCGACCGCGAAGTCGGTAGTCGACCATGTCGACCGGCCCGCACTCGACCCAGCGCAGCGCCTCGACCTGTGACATCCCGTCCGGTCGACCACCCCGAGGGAACCATGCCCCATCACACCGACATCGCGACCATCAGCTGGGGACTGCCCGACGACTGGGTGGACTGGACCCACGGCGACCTCGGCCAGGCCGAGGCGGACGTAGCGGCGCTGGAGGACGACCCCACCGCTCGGGCCGCAATCATGGCGGCCGTTCGGAAGTTCGACTCCATCATCACCGAAGGGATTCCCGGCACGGCATGTGCGGCGATCTGGACCCCCGGTCCTCGGTACCGCAAACCGCAGGCGAACGCACTCCTGCGCCTGGGATCGCCACCCGCCGCTGGTCCGATGAACGTGGAGACGCTGCTCGACGCCGTCCGCACGGGCGCCAGGCCGCGCTGGGCCGGACGGCTGCTCGAGGTGGCCGCCTTCCCCTCACATGTGACGGCAGGGGACGCGGTTCTCCGGATCGTCGACAGGGCACCTCGCCTCAGCCGCCGAGTCAGCCGCGAGTGGACATGGTTCATCCTTCCCGCGGACACGGGACAGTTCGTGTCCTGCCAGTTCGAGTCGTCCTCCGTCGAGCACTTCGACCACATCGCCGAGGTGGCCACAGACGTCGCGAACATGGTCGAGGTCACCTTGAGGCAGGGATGACCCGCCACGTCACCCCCGGGACGGTGGCCGTCCTCCTCCCCGACGACTGGGCCGTCCTCGACCTCGAGGACGACGCAACGCGAACGGCGTGCGTCGAGGAGCTGGTCACGCGCCAGCTGGGCGGGGTGCCGGACCTCGCGCCGTTGCAGGCCACCATGCGGCAGGAGCTGCTGCGGAGCACCGAACGCGCCGCCCGCGCGGGCGGTGTGCTCATGGCGCTGGCCGGCGGCGCCCCGGCCGTTCCCGCGTCCCTCACGGTGTACCGGGTGCCGGGGAGCCTCGACGCCCGGGGACGCGCCGCCATGGCCGGCGTGCTCGCGAGCGACGAGCCGGGGCACACGCTCGATCTCGGCGAGGGGCCCGCGGGCACCGTGCTGCGCCGGGTGCGGCCGGCCGGTGCGTCGTCCGGCCTCACGGGCGACCGGGAGGTCCCCGCCCTCGTCGCCGACTACTGGGTCGAGCCGACGCCCGGCACCCAGCTCGTGTACCTCGTCTTCTCCAGCCCGCTCGTCGACCTGCGGGACGAGCTCCTCGGCCTGTTCGACACCGTCGTGTCGTCGGTCCGCGTGCTCCAGCCCGCCACGCCCCACACCACCCAGGAGGACCTGTGAACCGCCAGTCGACCGCCCGCACCCTGCAGGTCCTGGGCGTGCTCGTGTTCGCGGTGCTGTCGTGGCGCCGGGCCGTGTCGTCCGAGGTGCCGTGGTGGCCGTCATTCCTCGCTGCCGTCGTGCTCGTCGCCGCCATCGCGGCCGGGGTGTGGTGGTGGTCCCGACGCGACGACGCGAGGCGGCGGCGCACCGTCGCCACGCGGCCCGGGTGGCACACGCACGCAGTGTGGGCGGAGGAGACGCTCGGGGCGTCGCTCGCACAGCTGGGTGCGCCGGCCGGCAAGGTGCGAGGCGGCACGCGGCTGACGTTCACGTGGTCGTCGTCCGGCGTCGAGCTGTGGCGCGGCGAGGCCGTGCTGCTGAGCCTGCCGTGGACGCAGGTGTGGACGATCACCCCGACCACCGGCCGTGGGGCGTCGACCGGCAACCCGGCCGTCGAGCTGGTCACGCCCGAGGCGGTGCGGGTCGTCGTGGTGCCGACGCGGCGGCCCGACGGCGGCATGCTGCCCGCGAGCGCCGCGCAGGTCGCCGGGCTGGTCGCGTTGCTGCGTGAGGCTCGGCAGGCGGCGCAGGACGGGACACCCACCCCGACGAGCGGGTGAACTGCCGAGGACGCGGGCTTCTACCTTCCCGGGCGGACGGGCGTCGTCGTATCGTCGGCCCCGTCCTGGCCACGCCGCACGACCCCTGGAGAGCCCGTGACCTGGCAGTCCGCGCGCGCAGCCCTGACGACGGTTGGTGTGCTCACCCTGGTCGTCCTCGCCGGTTACTGGATCGCAATCTCCCCGGAGCCCGTGTGGTCGCTGCTCGCGCTCGTCGTCGTCGTCGGGGGTCCCGTCGGGTGGTTCTCGTGGAGGGCACGCCGTGACGACCGCGCGAGGCGCGAGGCTGCGGTGGCACGGCCTGGGCGCCGCACGCACGCCGTGTGGGCGGACGAGCACCTGGAGTCGGCCCTCGCGGACCTCGGAGCGACGGCCGGCGGGCTGCCGGGCGGCACGCGGCTCACGCTCGCGTGGTCGCCGTCCGGCGTCGAGCTGTGGCGGGGACGCGTCGTGCTGACGACGCTGCCGTGGACGCAGGTGGCGACGATCGGCCGGACCATCGGACGTGCGGCGTCGGCGGGCAACCCCGCCGTCGCGCTCGTGACGACCGAGGCGGTGCGGCTCGTGCTCGTCCCCGCACGACGCCCCGACGGCGGCATGCTGCCGGCGCGCGTGGCGCAGGTGGACGCTCTGGCAATCGAGCTGGAGGAGTCACGCAACACCGCCGCGGACGCCTCGCGAATACCGCCGGAGCCGGTGTGAGAATCCAGAGGTGGTGCATCGCCTCCACGTCGTCGGTCGACGAGGTCAACGTCCGCGCGTGAGCGACGGCCGCGGGATGTGAGGACTCGAGACCGTAGAAGAAGTCCTCCGACAGGTCCTCCCCCACCTGGAATCCGATCCGGACGTCCCACGGGTGACGGTCGTCCACGGCCCGCAAGCGCGCGATGACCCGGTAGGTGAGCGACCGACGCGTCGTCTTCCGATGGGGCTGAGGGCTCAACCCCATGGTCATCTGGGCCCGACGCACGACCGCGTGCGGGTCGGGTTGCGCGAGCACCTCCTGCCAGGTCATCCATCCCGTGTGGGCGGGGTGGATGTGGAGCCTCCCACCGATTCATCCCAAGGCTCGCGCCGCCGCTGCTTGTCCCTGCTCTCCGGACGCCCAGGACGTCGTAGCCGCAGGGCTGCGAATCGAAGACCTCGAGCCCGTTCCGGCGCGCGATCTCCGACGTGATCCACCAGGACGGCGCGATGGTGAACCGCATCGCAGGCTCGAGCGACTCCGACTCACTCGTCACCCTCCTCCTGGCCCGAATCGACTGCCTCCGCGATCCGCCCCACCGCGTCGAGCAGGAACTGCTTCGGCGCGTAGTCCGGCAGCGTCGCCTGCAGCGCCGCCAGCGCCTCGCCCTTCGGGACCCCCCGGTGCCTGATCGCGTAGACAGCAGCGACGGCGGACGTGCGCGAGCGCGCCTCGGCGCAGTGCAGCGCGACCTTCTGCCCCTGGGCGCGCAGGTCGGCGATCGTGTCGGCGGCTTCGATCAGCACGGCGTCGACGTCGGCGTTGCGTCGGCGCCGTCCTTGTCGAAGAGCCAGAACTCGACGTGCTCCCGGGACGTCTGGCGGCGACCGATCCGGCACATCGAGACGACCGTGGTGACGTCGTCGGGCAGTTGGACGAGACCGTCGAGAGACGCGAGCACGACGCCGTCGTCGTGCGGGTGCGTGACGAGGGTCCGGACGCCGATACCGGTGATCTGCGAGGCGGTCGGCCAGCCACGGAGCTCGAGGAACGACTGTCCGGCGCGACCGTGGGTGAACTGCCGGGGGAAAACCCGGGGCACCCGTGTGCGCGGTGGACGAGGGCTCGCTGCACCCTTCTCGGGGACGACGAGTCGGCGGTGTTTGTCCACAGAGCGGGCCGACCTGGACCGCCACCCGCGCAGAACCGGTACTTTCCCGACATGCCCACACGTGGATCGGGACGACGCGCGCTCGCAGTGTCGGCACTGATGCTGGCACTGGGGATGGCGCTGGCGGGGTGTACGGACGGCGAGCCAGTCGCACCGACGCCAACGGCCGTCACGTCACCCACGGTGAGCTCGATCCCATCCCCCACGCCGACGACCGGCTCGGTGACCGCGCCAGCACAGCCCGAGTCAATGGCGACACCGAGCGCCGAGGGTGCAGCCGCGGCAGCGGGCTACTTCCTCTCGCTCTACCCGTACGCGCGGTCAACGGGCGACGCAGCTGCGTGGCAGGCGCTCTCAGGAGAAGAGTGCGAGTTCTGCGCCTCCGTGGCGGATGAGGTGGCGACGCTCGTCGCGGAGGGCACCGCCGTCAAGGGCGGTGACATCTCGATCGAGTCCGCCGAGGGCACCGAGGTCATCGCGCTGGAGTCGTACTCAGCGAACCTCACATTTGCTGAGGCCCCGACTGAGAAGTGGGAGGACGCCACCATCCTCTCCACCGGCGCGGGCGGCAGGTACAGCGCACTCGTCGCTCTCCGGTGGAATGGGGACGGCTGGGAGATTCGGGCGGTCGACCTCGCGCCGTCGTCATGAGCCCTCGTCAGGCGATGATGGGCGCGGTTATCGTCGCCCTCACTGCCTTCGCTCCGACCTGGACCGCGCCCACATCCGAGGACGAAGGCATCGGTGGCCACGTCAGCGACGATCGTTCGGCGATCGAGATGCTGGCCCGAGACGCCGAGCGTGCCGCGACGATCAACGGATCCATACCTGCGGAGCTTCGCCTGTTCCGCTACGAGCGGGCCCCGTTCTGCCGCGAGGCCGCAGGCATGTGGGTCAAGGGCCTTGCGGACGGAACGTGCGGGGAAGGTGCAGACCTCGCCCTCACAGCGGTTCAGTGTGAAGAGGGCGACACCCTCGTCATGCCGATGTGGCGCCAGGCCCGCGCGACCCCCGTGGACGAGTGGGGCCCCTGGCAGCAGATCGATGCCGGCGGCTGCGGCGTCGACCTGCTGCCCGTGCTCACCGAGGCCGACTTCCGCCGCCTCCCGCTCCCCGCACCCGTACTCACCCTGCAACCCGACCGCGGCTGGGTCCTGATCAACATCGAGACCATCGTCTCGACCGACCCCACCCCGGTCACCCTGCGCACCGAGCTGCTCGGCTACGGCATCACCGTGGAGGCCACCCCCACTCGCTGGACCTACGACTTCGGCGACGGCCACACCCTGAGCACCCGATCACCGGGCCACCCCTACCCCCACCACGACGTCTTCCACGAGTACGAGAACCCCGGCACCACCACCATCACCCTGAACGCCGAATGGACCGGCCGCTACCAGATCGACGGCTCACCCATCTGGCGCGACATCAACGGCACCGCCAACACCACCACCACCTCCCCACCCTTCACCGTCGAAGAACGCACCAGCCGCCTCGTCGCCGACCTGTGCACCGACAGACCCAAGCCACCCGACTGCTGACGCAGTAACCGGAGGAGGTCGTTGCACTCGCTGGACGGGATCGGCGGCGTGCTTATGGCCTGCTCGACGGTGCGAGATCCTGGCCGTCAGACGGCACGCATGGCGATGCCCGTGTCGGTGGACCCCCAGATCTGGTCGGTCGACCGGGCGTCGTGCGCGAGCGCACCCGCCCCGTCGGCCAACGCTTGGTCCAGCACCGTCAGCACCAGGGAGACGTTGCCCAAGGCGTCCTGGACGATCCCAGACCCGAGGGCATCACCAGCGGCGGTGCACTCGGCCCCCGCGACTCCGGCATGAACACCGACCGCGGCGGCGAACGAGGCAACGGCACCGTCGTCGACCCTCAGATCAACCACGGCTACACCACTGAACCCGAGTTGAGTGGGTCATCTGGGCACCTCGACCGCAAACGTCGGACTCGGTTCGGCCGGAGCCACGAGATCACGGCCGCGCAGTTCCCCCAGGGCTCGGGGATCGGGCTGCGGATTGAATGTGCCGCGTGCGATCGGCACCGAACCGCAGTACTCGTCGGTGAGTGCCTCTCCCGTGGACAGCGTGTACGGCTCCTTCAGCCCCGCGGCGCCCGTGATTCGCCGCTGGCCGTCCGGTCCCTGCTCAAGCCGGAACTCGAAGGCCTGCGGCCATGGCTCCGGGTACTCGTCGTCAGCTGTGGGACTGATCGCCAAGTCGTCGGCACAGCCGACCACCATGGCCTTTGTCCCGGACGGTTCGACGTCGACAGCGAGCGGTGTGAAGGGCCGCGGTCCGAGCACGACGAAGGCCCGGCCCTCATCGAGACGCCGCGAGGCTGCGTGAGCGAACCAACGCACGTGGTCCTCGCGCCAGGTGCCGGCCATTGACCGATCGGTGAAGTTGGAGCTGTTGACCGCGGTCGCGTAGGCGAGCTCGCCTGCTCTGACTGCGCGAACCCAGGGATCCTCCTCGATGGTTCCCGACGGAGCACTCTGCGCCCATCGGACATCGGCGGTCGTCACCGGTGTCGGGCTGTCCTCACCGCAGCCGGACGCCGTGATGGGAACTACGACTGCCAGGGCCAGCGCCGCAGCCAGACGCTGCGTGCGTGACGTCGTCTGGTTCTTCACGTGGTATCTCCCTTGACGCCGTCCGCCGCGCTCGATCGCATGGCGCCGACGATGAGGTCGTAGTCGGACACGAGCTCACGAGCGACGTCGTCCGCTGGTTCTGATGAGACGTCCCCGGCATGTCCACTGGACTTGTCCCACAGACCGAGGCGGCGGTACTCGGCCACAGACGTGCTGAAGAACTCCTCGAGCGATCCCACCCCATGCGGCACCGCCGAGTCGGTGCCGCTCGGCAGCGCACCACCGGTGAGCGCGGCCTCACCCAGCTTCTGCAGGGTGTCGAGCCCCGCATCCACACCGATCGACGTCAGGGGGCCGACGGGCGAAAGCGCGACGCCCACGTCGACCACGTGGCGGCCGGCGTCGAACGCTGCTCGGGTCTGCTGGTCCTGGAGGTACTGCTTGACCTCGGTCGCTGAGTAGGTCGCTCCATCGATACCACCCCACACCGCGACCAGAGCGTCCAGCCCTGCCGCAGCAGATGCGGGGCCGTGGGTGATTCCTGCCTGGACTCGCACCTGGTAGTCCAGGGCAGCGCCATGCAGGGCGAGACGACCTTCGACCTCGCCGGCCACAGCTGTGAGCACGGGGCGGAGCCAGTCCCGAGAGATGCGCGCGGTCGGGACGGTCGCTTCGAGATACGGCACCGTGACGTCATGCCATCGCAGGCTGATCTCATCCCCGGAGAAGCCGCTCTCGAAGCCCACTTCGACGAGGCCAGGAAGCTGCCCCGCGATAGCGGTCGCGAGGGTCTCCGCACCGTGCGCGGACAGGCGGCCGGGCACCAGCGCTCGGTTGGTGCTGAGTTCGTAGAGGACGTGGGTGTTGATCGCAGCGACCTGGCGGTTCACTGCGAGGTTGCCGGGTTCTGCCTGGACCCCAGCCCACAGTGCACCGATCCCGGCGAATCCGTCGGACGCACCCACGGCCCAGCCTCGGTCATGGAACCAGTACGTGATGCGGTCAACGGCAAAGGCTTGGTCCGGAGCTGACCAGTCGATTCCCTCTCCCGTCAGCCAGTGCCGCGCCGCCTGCGGGTACGCCCCGAGCGTCTCGAAGACCCTCGCCGCGGCATCGTGCGCCGCACCTCCGTCGAGCGACAGCATCCCGGCGGTGTCGAGCGCGTGGCCGGGAGCTCCCGGTCCGTCGCGCCACGGCCCGCCGTTGCCTCGCTCGATGGCATCCAGCAGGTTGGCCATCGCCACGGTGAACGTCTCGCTCATCCGTGCGCTCTGCGGGTCCGCGAAGACGTAGCCGATCGCGGAGAGCGTGCCGTTCATGCTCGACGCGGCCCGCACCATGTCGCCCGCGTACGCCGCAGCCTCGGCAGACGACCACGTCGACGACGCTGACGCCAGACCGGAGCGCAGCGCACCCCCGGCGGCCGCGAGCGAGGAGTTCCGGTCCGTCGCCCCGACGACCATCTGCTCGCCCAGCATCGTCAGCAATCGCACCACCCCGGCGCCGCCGATCGCGACGAAGACCCCGGACATCAGCTCACCGTCCGCGCCCCATGCCTCGAGGAAACCTGTGAGCGCCGCGAGCGTCCGGGTGTCCGCGGGGTGGTTGCTCACCTGCTCGGCAGCCTCCGCGAACCACTGCGCCATCACCCGCCGCTGCGCCGCGCTCACCGTCCCCGCCGCGCTCGCCGCAAGCGCCTGTACCAACGGCACGTCGACGATCGCGTCGACGCCCGTCCCGGGCGCGTAGGCGGCCATCACCTCGACGCCCACGAGCCGTGCCGCGGTCTCCCGGTCGAGCTCCTCGCGCTCGTCGCAGCACCTGGCGAACACCCGCAACCCCTCTGCCGCGTCCCCCACCGCTGCCCGCCACACCCGCAGCTCGTAAGCAGCGTCCGGCACAGCCGCGAACGCCGGGACGTCCGTCCACGCCCACGGCACGGCCGCCACCCCACCGGCCAGCGCCGCCACCGCGTACCGCTCCCGCGCCGCCACCGCGCGCACCCGCGCCGTCTCCACCTCGTGCCGGGCTGCCATCACCCGACGCTCCAGCCCCCGCAACGCCGCCCCGTACCCGGCCAGCACCCCGGCCACCTGCCGGCATCCACCAGCGGCGTCGTCCCACCCCGACGCGAGCCGCCCCGACCGCTCCCCCAAGGCCGAGGCCCACTCCCCGACCGACGCCCCCACCAACCCGTCCCCAGCAGCCCGCACGGCGACCGCACGAGCCGCGAACCGCTCCGCGCGCGCGAGGTAGCCCACGACCAACCCGTCGACGGCCTCGACGTCACCCGCTTCCGGCGAACGCTCCAGCACCCCGAGATCCACGCACACCCCCTGGCGACAACCGGACGAACCGGGCACACCGTAGCGACACCCCGGCCCCGTCGCTCGGGTCATCCACAGGAACCCAGCCCATCTCCACATCCGCCCCGAACCGCGGTGACCCTCAGCCCAGCGCCACCGACGGCGTCGTTCCGCCGGCCAGGCCGTCGCACCGACGCGGACGGCCCGCACGCGGCCGGAAGATCCGGCGGCGTGCGGGCCGTCCCTGCGCGACGACGCGCGCACCGGCAGGCGAGGTCAGCCCACGTGCGAGCCACGTCGGCGGCGCACCGTCACCAGGACGGCTCCGCCGAGCAGCAGCAGCAGGGCTGCGGCACCGAGTCCAGCGACCTGCGCACCGGTGACGGCCAGTGGGCCCCCTGCCGCGACCGGCGGGGCTGCCGCGACACGGACCGTGACCGTCGTGGTCGTACGTGCCCCGGTCGCGTCGGTGGCGGTGTAGGTGAACGTCGCCTCACCGACGAACCCCGGCGCCGGGGTGTAGACGAGCTTGCCGTCCACGATCTCGACGGTGCCGGACTCCGGCTGAGTGACCTCGACGATCGTCAGCGGACCGCCCTCGGGGTCGGAGTCGTTGGCCAGCACGTCGATCGTCACGGGCGAGCCCGCCGTGCCGTCGGCGGAGTCCGGCGTGACGACCGGTGCGCCGTTGCCGACGGTGACGGACGCGGTGCCGGCGGTGGTGTCGGTGCCGTCGGAGACGTCGTACTCGAACGTGACCGTGCCGGACCACCCCGCCGGCGGGGTATAGGTCACCACACCGTCGACGAGCGTGACGGTGCCGCGCGGCGTGCCGTCCGCGTCGACAGGGGCCCGGACCTCGACGACCTCGAGGGGGTCGCCGTTGGCGTCGGTCGCGGGCGTCAGGACGTCGACCACCACGGGCGTGCCGTACGGCGTGCTGACGGTGTCGAGTGACGGGACGACCGGTGCGGCGTTGGCCACGGTGACCACGAGCGTGCCCTCGTCACTGCCGCCAGCACCGTCGGTGACGGTGTAGGTGACGGTGACGTCGCCCTTGAAGCCGGTGGCCGGGGTGACGGTCAGGCGGCCGTCGTCCTCGACGGTGACGGTCGCGCCCTGGTCGGCCGTCGCACCGGTGACCTGCAGGCGCTGGTCGGTGCCGGGGATGTTCGGGTCGGTGTCGTTGCCGAGCACGTCCACCGTGATGGGGGTGTCCGTGGCGGTCGTGGCCGTGTCGTCAACGGCGACCGGGGCGGCGTTGGCCACGGTCACGCTGACCGTGCCGGTCGTCGTGCTGGTCGCGTCGGTGACGTCGTACTCGAACGTGACCGTGCCCGCGAAGCCGGGCGCCGGGACGTACCGGACCTGACCGTCCTCGACCGTGACGGTGCCCTGCGCCGTGCCGCCCCCGTCCACCGGCGCGGTCAGCGAGCCGGGCACGACGCTCAGCGGGTCACCGTTCGCGTCGGCGTCGTTGGCGAGCACGTCGATGAGCACGGACGTGTCGGTCGGTGTCGTCACCGGGCCGTCGTCGCCCACCACGGGGCTCGCGTTGGCCACCGACACCACGAGGATGCCGGTGTCCTGCCCGCCCGCACTGTCGGAGACCGTGTAGGTGACGGTGACGTCGCCCTTGAAACCGGTGGCCAGCGTCACGGTGACGCGACCGTCCTCCCCGATCCCCGCGGTGGCGCCGTTGTCGGCGGTGACGGTCGTGACCGTCAGCTCCTGCGTCGAGCCGGGGATGTTCGGGTCGGTGTCGTTGGCCAGCACGTCCACCGTGATGGGGGTGTCCGTGGCGGTCGTGGCCGTGTCGTCAACGGCGACCGGGGCGTCGTTCGCGACGACCACGGTGACGGTGGCCGTGTCGGCGGCCGTCGCGTCGCTGACGGCGTACGTGAACGTCACGGTGCCGGCGAACCCGGGAGTCGGGCTGAACCGCACCTGGCCGTCCTCGATCGCCGCGGAGCCGCGCACGACCCCGTCGGCGTCCCGCGGCACGGACAGCGACGCCGGGACGACGGCCAGCACGTCGGCAGAGTTCGCGTCGATGTCGTTGGCGAGCACGTCGATGAGGGTGCTCGTGCTCGAGGCGATCGTGACGGGGCCGTCGTCGCCCGCGACCGGTGCCGCGTTGGCCACCGACACCACGAGCGTGCCCGTCGCCGTGCCCGCACCGTCGGGGCCGTCGGTGATCGTGTACGTGACCGTGACGTCGCCGCGGAAGCCCGCGGCCGGGGTCACTGTGACGCGACCGTCCGGCCCGATCCCCGCGGTGGCGCCGTTGTCGGCCGTGACGGTCGTAACCGTCAGCTCCTGCGACGAGCCGGGGATGTTCGCGTCGGTGTCGTTGGCCAGCACGTCCACCGTGATGGGGGTGTCCGTGGCGGTCGTGGCCGCGTCGTCGACCGCGACCGGGGCCGCGTTGGCCACGGTCACGCTGACCGTGCCGGTCGTCGTGCTGGTCCCGTCGGTGACGTCGTACTCGAACGTGACCGTGCCCGCGAAGCCGGGCGCCGGGACGTACCGGACCTGACCGTCCTCGACCGTGACGGTGCCCTGCGCCGTGCCGTCCCCGTCCACCGGCGGGGTCAGGGAGCCCGGCACGACGCTCAGCGGGTCACCGTTCGCGTCGGAGTCGTTGGCGAGCACGTCGACGAGCACGGACGTGTCGGTCGGTGTCGTCACCGGGCCGTCGTCGCCCACCACGGGGCTCGCGTTGGCGACCGACACCACGAGGATGCCGGTGTCCTCGCCGCCCGCACCGTCGGACACCGTGTAGGTGACGGTGACGTCGCCCCTGAAACCGGTGGCCAGCGTCACGGTGACGCGACCGTCCTCCCCGATCCCCGCGGTGGCGCCGTTGTCGGCCGTGACGGTCGTGACCGTCAGCTCCTGCGTCGAGCCGGGGATGTTCGCGTCGGTGTCGTTGGCCAGCACGTCCACCGTGATGGGGGTGTCCGTGGCGGTCGTGGCCGCGTCGTCAACGGCGACAGGTGCGTCGTTCGCGACGACCACGGTGACGGTGGCCGTGTCGGCGGCCGTCGCGTCGCTGACGGCGTACGTGAACGTCACGGTGCCGGCGAACCCGGGAGTCGGGCTGAACCGCACCTGGCCGCCCTCGATCGCCGCGGAGCCGCGCACGACCCCGTCGGCGTCCCGCGGCACGGACAGCGACGCCGGGACGACGGCCAGCACGTCGGCAGGGTTCGCGTCGACGTCGTTGGCGAGCACGTCGATGAGGGTGCTCGTGCTCGAGGCGATCGTGACGGGGCCGTCGTCGCCCGCGACCGGTGCCGCGTTGGCCACCGACACCACGAGCGTGCCCGTCGCCGTGCCCGCACCGTCGGGGCCGTCGGCGATCGTGTACGTGACCGTGACGTCACCGCGGAAGCCCGCGGCCGGCGTCACGGTCAGACGCCCGTCGTCCTCGACGAGGACGTTCGCACCGAAGTCGGCGCTCGCACCGGTGACCTGCAGGCGCTGGTCCGTGACGGGGATGTTCGGGTCCGTGTCGTTGGCCAGCACGTCCACCGTGATGGGGGCGTCCGTCGCGGTCGTGGCCGTGTCGTCGACCGCGACCGGGTTCGCGTTGGCGACCTCGACGGTGATGGTGCCGGTCGCGGTGTCCGTGCCGTCGCTGACCACGTACGGGAACGTCACCGTGCCGGAGAAGCCGTCCTGCGAGGTGAACGTCGCGACGCCGCCGGTGAGGGTGACGGCCCCGCGCAGGTTGCCGTCACCGTCCACGGGCGTGCCCGCGCTGATGACGACGAGCGTGTCGCCCGGGTTGGCGTCCGACGCCAGTGCCGGCAGGTCGACGTCCACGGGGGTGCCGTAGGCCGTGGTGACGGAGTCGTCGTCGGCCACGGGTGCCGCGTTGGCGACCGTCACGGTGATCGTGCCCGTGTCCTCGCCGCCGGCGCGGTCGACGACCGTGTAGGTCACGGTCACGTCACCCTCGAAGCCCGGCGCGGGGGTCAGGGTGAGGGTCCCGTCGTTGTTGAGGACGACGTCCGCGCCCTGGTCCGCGACCGCGCCCGTGACGGTGAGCTGCTGGTCGGTGCCGGGGATGTTCGCGTCGCTCGCGTTGCCGATGGCGTCGAGGACCACCGGGGTCCCGGACGCGGTGGTCTCGGTGAAGTCACCGGCGACCGGTACGGCGTTCGCGACCACGACCGTGGCGGACCCGGCCACGGTCACGTCGCCGTCGGTGACCTCGTAGGTGAACGTGACCGTCCCCGCCCAGCCCGTCGGGGGCGTGTAGCGGACCTGGCCGTTCTCGATGGTGACGGTGCCGCGGGCGGTGCCGTCGCCGTCGACCGGCGTGCCGAGGCCGTCCGGGACCAGCGTGAGCGTGTCGCCGTTCGGGTCGGTGTCGTTGGCGAGGACGTCGACGAGGACCGAGGTGCCGGTCGCGAGGCTGACCGGGCCGTCCGGCAGCGCCGACGGCGCACCGTTCGCGACCTCGACCGTCAAGGTGCCGACGTCCGTGCCGCCGGCGCCGTCCGTCACCGTGTAGGTGACGGTGACCGTGCCGACGAAGCCGGTGGCCGGGGTCACGTCGAGCGTGCTGTTCGCGTGAGGGTTCACCGTCGCGCCGTTGTCCGCGGACGCGGCGGTGACCGTCAGCGCCTGGCCGGGGACACCCGCCGCGACGTTCACGTCGGTGTCGTTCGCCAGCACCGGCACCCCGCTCAGGACACCGTTCTTCGCGACGGACGCGACGTCGTCGACCGCGACCGGCGCCGTGTTGGCGGTGGTGACCGTCACCGTGGCCGTCGAGCTCAGGCCACCGGCGTCGGTGACGCGGTAGGTCAATTCGTCCTCCCCGGCCCAGCCGGCGGCCGGGGTGTAGCGGACCGTGCCGTCGTCGAGCGCCACCGCGCTCCCCTGACCGGGCTGGGTCACCACGGTCACCGTCAGGTCACCGTTCTCGGGGTCGGTGTCGTTGTCGAGCACGGGCACGACCACGTCCGACGAGCCCGTGGGCACGTTGGCGGTGTCGCCGTTCGCGACGGGCCGGCCGTTGACGATGATGGTGACCGTCACCGGGGAGGACACCCCGGCCGGGGACTGGTCGTCCCGCACCCGGTACACGAAGATGTCGGTGCCCACGAAGCCTAGGTACGGGGTGTAGCTGCCCGTGCCGGACGCCGCCATGCTGTACGCCCCGTGGCTCGGCGCCGGCAAGATCCCGGCGATCTGGATCGCGTCGCCGTCGGGGTCGGAGTCGTTGGCCAGGAGATCCAGTGCGACCGTCCCACCGGCGTTCACGGTGTAGGTGTCCGGCTGCGCGACGGGGAGCCCGTTCGCGACCGTGACGGTCACCGTGGCGGTGTCCGAGCCGCCGCGGGTGTCCTGGACGACGTAGTCGAACGTGTCCGTGCCACGGAAGCCGGGGCGCGGCGTGTACACGACCGAGCCGTCGTCAGGGGCGATCGTGACGGTCCCGCCCTGCGTGCTGGTCGGCGTGACGGACCGGACGCTGATCTGGTCGCCGTTCGCGTCGGTGTCGACGTCGAGGACGTCGATCGTCACCGGCGTGCCACCGGTCGTGGTCGCGGTGTCGTCGTGGGCGACGGGGGCGTCGTTGACGACGACGACCTGCACCGACGCCGTCGACCGCAGGCCCGTGCTGTCCTCGATCGTGTACGTGAACACGTCGCGGCCCGCGAAGTCGTCGCGCGGGGCGTAGGTGACGGTGCCGTCGGCGTTGACGGTGAGGGCGCCGCCCGCGGCGTCGGTGACGGCCTTGACGCTGAACGTGTCGCCGTCGGCGTCGCGGTCACCGTCGAGCACGGCGATGTCCAGCGTCCGCTCGATGGGACGCGGCCGGAACGTCAGCACGTGCGGGGTGGCGACCGGCGGGTTCTCGCCCGCGTCCGGCGTGGCCGTGACGACGTCGGTGACGACGTTGGAGACCGACGACGCGGACGCGTAGGTCGTCTTGCCGCGGTACGTCATCGCCGCGCCGTTGACGATCTGCGCACCGTGAGGGATGTCCGCGTCGACGACGACGCTGAAGGACACCGTGTGCGGGGCGTCGGCCAGCTCCGGGGTGATCGGGATGTCTCCCCCGCCGCCGGCCGACGCGCCCGCGCCCAGGTGCGCGACGACGTGACCGCGCGGTGCGGCGTCGTAGTACCCGGCGTCGTCGTCCTGCGCGTCGGTGACGGGGACCCCGTCGATGGCCAGGGACTCCGGCACGTAGGACGTGCCCGTGGGGATCGCGTCGAAGAAGCGGCTGTCGGCTGCCGTGTCCAGGCCGATGTTGCTGACCGGCACGGTGTACCGCAGGACGTCCCCCGGCCGCAGCGGGCCGTCGTTGACGTCCGTGACCGACTTGTTGCCCAGCAGGGTCGGGTCGTACAGGTCGGTGGCGAAGGTGACGACACCGGGGAAGTACTGGTCGAGGGACGTCGTCAGCGTGATCGTCGCGCTCGTGTCGCCGTTGTTGACGACCGGGCGAGCGACGCGGAAGACGTCGGCGTCGAACCCGAGCTGGTTGACGAACGCGGGGTTGCGGCGGCCGTCGTCCACACCGAAGCGGCTGATCGAGGAGTTGAACGAGTTGCCGACCGGGTTGCTGAGGTCGCTGAGGTCGGTGCCGTTGAGCTGCAGCTGGTCACCCGTGTAGCCGCGGTCGCCCTCGTACGCCACGACGCCGACCGACGTGCGGATGTCACCGTTCGGGGGCGTGATGAATCCGCTCACCGTGAACGTCGGCAGGGCGTCGCCGATGCTGACGGAGCCGAAGCCGTCGAAGATCGTCAGGTTGCGCGCCGGCGCCGCGGGGTCGGAGACCGCGACGACCAGCGCCCACCCGGCGTACTGGTTGGTGCCATCGGAGGACGACTGGACGTTGCCGACCGTGTACGTGCCCGAGCCGGCCGCCTGCACGATCGCGGTGACGTCCAGGTGTGCCTGGTACGCGGTGCCGTAGTCGTCCTTGACCGCGACGTCCACCGCGTCGACGTCGGCGGTGACCTCTCGGTAGCCCGCGGCGCCGGGGACGCGGAGCACCGCCTCGTCGCGCAGCGCCACGCTCTGGTTCGGCCCGCCCGAGCCCGTGCGACCCGCCCAGTACAGGCGCGCCCACAGCACGCTGCCGCCGTCCGGAACCGTGAGGTCCGCCGAGGAGGAGTTGAACGTGTCCGCGGAGGCGTCGACGTCGACGAACTGCATCGACGTGAAGTCGTTGTTGTTCAGGTCCGAGCCGGTGCCGGCGCGTGCTTCCGCGCACGTGCGCCTCGTCGCGCCCGTCGCGGCGTTGCACGTCATGAGCGTGTTCGCCGCCATGAGGATCTCGCCGTTGGTGTTCGTGGTGAACACCTGCTTGAACTGGCGGTACTCCGCCGCCGCCGCGGGCGACGCGATGCCGACGAGGGTGAGCGGCGCCGCGACGAGCGCACCGGCGAGGAGGGCTGCGACGCGTGCGACGAAGCGTCCCCGTCGCCGAGAGCCGTCGTGAGTCGTGCTCTGCCGACGCGCGCGTGCCGCTGCCATCTGTCGCCCTCCGGCGCACCCGAGAACGGGCGCGTGCTGGTCAGTTGTCCAGGTCAAAGAACCGACGGTAAAGGGTTCGCCGGGCGGGCGTGCGGCAGGAGACGGCAATTGCGGCGAACGCGGCGGGTGAGATTTCGGCGGCGGATTGGTCCGCGCATTTGCCGCGTCGTTCCGGAGCGGCCTGACCGGACTCCACGACGTCGACTCCGCACCGCTGCGGGCCCACGCCGAGCAACGCGTCCGCTACGGCCTCGACGGCGATCCACTCACCATCCGCCTCGGCGTGGCAGCGGCCGCGCGTGCCCGCCTCGCGGCCTTCGACGCTTGACGGGGCCACTCGGTGAGCGCCAGCCCCAGGACGTGGAGCCCCGCACCCCCACCCCTCAGTCCAGCGGCGCCGACCACCGCAGCAGCGCCCCGCGCCCCGACGCGGGCCGCAGCAGCGCGAACGACCCGCCCGACTCCTCGGCGCGCTGCGCGAGGTTGCGGGTACCCGACGAGCGCGTGCGCGTGGGCGGCACGCCGACCCCGTCGTCCTCGACCTCGACGACCACCTGCCCGGGGTCCCCGGTCGTGACGGCCAGCCGCACGGACACCGCGTGCGAGCGCGCGTGGCGCGCCACGTTCGACAGCCCCTCCCGCACGACCGCGACGACGTTGTTGGCGCGGCCGGGCGCGACGACCTCGTCGATGCCGCCGGTCACCACCCGGTCCCCGGCGAGGGGGTCCACGGAGACCCCGTCCACGTGCACGCTGAGGTGCGGGGCGAACCCGAGGGAGGACCGCGCGAGCTCGACCTCGGCGACCACGCGCTCGACGAGCGGGATGGTGGCGCCGGGGTCGTCGAGGGTCCGCACGATGACGCGGATCTGCCGAATGCCGGCGTCGACGTGCCCGACGACCTGCTCCAGCACCTGCGACGCCTCCGCGGAGACGGGCCCGGACGGGTCGGAGCGCAGCGCCTCGACCTGCATCCCGGCGGCGAAGAGCTGCTGGATGGCGAGGTCGTGCAGGTCGCGCGCGATGCGCGTGCGCTCGTCGCGCACGGCGGCGTGACCGCGCAGCCGCTGGGCCTCACCGAGCACGAACGCGAGCGCGGCCTGCCGCGCGAACGACTGCGCGAGGGTGAGGTCCTCGTCGGTGAAGGGTGCGGCGCCCGTCCGCCGCAGGAGCACGAGCACCCCCATCCCCTCGCCGTGGGCGTGCAGGGGTGCGAGGAGCGACGGCCCGTACCCGACGAGCGCCGGTGAGTCACCGGCGTCGGCGACGAGGCACCCCGTGCCGTCGTCGAACGCGGCGCGCACGCGCTCCTCGGTGCTCATGTCCGCACCCAGCAGGGACCTGCCCGCGGGGGTGACGATCTCGACGAGCAGCTCGTCCTCGTCGGCCCCGGGCAGGACGATCGCGGCGACGTCCGCGTCGGCGACCTGCACCGCGGCGGCGGCGACGCGCTCGAGGACGTCCTCGGCGTCGGCGCCCTCGAGGAGCATCGTGGTGATGTCCTGCGCGGCGGTCAGCCACTGCTGGCGGCGGACCTCCAGCGCGTACGACTGGGAGTTGAGGACGGCCACGGCGGCAGCGGCGGCCAGCGACAGCACCACCGCCTCGTCGTCGGGGCCGAACCCGCCGGCCTTCTCCGACAGGTACAGGGTGCCGAAGCGTTCGCCCCGCACGCGCACGGCGGCACCGAGGAACGACCCCATCGGCGGGTGCCCGGCGGGCAGACCGCGGAAGTCGGGGTGCTGCGTGAGGTCGTCGAGCCGAAGGACCCCCTCGTCGGGGATCGCGCCGAGCACCCCCCAGGCGTGCGGCGGGTGCCCGAGCGCCGCGACGACCGAGTCCGTGAAGCCGCTCTGCACGAACTCGACCGACGCGCCGTCCTCGTCGACGATGTTGATCGCCCCGTACCGCGCGCCGGTCAGGCTGGTGCTCGCGGCCACGAACCGCTCCAGCAGGCTGCGGGTGTCGAGGTCGCCCGCCATGTCGAGGATCGCCGAGAGCAGCGCTGACGCGACGTCGTGCTGCGGGGCGGGGCGGGCGACTGCCTCGGTCAAGGACTACCTCCTGGTGACGGACGAGCCACACGATAGGCAGTCATGGGACCAAGGTCCCAACGTGCACGGCTGCGGCACGTCACCCGCACCGCTCGCACCCGGCGCACGGCACGTGCGCCGGCCGCGCGGCGTCGTACCGCTGCGCCGTCCAGCACCCGCAGGACCAGGACAGCTCCCCACACGACCGCCACCTGGAGGAACGCGGGGTTCCAGTACTCCGCGCGGCCGGCCCGCCCGGTGAACACCGTGGACCGCCCGAAGTACCGGCGGATCGACTCCCCGAACCCGGCGCCGGGCAGCGGGGTGTCGTCGAAGGGGACGGGCCTCGGGGTGGCGTGTGATCGTCATGCCCGGGACGCTAGGGGTGGCCGATCACCCTTTGGTCCGGTTTCTCCCCATCTGTGGATAACCCTGTGGTCAAGGGTGAGACCCGTGCCCCCTCCCCCAGCACGGCGTGCGCCAGCAGCGTCGCCCCGGCGACCGCCGCGGGCATGGTCACCACGGCCCCGCCGGGCACCAGGAAGCACAGCTGCGTCGCCGCGCCGAACCCGATCGTCTGGCGCCGGTGCGCCCGCAGCAGCCGGTTGCGCTCGCGCCGCGGCACGCCGCGGGACACGAGCGCGCGCGACGTCAGCTCGTGCGCCAGCACCCAGCCGGTGAGCAGGAGCCCGCCGACCCACCCGAGCGCGGTCCCGACGACCGGCACGATCCCCACGGTCCCGGCGAGCACCGCGACGACGAGCCCGCGTCCCATGAGTGCGAGCCCGTCCTCCGCACCGCGCCAGAACCCCGTGTCCCCGGCCGGCACCGTCCCGGTCTCGGTGACCTCGACGGCCCGCCAGATCCGGTCGTAGAACGGCTCGCCGACGGTCAGCGTCAGCGCCGTGAACGTCACGACGACGAGCACGACCGCGGCCGCGAGCACGACGGCCTGCGCGGCGACCTCGGCGGTCCGCTCCCACGTCGGCGACCAGTCGTCGGCGAACGGCGTCAGCCACTCCGCGACCGTCCCCAGGTGCATCACCAGCAGGACGATCGCAGCGAGCACGACGAGGCCGACCACCGCCGCGGGCACCAGGCCGAGCGCCATGACCCGCGGCTGCCGCCGCCAGTAGCCCCACCCGCGCAGCAGCAGCCGGGCACCGTCGAGCACCTCACGCATCGCCCACCTCACGCATCTCCCACCTCACGCATGGTGTCGCGGCGGAGGGCCGTCACCCCTCGGCCGTCCCGCGCGCCACCGCCGACGCCCGCGACGACTTCCGCGTCAGCAGGTGCAGCACGACCCCCACCGCCAGCAGCACGCCCGCGAGCGCCCAGTGCTGCGGCTCCTGCCGCGTGAGCAGGACGAGGCACGAGATCACGGCGAGCACGGGCACGAACGTCGGCGCCCGGAAGTGGTCGTGGTCGACCTGGTCGCGGCGCAGCACCAGCACCGCGATGTTGGTGGAGAGGAAGACGAAGAGCAGCAGCAGCACGACGGTCGACGCGAGGTCGACGAGCTCACCGGTGACGGCCAGCAGGATCGCGACGAGCGTCGTGACGACGATCGCGATGCCGGGCGTGCGGCGCTTGGACAGCACGCGCGCGAGCGGCCCGGGCAGCAGCCCGCGCTCGGCCATGCCGTACGCGAGGCGGCTGGCCATGATCATGGTCAGCAGCGCGCCGTTGGCCACGGCGATGAGCGCGACGACGGCGAACACCCCCGGCGGGACGAGACCCGCGACCCGGACCACCTCGAGGAGCGGGCCCGTGGACTCGGCGAGGCGGTCCGGTGCGACGACGGCCGGCGCGACGAACCCCAGCAGCAGGTAGACCACGCCCGCGGTGAGCAGCGACCCGAACAGCGCGCGGGGGTAGACGCGCGAGACGTCCGTGATCTCCTCGGCCAGGTTCGCCGACGTCTCGAACCCGACGAACGAGTAGTAGGCGATGAGCGCGGACGCGAGCACCGCGGTGGCCACGCCGGTCTCGGCGGGCGGCGCGAACGCGCCGCTCAGGTCGGCGTCGCCGCGGCCGATCACCCAGGCGCCCAGCAGGATGACGACGACGAGCCCGGTGGTCTCGATCAGGGTCATGACGATGTTGGCGCGCAGCGACTCCTTGATGCCCCACGCGTTGACGAGCGCGACGAGCACGAGGAACACCACGGCCGCGGGCACCTGCGGCACGTCGACGAACGCGGTGAGGTACTCCCCGGTGAACGCGAGCGACAGCCCCGCGGCGCTGACGACGCCCGCGGACAGCATGCAGAACCCGACGAGGAACGCGACGAGCGGGCTGCGGTACGCCTTCTCGGCGAACACCGCGGACCCGCCGGCCTTCGGGTACTTGGTGACGAGCTCGGCGTAGGAGAACGCCGTGAGCAGCGCCATGACGAGCGCGATCCCGAACGCCAGCCACACGAGCCCGCCGGCCTGCCCGGCCATCTCACCGATGAGCGCGTACACCCCGGCGCCGAGCACGTCGCCGAGGATGAACAGGAACAGCAGCGGGCCCGTGATCGCCCGGCGCAGCCTGGGAGCGCCTGCGGTCGTCTCGTCCGTCGTCTCGCCGGTCACGCGCCCGATTCTGCGGCAGCCCCTCTCGACGCGCGCGCCGAACGCCGCCGCAGGGCCTGCGACACGGCGTAGATCCCCACCACGACGGCCACCAGCCCGGCCGTCGCCGCGAGCTGGGCGCGCGCCGCGTCGTCGGTGAGCATGAGCACGACGACCCCCGCGAGCGCGACCAGCGTCGCCCCCGTCAGCCACGGGTAGCCCCACATGCGCAGCGGCAGCCCCTCGGGGCCGGCGGCGGCCTCCAGGCGGGGCCGCAGCCGCAGCTGCGACACGGCGACCAGCACCCACACCACGAGCAGCGACGACCCCGCGGCGTTGAGCAGGATGCCGAGCAGCGCGTCGGGCAGCAGCCGGTTGAGCGCGACGGCGACGAGCGCCAGCACCACCGACACCACGACCGCGACCCACGGCACGTCGCGCCGCGACACGCGTTGCAGCACGCGCGGCCCGTCGCCGCGCCCGGCCAGGGAGTACGCCATGCGGGACGTCGCGTAGATGTTGGCGTTGAACGCGGACAGCAGCGCCAGGACGACGACGACCTCCATGAGGCGCGCGGCCCCGGGCAGCCCGGCGAGCTCGAGGACGGCCACGAACGGCCCGTCGACGAGCTGCGGGGCGTCCCACGGCAGGACGAGCACCATGACGGCGACCGCGCCGACGTAGAACAGCAGGATCCGCCACACGATCGACCGGGTGGCGCGCGCGACGGCCCGCTGCGGGTCGCGCGCCTCGGCGGACGCGATGGTGACGATCTCGATGCCACCGAACGCGAACACGACGACGAGCAGCCCGGCCGCGATCCCGGCGGCGCCGGTGGGCGCGAACCCGCCGTGGCCCAGCAGGTTCGACGTCCCGACGGGGTCGGTGCCCGGCAGCCACCCGAGGGCCAGCGCGACGCCCACGACGAGGAACGCGACGATCGCGACGACCTTGACGAGCGCGAACCAGAACTCGAACTCCCCGAACTGCCGCACGCCGACGAGGTTGACGACCGCGAACACCGCGACGGCCGCGAGCGCGACGCCCCACTGCGGCACGCCCGGCACCCACCCGGTGACGATGCGGGCGACGCCCGTGATCTCGACGCCCAGCACCATGACGAGCGTGAACCAGTAGACCCAGCCGAGCGTGAACCCGGCCCAGCGGCCCAGCGCACGCTCGGCGTACACGGAGAACGACCCGCTCGCGGGGACGGCCGACGCCATCTCGGCCAGCATCCGCATGACGAGCACGACGAGCAGCCCGGCGACGGCGTACGACACGAGCACGGCCGGCCCGGCCACGGCGATCCCGACGCCGCTGCCGAGGAACAGCCCGGCGCCGATCGCGGACCCCAGGCCCATCATCGTCAGGTGCCGCGCCCGCAGGCCGTGGCCGAGGGCGCGGTCGGGGGCGCGGTCGGGGGACGACGGGTCGACGGCGGCGTCCGCCTGGAGGACACCGCCGCCCGGCGGGTCGGAGGGTGCGGACGTCATGCGGTGGGGACCTCGGGTCGTGGGGACGCGGCCGGCGGGGCCGCACCTCCACGGTAGCCGCGGCGCGGGCGAGCACGGCGGCACCGTCGGCACGCCGACGGCCGCGGCTGTTCCACCGCGCACGCACGGCCCCCTAGTGTGGCAAGGATCACCCCGGGGGCCGGGGGGCGACGCCGGGGGGCGGCCGCATGACCAGCACGCAGGAGACCGTCGCACCGGCCGCCGCGCCGGCGCGGATGTCGCTGCCGACGCTCACCGCCATGGTCGTCGGCGGCATGGTGGGGGCGGGCGTGTTCTCGTTGCCCGCGCGGTTCGGCGTCGCGACCGGCGTGCTGGGCGCGCTCATCGCGTGGGCCATCGCGGGCGCGGGCATGCTCATGCTCGCGTTCGTCTTCCAGAACCTCGCCGTGCGCAAGCCGGACCTCGACTCGGGCGTCTTCATCTACGCCAAGGCGGGGTTCGGGGACTACGTCGGCTTCAGCTCGGCGATCGGGTTCTGGGCGTCGACCGTTGCGGGCAACACCTTCTACTGGGTGTTCATCACCGCGACGCTCGGCACGTTCGTCGACGCGTTCGGCGACGGCGACACGCTGCCGGCCGTCGCCCTGTCGACCGTCGGCGTGTGGCTGTTCCACTACCTCGTCGCACGCGGCGTGCGGGACGCGGCGGTCATCAACCGCATCGTCACGGTGTTCAAGGTGCTGCCGATCCTCACGTTCGTCGTCGTGCTGCTCCTCTCCTTCGACGCCGGGGTCTTCGCGGACAACTTCTTCGCGTACGACGACCTGGGCACCATGGGCGAGCAGGTCAGGAACACGATGATCATCACGACGTTCGTCTTCCTCGGCATCGAGGGCGCGAGCGTGTACTCGCGGTACGCCCGGCGGCGCGAGGACGTGGGCCGCGCCACCGTCCTGGGCTTCCTGTCCGTGCTGTCGGTCTTCGCGCTCGTCACGCTGTCGTCGTACGCGGTGCTGCCCCGCGCGCAGATCGCCGCCACGCGCCAGCCGTCGATGATCGGGGTGTTCGAGTCCGTCGTGGGCCCGTGGGGCGCGACGTTCATCTCGGTCGCCGTCGTCGTGTCCGTGCTGGGCGCGTACCTGGCGTGGACGCTCATGGCCGCCGAGGTCATGTACCACCCGGCGCGCAACGACGACCTGCCGGAGCTGCTGGGCCGCGAGAACCGCGTCGGCACGCCCATCATGGCGCTCGTCGCGACGTCCATCGCGGTGCAGGCGCTGCTGCTGCTCACGCTGCTCGTGTCCGACGCGCTGAACTTCATGCTCGACCTGTGCACGAGCCTCGCGCTCATCCCGTACCTCCTCGCGGCGGCGTACGCGCTGAAGATCGCCATGACCGGCGAGGGCTACGAGGGGGTCGACCCGCGCACGCGGCGCACGCACACGATCGTCGCGGGCGTCGCGACCGGCTACACGCTGCTCCTGTTCGTCGCCGCCGGGCTGGAGTTCCTGCTGCTGTCGACCGTGATCCTCGCGCCGCTGACCCTGCTGTACGTCCGGGCGCGCAGGGAGCACCGGCGGCGGCTGTTCACGCCGCCCGAGGCGGTGCTGTGCGCCGTGGTCGTCGCCGGGGCGGTCGTCGGCGTCCTGGGCCTGGCGACGGGCCGGATCGAGCTGTGAGGCGCACGTGACGTCACCCGACGGAAGGACGAGCATGAGCCAGACCGTGTCCGCGGGCTACGGCGTCCACTCGGAGGTGGGCCGGCTCCGCAAGGTGATGGTCTGCCGCCCGGGGCTGGCGCACCGCCGGCTCACGCCGACCAACAGCGACGAGCTGCTGTTCGACGACGTGCTGTGGGTCGAGAACGCGCAGCGCGACCACGCGGACTTCGTCAACAAGCTGACGACCCGCGGCGTCGAGGTCGTCGAGCTGCACGACGTGCTCGCGCAGACCCTGCAGGTGCCCGGCGCCCGCGACTGGCTGCTGGACCGCAAGATCGTGCCGAACCGCGTCGGCCTGGGCCTGGTCGACAGCACCCGCGCCTACCTCGAGGAGCTGGCGCCGGCGCGCCTGGCGGAGCTCCTCATCGGCGGCCTGGCGACCATCGACCTGCCCCCGGAGCACCGCCCGCCCGCGATCGGCCTGGCCCGCGAGTCCACCGGCGCGCGCGAGTACCTCATGCCGCCGCTGCCCAACACGCTCTACACGCGCGACACGACGTGCTGGCTGTACGGCGGCCTGACCCTCAACCCCCTGTACTGGCCGGCACGGCACGACGAGACGCTCATCTACCAGGCGATCTACCTGCACCACCCGGACTACGTCGGCTCGCGCGTCTGGTGGGGCGACCCCGGCAAGGAGTGGGGGCAGGCGACGTTCGAGGGCGGCGACATCATGCCCGTCGGCAACGGCGTGGTCCTCATGGGCATGAGCGAGCGGACGTCCCGCCAGGCGATCACGCAGGTCAGCGCCGCGCTGTTCGCGCAGGGGGCGGCCGAGCGCGTCGTGGTCGCCGGCATGCCGAAGCTGCGCGCGGCGATGCACCTCGACACCGTGTTCACGTTCGTCGACCGGGACGTCGTCACGCTGTACCCGACGATCACGGACGCGGTGCACACGTTCACGCTGCGGCCGTCGGACGCCCGCCCAGGATTCGACGTCGTCGACGAGGGGTCCGCCGCGTTCACCGACGTGGTGGCCCGCGCCATGGGCCTGGACGCGCTGCGGACCATCGACACCGGCGGCGACGTCTACGAGTCGGAGCGCCAGCAGTGGGACTCGGGGAACAACGCCGTCGCGCTCGAGCCGGGCGTCGTGTTCACCTACGACCGCAACACCCTGACCAACACGCTGCTGCGCAAGGCGGGCATCGAGGTCATCACGATCGTCGGCGCGGAGCTGGGCCGTGGCCGCGGCGGCGGGCACTGCATGACGTGCCCGATCGTGCGGGACCCGGTGGAGTGGTGAGGCGCGCCGCGCATCGCCGCTGCCTGGGCCGCGGTGCCTGCACTTTGCATGCAAACACAGTAATATGACGGCATGAGCGTGTCCCTCACCGTCCGCGACGTGCCCGACGACGTCCGCGACGAGCTCGCCGCGCGCGCCGCGCGCAGCGGCCGGTCCCTGCAGGAGTACCTGCGCGCGACGCTGACCGAGCTCGCGGCCCGGCCGACGGCGGCCGACGCCGTCGCGCAGGCCCGCGGCCGTGCGCTCGCGTACCCCGACGTCAGCGCCGAGCAGATCCTCGACGACCTCGACGCAGGGCGGCGGTGACCGCCGCCCTGGTCGTGGACGCGTCAGCCGTCCTGGCGGTGCTCATCGACCCGGGCCCCCGGGGCGAGCGGGCCGCGGCCCACATGGCCGGCGCTCAGCTCGCCGCGCCCGACCTGCTCGGCTACGAGGTCCTGAACGTCCTGCGCCGACGCCGGGCGGCGGGCCACCTCACCGAGAACCAGGCGACGCTCGCCGTGCGCACGTGGTCGCAGCTGCCGGTCGACCTCTGGCCCCTCGCCCCGCTGCAGCCGGACGTCTGGCGGCTCACGCACAACCTCTCCGCCTACGACGCCGCCCACGTCGCCCTCGCCGCCCACCT
Organism: Cellulomonas dongxiuzhuiae; assembly: GCF_018623035.1. Classification (NCBI taxonomy): domain Bacteria; kingdom Bacillati; phylum Actinomycetota; class Actinomycetes; order Micrococcales; family Cellulomonadaceae; genus Cellulomonas; species Cellulomonas dongxiuzhuiae. Next base: position 3,679,828 of record NZ_CP076023.1, read on the forward strand.
CGAAGCACCGCTGCTCACGGGCGACCGCCGGCTCGCGGGCGCACCTGGCGTGACCTGCGAGGTCGTCGCGATCTGACGCGGCCGGCCGACGGTGGGACGCAGGTGCGGTCGTCAGGGCGTCGGGTCGTCGCCCGTCGGGTCCGACGGGTACAGACGACGGGCGCCGGTGTCCTGGTTGTCGCCCGGGGGCGGCTGGGTGTCGGGGCCGGTGGCGCCGGGCAGCGGCTGGTTCTCCGCGTCCTGCGTCTCGGGTCGCTGCGATGCCGGGTGGACCGTCTCCTCGCTCATGGCTCCACCCTGCGGCCGTCGTCCGGGCACCGCCACCCGAGGGCGGCGGGACCCGGCGACGTGCCTGCGGGTGTCCTCCGCCGCGCGTCAGCCGCCGACGACCCCGCACGCGATGCGGTCACCGGAGTCACCGGTCTTGAGCGTGTCCGCGTCCGGGCCGTTCGGCGCGTACCGCTCGGGGATGTTCGCGAAGTTGTCCGGACCGGCGTGCACCATGACCGCCGTGCCGTCGTCGTCCATGAGCTCCTCGAGCGTCACGGCGTCCGTGGACGCGGTCAGGCGCCCCGCACCCGTGGAGTCGACGAGCAGCGACGGCAGGTCCCCCTGGTGCGCGGCGTGGTCTGCCACGTCCGCGCCGAGGTGGCCACCGGCGGACAGGAAGTCCCCGACCTTCGCCGGGTCGGTCGGGTCCGGGCTGTCCGGCTCGCACACGCCGATCGTGTGCAGGTGGAAGCCGTGGAAGCCGGGCGGCAGGTCACCGGCGGCGACCTCGATCTCGAGCGCGCCGTCGTCGTCGTCGAGCCACACCGTGCCGACCTCGCCGCCGTCCGGGTCGACGAGCATCACCTCGGTGCCGTCGTCGTCCTCGTCGGTCATGGCCGGCGTCGTCGCCTCCTGCTGGTTCATCACCGGGTCGTCCTGCTCCTCGCCTGACGCGCTGCAGGCCGCGAGCGCCGCGGCCGCGGCGACGGCGACGGTCGCCGCCCTGAGAGTCCCTCGCATCGTGCCCCCCGGATGTCGGTGCTCGGTCCTCCTCCACGGTACGAAACGTCCGGAGCGGGCGCCCGGCGAGCGCGGGACGCCTCGCGCCCCGGGGGCCGCGCACGTCAGCGGAAGCGTGCCGCAAACTGGCCCGGCGTGAGCCCCGTGACCCGGCGGAAGTCGCGCGTGAAGTGCGGCTGGTCGGCGTAGCCGAGCTGCGCGGCGACCTGCGCCAGCGACACCTCCCCGTCCCGCAGCCGTTCGGCCGCCTCCTGCAGCCGGCGCCGCTGGATCAGCCACTTGGGGCTCAGCCCGGTCCGGCGGCGCACGAGCCGCTGCAGCGCGCGCTCGGCGATGCCGAACCGGTCGCACAGCTCCTCGACGCGCAGCAGCGCGGGGTCGTCCTCGACGGCCGCGACGAGCCGGTTGACGAGCAGCCCCTCGTCGTCGACGGGCAGGTGGGCGCGCAGCAGACCGGCGAACGCGTCCATCGCCTCCCGCTGGGCACCTGGCCGTTCTGGGCCCGCCGCCATCGCCGCCCTCACCTGCTCCGCGAGCCGGTCACCGGCCGCCCCGAGCACGTCGCCGAGCTCCTCCGCCCGGTCGGTCCACCGGTCGACCGGGCCGCCCGTCAGCAGCGCACCCGCCGCGGGCTGCAGCATCAGCCCGACCGCCCAGCCCGACCCGCTCAACGTCGTCGTCGCCAGCCCCGACACCACCCCGGAGAAGCGCGCGTAGTGCGGCGCGACGACCATGAGGCACACCGGGTACTGCAGCACCTGCTGGTGCGACTCCGCCCCGGCCGGGACGTCCCAGACCGGGATCCAGAACCGGCGCGCGAGGTCCGCCAGGTCGTCCGGCACCGCGTGCCGGTGGATCCGCCACGTCCGGTCCGTGGGGTCGACGAGGTGCGCACGCTCGACGGGGTCGAGCCCCGTGACGGCTTTCATCAATCCCCGCCTCCCCCACCGCACCTACCGTCGGAGGATGACGACCTCCACGACCCACCCTGCACCCGACCTCCGACAGCTCACCGCGGCGTTCGGCGCCGTGTGCGACCGGCTCCCCGCGGACGCCTGGGCCCGCCCGTCCCCGTGCGAGGGCTGGACCGCGCGCGACGTCGTGCGCCACGTGGTCGACACCGAGCGCGACTTCCTCGACCAGCGCGGCGTCCCGCTCGCCCCGATCGACCTCGGCGGGGACCCGGCCGCCGTGTGGCGGACGCACGCCGCGGCGCTCGCCGACGCGCTGGCCGACCCGGCCGTCGGCGGGCTCGAGTACGACGGGCACTTCGGGCGCACCACCGTCGCGGAGTCCCTGCTGCGGTTCTACGGCTTCGACCTCGTCGTGCACCGCTGGGACGTCGCCACCGCGGCGGGCCTCGACGAGCGGTTCACCGACCAGGAGCTGGCCTTCGTGGAGGCGTGCGCCGCGGGCTTCGGCGAGACGCTGTACACCGAGGGCATCTGCCGCCCCGCGCTCGACGTGCCGGCGGACACCGACCGGCAGACCCGCGTGCTGGCGCTCGTGGGGCGGCGCGCGGCAGGCTGAGGCGCTGCCGACGTCGCCACCCGGGAGGACCACGATGCCGTCACCCGCCGACGAGGTGCCGATCACCCCCGACGTCGTCGCCGCGCTGCTCGCCGAGCAGCACCCGGACCTGGCGCACCTGCCGCTGGGACGTCGGTACGCAGGCTGGGACATGGCGATGTACCGGCTGGGCGAGGACCTCGCTGTCCGGCTGCCGCGCCGGGCGGCCGCGGTCGGGTCGATGGCGACCGAGCTGCGGTGGGTGCGGGAGCTGGGGACGGCATGGACGTTCCCGACCCAGCAGGTCGTGCGGGCCGGTGAGCCCGGAGCCGCGTACCCGTGGCCCTGGGCCGTCGTGACCTGGCTGCCGGGCGCGACCGCCGCCGAGGTGCCGCTGGACGCGTCCGCCGGCGCGGACCTGGGGCGCGCCCTCACGCAGGTCCACGTGCCGGCCGCGCCCGACGCGCCGTACAACGACGAGCAGTCGGTCCCGCTGTCCGCGCGGGTCCACGTCGTGCTGCGGTCGCTCGCGCACGTCGAGGAGCACGCACCCGCCCGTGGCCTGCGCCTGGACCGCGAGCGCGCCGAGCGCCTGTGGGCCGACGCCCTGGCCGCGCCCGTCGACGTGCCGCGCACGTGGATCCACGCGGACCTGCACCCGTACAACCTGCTGAGCGTCGAAGGTCGCTTCGCCGGCGTCCTCGACTGGGCGGACATCGCCGAGGGCGACCGCGCCACGGACCTCGGGTTCCTGTGGCTCGTGCTGCCGGCGGCCGGGGTGCGGGCGGCGTTCGACGCGTACGGCGGGCTGTCCGACGCCACGACCGCGCGGGCGCACGGCACAGGGCTCGCGCTGGCCGCAGGCTGGGTCCAGTGGGACGAGACGACGACGCGCGAGATCGGCTGGCGCGCGCTCACGGAGCTGGGCGTCCTGCGCCCGGCCTGACGACAGGACTGGATCACTCTCTCACGGGAGGGTGAGCACCCCTCCCTGGGGGCGAGAGAGCAATCCAGCACCCCCCGGCCCGCCGGCCGCGGCGGCGGCTGACGCGTCGACGTCCCCCAAGAGCCTCGTCCCGGGACGGTCGTGCTGCCAGGATCGAGCGCATGACGACCGACGACTGCATCTTCTGCCGCATCGCCGAGCACCCGCTCGACTCCTCGGTCGTGCACGAGTCCGTTACGGTCCTGGCGATCATGGACATCGACCCGGTGACGCCGGGGCACGTCCTGGTCCTGCCCCGCGCGCACCTGCCGGCGCTCGCGGACCTCGACGACGACCTCGGGGCGGAGATGTTCGCCGTCGCGCGGTCCGTCGCCGCCGCGCTGCGACGCTCGCCGCTGCGGTCCGAGGGCGTGAACCTGTTCTACGCCGACGGCGAGGCCGCGTTCCAGGAGGTCTTCCACTCCCACCTGCACGTGTTCCCGCGGTTCGCCGACGACGGCTTCACCCTCGGGGCCCGATGGGGCTCGCACCCCTCACGCGCGGAGCTCGACGCGAACGCCGCGACCCTGCGTGCGGAGCTCGCCCGGCCCCGCCCGGCCGAAGCGTGACCTGCCCGCAACACGCCTGACACACCCGCCTCGTAACGTCACCGCACCGCACCCGTGGACACGGCGCGCGCACGGCGTCACGCTGTGTCCACCCGGCTCACGAGGCCGCGCGATTCGCCGCACCGACAGGCGCACGGCAGGACGGACGCACGCGAGGAGGCCGGGATGTTCGACCACGTCGACCCGTTCATCGGCACCGACGCGACCGACCTGCCCACGCCCGGCGGCCTCGCGGCGACGTGGTGGTCGCCCAAGCCGCAGGTGGGCAACACGCACCCGGGCGCGACGTACCCGTTCGGGATGGTGTCGGCGTGCGCGTACTCGGGGGCGTATCCGACGGGCTACGGCCGGTACGACCTGTCGACCGAGGGCCTGCCACCGGTCCTGCACGACCGGCTCGTGGCCAGCGGGTTCACGCACTTCCAGCAGTCCGGCACGGGCGCAATCCGCAAGTACTACAACTACTTCCGCGTCACGCCGATGATCTCGCCGCTCGACGACCTCGGCCGCACCTGGGAGATCGTCGACGAGGAGGCGCAGCCCGGGTACTACGCGGCGACGCTCGAGTCCGGCATCCGCGCCGAGATCACGGTCGGCCCGAAGTCCGCGGTCCACCGGTACACGTTCCCCGCCCACCACGACGCCCGGCTCGTCATCGACTTCTCGCTCGGTGGGCTCGACATCCCGTACGGGCGGACCATCCCCCTGCGCGCCCACCTGGGCTCGGTGAGCCCCGGGTGCGCGGAGGGCGAGATCGTCGTCGAGGGCGCGCCGCTGGCCGTGCGCGTCGAGTGCGACGCGCAGCACTGGCGGCAGCTGCTCTGGTACGACCGGCGCCTCATGCCCGGCGGCACGCGCCTCGACTTCGACCGCATCCGGCCCACGACCCTGCGGCCGTTCGGCCTCATGTGGGCGGGGCCGACCGAGCCGGGGCAGGTCGTCGAGCTGCGGTTCGGGTTCTCCCTGCGTGGCGTCGACCAGGCGGCCGAGACCCTCGAGCGCGAGTGCGGCCCGGACCCGCGGCGGTCCTTCGAGCGGCGGCGCGACACGACGCAGGCCGTGTGGCGCGAGCACCTCGGCAAGGTGCAGGTCGACACCCCGTCGTCGGACAAGGCGACGGTGTTCGGCACCGCGCTCTACCACTCCCTCATCAAGCCGTGCCTCGCGCCCGACGAGTCCCCGTTCTGGCCCACGCCCGGCCCGTTCGCGTTCGACCTGTCGACCATGTGGGACATCTACCGCACGCACCTGCCGCTCATGACGGCGCTGTTCCCGGACCGGGCCGTCGAGCTCGCGAACGCGCTGCTGCAGATCGCCGAGGAGGAGGGCAACCTGCCCATCGGCTACCGCATGGCGCGCGGCGCCGACCGCTTCAGCCGGCAGGGCTCGGCGCTCGCGCACACGTTCCTCGCCGACCTGTGCGCACTGGGCCTGCCCGGCATCGACTGGGACTGGGCGCTCGTGCACATGAACGACGACCTGCGCCGCACGTACGGCGAGGAGTTCCTGCTGCACGGCCGCACGCACCCCATCAGCCACACGCTCGACCTCGCGTTCGGGTACTGGTGCACCGCGATCGTCGCCGGACGCGTGGGCGACCTGACGCTCGTCGAGCAGTTCGGCCCGCTGGCCGCGCGCTGGCGCAACGCCTACGACCCGGCGACGGGGCTGCTCGTCGACTCGACGTACTACGAGGGCGGACGCTGGAACTACTCGTTCCGGCTGATGCACGACATGGCCTCGCGCATCGCGCTGACCGGCGGGGACGACGCGTTCACGACCATGCTGGACGAGTTCTTCGGGTTCGGCGCCGACCCCGTCAAGCAGCCGGGGCTGCACCCCGACGTCGACGAGATGGCCGCGGGCTACGGGCTGCACCGGTTCGAGGGGCTCAACAACGAGCCCGACATGGAGGCGCCCTGGGCCTACATGTACGCGGGCCGTCCCGACCGCACCGCGCAGGTCGTCCACGACGTCGTCCAGCAGCAGTTCGGGACGGGCCGCGGCGGGCTGCCCGGCAACGACGACTCGGGCGGGCTGTCGTCCTGGTACGTGTGGGCGACGCTCGGGCTCTTCCCCGTCGCGGGGCAGAACCTGTACCTGCTCAACGCGCCCGCGTGGCGTGAGGCACGCATCGACGTGGGCGGCCGGCCGCTCACGGTGGAGACGACCGGCTTCGCCGAGCCCGAGCCCGGCGGTCCGGCCCAGCACGTGCAGTCCGTCCACCTCGACGGTGTCCCGCTCGACCGCCCGTTCCTCACGGGCGGCGAGCTGCACTCCGGGGGGCGGCTGCTCATCGGCCTCGGCCCGGAACCCTCCGGGTGGGGCACCCAGCACCGACCACCCAGCGCGCCCGCGCCGCACGTCGACGTCCCGCTCCCCCGCCTCACCCGCCCCTGACGACAACTGGATCGCTCTCTCACGCCCAAAGGGGAAGGCCACCCCACCCCCGGGCGGGAGAGAGCAATCGAGCCCCCCTCTCCCGCGAGAGAGCGATCCGGTCACCCCGATCCACCGAGAGGACGACGCCGTGGACCCGATCTCCGCCGCACGCCCCGACCGCCGCCTCGTCATCGTCGTGCGCGCCGACCCGGTGATCTGCGGTCACTCGGGCGAGGCCCGCAACCTCGCCGAGGCCGCGCTGCAGCGGGGCTTCGACGAGGTCCGGATCGTCACCTGGCCGGTCGAGCGGCTGCAGGAGGCGGGCCTGCCGCTCAAGCCCCTGGACGGCGTCATGCCGTACTCGCCGGGGATCGTCGTGGACCGTCCCGAGCCCGTCGGTGACTACAAGGTCCCCGACGGCCGGTACCTCGCGGGGCTCACCGGGCGGCTCGTCGAGCTGTTCACCGACGGCGTCCCGACCGTCGCGATGTCGCTGTACCTGTCGCCGCACGCCACGGCGGTCGCCGACGCGGTCGCGGTCGCGCGCCGCACGGGGCTGCCGGTGGACGTCGTGACCGTCGCCGAGGCCGTCGGGTCCGACGTCACCAACGTCGTGCGCGAGTGCGTCCAGCAGGACCGGTTCGGTGCCGCGGCGCACGTGCTCGCGCAGTACCTGTCGCACGACGTCGTGCTCGCGGTCTCGCAGTACACCCGGGACCTCGTGGTCACCGAGGCCGCGGCGATCGACGCGCGCCACGGCACCCGGTTCGCGCAGCAGTGCGACGAGCGCGTCGCCGTCTCCTACCCCGCGATCGACGTGGGCACGTACCTCGCGCGCGACGAGGACGAGACCGACCGCGTGCTCGCCGACCGGGGCCTGACGCGCGACGGGTACGTGCTGTTCCTGTCGCGGCTCGCGCACGCCAAGGGCGTCGACGACCTCATCGACGGCTACGCGCGCTCGGGCGCGCCGAGCGCCGGACGCCGCCTGGTGATCGCGGGCAACGGCCCGCAGGCCGCCGAGCTGCGTGCGCACGCCGCCCGCACGCCCGTGGCCGGCCTCATCACGTTCCTCGACGACGTCCCCGACGACGAGAAGGGCCACCTCATGGCCGGCTGCACGGCGTTCGTGCTGCCGTCCAAGCCGCGCCCCGAGTTCGTCGAGACGTTCGGCATCGCGCTGGTCGAGAAGATGCTGTCCGGCGGTGGACCTGTCATCACGACCGCGACGGGCGGCATCGGCGAGGCCGTGGGCGACACCGCGATCATCGTGCCCGTCGACGCCCCCGACGCGATCGCCGCGGCGCTCGACGACGTCCTGGCGATGGACCGCGCCGAGCGTGCCGCGTGGTCCGAGCGTGCGCGGGAGTACGCGCTGCGGTTCGACCGCGGCGTGGTGCTCGACCGGATCCTCGACCGGGTGGACGCGCTGACCCGGTCGCCGGTGCCGGCGTGAGGTGAGGCACCGACGCCCCCTGTCAGCCGAGGGTGTCGGCCCTCAGGACCCGACCGCTGCGAGCACCCCACGCTCCTCGTCCGGCGTGAGCCCCGCGCGTCGCGGCCGGTCGACGCCGCGCGCGACCTCGTCCGCCAGGACGCGCGAGATCGTGTCGCGCAGCGGCCGCAGCGTGCCGCCGGCGGCCAGGTACGCCGACCCGTCGCGGAGCGCGAACCCGGTGTGCTCGGCGGGCAGCCACAGCGGCAGCGACCGCGGGCCCGCCCAGTACCGCACGTCGTGCGCGAGGAGGGTCGCGTCGTCGACCGGGACCACCTCGGCGTCCGACGCCGCCGCGTCGCGGACCTCGGCGAGGACGTCGGCGAGCGGGACGGGCCGGCCGACCGCGTCGACCGCGCCCGTGGTCCGGTCGCGGCCGGCCGCGACCAGCCAGGCCGCGAGGTCGTCGACGTCGATCACCTGGACGTGCCGACCCTCGGGCGTCGGCACGAGGACGCGCCCGCCGCGGCGCAGCCGGGCCGGCCAGTAGCCGAACCGGTCGGACGGGTCACCGGGCCCCACGATCAGGCCGGGCCGCGCGAGCAGCAGCCGGTCGCCGAGCCGTGCGGTGCTCGCCCGCTCGGCGGCGACCTTGGCGTCCGGGTACGCGGTCAGGTCCCGCGGCTCGACGAGGGCTGCGGACTCGTCGGCGCCCGGCTCGTCGGCGCGCGCGTACACCGACACGGACGACACGAGCGTCCAGTGCTGCGCCCGCTCCGCGAGCGCGTCCAGCGCCCCGGTCACGAGCGCCGGGTCGTACGCGATCTCGACGACGTCGTCCCAGTCGCCGGCCAGGGCGTCGTACGCACCGGGTTCCCGCCGGTCGGCGCGCACGAGCCGCGCCCCGGCGGGCACGTCACCGGACTCGCCCCGCGCGAGGCACACGACCTGCGCGCCGTCCGCGAGCGCGGCCCTCGCGACCGCCGAGCCGAGCCATCCCGTCCCTCCGAGCACCAGCACGCGTCGCATGCGCCCAGTCAACCGCGCCGACGCGCCGCGGGGGCGCCGGGGCTCACCGGACCCGGGCGAGCGCCTCGAGCGCCGCGACCGGGTCCGGGCCCGTGGGGAACAGCACGCACGACGTCGCTCCGGCCGCGCCGCGAGCGGCGATGCGCTCGCGGACGTCGTCGGGCGTGCCGGCGAGCGCGAGCTCGCGCACCCAGGCGTCGGGCAGGGCGGCGGCGAACGCGGCGGGCGACGCGCTGCGGGCGCGCAGCGCCGCCAGGTCCGCCGCGAACGGCAGCGGCGCGACGTGGGGCGACCAGTCGGGCTCACCGACCCACGCGAGGCCGGGCCGCGCGACGTCGAGGGCGCGGGCCCGGTCGTCGTCGACGGCCGCGACGTCGTAGGTCACGACGCGGGTGCCCGGGGCCGCGACGTGCTCGACCGCCGCGCGCACGTACGCGGGCGCGCACGGTTCGGCGAGCACGACGCCGTCGGCGACGCGGCCCGCAGCCGCGAGCGACCGCGGGCCGCGCACGCCCAGCAGCACGTCGGGCACGACGTCCGGGACGGACGACGGATCGAGCGCGACCCCGTCGAGCACGACCGGCGCATCGGATGCGGTTGTCACCCGCTCACCGCGCAGCAGGGCCCGCAGTGCGCGCGTGTACGCCTCGAGGTACGTCAGCGGACGCGCGGGCCACGCACCGACCGACCGCATCCAGTCCGGCATGCCGTGCCCGACGCCGAACGTCACGCGCCCGGGGAACAGCCGCGCGAGGGTCGCGGCGTCCATCGCGGCGAACGCGACGTCGCGCGCGGCCGCCGGGACGATGCCGATGCCCACGTGGATCCGCTCAGTGGCCGCCAGGACGGCTGCGGCCTGCGCGGCACCACCGCGGAAGCCGAGGTCCTCGACGACCCACAGCTCGTCGAAACCGAGCGCCTCGGCGCGGCGGGCGTGCTCGAGGACGCGGTGGGCGGGCAGGTCACGGGGCAGCAGGACCCCGACGGACGGCGGCGGCATGGTGCCATCCTCCCCTGCAACCTCCGCCCTCCGTCCGCGGCGGGGTGTGCGCTGCACGGCGCCGCCTGACGCGTACCCAGGTAAACCGGTCATCGCAGGACCTAGGTCCCGGCAACCCCCTCGACCTCCTGGGGCAAGGCGTCGATCCTGAGCGGCGGCGCCGTTCCGTGGACGCCAGTGACCACCAGGAGGACACGCCCATGCGCGTGCGCAAGATCGCCTCGACCACGACAGCGCTCGCCCTGGTGGCAGGAGGTGCCCTGTGGTCGGCCGCCCCGGCGTCGGCAGCGACGGCGTCCGCGTTGGCGTCCGCGATCTTCGCGACGCCCTCGGTGGTGAGGTCGGCGACCCTCAGCACGGTGAACGCCGCGACGACGGCGGTCCGGAGCAACAACCTCGCGGGCTTCCCGAGCCGCGCCGGGGGGTCGTACGCGGTGCTCTCGACAGGAGCGGCGAGCGCCCTCAGCGGAACCACGCAGTCGACCTCGCCGAACACGCCGTACGTGATGACCCCCGTGCGTGGCGGCGCCCACGACGTGACGACCCTGGAGGTCACGATCGACGTCCCGACCGGCATGAACTGTCTCCTGGGCGTCACCTTCCGCTTCCTCACGGACGAGTTCCCCGAGGAGGTCGGCAAGGAGTTCAACGACGCGTTCATCGCCGAGGTCGGGGCCAGCACGTGGTCGGTCAACCCGGACTCGTCGATCAACGCGCCGAACAACTTCGCCTTCGACACGATGGGCCGCCCCATCAGCCTCAACGCGGGCCTGTTCGCGTCCAGCACCGCGGCGCGTGAGGCCGCCCGGACGGTCTTCGACGGCGCCACACCGCAGCTGACGGCCCAGGTCCCGCTCACCGGCGGCAGCCAGGAGAAGCTGTACTTCTCGATCTTCGACATGGGGGACGCGGCCGTCGACTCGGCGGTCCTCATCGACAACCTGCGCATCGGCACCGTCGACGACCCGGCCACGCAGTGCCGCAAAGGCGCGACGACCAACCCGACGGAGATCCGCGTCTCGGCGACCGCACCCACCCAGGTCGACGACTTCGGCACCGCCGACGACACGTACACGATCCCGGCCACCGACGGCGTCACGTACAGGGTCGGCGGCACCACGGTCGCTGCCGGGACGTACCCCGGCAGGGGGACCGTCGTCGTCACCGCGACCGCCAAGACCGGCTACGTGCTGTCGGGCCCGACGCAGTTCGCCCTGGTGTTCACGGACCTCAGGGAGGCCACCGCCACGGAGCCGACCTGGACCGACACCTGGGGCACCGCGAACGACACGTTCCGGATCCCGTCGGTCCCGGGCGTGCGGTACGCCGTGGGCGGCATCGCCCGCGCCGCGGGGACCTACCCCGCCGTCGGCACGGTCACCGTCGACGCCACCGCGACCACCGGGTACGGCCTGAGCGGCCCGACGCAGTTCACGCACACCTTCACCGACATCCGCCAGGTCACGGCCGCCGAGCCCACCTGGCACGACACCTACGGCACGGCCGAGGACACCTTCACGATCCCCTCGGTCACGGGCGTGCAGTACGCCGTCGACGGCACGCCCCTCGCCGCGGGTGCCTACCCGGCCACCAACACCGTCACGATCGACGCGACCGCGACCGCGGGCTACGTCCTCGTCGGCCCCTCGCAGTTCACGCGCACGTTCACCGACATCCGCCAGGTCACCGCCGCCGAGCCCACCTGGCACGACACCTACGGCACCGCCGAGGACACCTTCACGATCCCCTCGGTCACGGGCGTGCAGTACGCCGCCGACGGCGCGCCCCTCGCCGCAGGCGCGTACCCGGCCACCGGCACCGTCACCATCGACGCGACGCCGACCGCGGGCTACGTCCTCGTCGGCCCCTCGCAGTTCACGCGCACCTTCACCGACATCCGCCAGGTCAGCGCCACCGCGCCCACGCACGTGGACACCTACGGCACGGCCGAGGACACCTACACGATCCCGTCGGTCACCGGCGTCGAGTACGCCGTCGACGGCGCCCCCGTCCCCGCGGGCAGCCACCCGGGCTCGGGCACGGTCGTCGTCACCGCCACGGCCACCCCCGGTTACGAGCTCACCGGCCCCTCGCAGTTCACGTTCACGTTCACGGACGTCGTCCTGGCCACGGCCGTCGAGCCCACCTGGTACGACACGTACGGCACGGCCGACGACACGGTCACGATCCCGTCCGTGAGGGGTGTGGAGTACGCGGTCGACGGCGTCCCCGTCGCCGCCGGTGCGCACGCCGCGAGCGGCACGGTCGCCGTCACGGCCACCGCGACCGCCGGGTACGAGCTGACGGGTCCGTCGCAGTTCTCCTACGCCTTCACCGACATCCGCCTCGTCACGGCCGTCGAGCCGACCTGGGCCGACACGTACGGCACCGACGACGACACCTACACGATCCCGAGCGTCACGGGCGTGCAGTACGCGGTCGACGGCGACCCCGTCGCCCCCGGCACGTACCCGGCGAGCGGCACGGTCGTCGTCACGGCCACCGCGACCGCCGGGTACGAGCTGACAGGTCCGTCGCAGTTCTCCTACGCCTTCACCGACATCCGCCTCGTCACGGCCGTCGAGCCGACCTGGGCCGACACGTACGGCACCGACGACGACACCTACACGATCCCGAGCGTCACGGGCGTGCAGTACGCGGTCGACGGCGACCCCGTCGCCCCCGGCACGTACCCGGCGAGCGGCACGGTCGTCGTCACCGCGACCGCCACCACCGGCCACGAGCTGACCGGGGCGTCGGAGTTCACGCGCACCTTCACCGACATCCGGCTGGTCACCGCCGCCGAGCCGACCTCGGTCGACACCTACGGCACCGACGACGACACCTACACGATCCCGAGCGTCACGGGCGTGCAGTACGCGGTCGACGGCAGCCCGGTCGCCGCCGGCACCTACCCCGCCACCGGGACCGTCGTCGTGACGGCCACGGCCACGACGGGCCACGAGCTGACCGGGCCCTCGCAGTTCACGCTCGTGTTCACCGACATCACCCTCACCACGGTCGTCGCACCCACGTGGCACGACGTCGACGGCACCGCGGACGACACGTTCACGCTGCCCGTGGTCGACGGCGTCGTGTGGACGCGGGACGGTGACGTGCTGACCCCCGGCACGCACCCCGGCAGCGGCACGGTGACCCTGGTCGCGACCGCGGCACTCGGGCACGAGCTGACGGGCACCACGACGCACTCCTTCACGTTCACGGACCTGGAGCACGTGACGGTGCCGGCCCCGACCGCGACGGACCACCCGGGCACCGCGCGGGACGTCGTCACCGTCCCCGCGGCCACCGGTGTGACCTACCTGCTCGACGGCGTGCCGCTCGCCCCCGGCGACCACGCGCTCACGGGTGACGTCGTCCTGGAGGCCGTGGCATCGGCACCGCGGTACGTGCTGGTCGGCACCACGACGTTCCCGCTGCACCTGTCCGGCACGGACGTCCCCGGCGCGCCGACGATCACGCAGGTCACCGCGGGCAGCCGCAGCGTGAACATCGAGTTCGCGGCTCCCGACGCGACGGGTGGCACCCCCGTGACGGGCTACGAGTACTCGCTCGACGGCGGCACCACGTGGCTCCCGGTCGACCGCTCGCCGCTCGTCGTCACGGGTCTCGTCAACGGGACGCAGTACCGCGTCGCGGTACGGGCGGACAACGCGCTCGGCGCGGGCGACGCGTCCACGGTCGTCACGGTGACCCCGGTGCCGGCCCCGCTGGAGGTGCCCGACGCCGACGGGACGCTCGGCCTGCCCGCGCTGACGCCCGACGAGGCGGCGGTCTGGTTCGACGGCGTCCGCGAGCCGAGCACGGTGACGACCGAGGCCGGCACGCGCACGGTCACCGCGGACGGCGTCCGCGTGACGCTGACGGGCCTCGACGCCGCGGGCCGACCGGGCGCTGCGGCCGGCCGGGTCGTCATCGCACCGGACGGCTCGGTGACCGTCACGGGGTCCGGGTTCGCCCCCGGCGAGCTGGTCGACGTGTGGCTGTTCTCCACGCCCGTCCTGCTCGGCACGGTGCGCGTCGGGGACGACGGCACCTTCGCGGCGCGGTTCGCGCTCCCCGCGGGCGTCGCGGCCGGGCAGCACACGCTGCAGCTCAACGGGACCACCGCCGACGGCGCGCTCGCGAGCGTCGCCTCGGGCGTCCTCGTCGAGGCGGCACCGGTCGCGGCGCCGGTGCCGGCACCCGCGTCGGGCGCCCCCGCGGGCGCCGCGCTGGCGGTCACCGGCAGCTCGGTCACGGCGGGCACGCTGCTCGCGACGGCCCTGCTGGTCGGCGGCGGGCTCGCCGTCGCGTTCGCCGCGCGCCGGCGGCGCAGCGCCTGACGGGCACGCCCGAGCCGACGGGCCGCCGCGACCTCGCGGCGGCCCGTCGTGCGTCCGGCGACCGCGGCGCGTCGGCGCGGCACGTCAGCGCCCCGGTGCCTCCGCCGCCTTGACCGCGAGCACCGGGCACCGCGCGTCGAGCAGGATGCGCTGCGCGGTCGACCCGAGAAGGAGCTTGCCGACGGGCGAGCGGTGCCGGATGCCGATGACGAGCAGCGACGCGCCGACCTCGTCGGCGACCGCGACCAGCTCCCCGGGGACGTCGCGCACGACGGCCTGCCGGACCTGCGCCTCGACGCCCAACGACTCGAGCAGCGCCTGCACGTCGGTGACGTCGGAGGCGGCGGCGAACCGGTCGTCCACGGCGGCGGTGCCGGTCGTCGCGTTGACCACGAGCAGGTCCTCGCGGTGCGCGAGCGCCTCGCGCGCGCCCCGCAGGAGGGCCGCGTGGCCCCGGGCGTCGGGCGTCCAGCCCACGACGACGGTCATCGCCTCACCTCTTCCTCGAGCTCGTCGACCTCGTCCGCGAGCCGTTCGGGTCCCTGCCGGCCGGGGATCAGCCGCAGCACGAGCGGCCAGAGCAGCAGGGCCGCGACGACGACGTAGACGACCACCGCGACGGGCTCGCTCCACAGCGCGGACACGTCCCCGCGCGACAGCTGCAGCGCCTGGCCCAGCTGCTCCTCCAGGCGCGGCCCGAGGATCACGCCCACGATGAGCGGCAGCACCGGCAGCCCGAACCGTCGCATCGCGAAGCCGAGGACCCCGAACAGGACGAGCAGCGCGACGTCGAACCACTGGAAGTTCACGCTGTACGCGCCGAGCACCGCGAAGAACAGGATGCCCGCGTACAGGTAGGGCCGCGGGGTGCGCAGCAGCCGCGCCCACAGCGGCGCGAGCGGCAGGTTGATGACGAGCAGCAGGGTGTTGGCGACGAACAGGCTGGCCAGGAGCGTCCACACCAGCTCCGGCTCGGCCTCGAAGAGCTGGGGGCCGGGCTGCAGCCCGTAGCCCTGCATCGCGGCGAGGATGACGGCGGCCGTCGCGGTGGTCGGCAGGCCGATCGCCAGCAGCGGCACGAGCGTGCCGGCGGCGGACGCGTTGTTCGCGGCCTCCGGCCCGGCGACCCCCTCGATCGCGCCCTTGCCGAACTCGTCCCGGTGCTTGCCCGCCAGCCGCCGCTCGGTGACGTACGACAGGAACGTCGGCATCTCGGCACCGCCCGCGGGCAGCGCCCCGAACGGGAAGCCGAACGCGGTGCCCCGCAGCCACGGCTTCCACGACCGCCGCCAGTCCGCACGGTCCATCCACGGGCGTCCCACGGGGATGATCTCGAGCGGGCGCCGACGCAGGTGGGCCGCGACCCACAGCGCCTCCCCGACGGCGAAGATCGCGACCGCGACGACGACGATGTCGATGCCGTCGGCCAGCAGCGGGTTGCCGAACGTGAGGCGTGGCTGCCCGGTCGCGGTGCCGACGAGCCCGATCGTCAGGCCCAGCGTCAGCGCGATGAACCCGCGCAGCCGCGAGCTGCCCAGGACGGTCGTCACCGCGATGAGCGCGAGCACCATGAACGCGAAGTAGGACGGCGCCCCCAGGACGACGACCCACTCGGCGACCGTCGGCGCGAGCGCCACCAGCAGGACCGTGCCGATGGTCCCGGCGACGAACGAGCCGATCGCCGCGGTCGCGAGCGCCTGCGCCGCACGCCCCGCCTTGGCCATCTTGTTGCCCTCGAGCGCCGTGATGACCGAGGAGGACTCCCCCGGCGTGTTCAGCAGGATCGACGTCGTCGACCCGCCGTACATGCCGCCGTAGTAGATGCCGGCGAACAGGATGAGCGCCGCGCTCGGCTCGACGTTGTACGTGACCGGCAGCAGGAGCGCGACGGTCATGGCCGGGCCGATGCCCGGCAGCACGCCCACCGCGGTGCCGAGCAGCACACCGACCACGGCGTACAGCAGGTTCTCCGGGGTGACGGCCAGGCTCAGGCCCGTGAGCAGCGCGTCCATCACAGGATCCCGTCCAGCACACCCGCCGGGATGGGGATGCCCAGCCCGACGTAGAACCCGTACCAGGACCCCACCGACATGACCGCGCCGATCAGCAGGTTGCGCAGCCAGTGCCGGTTGCCGAGCACGGTCGCGGCCCCGGCGAACAGCAGCGCACCGACGATCGCCCAGCCCAGGACGTCGAGCAGCGCGATGGTCGCGACGAGCACGCCCGCGAGCCCGGCGAGCGTGCGCCAGTCCGTGCCCTGGTCGAGGTCGACGTCCTCGCCCGCCTCGCCCTCGGCACGGTCGCCCCGGGCCGTCGCCACCACGAGCAGGACTGCGAGCACGACGAGCGCGGACCCGATGACGTAGCCGAACGCGGCGGGCCGCACCACCTGGTCGGCGAAGCCGGGGCCGAGGCCTGCGGAGTCGACGACCGTCCCGACCCCGACGACCGCGAGCACCGCGGCGAGGCCGTACTGCGCGCGGTCCACGGTCGGCGCCGGGGCGTCCTCACCGGGCGCGGTGGCGGCGCGACCCGCGTCGTCGGCCGCGCTCACAGCAGGCCCAGCTCGTCGAGGGTGCTGGACACCCGCTCGTCCTGCTCCTCGAGGAACTCCTCGAACTCGTCACCCGTCACGAACGCGTCGACCCAGCCGTTGGTCTCCAGCGCCTCCTGCCACGCGTCGGTCCCGTGCATCTCCTCGAGCAGCGCGATGTGCGCGTCGCGGACCTCGTCGGGGATGCCCGGGGGTGCGAGCACCCCGCGCCAGTTGGTGAAGACGAGGTCGATGCCGGACTCCACGAGCGTGGGGGCGTCGACGGCCGCGAGCCGCTCGTCGCCGGAGACGGCGAGCACGCGCAGCGACCCGTCGGCGATCTGCCCCTCGAACTCCGCCAGGCCCGACGTGCCGACGTCGATCTTGCTGCCCAGCAGCGCCGTCGTCAGCGGGCCGCCGCCGTCGTAGACGATGTAGTTGACCTGCGTCGGGTCGACGCCGACGGCGTCGGCGAGCTGCATGGGGAACAGGTGGTCCGGCCCGCCCGGGCTCGACCCGCCGCCGATCCGCACACCGCCCGGGTCGGCGCGCCACGCCGTGACCAGGTCGTCCACCGTCTCGAACGGCGAGTCGGCCGGGACCAGCAGCCCCTCCTGCTCCTCGATGAGCTGCGCGATGGGAGTCGCCCCGCTCACGCGCGCGTCGGACCCGTTCGTGTACGTCGCGCCCACCACGCCCAGGCCCATCGTCATGAGCAGGTCCTGCGCGCCACGCTCGTTGACCAGCCGCTGCATGGCGACCGTCCCGCTCGCACCCGTGACGTTGCTGACCTCGAACCGGCCGGTCAGGCCCGCGGTCTCCATGACGCGCGTCGCGGCGCGACCCGTCTGGTCGTACCCGCCGCCGGGCGCGTTGGGGATCATCATGCGCAGCCGGCGGTTCTCGCCGCCGTCGTCACCGCGCGTGACGCCGCAGCCGGCGAGCGTCAGCACCGCGACGAGGACCGCCGCCAGCAACGCCACCCCACGCCCGGCCCGCCCCGCCCGGTCCGTGACGACCCCCATGCAGAACACCCCCTCGTGCCTGCGTCGATCCTCATCCCTGCGGGGCAGACCGGCACGTCGAGGGGCGGGTTCCTCGTGTCCGGCTCGGCCTCAGCCGTCGAGTCGCGGCACCGTGAACGTCCACCCGTCCGCGCGTAGGCGCGGGATCACGCGCCGGACCGCCTCGACGGTCGCGCTGCGGTCGCCGCCGCCGTCGTGCAGCAGGACGACGCCGCCGGGCTCGATGCCACCGAGCCGCTCGACGAGCACGTCGGCGGGCGGGGCCGGGTCCCAGTCCTCGACGGCCAGCTGCCAGTCGAGCGTGCGCATGCCGAGCTCGGCGGCGACGACGATCGCCTGCCCGTAGTGCCCGAACGGTGCCCGGAAGAACGGGACGGGTGCGTCGGGCACGACCGCGTGGATCGCGTCGAGCGTGCGCTGCAGGTCCGCGCGGACGGCATCGGGCGAGAGCTGCGCGAGGTCGTCGTGGCGCCACGAGTGGTTGGCCAGCACGTGCCCGTCGTCGACGATGCGCCGCACCAGGTCCGGGTGCGCCGCCACCTGCACGCCGACCAGGCAGAACACGGCCGGGACCTGCTCACGCGCCAGCAGGTCGAGCAGCTCGACCGTGTCCGGCGGGTTCGGGCCGTCGTCGAAGGTGAGCGCCACGGTGCGCGCCGTCGCGGGGGCGGCGACGAACCGGATGACGTCGGCGAGGCCGGGTGCGTTCTCCACGCAGGCATCCTGCCCGAGCGGCCTACCGGTGTGCGGGACCCTCGCCCGGGGCGGCGTCTCAGCCCGCGACGTCCGCCTCCGTGAGCACGACGCGCTCGACGTCGTCGTCCGTGGCGCGGACCTCGAACGAGCCGTCGGCGACGTCGAACGTGAGCGTCGCGCGGGCGTCACCGGCGGTCCGCACGAGCGTCCCGCGCGTCCCGTCGAGGTCCCACGCGAAGTCACCGCCGAACGCCGGGTGCGTCGCGCGCAGCCGCAGCCCGGCGAGCTGCCCGCGGACCGCGGGGTGCGTCAGCGCGTCCTCGACCTCGCCCGCGGTGAAGTGGTGGCGGTTGACGTCGCGGCCGACGCCGGTGACCGCCAGCAGGTCCATGTCGTTGGACCCGGCCAGCAGGCCCACGTAGTAGACCTGCGGGATGCCGGGCACGAACAGCTGCAGCAGGCGCGCCAGCACGTAGCGTCGGTCGTCGCGGGCCAGGGCGTCGTAGAACGTGCAGTTGACCTGGTAGAGGTCGAGGTTCGACGCGGCCGCACCGGTCGCCTGGCGGGACGTGCCGCCGCTGTTGTCGTGGATCCGCTCGACGAGCGCGTCGATCTTCTCCGGCGCCAGCAGGCCCGGCTCGCCGGGGCGCAGGTCGGACGGGCCGACGTCGACGATGCCGATGCCGTCGTGCGTGTCGAGGACCGTCACCGTGTTGGCCGGGCGGATCCGCAGCCAGCCCGCCAGCGGCTCCAGGTCCGCGGCCGTCAGCGCGTGCAGCACGAGCGGGGGCAGCGCGAAGTCGTAGACCAGGTCGACCTTGCGGGCGATCTCGATCTGCTGCGTGTGGTGCCCGTGCACCTCGACCAGCACCTGCGCGCCGCGCTCGCGCGCCTGCTCGACGATGCGCTCGGTGTACGCGTCGGTCGCGGGCGTCATGAAGCAGTCGGTGCCCGCCTCCTTGCCCGTGTACCCCACGGCGTCCAGGCGCAGCATCGTCACGCCGCCCGCCGTGAGCGCGTCGACGACCGACGTCAGGTAGTCCCAGGCCTCGGGGGTGCGCAGGTCGATGTCGACCTGGTCGGGCGTGAACGTCGTCCACACCAGGCGCCGCTGCCCGCCGAGCGTCATGGCCGTGAACGGCAGGCCCGGACGCGGGCGGTAGATGCGCGCGAGGTCCTCCTCGGACGCGCCGTCGGGGAACACCGCGCCGAGGGTGAGGAACATCGGTGCGTGCGGCGAGGCGTCGCCGTGCTCGCGCACGTCCCGGAAGCGAGCGGACTCTCCCGACACGTGGTTGACGATGACGTCGGCCATGACGTCCCGGCCGGCGGCCAGCGCGCGCACGTCGTCCCACGTGCCGAGGCGCGGGTCGACCTCGGTGTGGTCGCGCGGGTCGAACCCGGCGTCCACGCCGTCGAACGGGGTGTAGAACGGCAGCACGTGCACGCCGTCGAAGGCCCCCGCGAGCGGCCCGTCGAGCAGCGCGCGCAGGCCCGGCAGGTCGCCGGCGAGGCGGTCGGCGTACGTGATCAGCTGGGGGCCGCGGTGGGTCACGGTGAAGGCTCCGTCATCGGTGCAGGTGCTCGGGCCGGCAGGTGCCGGGCCGTGGGTGGAAGGCTGTGGGTGGCAGGCCGCGCCGCCCCCGGCAGGGGGGCTGCGGGGGCGACGCGGCGGTCAGGGGGCGTCGGACGTGGCGGCCGGCGCGGTGGCGAGGCGGTCGAGCAGACGCGCCAACCATCGTGCGCGCGCGTGGCGCGCGTCGCGCGAGACGGGCGCCTCGGGGACCAGGCCGTCGAAGCCGTGGCAGCCGCCGGGCCACACGTGCAGCTCGGCGTCGCCGCCGTCCGCCCAGATGCGTGCGGCGTACGCGACGCACTCGTCGCGGAACGTCTCCGCCGAGCCGACGTCGACGTACGCGGGCGGCAGCCCGCCGAGCGTCACCGCACGCGCGGCCGATGCGGACGGCGGGGTCTCCGGCCCGCCCGCGGCGTCGCCGAGGTACGCGGCCCACGCGGTCGCGTTGGCGGTGCGGTCCCACGTGCCGACGCCGGCCATCTGGTGCCCCGACGCGCTGTCGTTGCGGTCGTCGAGCATGGGGCACACGAGCAGCTGGCCCGCGAGGCACGGGCCGCCGCGGTCGCGCGCCAGCAGCGCGAGCGCGGCCGCCAGGCCGCCACCGGCGCTGATGCCCGCGACGACGACGCGAGCGGGGTCGAGCCCGAGGGCGTCGGCCTGCTCGACGAGCCACACGAGCGCCGCGTACGCGTCCTCGACGGCCGCGGGGTACGGGTGCTCGGGCGCCAGGCGGTAGTCCACCGACGCGACGGCCCAGCCGGGCCCGGCCTGCGTAGCGGCGGCGACGTCGTCGGACACCGTGCCCACCACCAGCCCGCCGCCGTGCAGGTGCAGCAGGACCGGCACGGGTCCCACGACGTCGGGGCGCAGCAGCGCGACGCGCACGGCGCCGTCCGGCCCGGGGGCCGCGTGCCACGTGAGCGTGCGCCCGGCCGCCACGGCGACCTCCTCCAGCACGGGCGGCAGGGCGCGCGCCCGCAGCCCGGCGATCTCGTCGGGGGCGAGCGTCGTCACGACGTCGCCCGACCGCGCCGCCGCCAGGGCGGCCGCGACCGCCGGGTCGAACGGCGGACGGGTGGTCGTCGTCATCCCTTCAGCGCCCCCTGCATGAGCGCCGAGACGAACTGCCGCTGGAAGGCGAGGAACACGATCAGCGTCGGCGTGAGGATGAGCAGCGAACCCGCGCACAGCAGCGGGATGTCCGTGCCCCACTGGCCCTGGAAGGCGCCCAGCGCACCGGCCATGGTGCGGTTCTTCGGGTCGTCGACCAGCACGACGGCGAGCAGGAACTGGTTCCACGTCCACAGGAACATGAGGATGCCCAGCGCCGAGAGGGCCGGCCGCGACAGCGGCACGTGCACGCGCGTGAACAGCTTCCACGTGTTCGCGCCGTCGATCCGGGCGGCCTCGGACAGGTCCGGGGGCATGGTGACGAAGTGCGCGCGCATCCACATGACGGCGAACGGCATGTACAGCCCCAGCAGCGGCAGGATGATCGCCCACCGGGTGTTCAGCAGGCCCAGGTCCCGCATCTGGTAGTACAGCGGCACGATGATCGCCTGGAACGGCAGGGTCAGCCCGAGGACGAACCCGAGGAAGATCCACCGGTGGCCCGGGGGGCGCAGGTGCCCGAGCGAGAACCCGGCGAGCGTCGCGATGAGCAGCGCCGCGGGCACGACGCCCGCCTCGATGAGGAAGCTCGACCACAGCAGAGCCCACATGTCGGCGGCCTGGAAGGCGTCGACGAAGTTCGACCAGTACGGCGTCTCGGGCCACTCCAGCCCGGAGGGGTACGTGCCGGGCTTGTGCAGCGCGGTGACGAACAGGCTGATGAACGGCACGATCGTCACGGCCATCAGCAGGACCAGCAGGGCGCGGCCGAGCCACGCCTCACGACGCGAGACGATCATCAGTCCTCCTCCTTCGTCAGACGCTGGATCGGCAGCACGACGGCCAGCACGAGCGCCATGAAGACCACGGCCAGCGCGGACGCCTGGCCGACCTCGCGGGAGAAGAAGCCGAGGTAGTAGATCTCCAGGCCGGGGACGAGGGTCGAGTTGGCCGGCCCGCCCTGCGTGGAGATGTAGACGATGTCGAACGCGGCGAGCGCGGCGATGACGGTCACGGTGACGCACACGCCGATCTCCTGGCGCACGCTCGGCAGGGTGATCGCGAAGAACTCGCGGATCGCGCCGGCACCGTCGATGCGCGCGGCCTCGAACAGGGCCGGGTCGATCTTCGTCATGGCGGACAGCAGCAGCAGGAGGCACAGGCCCAGGGCGACCCAGGCACCGATCACGCCGACCGCGCCGAGCGCGGTGCTGGTGTCACCCAGCCAGGCGCGGGTCACGGAGCCGAGGCCGACGGCGCGCATCAGCTCGTTGACGACGCCGTCCGTGGCGAGCATCCACGTCCACATGATGCCGGCCGCGACCAGCGGGATGACCTGCGGCAGGAACAGCACGGTGCGGGACACCATCGCGAGGCGGCTGGTGGCGAACTTGCGGATCGTGGCCGCGGTGAGCAGGCCGAGGATCACGGGGACGAAGCTGAAGTAGATGATCAGCTCGAGCGCGTTGACGATCGACCCGAGCAGCTCCGGCTTGTCGACGAGGCGCGTGTAGTTGCCGACGCCGGCCCACGTCGCGGCGCCGACGCCGTTCCAGTCGTAGAACGAGTACTGCACCGTCAGCACGAGCGGGCGCAGCACGAACATCACGTAGAAGGCTGCCGCCGGGACCACGAGGCCGAGAGCCACCCAGCCCCGGCGCAGGCGCCGCGCCCGAAGGGCGCGGCGCCTGGCCTCGAGGCTGGTCGACGCAGGAGCGGCGACCTCGCGGCGACCGGGCCGACCGGCCGTCCGCATCCTGTTCATCAGCCGTTGATCTCGCTCTCGTAGTCGGTCTGGACGGCCTGCAGCAGGCCCTCGGCGGTCTGGTCACCGGCGACGAGCTTCTGCAGGTTGGGGGTCCAGCTCTTGGCGTAGATGGCGCCGGTGGCGTTCGCGATGAACTCCATCGAGCCGTTGTCCGCGGCGATGGTGGCGCCCGCCGCGAGGGTCTGGCCGGTCACGGACTCGGGGTCGACCTCAGGCATGAAGGCGTCGGCCGGGCCCATGGGGTGCGAGCCGCCGACCTCGACGGCGATCGCGCGCGCCTCGTCGTTCGTGGCGATCCAGTCGAAGAAGAACGCCGCGCACTCCGGGTTCTCCGCCTTGGACGAGATGCCGAACGTCAGCGGGGCCGACATGGCGCCGACCTTGCCGCCCTCCTCGACCGGGGGCATGAGGAAGAAGCCGGCCTTGCCCGCCATCTGCGAGTCGAGCGTGCCCGACTCCCAGTCGCCGTTGAAGATGAACAGGCTCTCTCCGTCGATGAAGCGGCCCATCATCTGCGCGTAGTCGAGCGAGTTGATGTCCTCGGCGAAGTAGCCGGCGTCGATCCACTTCTTGAGGTGCGCGGCGGCCTCGACGTTGCTGTCGGTGTCGATGCGCGCGTCCGGCTGCTGGAAGGTCCAGTCGTTGATCGCGTCCACGTCGCCGTAGGAGGCCATGAGCAGCTGGAGCGGGAACGCCAGACCCCCGGTGGCACCACCGTTGAACTGCGTGGACGGGGTGATGCCCGCGTCCTTGGCCTTCTGCATCCACTCGTCGAGCTCGGCGAGCGTCTTGGGGGCCTCGGTCATGCCGATCTGCGCGGCGAGCTCGGTGTTGTAGAAGACACCGGTCATCGAGTAGTTCTTGCCCATGGCGTACAGGGGGCCGTCACCACGGCGACCCTCCTCGTCGACCCGCATCTGCGCGAGCTGCGAGGCGGGCCACTCGTCCCAGCCGAAGTGCTCGGCGGCGGCGTCGAGGTCGTAGAGCAGGCCGTCACCGACGAGGTCCGACATCTGCGGCAGGCGCATGAGGTCCGGCGGGTTGTCGGCCAGCACGCGGGGGGCGTTCTGGGTGATGACGGCGAACTGGTCCTCGCGGACGTCGAACGTGACGTTCGGGTACTGCTTCTCGAACTCCTCGAACAGCGCGGTGGAGAGCGGGAAGCCGGTCTCGAGGTAGGCGCTGAGCGTGACGTCGCCCTCGCAGGTCCAGTCACCGCCTGCAGCGGTCGCGGTGCCCTCGGGCGTCGCGTCGTCGGTCGTGTCGCTGCCGGGTGCGCTGCACGCGGTGAGTGCGAGGATGCTTGCCAGGAACACAGAGGCGGCAGCTGCCGCGCTCCGAGGCTTTCCAGTCGATCGAGACACCGATGTCTCCCTCTTCAGTGAGGCGGCACCGGGGGGCTCGGCGCCGTTGCTAAATCGTCTTAGCACGCCCATGCTTGCTACTTGCGGGAGAGGTGTCAAGCCGCGTCAGGTCACGGATGCGTGACGGCACGACGCCGATCCGGGCGAAGTCGGACACGTGACCAGGTGGGAGCGTGACCGGCGGCCGGCGACCCGGCCGCCCCTAGGATCGCGGAGACGAAAGGACCGATGTGACCCGACGCGTGACCCTCGCCGACGTGGCCCGCGCCGCCGGGGTGTCGTCCACGACGGCCTCGCTCGTGCTGTCCGGTCGAGGCTCCGAGCTGCGCATCTCGCCCGGCGTGCAGGAGCGGGTCCGCGACGCGTCCGCCGACCTGGGCTACCGCCCCAACATCGTGTCCGTCGGGCTGCGCAAGGGCACCACGCGGACGCTCGGGCTCGTCTCCGACACGGTCGCGACGGGCCAGATGGCCGGCGACATGATCAAGGGCGCCATCGAGGCCGCCCGCGACCACGGCTACATGCTGTTCATCGGCGAGACCGAGGGCGACCCCGCCATCGAGAGCGCCCTCATCGACGCGATGCTCGACCGGCGCGTCGACGGGATCGTGCTCACGTCGATGTTCACGCGCACGCGTGCGGTGCCGGCCGCGCTCGAGCGCCTGCCCACGGTGCTGCTCAACACCCTGCCCGCCGGGCCGACGCGCGCGCCCGCCGTCGTCCCCGACGAGGTCGAGGCGGGCCGCGCCGCCGCGCGCGTGCTCCTCGACGCCGGGCACCGCGACATCCACCTCGTCGGCGCCGGCCCCGGGGCCGACGACGTGCCGCCCGACACGGTCGCGGGCGTCGAGCGCCTCGCCGGCATCCGCGAGGTCCTGCACGCGGCAGGCCTCGAGCCCGCGTCGAGCCACCTGTGCGACGACTGGACGCCGCCGCAGGGCTGGGCCGCGACCCACGACCTGCTCGCGCACCACCCGCGGCCGCGCGCCGTCATCTGCTTCAACGACCGCCTGGCGTTCGGCACGTACCAGGCCCTGCAGGAGAGCGGCCTGCGCATCCCCGACGACGTGTCCGTCGTGTCCTTCGACAACTACCCCATGGCGGACTGGCTGCGACCGGGCGTGTCGTCGTTCGCGATCCCGCACGAGGCGCTCGGACGGCGCGCGGTCGAGCTGCTGCTCGCCGAGGTCGCCGGCACCCCCGCCGTGCCCGTGGTGCACCGCCTGCCGGTGCCGCTGGCCGCACGGGGCTCGGTCGCCCCGGCCTGACGACGCCGGACGGCACCGGGCGGAGCTGCGCGGCACCAGGCGGCAACGCACCGGACACAGCACCGGGCCGCCCCCGTCCGTGGACGAGGGCGGCCCGGTGTTCAGGTCACGCGCCGCGAGCGATGCGCACGCGCTGGCGCACGAGGAACGTCCCCACGGCCATCGCGGCGAGCGCGAGAGCCGCCAGGAGCGCCGGCTGCTCCGCCCCCGTGGCGGCCAGCTGGCCGCTCGCACCCGACGGTGCGCCTGCTCCGGCGACGGCGCCCGAGCCGGTCGAGCCGGTCGAGCCGGTGCCAGCGGTCCCGTCGGTGCCGGCGGCGCCGTCCGGGTCGTCGGTGCCCGGGACGTCGGTGCCCGGGACGTCGGTGCCGGGGTCGGTGCCCGGGTCCGTGCCCGGGTCCGTGCCCGGGTCGGTGCCCGGGTCGTCCGGGCCCTCGACGGCCCGGTTGCGGTCCTGGGCCAGCAGCCACTGCAGCGTCGCCGGGTCCTCGAACGTCGGCGCAGAGGCGAGGTGGTGGTCCGGCAGCGTGAACGCGGCGTTGCCGTACTCGGTCCACCGCACCAGCTCGGCGATCCGGTCCGCCGGGACGCCGAGGTCGGTGTAGGCCGCGACGAGGGAGTCGTACGACGCCCGGGCCTGCGCGACCGGCAGCAGGTGGTCGTTGGTGCCGTGCGTGATCCACATCGGCACCTCGCCCGCGGCGATGCGCGCGAACTCGTCCGCGTCACCCGGGAACCCACCGGTGAGCAGGCCGCCCGCGAACAGCTCGGGCCGCTCGGAGAACATCTCCCACATCAGCTGCGAGCCGTAGGACACCGACGTCGCGTACACGCGGTCGCCGTCGACGGCGAAGCGGGCGAGGAAGTTCTCGACCAGCTCGATCGCCTGCGCGCCCTCGGTCACCTTGCCGGTGCGCACGTTCTGCGGCGCGAGGACGATGACGTCCTCGTCCGTGCCCGTCCACGACTCCTGGAACCAGGCGGTCGAGAGCATGTCCGACGCGAGCTGCACGCCGATGTTCTGGCCGTCGTAGCCCATCCCGTGGCCGGGCAGGGCGATGACCAGCGGGTAGGAGCGCGCCGGGTCGTAGCCCTCGGGCAGGCGGTAGGCGTACTCGACGGGTCCGGTCGTCGACGGGAACGTCGCGAGGACGAACTGGTCGACCTCACGGTCGATCGCGTCCTCGGTGAGCGGGTGGGCCACGGTCTCGTCGCCGGCGGCGAGCAGGGCGCCGTCGGTGCCGTGCACGTCACCGAGCTGCGTGACCTGGGTGAGCTGGTCCGGGTTGACGCGGACCGAGCACATGAAGGTGGGGCACAGCGAGACGATGACGGTCCAGCCGCCGACGGGCGAGTCCTCGAGGTCCAGGACGACGAACCGGCCCGGAGCCTCGGGACGGTCGGACGTGAGGAGACGAGCCGGGTCGTCGGTCGTGAAGACCGATGCCACGGAGCGCTCGACCAGGTCCGGCAGCGTCTCGATCCCGTCGAACCGGAAGTTGTAGCCGGAGTCCTCGACGCGGAAGTCGGCCCCGGTCAGCGCCGAGGCGTCGACCGGCGCGGCGTACTCCAGGACGACCTGGGTGACCTGCTGGCCGTACGAGCCGACCTCGGTCACGGGCGTGACGGCCAGGACGGGACCGGCGGCCGCGACCACCGGGCCCGTCTCGTCCTCAGGCGCCGGCGCGGCGGCCGCGGGTGCCGCGGCCAGCAGGGTCGCCGTGCCCATCGCGGCGAGGGTGATGAGGGCGGTCGTCGTGACGCCACGGGGGCGTCGGTCCGACGAGGCGCCCCGGGTCAGGGGTCTCCACATACGTGTCTCCTTTGACAGACGGGCCTGACCGCCCGGCACCCCCCAGGCAGCGGCTCGATCGGTGCAACTGCGTTGCTACACCGATTTAGCACCCTAGGTGAGACGGCGTGAGACAGCAACGATCGCGACCGAACGGACCGCGGGACGCGGCGCGGCGAGGTCTTGCCCCTCGACAGGACCGTGCGGGCCAGTGTGGTCACGGTTCGGGGCATCTCCGAGGTCCGGCGGACCGGAAATGGCGCACGAGGAACCACTTCAGATAGCAATGCCAGAGGCTCGCGCCGCGCAGCTGCTCGACACACCGCGCGGAGTGCGAATGGACCAAGAGGTCCGCGCGAAGCTCGTGGGATGGTGAGGGGGTGCGGGCCCGCGACCAGTGGGCCACTGTCCGGGGTGCATCCTCCAGCAAGGAGAAGCCGTGGTCGATGAGAGCTCGAGTGGCTACGACAGGATCGTCGAGGTCGAGAAGCTCCCGCGGCGGCACACCAGCGACGGCCGTGTGTGTGTCACGGGGTACGCCGCGAACATCGCTGGACGGGTGGGCAACCTGTGGGCGTTCTTCACCGATCTGGAGCCGGCTGCGGCGTTCATCCGCGCCGGGCGCATGTCCGCTCCCGACATCAGCAGCGTCGGTGTCCATCGTGCGGCGCGCGAGGTCAAGTTCGTGGAGAGCCGCATGGGCGACGAGGTCACGCTGTACCTCGGGGAGTACCTCCAAGCCGGGCGCAACGAGGAGACGGTGCGGCGATGGCTGCGCGGCGTCCACCCCGCCAGCTCGTCCTACCTGCCACCAGAACGCCGCTGAAAGCAGCCCCCGGCCCGTGGGAACGCGGAGGCGATCAAGATCGCTGCGGCGCGGCGCACGGTACCGGCGCAGCGGACCACGGCGCGCACGATGAGGTACAGCCCAGCTCGTCGAGGGGTGGCGCGACGTGCTCCTCCAGGGGTGACGGTGTGGCTGTGGTGGTCATGTTGTTCCTGCGGGGCGTGTCGGTCGGCCGGTGAGCGCCGGTGCCTTTCGGGCCTCACCGGCAGGCGCGAGGTAGCGCATCGGCCAGAGGCTCCGTGCAAGGTCGGCGTCGCCGCCCCGACCACCACACCCAGCCACCCTTGGTGCGGAGCACCGTCCCGCACCCACCACCCAGACCCGCGGCGGGGCGGGCCCTTCACGGAGGAGGCCGGGGTGCTACCGGCCTCGGCGAGACGGACACGAGGCCCAACCAGGCGGACGGGGCCGCCGGGTAGCGCTGGCCGCGCAGCGGCTCGACCGGGGGTTCTTGGACGGCTCGCCGCGCGTCGAGCGGGGTCGCCGTGGGCACCTGGTACACGTGGCGCCGTGGATCTCTACTCGGCGGTCTTGACCACCGCACCCTTCATCCTGCTGGCGTTGTCCGGAGGGTTGGTCTTCGGCCCGATGCCCGTCGGGGGGCGCCATCGGGCGTGGCGCCTGCAGCGCGTCAACCTGCTGGTCGACGGCATTGCAGTCCTGAGCGTGCTCACCGGGGCGGCGGTCTCGCTCCTGGTGCTCGCGGAGCAGGTGAGTCGGACCGACAACCTGCGGCTGGTGGTGATGTACGCGGGGATGCTGAGCCTTCTCATGCTGGGTCTGCACGTGACGTCCGACGTGCTGACCCGCTACGTCCAGGACAGGGACCGGATGGACCAACGGGACGACCGCACATGAGGCGGTCCGACCAGCACGTGCCTGGTGCTAGAGGTGCTTGAGTCGCGACCGGAGCTCGCCAAGGTCGGTCACCGCCCGTTGTGTCAGGCGACGAGGTCGATGACCTCGTACTTCGACGGGTCCGGCTGGGCCGCGATGCGCTGCTCAACGATCGCGATCGCCTCGGCGACCGAATCGGCCGCGCTGCCCGGGCCACGCAGCTCAAGGCTTGCGGTCTGCATTCCGTACAGAACCTTCTCCAAGCGACCGTCAGGACCGTACTGCCCACCAGCGGTGCGAATCAACGCCAGAAACCACGGTCGCCGCTGCCAGGGTGTCGACCCGACCGACAGCCGGGCCCAGGGCAGGTCATGTCGGGCCGGTCAGGCGGAGCGGCGGGCCCGCGCCCGCACGACCCACCAGACGATCCCGCCGACCAGCGCGCCGAAGCCCACGGCGCTCAGCCCGAGCACGCCGAACACCCCGAGCACCGTCCCCCAGATCGCACCGAAGAACGGCCCGAACGGCTTGTCGGGGGCCAGCGCGACCCACGCGCCCGGAACGTCGGTGGGCGGCACCGCCATGTCGTACGTCCCCGTCTCCGTCGCCGTGAACGCGCCGACGGTCACGGCGACCAGGCCGCCCACGCCGCTCTCCATGTTGACGCCCGGGGAGTCGTCCGCCTCGATCACGGCGCCGGACGGCGCGAGCAGCAGCACGTCCTCGTCGAGGTCCGGACGCTCGTCGTCGCGCACGGCGTCCCGCGGCACAACGAGGTACACGGCGTACCGCTCGCCGGCGGTCAGGTCGACCCTGGCCGCACCCGGGGCGTCCGCGGACGCCAGGACCGCCGACCCCGGCCGCCCGTCACGCGTGAGCACGTCGCTGCGCACCGCGCCGACGAAGCCCGCAGCGGCGACCACCGCCAGCACGAGCGCGACGACCAGCAGGACGACACCCGTGACCGTCAGCGTGACGGGTCCTGCGAGGGAGGTCCGGCGGGGTGCGGGGACGGGGGACGACGGGTGTGCGCTCACGTCGCCGAACCTACCGCGCGCCCTCGTACCCCGGACCGGACGAGAACCACCGCGGTCTAGAGCAGGTCCCGCGTTCGGAACGCGCCCCGCAGCGCGGGGACCCCGCTCAGCAGGCAGGCCACGGCGACCAGCCCGGCGCCCATCGCCACGAACAGCAGGAGCAGCCACAGCCCGGGATCCGCACCCGAGCGCGTCGGAGCGATCCCGACCCAGGCGCCGGGGCTGTCCACCGGGGGCACCGTGAGGACATACGTCCCGGCCTCGGGCGCGGTGACCAGCGCGACGACGCGCTCCTCCCACTCGAGCACGCGTGAGCGGTACGTACCCCCGGGCGCGGCGAGCTCCACGGCCGCGCCCGACGGCGCGACGAGGGTCGCGTCGCCGTCGAACCTGGGAGGCAGGCCCGGCCTCACGGGAGCGGCGAGGTGCACGTGGTAGGTCGCACCGGCGTCGAGCGTGACGGTCGTCGTCCCCGGCGCACGCACCGACGCCAGCACCGCGCCCGCCGGTCCGCCCGTCGGCGAGATCAGCGGCAGGCTCTCCGGGTAGCCGACCGCACCCACCGCGAGCGCCACGCAGGCGCCGACGGACACCAGGCCGGCGAGCACGCCGAGCACCAGCGTCCGCAGCGCGTGGACCACCTCGAGCGTGTGGACCGCGCGCAGGACGAAGGCCATCAGATCGACGCCACCCACAGCCCGTCGCGCGCCCGCGTCATCGCGACGTACAGCTCACGCAGGCGGAAGTCGCGGCGCTCACGGTCCACGTCGTCCAGCTCCTCGGCCTTCTCGGTGATCCACGACGCGACCAGGTCGACCACGAGGACCTGCTTGAACTCCAGGCCCTTGGCGCGCTTGATCGTGCCCACCTTGACGCGGTTGACGGGCACGCCGTCGTACTTCTCGAGGTTGACGACGGGGACACCCGCCTTCTTCAGCGCCTCGGTGGCCGCCTCGACGCCGCGCCGTGACAGCGAGAGCACCCCGACGTCGCCGAAGTTGGTGCCGACCTCGGCGACCACCTCGTGCACCCGCAGGACCATGCGGCGCTGCCGGTCGGCCTCGCCGGCGCAGCGCACGTACACCGGCTTCGGCCCGCTGCGCAGCACCTGCGTGGGCCGGTCGCCGCGCGCGGTCGTGCCCTCGATGTCCGCGAACTCGTCGTCCTTGACCAGCAGGGACGCGAACTGCAGGATCTCGCGCGTGTTGCGGTAGTTGACGTCGAGGACCGAGCCGCGGCCGGCGACGGACACGCCCGCCTCCGCGAGCGTGAAGCCGCCGGGGTAGATCGTCTGCTGGCCGTCACCCACGAGCGTCAGACCGTCGGGGGCGTCCCCGACGAACGCGTGCAGCATGCGGATCATCACGCACGTGAGGTCCTGCGCCTCGTCGACGACGACCGCGGTGTACCGGCCGGTCGGCGGCTCGCGCCGCAGCTCGGCCTCCGCGAGCGAGATCTGGTCGGCGAAGTCGTGCACGCCGCGGTCCCGCAGCTCCTTCTCGTACGCCTCGTAGAGCAGCCACACGACGCGTCGCTGCTGCGGGCCGAGCCGGTGACGGCGCCCGAGCCGGGGCAGGTCCGCGTACTGCTCCCAGCGCGTCAGGCCGCGACCCTTGATGACGTAGCTGACCTCGTCGTGCCAGTACTCCTGCTCGTGACGGTCCGTGTCGATGACGCTGCCGCCCGCAACCTTGCCCCACGCCGCGGTCCACGCCGACGCGATCTGCCGGCCGTCGATGCGGTGGGTGACGCCGCGCTCGTCGAGGATGCGCTTGGCGGTCTCGTGCACGCCGGCGAACTCGACGCGGTCCACGACGTCGGGGGCGAGCCGCGTCAGCAGCTGGCGCAGCACGTCGGGCAGCGTGCGGATGTACGTGGTGACCAGGACCTTGCCCTCGCGGGTCCGCGCCAGGTACGCGGCACGGTGCAGCGCGACGACCGTCTTGCCCGTGCCGGCGGCGCCGCGGATGCGGGCGGGCCCGTTGTAGGACCGGCGCACGATGCGGGCCTGCGTGGGGTGCAGGAAGGCCATCCACTCCTCGACGGGCTCGGCCATGAGCCCCTCGAGCATCGCCCGCTGCACCTCGGCCTCGCTGAGCAGCGGCTCGTCGACCGTGAGCAGCGGCTCGCCGGCCGTGAGCAGCACCGGACCGCGCGGGGCGGGCAGGACGGGCTCGGGGAGCGTCGTGCTGACGGGCGCCGGCCCCGCGACGTGCGTGAACCACTCGAGGCACCGCGCGAGCACCGCGTCGACCTGCCGCGTCCCCAGCCGCGAGCCGCGGCGCGCGATCTGGCGCAGCACGTCGCGGTCGCCCACGACGTGCACGGGCCCGACCCGCTCGTCGACCCCCGACCGCCCCGCGAGGACCGCGACGGCGTGCACCTCACCGGGGGCCAGGCCCACCTCGGCGAGCTCACCCTCGGTGCGGTACGCCAGGTCGGCGAGCGTCATGAGGTCGTCGGTGACGTCCTCCTGACCGCGGTGGATCCGGTCGTCGGCGATCGTCACGTCGGCCCAGGCCTTGGTGTCGACGATGAACACGCCGCCCGGCCCGACCACGACCATGTCGACCTGCGCGCGCCGGCTGCCCGGCCACTGGCGGTCGGCCAGCAGGTGGTAGCCGGCGGCGGCGAGCGGTGCCAGGGCCGCGGCGGTGCGCTGCTCGGTCGCGGACGCGACGCCGTAGCGCGACGCGCTCGCGCGCGCGTCGGCCGCGGCCCTGTCGTGCGCGGCAGCGAGCGCGAGCTGTCGGCTCGCCTCCTGCGCCGCGGAGTCACCTGCAGGCATGCGTCGTCGTCCCTCCCACTCTCGGACTCCCGTGCTATCGGTCCGAGCGCCCGACGCCATGAGGTCCGGGGAGGTCGACCACCCGCACGCGTGGTGCGGGGGTGTCAGCGGGTCGCGGGCGCGGGGCTCGTCGAGCGGCCGGCGAGCCGCGGCACGACCGCCATGGCAGGCACGAGCATGAGGGCCGGGACGAGGAACGCCGGGCCCAGGCCCGTCACCTCCGACAGCAGACCGATGACGACGGCCCCGAGCAGCGCGCCCGCGTAGTTGAAGAGGTTGATGCGCGCCACGACGTCGTCGAGCCGCGCGGGCGCGAGCTCACCCGCGGCCGAGAACGCGAGCGGCACGAGCGTCCCGGCACCGATGCCCGCCAGCGCGAACCCGAGGACCGCGGCGCCCGGGCTGGGCACGAGCGCGACGACGAACAGCCCGACGGCCGCGATGGCACCCGTGGGTGCCGCGACGCGCACGCGGCCGTAGCGCCGGACCAGCGGGTCGCCCGCGAGGCGCGCGAGGAGCACCGCGCCCTGGTAGGCGGCGTAGCCGAGGGGCGCGACGGCCCCCGACGCGAGGAGCTCGTCGTGCAGGTAGACCGTGCTCCAGCTGCTCACGGCGGAGTCCACGACGAACGCCACGGCGACCAGCGCACCGAAGAGCCAGATGCCGGCGCGCGGCAGGGGGGTGCGCGCGGTCTCGGCGGGGGCGTCGGGAGGGGCGACGCCCGTGCGTGCTCCGGGCGCGATGCCGTCGGCGTGGTGGGCACCGTCGGTGGCCACGGCCTGCGGGCCGGCGGGAGCCGTCGTCCTCGGCAGGAGCGAGGGCCGCACGACGAGCGCGACGCCGGCGGCCACGACGACCGCGACCAGCAGGGCCGACACGGCACCGGTGGTCGTGCCGAACCGCGCGAGCCCCGACTGCGTGAGGGCCGCGAGGATCGCCGCGACGGTCAGGCACGCGAAGAGGGTGGACAGGATGGCCCGACCGACACGGTGCTGCAGCGCGACGCCCTGCATGTTGCACGACGCGTCGACCATGCCGAGGCCGAGCGCGAACACCACGAACGACCCGACCAGCGACGGCACCGACGTCGCGGCGGCGACGAACGCGAGACCGACCGCCTGGGCCAGCAGGCCGACGACGACGGCCGTGCGGCTGGACCACCGGCGCGCGAGCCGTTCGGCGGACACCGAGCCCGCGGCGGCCAGCAGGGCGCCCATGAGCAGGACCAGCGCGATCGTGTCGTCCTCGATGCCCGTGCGGGCCTTGAGCCCGGGCAGCGCGGTGACGACGGTCGCGTACCCGAAGCCCTGCGCCGCGTACGTGGCGCCGACCGCCACCCGCGCCCGCCTGACGGCAACCTCCTGCATCGGTCCCCCTTGTCCAGGGTGCCTGGCCCGGCACCGAGGTGACCCTACGACGTCCGCACCGCGGCGCGCGCGTGCACCGCGTCCGGCTCGGCGCGTCGGGCTCGGGCGCGTCGGGCTCGGGCGCGGGCCGTCCCGCGCGCCCGGCTCAGGTCGGGCGGCCGACGGGCCGATACGTCGGCATGAGGTCCTGGTGAGCATCGGCAACGAGCCGGTCGTCACGCGCCGCGGGTCGCCCGCGGTGCGCAGCGGCGCGCGCCGCGGCCTGCCGTCGTGGGCGCGACGCCGGGCCGCCGACCCGCAGGCCGCCGCGGCGGTGACCGCGGTGCTCCGCAGCCTGGAGCCGGACGGCTGGACGACCCTGGACGCCCTGCACGGCCCGGGACCGGCCGGCGCGGGCCACGTCGTCGTGGGACCGGGCGGCGTCGTCGTCGTGGGCATCCGCCCGTGGGCGGGCGACGAGGGTCCCGACGGGACGGAGCACGCCCCGGCGCCCACCGAGCGCGCGGCGGACGCCGTCCGGGCCGCGGCGGTCGTTACGACGCTCCTCGCACCGCGTCACCGCACGGCCGTGCGCGCGCTCGTGTGCCTCCCGGGCCCGACGCCGCCGGCCGCCGACGTGGTCGAGGGTGCCACGGTCGTCGGGCGCGACGACCTCGCCGCGCACCTGCGGGCGCTGCCGGAGCGCCTGCACCCGGCCGACGCCGCGGGCCTCGCGCTGCACCTGCGCCTGCACCTCGGCAGGCCCCACCGCCACGACGTGCTGACCACGGCTGCGCTCGACGCCGATGTGCGCGTCGCGCGTCGCCGCGTGGTGCGACCGCTGCCGTCCGGCCGCCCGGCCGGGTCCGGCGGGCTGCCCGGGCGCGGCGGCGGACCGCTCGCGCCGGACGGCACCTCACCGGCCGCTCCCCCGCCGCTGCCCTGGCCGGACCGGGCGGCCGCGACGCCCGGCCACCCCCGCGCCGACCTGCGCGCCGGGCACCTGACCCCGGCCGGCGTCGCGCTGCGGGCCGCGGTCGTCGTGGGTGCCACCTGGCTGGCCTGGGCGTTCACGACGGCGCCGCTCGGCCTGCTCTGAGGCGCGCGCCGGTCGCGGGCGCGCGGACCTCGCCGTGCGTGGCCCGTCAGTGCGCGGCGGGCTCGCGCAGCTCCTGACGGGTCTCGTCGGCCGCGTCCTCGCGGGCCGCGGCGGCCCCGTCCCGCCGTGACTGCTCCGCGCGGGGCTGCGGGACGACGGCGTCGACGACCATCGCACCCTCGGACGGGCCCTCGAGCGCGACGGGCTCCGGCATGGCCCCGACCCGCGCGAGCGGGGCGACGGGTGCGGACGCGAGGCGGCGGTGCGCCCGGACGTACGCCGGGACGAGGCCCGCGACGGCACCGAGCCACGCGAGCGGGTTGCCCCACACGACGCCCTCGAACCCGAAGGCCGCTCCCAGCACGACGGCTGCGCCGACCCGCATGACGAGCTCGACGAGCCCCGTCAGGGTGGGCACCATCGTGTGCCCGAGCCCCTGCAGCGCACCGCGCAGGACCATGAGGACGCCGAGCACGACGTAGAGCGCGCCGTTGACGACCAGCAGGTAGGTCGCGAGCTCCACGACGTGCTGCTCGCCGTCGCCGACGAAGAGCCCGACGAGGCGGCCGCCGGCCACGATCAGCACGGCGCCGAGCACGACCGACGCGGCGACCGCCATCCACACGCCCTGCACGACGCCCGCGCGGATGCGGTCGGGTCGGCCGGCGCCCAGGTTCTGCGCGACGAACATCGACATCGCGAGCCCCAGCGACGACAGCAGCGTGACGGCGAGCATGTCGACGCGGCCGGCGGTGGTGTAGGCGGCCACGGCCTCGGGGCCGAGCGAGTTGAGGCGGACCTGGACGGCCAGCGCCCCGATGGCGATGATCGACGCCTGGAACCCCATCGGCAGGCCGAGCTGCAGGTGCCGGGCAACGTCGGCCCGCGTCACGCGCCAGTCCTCGCGGCGCACGTGCAGGACCGGGACCCGGCGCCACACGTAGAGCAGGCACAGCGCGACGGCGATGCCCTGCGACGCCACGGTCGCGAGGGCGGCGCCCCCGACACCGGTGCCGAGGCCGCTCACGAGCGCGACGACCAGGCCGATGTTGATCACGCAGCTGACGGTGAGGAACACCAGCGGCGTGCGTGAGTCGCCGGTCGCCCGGATCACCGAGGACAGGAAGTTGAAGAACATCGTCGAGGCGGCGCCCAGGAAGCTGATGAGCGCGAAGGTCGTCGCCTCCGGCAGGAGCTCCTCCGGGGTGCGCAGGAGGCGCAGCGCGGGCTCGGCGAGCAGCGGTGCCCCGACCGTCAGCACGGCGGTGATCAGACCGGTCAGCAGCGCGCCCGTGGCCACCGAGCGGCGGACGGCCGCGTGGTCCCCGGCGCCGAAGGCCTGGGCCGTCGGGATCGCGAAGCCGGACGTGGTGCCCCAGGCGAACCCGATGAGCAGGAACAGCAGGCTGCCCGTGGCGCCGACGGCGGCGAGCGACTCGACGCCCAGGACGCGGCCGACGACGATCGCGTCGACGAAGTGGTAGAGCTGCTGGACGACGTTGCCGATGAGCAGCGGCACGGCGAACGTCGCGATGACGCGCCACGGGCTACCGGTGGTGAGGGCTTTCGACATGACGAGGGGACTCCGCGCTGGTGGGGCTGGGTTGCTGGGGGCGCGGTGGTCGGTGCCTGGTCGCGTCAGTGCCTGATCGTATCGATACGATCGCCCGCTGAGCAGGGTGAACCTGCGCACATGAGCCGTCCGGGCCCTCCCGTCGCCGTGCCCCGGGGCGACCCCGGGGCACGCGCCCACCACGCGGACGTCAACGGCAGGCCGCGTCCTCATGGTCACGCGTCCGACTTTGACGTGGGGACAACCCTGCCGTGGGCCGCGGCGGACCCGCGGCAGGGCTCACCTTGACCGATGTGACCTCGGCGACGTCACGCCCGGACGACCGAGCCCTCCGGCGTGATCTCGTCGGCGTCGACGTCGTCGAACCAGCGACCCTGCGGCCCCAGGTAGCGGAACCGCACGGTCGAGCCCGCCGGCACGACGACCGACGTGCTCGCCGTGCCGTTCGAACGGCGGCGCAGGGGGTGGACGCCGGGCGTCCAGTCGTTGAACGTCCCGACGACGCTGACGGGACCGTCCAGGACGGTCGACGGCAGCGCGAACGTCAGGGTGCAGGTGGCGGACTTCACGGAACGGGACTTCTTGAGCACGGGCGGCTCCACTTCCCCTCGGCCGGGCGACACGGACGGGTGAATGGTGACGCGGCCATGTTTCCGGGACCGCCGCGACACGGTGACCCCCGTGTGACGGCTGGGTGTCCCGACGGCGTGTCGCAGCCTCAGGGCGCGACGTACGCCGTGTAGGTGGTCCCCGCGGGCAGCTCCTGGTAGAACGTCGCGTCGAACGCGGCGTCGCCGCCCCCCGCCAGGTCGAAGGCGTACCCGCGTCCGACCGCGACGACCTCGCCGTCGGGGCTGGTGGCGACCACGACGACCTGCGGCATCTCCGTGCCCTCGTCGAGCGTGCTCGACACCGTCCCCTCGACGGTCACGCCCCAGGACTCGCTGCGCACCGTCAGCTCGCCCACCGTGAGCCGGCCGGCCCCCGGGGTGTACGTCACGGGCTGGAGCAGCGGCAGCCGGACGTCGACGCGGTCCGGCACCTGGTCGCCGAGCTCGCGGAACGTGCCCGACACCGCCGTCCGTCCCGGCAGCGCGTCGGCGTACGCCCACTCCGCGACCAGGAGCGTGCCGTCCGCAGCGAGCGCCTCGACGGACATCTCGGTGGACCCGAACCTGTGCGCGGGGTTCGGGTTGTCGACGACCGCGACGTACCACCAGACGCCCGGCTGGTCGGGCTCCGGGCCGAAGTCGACCTGCTCGACCGTCAGCGGCTCCCAGGGCGGCACGACCGACGGGTCACTGCCGGCCGCGTCGTCACCGCCCGCGTCGTCGTCGGTCCCGCCGTCGACGGCCCGGTCGTCCTGCGCGACGTCGCCGGGTCGCGCGTCACTCCCGTCCGAGGACGTGGTCGCGACCACGACGTAGGACGCCTGGGCCACCACCGCGACGAGCACCGCGACGGTCCCCAGCACGACGCCGGCGGTCGCCCGCCCGACCGACGCGGGCCGCACGCCGCCGCGACGACGCCGCGCCGCGAGCCCCGCCACGAGCGCGACGACGCCCAGGGGCAGCGCCACGACGCCGACGAACGGCACCCAGGCCAGGACGAGCGCCACGATGCCCAGGACCAGCGCGGCGGTCCCGGGCCGGCCGGGTACGCCGCCGGCACCGTCGCCCGGGCCCCGTGGCGCGCCCTGCGGGGACCACGCGGGCGGGGGCGGGGGTGCGGGCGTGCCGTGCGGCGGGTGCGTACCGGGCGTGCCGTCGGGCGGGGGCGTCCCGTAGACCGGGGGCGCCCCGGAAGGCGACGTCCCGTACGGCGGGGCGGCACCGTACGACGGGGCGGCACCGTACGACGTCGGCGTCAGCGTGCCGGCGGGCGCACGCGGGACGGACGGCGCGGCGAACGGCTGCAACGGTGCGTGGCCCGCGTCGACGGCGAGCGGCGGCGGGGGCGGCGGCACCGCACCCGACGTCGAACCCCACGTCGGCGATCCCGACGCCGTCGGTCCCTCGGTGCTCACGTCGTGCCTCCCGGGCGCGGTGCGTCGCGGCCGGCCAGACCGGCCAGCATCGCGTTGTACTCGTCCATCTCGTCGTCGCCGTCACGGTCGACGCGGCGGTCGCGGCGACGGGCCGTGCGCTCGTCGTCGTGGGTCCA
Organism: Cellulomonas dongxiuzhuiae; assembly: GCF_018623035.1. Lineage (NCBI taxonomy): Bacteria > Bacillati > Actinomycetota > Actinomycetes > Micrococcales > Cellulomonadaceae > Cellulomonas > Cellulomonas dongxiuzhuiae. The sequence goes on from NZ_CP076023.1 coordinate 3,718,916, forward strand.
CTGGACCGCCACGACGATGGCCAGCGCGAGCGTCGGGATCTCACCGATGCCCCACGCGATCGACCCGCCGAGCTGCTGGTCCCGGATCGCCGACGGCCCCCACGGCCGGCCCGTCAGTCCGAACCAGTCCGCCACGAGCAGCCCCTCGCCACCCACCAGGGCCACGCCGAAGAACGCGTGGAACGCCATGGTGGCGAACAGCAGCAGCAGGCGCATCGGGTACGCCGGGCGCGTCGGGCCGGGGTCGATGCCGGCGAGCGCGTTGACGAACAGGTAGCCCGCGAGCGTGAAGTGCACGACCATCGCCAGGTGGCCCACCGGGGAGCGCAGCGACCACTCGAACAGGCCCGAGTAGTAGAAGACCACCATCGACCCGGCGAAGTTCAGGGCCGCGACCAGCGGGTTCGCGAAGAAGCGGCCGACGCGGCTGTGCACGAGCGTCAGGACCCACTCGCGCGGCCCGCGCGACACGTCGCCGCGCAGCGTCGTGGCGCGGGGCGGCACCGCGCGCAGCAGCAGCGTCACGGGCGCCGACAGCGCGACGAACAGCGGCACCACCATGACCAGCACCATGTGCTGGATCATGTGCGCGCTGAACAGGACGTGGCCGTAGACGGACGGCCCGCCGGAGGTCGTCCAGGCGAACAGCAGCACGCCGACGACCCAGGAGGCCGTGCGCAGCCACGACCACGTGTCGCCGCGGCGTCGCAGGCGCCGCACCCAGCGCAGGTAGACGACGACGCCCGCGGCCGCCGCGCACGCCATGAGCACGTCCCAGCGCCACTCGGTGAGCCAGCGCAGGGCCGTCGGCTCGGGCGGCAGGGGGTGCCCCGTCAGGACGTACGCGGGCGACGTGTCGGCCGCCGCGGTCTCGGGCACCGGCGGCGGGGACGAGCCGAGGGCGACGGCCACACCCGAGACGGCGCCCATGACCGCGAGCTCGACGAGCACGACGCGCCAGAACAGCACGCCGCCGCGCGGCCCCGCCAGGTGCGGGATCGTCGCGCGCCGGTGCGCCAGACCCAGCAGCGCCAGGGCACCGAACAGCAGGACCTTGACGATCAGCAGCACGCCGTAGCGCGTCTGCAGGCCGTCCCACCCGCCGAGCCGCAGGACGCTGTTGACGACGCCGCTGACCGCGACGCCGACGACGCACCACCCGGCGACCACGGAGAACCGGGCGACCGCAGGCACGACGTCGGTCCCGAGGCGGCGCACCAGGACGGCGAGCGCCGCGAGCGCGCCGATCCACACCGCGGCGCTGACCAGGTGCAGGACCATCGCCGACGTCGCGAGCTCGTGGCTCGCGGCGCCCGCCGCGTGGCCCGTCTGCCCGAGCTGCCAGAGCGCGACGAGCGCGAGCGCGGCCGTCCACGCGGCGCCCGTGGGCGTCGCGACGACCAGCGCGAGGGCCGTGACGACGGCGGCGACCGTCGTGACGGACAGCAGCGTGCGTCCCAGGTCGATCTGCGTGACGAACAGCACGAGCTCGTCGCCGAACGACGGCGCCGTCGGCGAGGCCCCCGCGACCGCGGCGTACGCCAGGACCAGGTGCACGACCGACAGGACCGTCCACGCACCTGCGGCGACGCCCGCGAGGACGAGGCTGCGGGGGTAGGCCGAGCCGTCGACCGCTGTGCGCCCGACCGCGGCGCCCGGCCCTGTGGCCGGTGTCGCGGCGGGTGCTGCCGGTGTCGCGGCGGGCGTCGCGGTCCGGCGCGGCAGCACGCACACCGCGAGCAGCAGCGCGCCGACCGTCAGCGAGGCGGCGAGCTCCGTGAGCGTCTCGACGACCGGCAGCCCCCACCGCACGAGCGGACCGGGGTCGCCGATCGCGACCGCGGTCGCGACCCCCGAGAATGCGACGCCGACGAGGACCGCGACCGTGCCGGCGGCCGCGAGCACGCCGAGCGCGCCTCGCCGTACCAGGGTCTCGCTCTCGTCCACCGGAACAGCCTAGGCGTGCCTCACGCGCCGGCGGACGACCCGTCGTCCGCGCGGTCGGCCGACGTCCCGGTCGCGGGCCCCGCCGCGACGTCACCGCCCTGCGCGGCGCGTCGGCGGGACGCGACGACCGCGGCCGTGCCGGCGACGGCCACGAGCGCAGCCGTCACGGCGACCCACACCCACGGCGAGGTGCCCTCCTGGTCGAGCGGGCCCCCGACGGCCGTCATCGTGACGTCGCTCGTCGGTGCGGGCTCGACCGTCTGGTCGTCCGTCGCCGCTGCGTCGGGTGTCGCGGCGGCGGTCTCCGGCGCCTGCGTCGGCTCCGCGGCCGCCGGCGCGGTGACCGCGAACGTCAGGCTCCCGGACAGCGGGTGGCCGTCGGCGGAGGTCACGCGCCAGTCCACAGCGTACGTGCCCGCAGGCAGCGGCGTCGCGACCAGCGGCTGGACGACCGACGCGTCGACGAGCTGCGCCGGGCCGTCGCTGACGACGACGCCGTCCGGTCCCGTCACGACCACCTGCGTCCCGAGCTCGACGGCCGGCTGGTCGAACGTCAACGTCACCTGCGTGGGCGGCGTCGCGACGGTCGACCCCTCCGCCGGGTCGGTCGAGCGCAGCGTGTTGTGCGCGGCCGCGGGGGCCGCCCCGAGCACCGCCATCAGCAGCACGAGGGCGGCGAGGACGCCGCTCCGGCGCGCGGCACGAGCGCGCAGGGTCGGGACGACGCGGGGCACGATGACCACCTTCCGGCAGGGACGACAGCCCGTCGATCCCATCACGCGGGCACGGGCGGGGACGAATCAGGTGCGCTCCCGTGCCGCACGGCCGGGGGCGCCCCGCCTTCAGGCCGTGAGAGAGCGATCCGGTCTGCGCCCGTGCGCCCCGCCGACGCGTTGCTGCCCCGGGACGTCGCGGAGCACGCCGCTGCTCTCACGCCGCCGCCACGGCCCACGGACCGGGGCGACGGCGGCGCATGGGCACGGGCAGGGTCAGCGCGGTCGCCGCAAGCGCCGCGGTGAGCAGCAGCGTAGCCGCGACGGCGGGGCGTCGGTCGCCCGTGACGGCGGCGGCCGCCTCCTGCGGCACGGGGGCGCTCCCCGCGGCCGGGACGTCCGCGGGGACCCCGTCGGGTGCGGCACCGGACGCCGCGGCGCGGTCGGCCGCCGCGACCAGGGACGCGACCGTGTGCGGTGCGTGCGGGTCGGCCGGGTCGAGCCCCGCGGCCTCGAGCGTGGCGGCGTCGAGGCCGGCCGCCACCAGCGCGTCGAGGTCCCACGCCGCGGCACGCACGGCGTCGAGGTCGATGCCCGCGGCCCGCAGCGTCGCGAGGTCGACCGCTCCCGTGCCGCCCGCCGAGCCCGCCGCCGGCGCGACCGCGTCGGACGCGCCCTGATCCCTCACGTCCTGGTCCGGCGCGTTCACGACGCCGGTCGCACCGTGGGCGACGTGGCCGTCGACGACCGCGACGGCGCCGGACGGGGCCGCGAGCATCGTGAGGACGGGCAGGAGCGCGACCGCGAGCAGGGCCGCCGCGAGCACGGCGACCACGCGCGTGCCGCGGCCGCCCGACGTGCGGGCGCCCAGCACCCCGGCGACGAGCACGAGCGCGGCGAGCGCGCCCAGCACCGCGGGCCCGGGCACGTGGCCCCCGGCCAGGCAGTGGCCGGTGACGGCGCCCGCGAGCACGGCGGCGGTCAGGCCGACCCCGCGGGCGAGCACCACCGGGGTGCGGCCCGCGAGCGTCGTCGTCACGTCGGCCGACATCCGCAGAACATCGCCCGCCGGTGGCCCCCCGTCCACCCGCCGAATCGCTTCAGTCACCCGCCTGGGGCAGGCGTCGCGCGTCGAGACCGGGCTGCGTCGTCCCCGGGGGCCGGGTCGACGACTCGAGCCGGTCTCGACGAGGGCCCGTCCCACGGGCCGGGACGGGAGCCGCCGGCGACGGTCCCGGGCGGCGTCAGCCCCAGACCAGGGCCTGGGCCGGGTCGGCGAGGACCGCGGCGACGTCGGCCAGGACGCGGCTGCCGAGCTCGCCGTCGACGAGCCGGTGGTCGAAGCTCAGCGCGAGCTGCGTGACGTGGCGCGGCTTGACCTTGCCCTTGTGCACCCACGGCTGCTGCCGGATCGCGCCGAACGCGAGGATCGCGGCCTCGCCCGGGTTGAGGATCGGCGTCCCGGTGTCGATGCCGAACACCCCGACGTTGGTGATCGTGATGGTGCCGTCCGACATGTCGGCCGGCGACGTGCGCCCGGCACGGGCCGTCGCCGTGAGCTCGCCGAGCCCGCGCGCGAGGCCCAGCAGGTCGAGGCGGTGCGCGTCCTTGATGTTCGGGACCACGAGCCCGCGCGGGGTCGCCGCCGCGATGCCGAGGTTCACGTAGTGCTTGTAGACGATCTCCTGCGTCGTCTCGTCCCACGACGCGTTGATCTCCGGCCGCCGGTTCACGGCCATGAGCAGCGCCTTCGCGGCGACGAGCAGCGGCGTGACGCGCACGTCGGCGAACTCGCGGTCGGTGCGCAGCCGCTCGACCAGCTTCATGGTCCGCGTGACGTCGACCGTGTGGAACACCGTGACGTGCGGCGCGCTGAACGCGCTGGAGACCATCGCCTCGGCGGTGCGCTTGCGCACCGACTTCACCGGGACGCGCGTCTGCCGGCCGTCCGGGCTGACGACGCCGCCCGCCGCCCACGGGCGGTCGTCGCCGGGGTAGGTGGCGAGCTCGCGGCCGTCCGCGCGCACCGAGTGCGCCAGCACGTCCTCGCGCGTGACGATGCCGCCGGGGCCCGTGGGCGTGACGGCGTCGAGGTCGACGCCCAGGTCCCGCGCGAGCTTGCGCACGGGCGGCTTGGCGAGCGCGTGCGCGGTCCCGTCGGGCCGGTTCGTCGACCCCTCCGGCGCGGGGGCCGGTGCGGCGGCGGCCGCGGGGGCGGCGGCGGGCGCGCGGGTCGGCGCCGCGGCGCCCGGTGCGGGTGCCCCCGTCCGCGGCCGACGCGCCGACGACCCGTCCGCGACGCCGTACCCGACGAGCACCGCGCCGGAGCCACCGCCCGAAGCACCACCGGCGGCACCACCGGCCGCGGCGCCGGCCGCCGACACACCTGCCGACACCGCCTGCGCCTCGTCGCGCGCCGCCTCGACCTCGTCCGCTCCCCCGGGCTCGGCCGACGACCGGCTCGGGTGCGGGTGGCGGGCGCGCACGCCCTCGGCGCCCGCGGCGGGCCCGGCGGCGGGTGCCGCACCGTCCGGGTCGACGTCGACCTCGATGATCGGCGTGCCGACCTCGACGGTCGCGCCGACGTCCACGAGCAGGCGCGTCACGACGCCCGTCCACGGGCACGGCAGGTCGACGAGCGACTTGGCCGTCTCGATCTCGACGATCGTCTGGTTGACCTCGACGCGGTCACCGACCGCGACGTGCCAGGTGACGATGTCGGCCTCGGTGAGGCCCTCACCGGCGTCGGGCAGGGGGAACTGCTGGTACGTGGGCACGCGAGGCTCTCCGGTGGCGGGTCAGAACGCGAGGGCGCGGTCGACGGCGTCGAGCAGCCGGTCGAGCCCGGGCAGGTAGTCGTGCTCGATCTTCGCGACGGGGTACGGGGTGTGGAAGCCGCCGACCCGCAGGACGGGTGCCTGCAGGTGGTAGAAGCACTCCTCGGTGATGCGCGCCGCGACCTCCGCGCCCGACCCGTACAGCACCGGCGCCTCGTGGGTGACGATGCACCGGCCGGTGCGCCGCACGGACGCGGCGACCGTCGCGGTGTCGAGCGGCGAGATGGTGCGCAGGTCGACGACCTCGATGCTCGTCCCCTCGGTCGCGGCGGCGTCCGCGACCTTGAGCGCCGTGGCGACCGTCGGGCCGTACGCGACGATCGTGACGTCGGTGCCGGCCCGCACGACGCGCGCGTGGTCGAGGTCCGACGGGCTGCCGTGCGGTGCGGGCAGGGGTGCGTCGAGGTCGACGTCGCCCTTCTCCCAGTACCGGCCCTTGGGCTCGAGGAAGATCACGGGGTCCGGCGACGCGATCGCCTGCTGGATCATCGTGAAGGCGTCGGACGCGTTCGACGGGGACACGACGCGCAGGCCCGGGGTGTGCGCGAAGAGCACCTCGGGCGACTCGCTGTGGTGCTCGATCGCGCCGATGCCGCCGCCGTAGGGGATGCGGATGACGACGGGCAGCCGCAGCCGCCCCTGCGAGCGGTAGTGCATGCGCGACAGCTGGGTCGTGATCTGGTCGAACGCGGGGAACACGAACCCGTCGAACTGGATCTCGCACACCGGCCGGTAGCCGCGCAGCGCGAGGCCGATGGCGGTGCCGACGATGCCCGACTCGGCGAGCGGGGTGTCCACGACGCGGTCGTCGCCGAACTCGGCGAAGAGCCCGTCGGTGACCCGGAAGACGCCCCCGAGCCGCCCGATGTCCTCGCCCATGAGCAGCGTGCGCGGGTCGTTAGCCAGCGCCCGGCGCAGGCCCAGGTTGAGGGCCTTGGCCATGGGCAGCCGCTGCGTGCCCGTCGGGAACGGGGCCGGCGCGGGTGCCGGCGGCAGCTCGGTGAGCCGTGCGCGCTCGCTGGTGACGGTCATCGGTGGCCTCCTGCCGTCTGGCGGCCGTCGTGGTCGACGAAGGACTGCTCGTACTGCGTGAACCACGCGCGCTCGGCGTCGACGACGGCGTTCGGCGTGGCGTAGACGTGGTCGAACATCGTGTGCGGCGACGGGTGGCCCATCGCCCGGACGGTCGTGCGGATGTGCTCGCCGAACGTGTCGGACTCCGCGGCGAGCTGCGCCTGGAAGACCTCGGGCAGCTCGCCCGTGCGCTCGAGGTGCACGCGCAGCCGCTCGATCGGGTCGCGGCGGCGCCAGTGCTCCTCCTGCTCCGACGTGCGGTAGCGCGTGGGGTCGTCCGACGTCGTGTGCGCGCCCATGCGGTAGGTGAAGGCCTCGATGAACGTGGGGCCGCCGCCGCTGCGGGCGCGCTCGAGCGCCTGGCGCGTGACGGCGTACGACGCGACGACGTCGTTGCCGTCGACGCGCACGGACGGGATGCCGAAGCCCGGTGCGCGGTCGGCGATCGGCACGCGCGCCTGGCGCGTCGTCGGCTCGGAGATCGCGAACTGGTTGTTCTGGCAGAACAGCACGACGGGCGCCTGGTTGACCGACGCGAACACGAGCGCCTCGCTGACGTCGCCCTGCGCGGTCGCGCCGTCGCCGAAGTACGTGACGACCGCGGTGTCGCGCGTCGGGTCCCCCGTGCCGACGAGGCCGTCGCGCTGCACGCCCATCGCGTAGCCGGTCGCGTGCAGCGTGTGCGAGCCGATGACGAGCGTGAACAGGTGGAAGCCGTGGTCGGCCGGGTCCCAGCCGCCGTGGTCGACGCCGCGGAACAGCCGCAGCAGGTCGGTCATCTCCAGGCCGCGCACGTGCGCGACGCCGTGCTCGCGGTAGGAGGGGAACACGTGGTCCTGGGGGCGCAGCGCGTGGCCGGAGCCGACCGCCGCGGCCTCCTGCCCGAGCGACTGCGCCCAGAGCCCGAGCTCGCCCTGGCGCTGCAGGGACGTCGCCTCGTTGTCGAAGCGGCGGGTGAGGACCATGTCGCGGTACATCGCGCGCAGCCGGTCGCCGTCGAGGTCGTCGGCCCACGCGTCGTACTCGGGGTGCGCGACGCGCTCGCCTGCCGGGGTGAGCAGCTGGACGAGACCGTCGTCGGTCAGGGGGCCGTCGGCCGCGGGTGCGGACGTGCTCACGCGGTTCTCCTTCGCCTGGGGTGCGAACCTACGTCAGCGTAGGCTACGGAGGCGTAGGTTTCGACGGGAAGAGTCCGACAACCCTCACCGCGCGCGGTTGTCGGATCCCCACACCCGTCGCGCGCCCCGGCGCGCGGCGCCGGGCACCGTCCGCGCGCTCGGCCCCCTCACGCGCGGGCCGGCTCCAGGGCCTCCACCTGCGCGAGCACCTCGTCCGCCGACGGGCCCCCGTCGTGCTCCACCCACTGCAGCGTCCCGACGACGGCGTCGAACATCGCCTCCACGCCCAGCACCGGCAGCGCCTCGGTGTCCCCGTCGGTCAGCACCGTGAACGTCAGCAGCCCCCACACGCCCGCCACCTGCGGGTGCGCCACGTAGTACGCGACCCGCACCGACGGCTGCGGGCGCCCGATGCGCCCGCTGTCCACCACCGCTCGCACCCGCACCGCCGGGCCGCCGCCCACGTCGAGGAGGGTCCCGTCCTCCCCCGCCTCGGCCAGCACCTCGTTCAGCAGGTCCTGCGCGTCGACCGTCGGCTCGTCCTCCAGGACCGTCAGCAGCAGCGAACCGGGCAGCCGCATGCCGCCGTACTCCGTGAGCGGCAGCAGCACCGACTGCGCGCCGGCGTCCGCGGCCTCGTCCACCGCACCGGCCAGGCTCTTGCGCAGCTCACGGCGCCATGGCCCGGCCTTGTCCCGCGGCAGCGAGTCCGGCACGAACCAGCGCACCACGTCCTCCACGACGCGGTGGCGCAGCCGCTCCGTCCCGGGCGAGGTCGGCACCCGCAACCAACCCTGTGGCACCAGGATCTCGACGTCGATCACGGCACGCTCCTCTCCTCGTTCTCCAGGACGATCCCCGGCACCCCGTCCTCACCGGGAAGCAGCAGCGTCGCGACCCGCTGCATGAGGTCGGCGACGCCCTCCCCCAGCGCCCCGGCGAGGCCCAGGTCGTCCGTCCATGTCGACAGGACGACGTCGACGCTCGACGCGGGCCGGTCGCCGTACGCCGGGACCTCCGCCCGCAGCGCGGCGTCGACGCGGCAGGACGCGACGCCACCCGGCTCGCGGACGAGGGCGGCCACGCGGACGCCGTCACCCGCCGCGGTCGTGACGTAGTCGACGACGGGCGGCCGGCCGTCACCCTCGGAGCCGCGGGTCCCGACCGTGTCCATGAGGTATGTCGGATCGTCGGCGACGGGGGTGCGGAACTCGACGGCCACGGGTATCGGAGCCCACAGGGGCCGGTCCGCCTCTGCGACGAAGCCTGCGCCCCAGACCACCCGGACACCCGCGGGACACTCGGCAGCACGGCCGCACAGCCACAGCGCAGTCGCTCGCCCGATGGCCTGCGGTGTCATCTCCGCTTGCGCCTCCGCACGTAGCTCGACCGGCAGGGACGCGACGTCCGGACCGTCGGTCCAGGCCGCGAGCTGCTCGGCTGTGGCGGTCAACCAGTCCGCGAGCTGGTCGCCCGGGGTGTCGGTCGCCGGCACCCACGCCCACGTCCACGTGACGTCCGGCACCACGAGCGCAGGGCTCACAGATCCTCGATCTTCCCGAACTCGCCGGTCTTCTGGTCGCGCCAGTCGCGCCACTCGGTACGGAGGCCGGTCCACACCAGCCCGGGCCCGAAGGTGAAGGCCGAGTTGCCGAACGTCCACGCCACCCACCACTTGGACGCCGACCCATCCACCACCAGACGCGCCTCCTTCAGACTCCGGTACTGGGAGATCCCGCTGACGCCCTTCCACCAGTCCTTCCCGAGCGCCCCCGCGCCACGCAGCGAGGTGGCCTGGCCCCACATCCGCCCCGCCTCCCTCAGCTGCTCGAGCGACGACCGCCCGAGCCCGACCTCGGTCGGCACGTGCGGGCGTCGGAACACCGTGGAGATCGCCTTGGACAGCAACCCGAGCCCTTCGGACCGGGCCTTGGACCCCGCGGCTGCAGGGTTCACTCGCACGACCACCTTCCCCTCGCCGACGGGCTGCTGCAACGACTTCGGCGGCACCTTCAACGTCCCGAAGTTCTTCGTGTGCGCCGCAGCCTTGGCTGAGCGTGTCACCGTCGTCACCCACGCCGCGCCCCCGAGGAGCACGACCCCGAGGATCGCGAAGATCAGGTCCGGCAGCCCCTCCTCATTCTTCGCGTAGAGGATGGCGGCGGCGACCAAGCCTGCCACCGCGACGGCGGCCGCCACCAGCAGGAGCGCCGCCACCCCCGGGAAGATGAAGCACAGCACCGCCAGGACCATGCCGATGATCGAGAGGATCCTGCTGATCTTCTTCAGCACGGCGGTCGCCTTGTCCCACCCTGAGTCGGTGAGGCCGTCGTCGTACCTCCGGGCGCTCACGGCGTGGCCGAGGCGCTTGCCCGCGACCTGCAGCTGGTCGAAGGCGGTCTGGACGCGACGCTTGGCGGCGGCGAGGTTCGTGTCCGCCGTCGCGATCCCCTGGCGCTTGCGCACGTCGGCCGCCACGTCCGCGTCGTCGAGCACGCCGCCCTCGTCGGGCTCGCCGTCGGGCAGTGCCTCGGCGGTCGCGAGCGCGCCGGCCGCCGCCTTGCCGTCGGCGAGGCCGGCGCGGGTCTCGACCAGGGCCTCGCTCAGCTCGGGCTCGTAGACCGCGACCTCGCGCGCGACGTCCGCGTACCGCACCGCGGCCTTCGCGAGCTTCTCGTGGACCTCCGTGGCCTTCTTGCGCAGCTCGTCGGCGTACTTGCCGCGCAGCTGGTCCTCGCTCGCGGTGATGCGATCGAGCCGCGCGACGGCGCTCTCGATGGTCTCCGCGATGCCGTTGTAGCGACGCCGGGCGTGGGCGACCTGGTCCAGGTCGCCGCCGTCCACGGGGTCCTTCGACCAGCCGACGACGCCCCACTCGTCGCTCACTTCTCCACCTCAAGGCTGTCGGTCAGCGACTGGTCGATCTCGGCCCACTTCTCGTCGGCCGCCCGCGCGGCGTCGCGGAGCTTCTCCATGTCGGTGACCAGGACGTCACGGTTGGCGGTCCAGTTGTCCGCGAAGTCACCCATCGTCAGGTTGGCGTGGTGCTGCCCCCAGGCCCGGGCCGTGTCGTTCTCCAGGTCGAGGGCCCCCTTGAACTCGCCGACGAGCATGTCGAGCTCCCTGACGAGGTCCGCGAGGTCGGCCCTCACGACGAGGTCGGCCATCAGACCAGCTCCTTCCGTGGTGTGACGGGTGCCAGCGGCACCTGCGTGGTGAGGTACGTGCCGTCGCCGAGGTGCACGAGCGCGGTGCCGGGCACCACACGGGCGGCGAGCTGCGAGCGGGACAGGCGGGCACCGACGAGGTCGCCGTCGGCGAGGTTCTGCGGTGACAGCAACGCACCGCGCCGGTTCTTCTTGACGTCGGCCTGCCAGCCGGTGAACCCGGCACCGACGCTGCCGATCTCGCCACCGAGGACGACGCCACGGCGGTCGTTCGACGCGCGGCGCACGAGGCGGCGCAGCCACTCGCGCGCCGGGGCGTCGCGCCACGCCTCCGCGTCGTCCACGAGCAGCACCACGGGACCGTCGCCGTCGTCGACCAGCGGTGCGAGCGTCGCCTCGTCGGGGGCGTCGTCGAGGATGACGGCACGCACGCCGGGGCGTCCCGCGAGGTCGCGCAGGGGTGAGCGCAGCGGCGCACCGACGACCAGCTCGACGCCCGCCCGCAGCAGCGACTCCGCCACGACCGCGAGCAGGGTGCTGCGCCCCGAGCGCGCCGGACCGGCGACGAGGAACGTGGGCACGTCGACGGCGAGGTCCGCGCCGACGGGCTCGAGCTCGTCACCACCCACACCGAGCAGCGCCCACAGGGGCCGCGGCTCGACCGCGGCCCACGCGTCCTCGAACGTCAGACGCGTCGGCATGGCGGCGATGCGCGGCGGGCGGGCCGCTCGCGGCACATGCTGCTCGCGGGCGGTCAGGCGGTCGGCGAGCGCGTGCAGCGCCGCCACCTGAGCCGGCCCCGACGGGTCGTCCGCCAGCAGCGCGACCTGCGTCTCGACGGCCCCGGGGACGCGCAGCCCCCGCCCGGGCGGCAGGTTCTCCGGGAAGGACCGCGCGGGCAGGCCCGCGAGCGTCGCGTCGGTGCGGTCCGCGAGGCGCAGCACGAGCTTGTCCTCGCACAGCGACGCGATGCGTCCCCCGAGCAGCGTGTGGTCGCCCGCGATGACCAGGTGCACGCCCGCGCTGGCCCCCTCGCGCAGCAGCGCGTGCACGGTCTCGGCGAGCGCGCCGCCGTCGTGCTCGCCGAGCGTCGTCGTGAAGCCCTCCCAGCGGTCGACGAGCAGCAGGACGTGCGGGAGCCGCTCCCCGGGCGCGGCCGCCGCGCGCTGCTCGGACACGTTCGCGAACCCGCCCTCGCCGAGCACCCGCTGCCGGCGCTGCACCTCCGCCTGCAGGCGCGTGAGCAGCCGGGCGGCCCGGTCGGTCTCCGTCCGCTGGACGACGGCGCCGCAGTGCGGCAGCCGGGTCAGCGCGAGCAGCGCGCCGTTCCCGCAGTCGATGCCGTACAGGTGCAGGTCGGCGACGCCCGTCGCGGCGCAGGCGGCGGCCGCGAACGTCCGCAGGGCCTGCGAGCGCCCGGACCGCGCCGCGCCGGCCACGTGCAGGTGGCCGAACGTGCCGAGGTCGGTGACGACGTCCTCCTGCCGCTGCGCGCGCGGCAGGTCGCGACGCCCCCACACGAACGTCGGGTCGGCGGTCCGCCGCGGTGCGTCGGCCAGGGGCAGGACGTGCGTGGCGGGCAGCGGGGCCAGCCACGGGCGCCGCTGCTCGGGCACGCCGAGCATGTCCGCCGCGAGACCGATCGCGCGGACGAGCACCGTCAGGTCCGTGACCTCGCCCTCCGCACGCTCGCCGCGCGGGCGCTCGGGGACCGGACGCCCCAGGTCGGACCAGGACACCGGGCGCAGGTAGGGCGCGGGGACCTCGGCCCGCCGCAGCGGCCGCCGACCGCCCACGCGCGCCGCCTGGAACGGGATGAGCGCGCTGTGCCCCAGTCGGGCGAACGCCCGGCCCGGCTGGCTCGGTGCGATGCCCGCGGCCTCGCGCGCGTCGATGACGTCGGTGCTGTCCCCCGCGTCGGTCACGCGCAGCGCGATCCGCAGGTTCGTGTTGGCACGGATCTCCGCCGACACGACCCCCGACGGCCGCTGCGTCGCCAGGAGCAGGTGGATCCCCAGGGACCGCCCGCGCTGGGCGATGTTCACCAGCCCGCTGACGAAGTCGGGCAGCTCGCGTGCGACGGACGCGAACTCGTCGATGACGATGAGCAGGCGCGGCATCGGGTCGAGCGTCCCCCGGCGGACGCGCGCCTCGAGGTAGTCGTCGAGGTCCTTGACGCCCGCGGCGGCGAGCACGCGCTCGCGGTGCGCGAGCTCGGCACCGAGGGACGTCAGCGCGCGCTCGACGAGGTGCGGGTCGAGGTCGGTGACCATGCCGACCGTGTGCGGCAGGTCGACGCAGTCCTTGAACGCGGCGCCGCCCTTGTAGTCGACGAGCACGAAGTTCATCGCGTCGGGCCGGTTGGCCACCGCGAGCGACGCCACGACCGTCTGCAGCAGCTCGGACTTGCCGGAGCCGGTGGTCCCGGCGATGAGACCGTGCGGCCCGTGCTCCGCCAGGTCGAGCGGGAACGGCCCGTCGAGGGACACGCCCACGACCGCGCGCGTCGTGCTGCCGCCCGCACCCCAGCGCGCGGCGATCGCCGCGGGGCCGGGCTCGGCGAGGTCGAGGACGTCCAGCAGGCGTGCGGCCGACGGCAGCGCCGCCTCACCGACGGCCTTGCTCGTGTCGCGCAGCGGCGCGAGGCTGCGCCCGACCGCGGTGAACCAGTCGTCACCCACCTCGTCGACACGGACGTCCTCGATCTGCGCGGCGCGCTGCTGGCGCAGGGTGCCGCCGCGGCCGGGGGCGCCGACGACCACCGCGGCGCACTCCTCGGGCAGGGTCCGCTCGTCGGCGTCGACGCAGACGCAGTGCACCCCGACCGCCGGGCCGTCCTGGAGGATCGTCACGACACCCGGCAGCGCACGCAGCCGCAGCGCACCGTCGAGCACGACGACGACGTCGGGGTCGGGCAGCGCGGCGCGTGCGCCGGCGCCCAGCCGCGCGCGCTGCCGCCCCTGGATGAGGTCGAGCAGCTCGGCGACACGGCGCGCGAGCGTCTCGGCGTCCGAGCCGACCAGCGCCAGCGACTGCTGCCCGAGCACGGGCCGCACGTGCGGCAGCCACGTCGCCCAGCCCCACCACCGCTCCCCCTCGGGGTCGGTCAGGACGTAGAGCTGCACGTCACGCGGGCTCTGCAGCACCGCGAGCTGGGCGACGAACCACCGTGCGAGACACCGCGGCCAGTCCCCGGGTCCTGCCAGTCCGACGACGCCGGCCTGCGCGATCGACAGCGCCGCCGGCACGTCGGCGGACGTGCGGGGCTCCTGCTTGCGGTGCAGGCCCTCGCCCTGCGTGACGACGAGCGTGCTCGGCAGGTCCGCCGTGCCGACGCGCACGAGCAGGTGGTCGGGGTCGGTGCGCCGTCGCTCCCACAGCCGCGCGCGCGGCGACGTGGCGACCAGCAGCAGCTCGGCCGCGTCGGGGCTGGCCGAACGGCGGTCGGCGCGCTCGGTCGCGAGGGCCTCGAGCACCTCCTGCTCGACGCGCGCGAGGTCCGCCTGGTGCTCGGCGACCCGGCGCCGGTGGCCGATGCGTCCGCCGCGGCGGTTCGACAGCCAGCTGCCCAGCACCATGACCGGGGACATCGCGGCGAACATCAGGTACATGGGGTTGCGCATGATCAGGGCGATGGCGGTCGCGCCGACCGCGGGCAGCAGCGCCGTCAGCCACGGCATCACGGCGGGGGGCTGCGCACGGGGCTCGGGCGGCAGCTGGAACTCGGTGCGCCGCTGCGGCGGCAGCAGGCGCGGCGGCCGGTTGTAGTCGAGGTGCTCGCCCTCGGGCGACGGTTCGAGGACCGCGTCGGGCGCGGCCGCCGGGTGCACCTCGAGCAGGCGCTCGCCGACGTGCAGCAGCGCCGACCCGCGCCACGTCGTGCCCCCGACGGGCAGCGGCTCGCCCTCCAGGAGCACGGGGCCGACCGGTCCCGCCGACGGCACCTCCCACGGCTCGAGGTGCACGCGCGCGTCGAGCGTGACGCGGACCGTCACGAGCACCACGGGCGCCAGGTCCAGCACGACCGCGCCCGCGCCGTCGACACCGAGGTCGTACGAGCCGGCTCCGAGGTGCCACACGCGACCCGCGTCGGGCCCGGCGACCACGCGCAGCGTCATGAGCGCGGGAGCCGGCGGCGGCGTCGGGTCCGGGCCGCCGAGCCACAGCACGGCCCCGTCGCGGACGCCGCTGCCGGCCAGCGGCGCTGCGGCGTCCACGACGGTGCGGCCCACGTGCAGCGTCGTCAGGTCCAGCCCGTCGCACGGGTGGCGCGACGGGTCGAGCCCGTCGACCGCGTTCTTCACGACGTCCCGGACGCAGGTCGACGGGTCCGCGTCCACGACGACGTCGCTCGCCCAGGCACCCGGCCTGGCCAGCGTGATCATGAGGCGCATCGCGGATCCTCCGGCGCGGGACGGGCGGGACGCGGTCAGCTGCGCAGCGAGCTCGCCATCTGCGTGTCCACGTCCTGCAGGGCCGTCACGGCCTGGTCGAGCCAGCTCGAGAGCGACTCGAGCGTCGTCATGAGCTCGTTCGCCGCCGTGACGAACTCGGTGTTGACCTCGTCGAACCGGACGGACGCCTGGTCGGTGACGAAGCCCGAGGCGACGAGCGAGTTCACGAGCGACTTGGTGTCCGACAGGCGCGCGTCGACCTCCGCCTTGTTGCTGCGCAGCCTGCTCGCGCTGTCGCTCATGTCGGCGTACGTGATGTTCAGGTTCGGCATCGGTGGTCCCTTCGGGTCGAGCCGGCACCCGGTCGCCACGACGGCGCGGTGCCAGCGCCCACGACGCTAGGAACGCCCGGTCGGTCCGGTCCACCACGTCGCCGCCCTGCTGGGCCCGCGGGCCCAGGGCGGGTTTGTCCCGCTCCGTCGCGGCCCCCGACGATCGGCACGAGAGTCGGCGCCCACGTGTCGTCGGCCGGCAGCCGCGACTCGGGGAGCACACATGGAACGGTCTGGCCTGCGGGGACGGCCCCGGGGTGCGCGCACCGGCCGGGCCACGGCGGTGCGGCTGGCCGTCGCGCTCGCGGTCACGGTCCCGCTCGTCGCCGGGGGCACCGGCCCGGCGACGGCCGTCGCCCTGGCGGGCACGTCGGGCACGACGACGGTCGACGAGCAGGCCGGTGACGTGACGTACTACGTCGTCCAGGACTCGTGGGAGGGCCAGCCCGAGTTCCTCTTCTCGATCGCCGAGCGGCTGCTGGGCACCGGTGACCGCGCGCTGGAGATCTACGAGCTCAACGAGGGCCGCGCACAGCCCGGCGGCATGACCGTCAGCGACCCCAACGTCATCCGCCCCGGCTGGGTGCTGCTGCTGCCGCCCGACGCGGTGGGCGACGGTGTCGTCGTCGGCCCCCTGCCGACGCTGCCACCCGTGGCCGTCCGCCCGACGCCCACGCCGAGCCCCGCGCAGGGTGCCACCGAGCACGCGTCGGGCAGCGGCGCCACCGACGGGTCGTCGGCCGCGGCGTCCGACGACGCACCGGCGACCTCGCTGCCGTCGTTCGACCCGGGGACGGTGGCGCTCGTGGCCCTCGCGGTGAGCGCGGGCATCGGGGTGCTCGTCCTGCTGGTCGGTGTCGGGGTGGGCGTCGTCCGCCGCCGGCGCGCCCGACGCGATGCGCCCCCCGCCCCGGTCGTGCACCGCGAGGACCCGGGCGCCTGGACGATCGACCGCACGACCCGTGCGCTGGCCCGCGCGTGCGCCGACGCGGGGCGCGCGGTCCCCGGTGTGCACGCGCTCGTCCTCGCGGACGACGAGGTCCACCTGCGCCTGCGCACGCCCGACGTGCACCCCCCGGCCGGCTGGTCCGCGACCGACGACGGGCGCACGTGGACGTCGCCGATGCGTCCGCTGCAGGACGTCGCGCTCGACGCGCACGTGGTGGCGCCCTTCCCGGGCCTGGTGACCCTGGGCGACGACGTGCGCGGGCGCGTCCTGGTCGACCTCGCGCAGGCCGGCCCGGGGATCTGCCTCGAGGGTGACGCCGCCGAGGCGACGCGGCTCGCGGAGCGGTGGCTGCACGAGCTGGCGAGCAGCCCGTGGTCGCGGCACGTGCCGGTCGTGGCGGTGGGGCTCGGCGGGTCGTCGTACGGGCGGCTCGACGAGGCCGGGGGCGCGATCACCGCGGCGGCCGGCGGTGTGCTCGTCGTCGCCGACGCCCGTCGCCGCGACGCGGACCGGCTCGCGCTGCTGGCCGAGGACCCGGCGTGGGCGGTCGTCGTGGTGGGTGCCGCCGGGCGGGACTGGGCGCGTTGGCGTCTGACGCTCGACGCCGAGGGCGTCGCGACGGGCGGCCCCCTCGACACCGACGTGCACGTCCGGACCGGTGCCCCGCGCCTCGAGCTCGTCTGAGCCGGCGACGTGCTGCGGCTGCACCTGCAGGGCGTCTGGAGCGGATCTGGAGGACGCCTGGAGGACGCCGACGCAGAGTCGTCCCATGACGACGACACCGACGGCCGGCTACCGGATGCGGATCGCGATCTCCAGCCCGGAGATCGAGGCGCGCATCCGCGGCGTCTTCGCGAGCCGCGGTCTCGACGTGGTGCTGGACGACGCACCGCCGACGTTCGAGGTCACGGTCCTGCCGGGCGCCGGGGCGCGCCCGGCACCGACGGCCGTGGGCGACGCCCTGCACCACCTCGTCGGGGCGGTGGCACCGCGGCTCGCGACGACGCCGAGCGCGCGCTACCGCCTGACGCTCGCGACCGCCGAGCGCGACGACGACCCCGCGCCGGCGCGCCGCGACGCCACCGCGGTGGCGGACCTGTCGCCGCGCGAGTCGCAGGTGATGGCGTGCGTCGCCCGGGGCCTGCGCAACACCGAGATCGCGGACGAGCTGGGCGTCACGGTGAAGACCGTCAAGAACCACGTCAACCGGATCTTCGGCAAGCTCGGCGCCGCGGGCCGCGTGGAGGCCGTGCTCATCTGGCAGTCGGCGCGGACCTCGTCGGCGCGCGCCCCGTCGGCCCGCACCCCGGCGCCGCGCACCGTGTCGACGCTCCGGCCCGTCGCGGCCGCGCTCGCCGGGTAGCGCTACCGCAGCGCGGCGTCGACCGTCATGCGTGCGAGGAACTCCTGGACCGCGCCCGCCTCCTCGGCACCCAGCTGCCGGAACCTGTCGAGCGCCCGTTCCGCGTCGCGCCGCGCCTCCTGCTCCCCCGCAGGCCCGTCGCGGGCGGCACGCACGCGCGCGAGGCCGAACAGCGCCAGCGCCTCGTGGTAGAGGTCCCCCATGTCCGCGCACAGGTGCAGGACGTGGGCGAAGCGCCGCTGCGCGGCGTCGTGGTCGCCGAGCCCGTCGGCCGCGAGCCCCAGGTTGACCAGCAGGTTCGCCTCCAGGACGCGGTGCCCCTCGACGCGCGCGATCGCGAGCGCCGGCTCCCCGTGCCGCACGGCCGCGTCCCAGTCGCCGAGCTCGGCGTACAGCTCGCACAGCACGTCGCCCGCCGCGACCTGGTAGTAGCCGTCACCGAGGTCCCGCGCCGCGGCGTGCGCTTCGTGGGCCGCGACGAGGGCCGCGTCGTACTGGGCGGCCTCGCGCAGCGTGGACGCGAGGTTGCTGACGACGCTCACGCGGTACCACCACCTGTCACCGTCGAGCAGCCGCAGCGCCTCCCGCAGCCGCTGCACGGACGCGTCGTTGCGGCCCAGCCGCGAGCAGGCCACGCTCTCGTGGTTGAGCAGGACGGCCTGCGCGCGCGTGTCGCCCAGCGCACGTGCGGAGCGCGACGCGACGCGCAGCGAGTCGAGCCACTCGGTGGCGCCGGCCGCCGCGTAGTACGTCTCGAAGAGCAGGGCGACCATCTGCCACACCAGCCGGTGGTGGCCGTGCGCGTGCCCGTCGCGCACCAGCGCCGTCATGTTGGCGAGCTCGGCGAGGGTCCAGCGCAGCAGTGCCGCGGCGTCCGCGAGCAGGGGCAGCTCGTGGCGCGGCGGTGGCGGGTCGAACTGCAGGCGCCGGTGGTGGGTGCTGGCGACGAGCGTGCACACGTACCAGGCGAGCAGGCGCTCGCGGGCGTCCGCGCGCTCGTCCTCGCCGAGGCGCTCCGCGAGCTCGGCGGCGTGCGCACGCGTCAGGTCGTGCATGGCGTACCGGCCGTCGACCGCCTCCAGGAGGTGGTGGTCGTGGAGCTGGTCCAGCAGCTGCGCGGCACGCGCGGGCGCGACGTCCACGAGGGCCGCCGTCGCGAGCACCGACGTGCTCTGGCACGGCAGCGCCGCCAGCAGGGACAGCGTGCGCCGCTGCTCCGCGTCGAGCGCGGCGGTCGAGGTCGCCAGGACGCCGCGCACGGACGCCGACGGGCCGTCGTCGAGGTCCAGCACGTCGAGCCGGTGCCGGGAGTCCACGAGCCGCGCGACCATCGCGCCGATCGACGCGCCCGGGCCGGCGTGGACCTGCTCGGCGGCGATGCGCAGGGCGAACGGCAGCGCGTCGCACAGCTCGACGAGGCGGCGGGTCGCGTCGGGCTCGCGGGCCACGACGTCGGCACCGATCGTCCCCTCGAGCAGCTCACGCGCCTCCGCGGGCTCGAAGCGGGCGAGTGGCACGCTCCGGGCGCCGTGCCGGACCGCGAGGCCGCCCAGCCGGTCGCGGCTGGTGACGAGCACGAAGCACGACGGGGACCCCGGCAGCAGGTCCTCGACCTGCTCGGTCGACGCGGCGTTGTCGAGCACCACGAGCAGGCGGCGGTCCGCGACCATGCTGCGCCACAGCGCGACGAGCTGGTCGTGCTGCTGCGGCGCGGACAGCACCCCGAGGGCCGCGAGCAGCTGACGCAGCGCGGTCGACGGCATGACGGGTGGGTGACGGGGGTCGAAGCCCCGCAGGTTGACGTAGAGCTGACCGTCGGTGAAGCGGTCGCGCAGCATGTGGCCGGTGCGCACGGCGAGCGTCGTCTTGCCGACGCCACCGACCCCGACGACCGACACGACGCGCGGGCCGTCGGGCCCCGCGGCCGCGCGCAGCACCTCCACGAGCTCGCGCGAGCGGCCGACGAAGGCCGCGAGGTCCGGCGGGAGCTGCGCGGGGGCCACGCGGGGGTCCGCGGGCGGCTGCGCGGCGGGCAGTGGCGGGTCCTCGAGACCGGCCGGCCGGTCGGACGTCGGCGGGCGCCGGAGGGCCGGGTGCCGCGCACCGGGCACGGCGAGGATCCGCGCGTGCGCGGCGCGGGCGGCTGCGCCCGGGTCGATGCCGAGGCCCTCGGCGAGCTGACGCCGCAGGTCGTCGTACTGCTCGAGCGCCGCCGCCGTGCGTCCGCTGCCCGCCAGCGCGGACATGAGCGCGCACCGCAGGCGCTCGTCGTAGGGGTACGTCGCGACCTCGAGCATGAGGCGGTCGGCCGCGTCCGCGAGCACCGCCGGGCCCGCTCCGGACGCGACGAGCAGCTCGGTGCGCTCGACGAGCAGCCGCACCCGCAGCTGCGCCAGGTGCGTGCGCTGCTCAGCTGCGAACGGCCCGGGCACGCCGGCGAGCACGTCGCCCGAGGGCCACAGGCCGAGGGCGGAGTCGATCCCGACCAACGCCCCTCGCAGGTCGGACGCCTCGCGGGCGTCGCGCGCGCTGCGAGCACGGCGCTCGACGTCGAGCGCGTCGACGGCATCGGCCGGGACCGCCAGCACGTAGCCGGTCGGTGTGCGGCGCAGCACGTCGGGCCCCAGCACGCGACGCAGCCCGGACACGTACGTGTGCACGCTCCCGCGGGCGCTCGCCGGTGCGCCCTCGCCCCACGTGCCGTCGACGAGCGCGTCGTGGCCGACGGCCCGCCCCGCGCGCAGCGCGAGCCCCACGAGCACCGCGCACTGCTTGGGCGCGCCGAGGTCGACCGGGCGGTCGTCGACCAGGGCGTGCGGCGCACCCAGCAGGCGCAGGCGCAGCGACGTGGACGCAGGTGGCACGAGGCTCCTCGGGAGCACGACGCGGAAGGTGCCGGCCGGGCAGGAGGGAGAGAACGGGGCGAACGGGACGTACGTGTGACCGGTTGAGTTCTACTGGTCGCGTCGGCCGGGCGTCAACGTGCCCTCTGACTGGCGCACCCGTTCGCGCGAAACCGACTGTGACACCGGCCACCGTCGCCGCACGTGGCTCACGCGCGGGGCCACGTCGGCGTGGCGATCGTCACGTCCGACGTTCCCGCATCCTGGACGTGGTGGTGCGTCCGTCCGGGCGCCGCTCGACGGTTCCTGCGGTGGCGCACCGACGCCCGGTGGTCCACGCTCGGCAACGACCACCCGGAGGATCCGTGACCGCAGAGCCCCCGCAGCCGCCGCCGCCGCCGACACAGAGTCCGCCCTTCACCGACCGCGCCCCGACGTCCGCCCGCCGCTCGGCAGGAGCCGCCGCCCTCGTCGGCGCGGGCGTCATGGCCGCGGTCGACGAGATCGTGTTCCACCAGGTCCTCGCGTGGCACCACTTCTACGACCGCGGCACGCCGGACGCCGCGCTGCTGTCCGACGGCCTGCTCCACGCGGCCGAGCTCGTCGCCGTGGTCGCGGGCTTCTTCCTGCTGCTCGACCAGCGCCGTCGCGGTGCGCTCGCCGTCCGGGCGGCGTGGTCCGGCTTCTTCCTGGGCGCCGGCGCGTTCCAGCTCTTCGACGCCCTGGTCGACCACAAGCTGCTGCGCGTCCACCAGGTGCGCTACGGCGTGGACCTGCTGCCGTACGACGTCGCGTGGACGGGCAGCGCGGTGGTGCTCCTCGCGGTGGGCGCGTTGCTGTGGGCGCGGCAGCGTGCCACCACGAACGGGCCCGCGTGAGCGCTGCGGTGACGCTCGCGCACGGGCCGCACGCCGGTCACGGTGCGTCGGCGTGGACCCCGGACATGGTCGTGCCCGTCGTCCTCGCCGTCGTCGCCGCCGTCGCGTACGTGACCGCGACCCGTGCCTACCACCGCCGGCGGCTGCGCCCCTGGCGCACGGCTCGCACCGTCGCGTGGGTCATCGGGTGCGCACTGGTGGCCGCCGCCTCCTCACCCGTGCTCGTCGTCGTGCCGGGCGACGCGAGCCGGCACATGGTCCAGCACCTGCTGCTGGGCATGCTGGGCCCGCTCGCGCTCGTGCTCGCCGCACCCCTGACCCTGCTGCTCGGTGTCGCGCCGCCGGCAGCCCGGCGGGCCGTCGGCCGGGTGCTGCGCGCCCGGCCCGTCCACGTGGTCGCGCACCCGGTGACCGCGGCCGTCCTGCACGTCGGCGGCATGGCGGTCCTCTACCTGACGCCGTTGTACGCGCTGACGACGCGCTCGGCCGTCGCGCACGCGCTCGTGCACGCGCACTTCCTGCTCGCGGGCTACCTGTTCGCGTGGGCGCTCGCCGGTCCGGACCCGGCGCCGCGGCGCCCCGGCACGGCGACCCGCGTCGCCGTGCTCGTCGTCGCCGGCGGGGCGCACGCGGCGCTGGCCAAGCTGCTCTACGCGCACGCCGACCGCCTGCCCCCGGGTGGTGTCCACACCGTGGCGGAGGTCGAGGCCGCGGCGCAGTGGATGTACTACGGCGGGGACGTCGCCGAGATCCTGCTCGCGGTCGCGGTCCTGGCGGCCTGGTACCGGTCGCACGCACGCCGCGACCGCCCGGCGCCCGGTGCGCTCAGTAGCGCCCCTGCCCGCGCAGGCGCTCGTTCTCCTTCAGCACGGGCCACGTGCTGAAGGCGAACACCAGGAACATCACGAGGTTGAGGACGGGCACGAGGCCGACCAGCACCCACCACCCGGAGTAGCCGGCCTTCTGGATGATGCGCACGTACGCGATGAGCATGATCACGTAGGCGACGATGAGGACGGCCAGCCCGATGCCCCCGGCCAGCCAGTCGGTCCACTGCGTGGCCGTCTCGACGCCCTCGGAGGGGTCGACGAGCGCCGGGAGACGCATCAGCACGGTGTCCATGCGTCCATGGTGCTCCCGGCCGTCCGGCTCGGCGAGGCGAGCACGACCGGGCCGGACCGGACATACGTCCAGGTCAGCGCGGTGCGTGCGCCGCCGCGACCTCGAGGAAGATGTCCGTCGCCTCCGACTCGCCCACGCTCACGCGCAGGCCCTCCCCGGCGAACGGCCGCACGATCGCACCGGCCTGGGCGCAGCGCTCCGCGAACGACGTGGTGCGGTCGCCGAGGGCGAGCCACACGAAGTTCGCCTGGCTGTCGGGCACGTCCCAGCCCTGCGCACGCAGGCCCGCGAGCATGCGGACCCGCTCGGCGACGATCGCGTCGACGCGGACGAGCAGCTCGGTCTCGGCGCGCAACGACGCGAGCGCGGCGAGCTGCGCGACGTGCGAGACCCCGAACGGCGTCGAGGCCGTGCGGATCCCCGCCGCCAGCCGCGGGCGGGCCACGGCGTACCCGACGCGCAGCCCCGCCAGGCCGTACGCCTTGGAGAACGTGCGCAGGACGACGACGTTGGGGTGCTCGGCGAGCAGCGCCAGCCCGTCGGCGGCCTCGGGATCGCGGACGAACTCCACGTACGCCTCGTCGACGACCACGAGCACGTCCCGCGGGACGGCGGCGAGGAACGCCCGCAGCTCGGCGTCGCGCACCGCCGGGCCCGTGGGGTTGTTGGGCGTGCAGACCAGGACGACGCGCGTGCGCTCGGTGACCGCCGCCGCCATCGCGGGCAGGTCGAGGCGGCCGTCCGCGCCGACGGGCACCCGGACCTGCTGCGCGTGGGCGAGCGTGACGGCGATCGGGTACGCCTCGAAGGAGCGCCACGGCAGGACGACCTCGTCGCCCGCCTCGCACACCGCCATGAGCACGTGCCCCAGGACCGCGACGGACCCGGTGCCGGCCACCACGGACTCGGGGGCGACCCCCAGCCGCTGCGCGATCGCCTCGGTGAGCTCGGTCGCGTACATGTCGGGGTAGCGGTTGACGTCGACGGCGGCGTCGGCGATCGCCGCGACCACCGACGGCAGGGGCGGGTACGCGTTCTCGTTGGACGACAGCTTGTACGCGGCGGCCCCGACGGCGGCACGCGCACCCGGGACGTACGCCGGCATCCCGGCGAAGGCACGACGGAGAGGAACGCGACTCACGGGCGCCAGCATGCCACCCCTCACACCCACACCCCCACCCACACCTGCGAGAGAGCAATCCAGTCACGCCGCCCCGTGCCCGACGTCGGGGTGCTCGGCGAGCAGCGCCAGTCCGTCGGAGAGCGATCCGGTCGCCCGGCGGGCACGCGGGCGGCGGGTCTGGTCCTGCGCGATCCACCCCTGACGGGGCAGGATCAGGGCCATGGGATTCGTCGTGCGCGTGCTCGTCAACGGTGTCGCCATCTGGCTGGCCACCGTCATCCTGCCCGGCCTGACGGTGATCGGCGGTGACTCGACCGCAGGCTCGGTCGGCGTCATCCTGCTCGTCGCCCTCGTGTTCGGCATCGTCAACGCGATCGTCAAGCCGGTGGTCGCGCTGCTCTCCCTCCCCCTCTACATCCTCACGCTCGGGCTGTTCACCCTCGTGGTGAACGCGCTCATGCTCATGCTCACGGCGTGGATCACCGGGCAGACGTCGTGGGGGCTGCGGATCGACAACTTCGGCACCGCGGTCCTCGGGGCGCTCATCGTGTCGCTCGTCAGCTTCGCGCTGTCGTCGATGACGTCGAGGGACTGAGGACGCTCCACGCCCGTCCCGTGGCCGCCGGCGACCACGGGACGTCCGGCGCGGGCGGCCACGGCGGCTGCGCCCCGAGCGGTGCGGCGGGTGCCGCGTCGAGCGGTCGCGCGACCGTCGGCGTCGCGGGGGCGACGGGGTCCGGCGGCGGCCCCACCGCGACGGTGACCTGCGTCGTCGTCGCGCTCACGCGCTGCTCGCCCAGGACGTCGGTGAGCGCGCGACGCACCGGGTCGTCGGCGGGCAGGTCGCCGAGCGCGTCGTCGACGAGTGCGCCGGTCCGCACGTAGCCCGCGACCGCGTGCGCCTCGGTGAACGACGGCCGCAGGGGGCCACCCGTGGCCGCGAGGTCCCGCACCACCGACAGCGTGCGCGGTCCCCCGCGCTCGCCGACCTTCCCGTCGAGGATCGTCACGGCGTCCTCGCGGTGGCGCAGCGTGAGCGTCGCGGCGCCGGGCGGCGGGACCGCCGGGACGTCGGGCGACCCGGCGGTGACGACGAGCCGCACCGCGTACGTCCCGACCGTCGCCGCTGCCACGCTGGTCGCGACCATCCCGCCCTGGCTGTGCCCGACGAGCGCGACGGGCTCGTCGGCGCCGATCCCCGCCTCGCCCATCGCCGCGACGACGGCACGGGTCATGACGTCGGGCACGCCGCCCTCGAGCGCGAGGTTGGTGCCGTTGTCCGTGGGCACGTCGCCCGTCAGGCCTGCCGCCCGGGTGCCGGGGACGGCCACGACCCACGAGCGCGTGCCGTCGGCGTGGTCGAGGCGCTGCACGGTGAGCGTCGCCAGCGGCGTCCCCGGCTCGCCCGTGGGGGTGCCGTCGTCATACGTGCGCGCGACGAGGTCGACCAGGTCCTCGACGCCGCGCGGTGCGGCGAGGTCGGGCGGGTCGGTGCGCGGCACCAGCCGCACGTCGCGCGCCGGGAGCACGCCCGCGACGTGCGCCGAGAACCGCCGACCGGGTCGAGGTGCGGCCCGTGCGCACCCGTCATCGAGCCCAGCGCGGCCGCGAGCAGCTGCAGCACCAGGGCCCCGCGCCCGTCGGCGACGACGCGCTGCGGCACCGACGCCAGCCGGTCGAGGTCGTCGCGCACCTCCCCCGGCGACAACGCCCCGAACGGGTCGACCGCGAGCTGCCGCGCCTCGTCGAGCAGCAGGCCCCCGACCGCGACCGCCACCGCCGCGCCGCTGAGCAGGACGGGCCCGAACGGTCCGGTGCCGACGACGAGCCCGAGCAGCCCGACGACGCCCGCCCACCGGGCCTGCGCCTCGCTCTCCGCGAGGTCGTAGGCCGCGGCGGCGTCACGCGTCCGCGTCGCCAGCTCCCCCACGCCCTGCGCGAGTGCGGCCGGGCCCCACCGCACCTCCCGGAGGGTGTCGAGCGCGTCGAGCAGGGCACCCGCCTCCGGCACGTCGCCCGCGAGCGCCGCGGCCTGCCACGCCGCGGCCCGCAGCCGGGCGTCCGCGACGTCGAGCCCGTCGCGCGCGGCCCGCAGCCCCTGCGCGGCGACGACGAGCTCGGCAGCGTCGACGAGCACGTGCCGCCCGCCGCCGAGCGTGAGCGAGCGGCCGTCCCTCACGCCCACGCCACGCTCCTGACCCCCAGCGGCGCCACTCTCCCCGCGACGCACCGCTGCTCGGCCCGCCGGGCGGCGTCCACGAGGCGGTCCGCCGCGTCCAGCGCGTCGAGGCACCGCCGCAGGTCCGTCAGCAGGTCGGCGCGGCGTGCCTCGGCGGCGTCCGCCGCGTCGCCCGCCCACGTCGCCGTGCCGGCGCGCACCACCGCGACCTGCGCCGCCCAGACCTCGGCGCGCACGTCCATGAGCGCGGCGGCGATGGCAGTGGTCGACATGACCCCGACGCTAGGGACGGACGGCCACCCGCGGGCGCGGACCCGTCGGACCCGGGGACGAGCCCGCGGACCGGGGCGCCTGTGGTCGGCTCGCGCGCCGCCCGGTCACCCCAGCCGGTCGGGCCGCGCGCGCCACCACGGCCGCGCGGGCCGCGCGAGCGCCAGGACGGACAGCCCGACGACCGCCGCCAGCCCGGCGAACCGCCACGCGCCGCCGTCGGCGCCGGCCGCCACCGCCCCGGCCAGCAGCGCGAGCACCTGCGCGGCCCCCTGCACGACGAGCGCCGCGCGCAGGTCGTCGGCCAGCACCGCGAGCTCGACGCGCGTGCGCCACCCCGTGCGCGCCGCGACCGCCGCGAGCCGCAGCAGCGCGTGCACCAGCAGCACGAGCGCCGCCAGGACCAGCGGCGACGCGGGGTCCGCGACGAGCACCCGCACGCCCACGACCAGCACGACCACGGCCGCCACCGGCCAGCGCGGCAGGACCGCGGGCAGCACCCCCACGGCCACCATCGCGACCAGGACCTCGAGGGGCACGACCCGCCCCGGCATCGTCGCCGCGACCACCACGGCCGCGACGCCGACGAGCGCGAGCGCCGCCCGGAGGGTCAGCGCGGACACGGTCGGCCCGGTGACCACGTCCACCTCCGGCGGCTCGCCGCCCCGCCGCGGCGCCCGCGCGGCCGGTCCGAGCCGGTCCAGCACCCACGCCCCGAACCCCTCGGAGCCGAACCTCGCGCTCATCGCGGCACCCCCGCTCCCGCGTGCCGCCGGGCGCGCCGCGCGAGCACACGCAGCGCCACGGCCGGTTGGTCGCGCCAGGTCACGAGCTCGACGTCCTGGTCGGCGAGCTCGGCCATGCGGTCCTCGCGCGTCAGGGTCATCATGCGCAGCGCGAGCCGCTCGCGGTCGTACAGCCCGGACGTGCGCAGGCGGGGCAGCACGTCGACGGCGACGACGCGGTGGCCGGCGGTGCGCCAGCGTGCGGCGACGGCCGCCGACTCGTCGTCGAGGAACGTCGAGAACACCACGACGAGGGCCCCCGACGGCAGCCGCGGCGGCCGCAGCCGAGCGGTCGGCTCGCCCTCGGGTGCGGTCAGCGCGAGCGCGTGCCGGATGCGGTCGAGCTGGCGGCGTCCGCCCCCGGGAGCGACGGGCCTGCGGCGCACACCGAGGTCGTCGAGCCCGACGCGGTCGCCGCGCTCGAGGTACGCGCGGGCCAGGGACGCGGCGGCCTGCCGCGCGCGGTCCAGGGACGTGGCGTCCTGCGCGCGCGGTGCGACGGACCCGCGCCAGGTCCGCGGGTCGGGGCCCAGGTCGTCGCGGGAGTCGACGACGAGCATCACGACGGCCTCGGCCTGCGCGTGCTCGCGCCGCACGTACAGCTCGCGCAGGTCGGGCGAGCGGCGCGCCGTGACGCGCCAGTCGATGCGGCGCAGCCGGTCGCCGGGCACCCACGGGTGCACGTCGCGCAGCCCGCCGCCCTCGCCGGGCCGGCGCGACTCGTGCGGGCCGGTCAGGCCGCGCAGCCGCGTGGGCAGCGGCAGGTCCAGCAGCGGCGTGGTCGCGGGCAGCACGACCGTCGAGCGGGTCACGGTCGGGGTCGGCTCGGCGACGGACGCGCCGTCGGGCCCCACGCCCTGCACGTCGGCCGACGCGACCTCCTGCGGTCCGGTGCGCACGGTGCGCGCGACGACGGTCAGGCGCCGCGTGCCGTCGACGCGCACGAGCACGTCGGCGCCCGTGCGGCCCTGCCGCGTCGTGGTGACCGCGGCCCAGGGGCCGGGGCCCTCGACGACCAGGGTCGCGCGCAGCCGGCCCGCCCGGCCGAGGGCGTCGGGGTCGTCGTCGTCGCCCGTCTCGAACCGTGCCGTCGACGCCCCCGACGGCCGCCCGCGCAGCGCCCGCACCGCGAGGACCAGCGGTGCTGCGCCCAGCACGGCCACGTCGGGCCGCGCCGCGAGGACGCCCACCACGAGCAGCACCAGGCACGCGGCGGACGCGCAGGTGACGGCCAGCGCGGGCGACCACGGCCCGGCACCCGGCCCGTCCGTGCCTGCCGGACCTGCAGGGTGCGACCCCCACGTCGGCGGCCGCGCGGGCGGCGGCTCGGGCACGCTCACGCGCGGCGTGCCGTCGTCGGCCCGGCGACCTGCGCGAGCACCTCCTGCACGACCGCCTCGGGTGCCAGCCCTGCCGCCCACGCCTGCGGCGTCAGCGACAGGCGGTGCGCGAGCGCGGGCGCGGCGACCGCCTTCACGTCCTCCGGCGCGACGTAGTCCCGCCCGTCGAGCACCGCGAGCGCGCGGGCCACGAGGACCAGCGCCTGCGACCCGCGCGGCGACGCCCCGACCTCGACGGCCCGGTGCGCGCGCGTCGCGGCGGCGAGGTCGACGCAGTACGCGAGCACGTCGCCGTCCACCGCGACGGCCTCGACGCCGGCCTGCATGGCGAGCAGCGTCGGCACGTCGACGACCTGCCGGACCGACGCGCCCTCCTGGCGGCGCGCGAGGCGCCGGGCCAGCACGTCGACCTCGGACGCGCGCTCGGGGTACCCGACGGCCAGGCGCACCATGAACCGGTCGAGCTGCGCCTCGGGCAGCGGGTACGTCCCCTCGTACTCCACGGGGTTCGACGTGGCGACGACGTGGAACGGTGCGGGCAGCAGGTGCGTCGTCCCGTCCACGCTGACCTGCCGCTCGGCCATCGCCTCGAGCAGCGCGGACTGCGTCTTGGGGGCGGTGCGGTTGATCTCGTCGGCGAGCAGCAGGCCCGTGAAGATCGGACCGGGGCGGAACTCGAACTCGGACGTCGCGGGGTCGAAGACGCTGGAGCCCGTGACGTCGGACGGCAGCAGGTCCGGCGTGCACTGGATGCGCCGGAAGTCCAGGCCGAGAGCGGTGGCCAGGCTGCGCGCCGCGAGCGTCTTGCCGAGCCCGGGGACGTCCTCGAACAGGACGTGCCCGCCGGCCAGCAGCGCCGCGAGCGCGACGCGCAGCGGCTGGCGCATGCCGACGACCGCGGTGGCGACCTCGTCGAGGACGGCGCTGCCGCTGCGCGCGACCTCGGCGACGGGCAGCGGCTCGGGGGTCGGCGTCATCGGGGGCTCCTCGGGTGGGGCTCGGGGTCGGGCTCGGGGTCGGGTCGCGACGTCGCGGGGCGTGAGCGGGTGGCGCCCAGGCGTTCCAGGACGTCGAGGGTGTGGACGAGGTCGCGGACGGTCGGCAGCGGGTGCGTCCGGCGGGTGAGCGTCGCGCGCGCCCGGGCGCCGATCAGCGCCGTCACGGCGTCGGCCTGCTCGGGGGCGTCGAGGTCGAGGCCGTGCCGGGCGACGCGTCGGGCACCCGCCTCCCGCAGCCGGCGCAGCGCGCGCTCGCCGGCGCGGCCGTCGCGGCCGACCATGGTCCACGCGAGGTCGAGCACCTCGCCGCGGGCGCCGTCGCGCGCCTCGTGGCGCCGGCGCGTGGGCCGTGGCTCGGCGGCGCCGTCGACGCGCTGCAGGACGGCGACGAGCGTCGCGGCCGCGAGGGCGACGACGACCGCCGACGCCGCCCTCATGCCGAGCGCCCACACCACGACGCCCACCCCGGCGCCGCCCGCGAGGGGACGCCACACGACGGCCCACGCCGCCCGGGCCGCGGCGCGCACGCGGGTCACGGCGTGCCCCCGTCGTCGTGCGGGGTCGGGCCGGTGCCGGGCTCGGGGTCCGGGTCGGCGGCGCCGTCCGCACGCGGCACGAGGCCCCGCCCGACGACCGCCAGCAGGTCCCGCGCACGTCCCACGTCGTCGACGTCGACCCCGTGCGCACCGAACCGCGCGGCGAGGTACAGGGTCAGCAGCTCACGCGTCGCGGTGGGGTCCGCGCGCGTCGCGCCGAGCACGCGCACGGCGAACTCGCTGGCGGTCTCCGCACGGTCGCGGACGACGCCGGTGCGCGCCGCCGCGGTCTCGACCGCGACCCACGCGCCGATCACGGCGTCACCCGGCGGGACGTCGTCCTCGAGCGCGCGCGTCGCCGCCCGCACGCCCTCGCGCAGCACCTCGACGGCCGTGTCGCTCAGCTCGTCCCCGGCCTCGTCGCCGGGCTCGACGTCGTCCCCGGGGTCCTCGGCGCGGTCGAGCCGCCAGCCGCGCAGCGCGCGCCGCAGCAGCAGCGCGACGCCCGTCAGGATCGCCAGCACCACGAGCGTCTGCACGGCACGCACCAGCCACACGAGACCGGTGGGCGGCGTGGGGTCGTCCAGGTAGTCCTCCGAGGGCGGGGGCGTCACCGTCGTGGTGATCGTGGGACCCGGCGGCGGTGTGAACGTCGGCTCGGGCCCCGACCGCGACTCGAGCGACAGCGGACCGCTCAGCGCCGCGCCCAGCACCCCGACGACGACCAGCAGCGCGGCGAGGACGGTGGCCACGCTGGTACGACGTGCCGGCACAGGACTCCTCGGTGCGGTCCCCGGCGCGGGGACGCGTCATGGGGGGATCGACGGGGCGCCAGGCTATCGGTGCGTCGGGTGTCCGCACACGACAGCGCGCCGGTCCGGGCGAGACGTGCGCCGCGGTCTGCGGTGTGTCACGCCCGCCCGGTCGCCCTCAGCAGGTGTGCCCCGGCTCGCACCACCGGTGCGCGACGTCGACGACGAGCCGTGAGGCCGCCCCCGGCCCTGCGAGGACGAGCGCCCGGAACGGCAGCCGTGAGCGCACGCCGAGGCCGACGGTCGTGACGCCCTCGAAGCTGCCGGCCCACCGCACGTCACGGAACGTGGTGTAGCCGGCCGTGTCGACGAGGGCGCCGCCGGGCGTGAACCAGGAGTCCGTGGGGACGACGCCGACCCGGGCGACGACCTCCAGCCGTGCACCGCCCTGGACGGGGACGACGAACCCGGAGCCGTCCTGGACGACCTGGTCGACGTACCGCACGGACCAGCCGGTGAGCGGGGCGTCGACGTCGAGCACGAGCCGGTCGTAGCAGGCGTGCCGCCCGGCGCGGACGTCCGTGAGGGTGCCGGCGGACATGTCCCCCGCGGCTCTGTCGAGCGACCCCCACGTGAGGCCGCAGTAGGGATGTGCTGCGGCGGCGGGCGCGAGCGCCAGGCCCGTCACCGCCGTCAGCAGCAGCGCGAGCAGGACGCGCAGCGAGCGGTTGCGCATGATGGCCCTCCTTCTCGAACGACGTCGGTCGAGCGGGGCGCGGACGGTCCCGGCCCCCCCAGGGAGGAGGCGGGAGCCCCACGGTCTGATGCACCGCGCCGCCCTCCGTCCGGGAAGTGGGCACGCAGGCGACCACAGGAGGGCGACCCGGCCCGATTCGTGACCACTTCACGCCGGGGCGGGGTGAGGAGGCGGGAGGGGTGCCGCCCGGGTGGGCAGCGCTGCGTCGGGGCGTTGCTAGCCTCGGAACGGTGACCAGGTGCCTGCTGTGAACGACGTCCTCGACGAGCTGCGCCGGCATCCCGACCTCGAGGCACCGAACCTCTTCGCGGTCGACGCGAGCGACCGGCTGGTCCTCGACGAGGCGGCGCCCCTGCTCGCGGGTGCCGCCGACGGGACCGTCGTCGTGGTCGGTGACCGGTACGGCGCGCTGACGCTCGGCGCGATCTCCCGGCACGGCGTCACGGGCGTCCGCGTCCACCAAGACCGCCTGACGGGTGAGCGGGCGCTGCACGCCAACGCCGAGCGGCTCGGCCTCGCGGGGTTCACGTCGCACGGGCTGACGCCCGAGCTCGTCGCCGGCGCGCAGGTCGTCCTGCTGCAGCTGCCGCGCTCCCTGGACGCGCTCGACGAGATCGCGGCGCTCGTCGCGGAGCACGCCGACCCGTCGGTCGTCGTCGTGGCCGGCGGGCGGGTCAAGCACATGACGACCGCCATGAACGACGTGCTGCGGCGGTACCTCGCCGTGGTCGAGGCGCGGCTCGCGCGGCAGAAGTCACGGGTGCTCGTCGCCTCGTCGCCGCGCCCGGCCGGCGAGCGCCCGGTGCGGCGGTGGCCCGAGCGGGCCGAGCACGACGGCCTGGTGGTGTGCGCTCACGGCGGCGCGTTCGCGGGCACGGGCATCGACATCGGGACGCGCGCGCTGCTCGCCCACCTCGACGAGGTCCCGCAGACCACGGGCACCGCCGTCGACCTCGGGTGCGGCACGGGCGTCCTGGCGGTCGCGCTCGCGCGGCTGCGACCCGGCCTGGCGGTGGTCGCCACCGACGAGTCCGCCGCCGCGGTCACGTCCGCGCACGCGACTGTCGAGGCGAACGGCGTCGCCGACCGGGTGACCGTGACGCGCGCCCTCGGGACCGAGGGGATCCCCGACGCGAGCGTCGACCTCGTGCTGCTCAACCCCCCGTTCCACGTCGGCGCCGCGGTGGCACCCGCGGTGGCGCGCACGCTGTTCGCCGACGCCGCACGCGCCCTGCGCCCGGGCGGTGAGCTGTGGGCGGTGTGGAACTCCCACCTGCACTACCGGCCGACGCTCGAGCAGGTCGTGGGCCCGACGCGGCAGGTGGGGCGGGACCCGAAGTTCACGGTGACGGTGTCGACGCGAGGATGAGAAGAGGGCTGTTCGCCGCCGCCGCCCGCCTGCTGCGCCCGACGGGGACAGGCCCCGCCCTGCGTCATCGGCACCCGCTCCGCTGATTCGCTGATAGCGGCCGGTCCGCCAGAATCTCCCTCCGCCGCGCGCCTGCTGGCGATGGAAACAGGCGCTCCAAAACTTCGTAGGCGTGACGGGCCGCGCGCACCAGACCATGACGACGGGGCGCGTGCCTCATCAGAACGTCTCCCACTTGGTTCGCCTTGGATTCAGCTTGCCCCCCGGCACTCCCCGTAGCAGCATCTTCGTGGCTTTGCTACATCATTCAGCTTTTCGCGCGTGACGCGACGGTGCCACCGGGCACCGGACGGCCGTCGACCCGCCTGTCACCGACCTCGTCAGCCGCGACACCTCATCAGACGTCGTCCCCCGACCCAGCGACGATGTCTGCTCGTTGCGCATCGACAACGCCCGTCTCCAGGAGCCGGTCCATCTCGTCGTCCTCGACGGGCCCGAAGACGTGCCACGGGGCTCCCGCGTCGTACCTCAAGGCGTAGTGGCACCTTCGCAGACGCAACGTGACGAGGCCGGGATCGACACCTGCCAGATGGCTGAAGTGCACCGCCAGAGGTTCCGAGTCGTCGGTCTCGTGGCCGGAAAGGTACACCCAGCTGCCGCTCCGCCGCGCCACGAACGTCACGGTACATCCAGCCTCGAGGACCTCGGCGGAAGTCGTCACCACCTCCTTCGAGCGCGGCGTGCGTGCCGAACCGATGCCGAACATCCTATTTGGCCCCCTTGCCGTTGTTGCATCTGGCGCATATCTCACGTCGATTCCATGGCGAATTGTTACCGCCACGGGACCTCGCCTGAAGGTGGTCCTGCTCTACCTGCCTGATGGTCTTGGGCTTTCCCTTGACTGAGCGTGAGGCTGACCGGCGTGGTGATCTCGCGCTCGCGATCCGCTGACTCCTCACGGTTCTCGGATGTCGCCGACGACCACGAAAGACGGAGGACAACATCCCTCCGATGCTGCGACGCAGGACGGGCTCGTGCCCATCATGAGGCAGGCGGATGAGCCTGGTACCCGACCGTCCCGTCTCGACGGCGCCACCATCGCGCACCTCCGGACCGCGGACCCGAGCCTCGATCCGGTGAGGGTGAGGGGTTCGGCGAAGAGCCGGACGAGCACGGTCTGGTCGAGGTCATGACGACGGCGAGGCGGGGGCGCGCCAAGCGCGCAGCACGGACCGCACCTGTCGACGCACCTCGGGGTCGGGTGCGTCGTGCAGCGCACGGATGGCCGTCAGGGCCTCACGGTGCCCAAGGCGACGCAGCGCGGCGATCGCGGTGGCCGCGACCGTCGAGTCGTCGAGCAGCTCGACGAGCAGGCCGCGCACGGCGGGGTCACGTGTCCGTCGCAGCTCCTCGACCACGGGGCTGCGGGCGTAGCCGAGCGGGCGCTCCTGGGCGAGCTCGAGCATCGTCGCCGCGGTCCGCGGCGACGCCAGCTGAGAGATCGCCGAGCCGAGCGAGAACCGCATGTCGTCGTTCGCGTCGCCGGGGCCGTCGTAGGTCGGGGCGTAGTGGTAGCCCTGCAACGGACCACGGAAGCGCCGGACGAGGTCGGGCAGCACCTGGTCGACGACCTCAGGCACCGCCATCGCGTGTGCCGCCGCTGCAGCCACAGCCAGGAACCGCTCCTCGTCGAGCGCACGACGCAGGACGGGAAGAGCTCGGGCGGCATCCTGCGGTCGAACGCGATAGTTCTCCAGGTCCGAGACCTCGACACCCTCCGCCCGCAGGGCGTCGAGCACGGGCCGCACCCGCTCGCCGTAGTAGTCCTGCTTCTCGTCCACCATCCTCCTCGGCTGTGTCACATCCGCGTCCGGACCACTCGGATGTCGGGTTGTTGCGGATCGCGCTACTGACTCGTGTCTTGCCGTTGACCCAGAGCACCACCGTGCCACCTCGTGACCTGGCGATAGCGACCGAGTCCTTCAGCTGCGACTCATGTGCTGGTAGCGAACGTTCTTCACCTCGCGGATGGTGCGGTTGACGACAAAGTCCGAGGCGAACGGCGTCGCCGACCGGGTGACCGTGACGCGCGCCCTCGGGACCGAGGGACTGCCCGACGCGAGCGTCGACCTCGTGCTGCTCAACCCCCCGTTCCACGTCGGCGCCGCGGTGGCGCCCGCAGTCGCGCGCACGCTGTTCGCGGACGCTGCCCGCGCCCTGCGCCCGGGCGGTGAGCTGTGGGCGGTGTGGAACTCGCACCTGCACTACCGGCCGGAGCTCGAGCAGGTCGTGGGCCCGACGCGGCAGGTCGGGCGGGACCCGAAGTTCACGGTGATGGTGTCGACGGGGCGGTAGACGTCGAACCACTGCCGGACGGCGACGGTGGGAAGCGTTCGCGGACCGCTGCGGTGGCGCGCCGCGCCGGCGTGGCCCCGGACGACGTGGTCGGCTTCCTCGCCGTCCACGGGCGCGACACCGCCGGAGCACTCGCGCTCGTCCCGGAGGGTGCAGCGCCCGACCGGCCGCGCGTCCCGTTGCGCATGCTCGACGACGGCGAGATCGGCGCCCTCCTCGAGGAAGCGACCGAGCAGGGCACGGCGGACCAGCCGACGTCCATCGTCGGCCTCGAGCCGAAGATCGTCCTGGCCGTGACCGCCGACGGCTTCGCGCTGCCGACACCCACGGGGCCATCCACGGACGGCAACGTCGTACTTCTGGCCCCCGCCTCAGGCTCCCGACGCGCGTCGGACCTGCGTCTCGATCATTCGGGGAAGAGCATGGGCAAGAGCCGCGACGATCACCTGGACATCACTCTCGGCGGGCACCGGGAAGAACGCGTCGTCCTCCTCGACCCTGTAGTGAAGCGCAAGCTCATCGTTCGCCCAGGAGACGACACCGTCGCCCACCACCGTGCGAATGGTCTGCCAGGACTGCTGCACGAGCTCGACACGATGCTCAGGATCCGACGCATGCATGAGCATCGTCGTGCCCCGCGTAGTCGCCCACTCATACATGTCCGGCCCGCGCGCACCGGCACCAGCCTCGAAACGGACCGCGAACCGCCGCCTCACACCGTCGAGCCGATAAGCGCGCCCCCACCCCTCGATCTGCACCCACAGACCGACGTGGCAGCCTGGAACCGGAACGAAATGCCATCCCAGTCGACTCCCCTTCATCCGTTCTCCGCCTAGCGCTGTGCATAAGGGATCCACAGCCTCGACGAGAAGACGGGCAAGCGTCCGCCGCGAATCGATCAAGGTCTTTGATGCAGACACTCAGACCCGCACCAACAGGCGCTGGTGACCATACTTCTTTGCGATCCATTTGTCCTTCGCGCTGCACCGGACCATACCGGGCCCTCCCCGACTTTACTTCCATGGTGTAGGGCTTGACCCTGACACTCGTGGTGCCGGTCAGTGAACGCCGGCGCACATCCGAGGTCGGGCAGACGGTCGGCCAGGTGCACCCTGCGCTCGCGACGCGTCAGTCGAGCGTTTCGAGTTTTCCGTCGGCCCCACCGCGTTCCAGCGCGGCGGGGCGCTCGGCCGCAACTCCGGGAACGTCCGGGAAGTGCCTACCAAACAGCGAATGCGCCCGAAGTTCGATGAAGTCACGACTCCACATGGGAACCTGGAATTCCTGAATCATAGCCGCCAATTCCGCGACAGGCGGCCCTTGCACTTTTGAGCACCAGCCGATCAGGCCGTCACCACCATTGTCCGTTATCGTCTTCACATGGGCCAGTCCATAATCCGCGATCGGAGAGCTGGAGACAACCTTGCAGTCCGGCGGCGTCGGACCGCACCAGTCGAGCAAACCGACGACAACAGTCACCCGCGACCCAAGCCCGTGACAGTTCCATAGGACTACTCCACACGTGAGCCACCCGCCCCGCCGCGTCGGCATCACCCAGTAGTCCCCTCTGTCGACGCCTAGGTTCGTACGAGGGCGGATCGGAAAGACACGGCTCATGCCGGTACCCACTAGGAATGAATCCCCTCTGACGCTCTCGCGCCTACGATCTACCGCCTACTGGCCAGGTACTTATTCGCTGCGGCAATGTAGCTCTTTCGCTTCGGATTGAGGCGGGAGATCGGAGCTACCCTGTCTAGGATTGGGCGGTACCGCTGGTGGGCCAGCTGCCCCAAGCCGCGCGCGGAGAGACTACATACTCCCTGCCCTTGCCGGGGCCCATCCCCGTGTTCTTTCGAGCAGCCCTCACGAACTTCACGGCATCGCGTGCGTCACGCCTGGCGTTGACGACTGACCGCGCGACCCGCGCCACTGCCGCATGCGCCCTGCGCCCGGGTGGTGAGCTGTGGGCGGTGTGGAACTCCCACCTGCACCGGCCGACGCTCGAGCAGGTCGTGGGCCCGACGCGGCAGGTCGGGCGGGACCCGAAGTTCACGGTGACGGTGTCGACGCGGCGGTAGACGTCGAACCACTGCCGGACGGCGACGGTGGGAAGCGTTCGCGGACCGCTACGGTTTCCACCGTGAAGGCGAACGAGTTCTGGGACGTCGTCGACGCCGCGGCGCTCGACGCACGCGCGCACGGCACGACACCTCCAGAAGCCCTCCGTATCCGGCTCGAGCCCCTGCGCACCGCTCAGATCCGCGCCTTCCACCGTCACACGGAGAGGGTCGCCGCGCGGGCGGGCGCCTCCGACCTGTGGGCGGCTGCCTACCTTCTGCCCGATGCCGGCAGCGACGACGGTTTCATCGACCTGTGCACGTGGCTCGTCAGCCAGGGCCGCGGGACGTACGAGGCTGTACTGAGCGACCCGGACCGGCTCGCCGACGTCGACGACCTCGACGACCAGCTCGGGCAGGCAGAGGAGTGGTCGTACGTCGCCGAGGAGATCCTCGACGAGCGCGACGCCGACCTGCCCGACGAGGACGGCCCGGGCGCGGAGGCCGCACCGCTCACCGACGAGCAGGTCGAGACGCTGGCGACACGTTTTCCGAGGCTGTGGGCGCGCTACAGGGGTGGCCAGCCCTGACCGGGGACATGACCGGACGACCCAGCACTCGAGAAGTCAGGTCGCCCGTCG
Organism: Cellulomonas dongxiuzhuiae; assembly: GCF_018623035.1. Classification (NCBI taxonomy): domain Bacteria; kingdom Bacillati; phylum Actinomycetota; class Actinomycetes; order Micrococcales; family Cellulomonadaceae; genus Cellulomonas; species Cellulomonas dongxiuzhuiae. The sequence continues at coordinate 3,756,815 of NZ_CP076023.1, forward strand.
GTCCAGACGACGGTCATCGACATGACTCACCTCGACCGTCGGCGACCTCTCGACCTGCTCCGCGCTCTCGTAGGGCCCTTCGCTGACGATCCGTACGTCGCGAAGCCGCGGGAGCCGACTCAACGGCAGCAGGTCGACGGGCCTCTCGGGAGAAGGGGCGCTGCCGGGGGACAGGAGGAGCGTCTCCAGCCCGACGAGCTGGTCGATACCGGCGAGCGAGCCGAGCGGCGCGTCCATCAACCTCAGCTCCCGGAGGGTCCGGGGCGGATCGTCGCAGCGGAAGTCGAAGGGCTCGCGAGCGCCACGCTTCATCTCGAGCTGCAGGAACGAGAACCGGCGCAGGCGACGAGCGTGAGCAGCGCGGCGAGCGCGACGGACGTCCACGAGCGCTTCACGGCGACAATCCCCCTCGACCGCACCGATGTGGCCGCGTTCACGCTATCCCCGCGCCGACGCCCTGTCGTCCTTGACGGCAGCCCACGGTGCGACTCATCGGCAGACATCGGTCGTTCCCCGCCGAGCGCGACGGGTGTCAGGCCGCGACGGCCCGGCGCAGACGCACGAGCATCGCCGCCGACGGCGTGACCTTGCCCGTCGCATAGGTCGACAGCCGGGACGCCGACGTCCCGACGTCGGCGGCCAGCTGCGCCTGCGTCCGGCCCGAGCGGGCGACGAGCTCCCGGACCTCGGTCGCGACCTCCGCCCGCTCCGAGGCCTCCGCCTCGGAGCGTGCCCGTGCGACGACGTCCAGCATCGCCTCGGACACCCCGAACGGGTGCGCGACCGCCACGGCCTGCTCGACGTACCGCGCCACCCGGCCCCACGGGCGCCGCCGGATCGCGACGGCCAGCCGACGCCACTGCGGCAGCCCTCCGCGCTCGAGCGCGGTGAGGACCGCCTCGAACGGCCAGGTCTCGACGGGGTCGGAGACGTCCGCGTCGACGTTGCGGAACACCAGTGCCATCACGCCTCCTCGGTGAGCATCGCGACGGCGATGCGTCGGCACGCCGCCACCACGCTGGCCCAGTCGTGCCAGCGTGGGTCGAGACCCTTGTAGCGCGGCAGGTCCCGCAGCGTGGCTGTGTCGGCGGGCCGCGGATCGGCAAGCTGCCGGACGAGCTGCGACGCGACACCCTGGCCGTCCGGGCCGTGCTGGTCGGCGTAGTAGTCGTCGATGCCCGCCAGGACGTGTGCCGCGTGCTCGACGCCGTACCGGTCCGCGAGCGCCACGACGTCGAGATGGTCCCGCACCTGGTTGCGCTTGACGACGAGGAAGCCCTTGATGCGCAGCGTCTCGTCGGGCGTCGGGACGCGCACCGACGCCCCGGAGGGCAGGTGCAGCTCGTCGACCTCGAGCGGGACGCGGCGGATGAGCTGGCGCACGCCGGCCTCGATGTCACCTAACTGACCGAGGATCAGCTTCCCGGGGCGGACGCGGTTGGTCACCCAGTCGCCTTCGCGCTCCAGTGCGTCGAGCACCATGTCGAACCGGTCGCGCAGGTCCCGCCGACGTGGTCGAACGACACGCGGTCTTCCACATGTCGATCGAGGCGGCGAGCCCATCGGCGGAGATGTACTGCAGCCTCGGCTTTCTGTCCCGCCCGTCGATTCTTGGTGACCTGCGGGACGGTGCACGAGGCCGCGTGCCGAGGAACCGCTCGTCACCTCCACGGAGACAGCCGCTCAACGGGCGCGAACATCTCCTCGCCCTCGATCCACTCGAAGAGCATCTCGAAGTACACGAGCGGGTAATCGAACTCAGGATCGGTGTACGGACTGACCGTCCTGCACACCCGGTCGCTCAGATAGCGAAATCCGATGGCACTGAAGTGATCGGTTGCCTCGCGAGTACCGGGCTCCAACGCGTCTCGCGGCAGCGCTCTTCTCATACGCGGATCAAACAGCGTCATCACGGGTAGCACCGTCGACAGATAGAGGACGAGCCCGCTCGACCCGCCGGCTTGAGTTATCTCGTAGGCGCAGGACGTATGCATGTTCGAGTTCGTGATCACCACGAAGTCGAGCGAGGTCTCCCGAATCAGCGTGTCCCACACGCCATTATCGGCCAATACACGCGCGCTGCCGTGTGACCACGTAGGAATCCTGTGCGACCCCACTGCGCCTTCAAGGAAGGCGTTGAGCACTCGCGCCTCACTACTTAGGGAACCCATGCCACCCTCTCCTCGACGGGACCACGATGACATCCCTAGTCATCCGACCCTTCGCCGTCACGCCCACCACAACGGGAGCGCGCCAGATCTTCCGCCCAGATGTCCCTACCGGAGTTCCACGCCGGACGGCCATCGAGATGATTTTTCGCGCGCTGGCCAACCCGAAGAAGACGCTCTTGGCTCTTGGGTCCGCAACGGATGCCACGCGGTGTTTGTTAGTCCCTTTTACGTGCTTCTTCAGCGCTCCATCGGCGATGTTGCAGGCGGGAGCCGCGTTGTGGACGAGCTGGTCTGCCTGGTCAAAGTTGGCGGTGACGTAGTACGTGTGTTCCCTGCGCCGTGCAGGTTTGTGGACGGTCCGGTTCGCGAACACGCCCAGGTCGCTGGTCTGGACCAGGACACGCTCGCTCCCGTCGGACGCGCGGGTGGTGTCTCCGACAACGAGGTCACCAGCGGCGACCCACCCCTGATCCTGCACCCGGTACGGGTGGTTGTCCGTGGCCAACACACCCGCAATGTCACCGTCGAACCACAGGGAGATGAGGCGCTTGTCCCCGGTCGACGTCAACGGGGTGATGACCACCTGCGCCGAGGTCTGGCCCGTGTCAGGATCACCAGCCAGGACCAGGTCACCGATCTTCAGGTCCTCGATCGGTCTCAGCGACCCGTCGGCCATCCGCACCACGTGCCGGCGAGATCCTTGACGAGCGGAGCCGACCTGCCCGACGAGGAGGGCACGGGCCCGGACCCCGCACCACTCACCGGCGAGCAGGCTGAGGCGCCGGCGCCGCGCTTCCCGAGTACGTGGGCGCGGTGCAGGAGCGAACAGCGCTGAGCCGGGTTGCGCCCCGGCACAGCGCGCGCGGTGGGTCGCCGCACCTCACCGACGTTCGACGGTCTCGTCCCTGCGCCTGATCTCGAGCCCACCGATGACCGCGACCTCGAGCTCAGGAAGCCCGTGCAGGGCGTCGACACCGCTGAGCGGACCCGTGACGAGGCCCATCCGCACGGTCCTGAGCTCGCGCAGCTCGCCCAGCGGGGTGAGGTCGAGCGGTGCGCTCGCGCTGCGCGCGTCCTTGGGCCTCATCCACAACCGGCGGAGGTGAGGCAGCCGTTCGATGCCTGAGAACCCGTCGATGCCGCAGTCGTGGACAGTGAGCGTTCGCAGGCCTTCGGGCGGCTCGGCACAGTCGAAGCTGAAGGGCGCCCCCGCGACGGCGCTGCCGAGGTCGAGACGCACGTGCTCGAGGCGCCGCATGCCGCTCGCGAGCTCGAGCGACGACATCGGCGCCGGTGCGAGGTACAGGTCGGTCAGGAGCGGCAGGTCGCGCAGGGGGCCGTCGATGTCGGTCGGTGCCGCGACCAGCCTCCGCACGTTCCGGAGGTGTGACACGTGCGGGGTCTGCCGGAACCTCGTCCGCCACGCGATGTCGAGGTGCTCGACGGACGCCAGCGCGGCGGGCGGGATCGGCGGGACGACACCGCGCGCCGCGACGAACAGGACCAAGGGCTCGAGCTCGACGAGCCACTCCAGCGTCGACGACCGCCGGTCCCAGCACCTGCTGGTGAGCGTGACGCCTCGCACCCGCCGGCGGACCAGCTGGTGGATGGTCGCGGCCGTGGGGGGCTTGTCGAGCTCGACGGTCGGCACGCGGCGACCGTCGCCGACCGCGAGGGTCGAGATCCTCACCCGTGCACCTCCGTGCTGCCGCAGCGCTGATCCCGCCGGCGACGATCGTCCCAGACACCGGCGCCGTGGACGAGATCGGCGGGGCCCACGTCCTCCGGACGGCATGCGCCCGGCCGCCTCGCCTCTGGGACACTGGCCCCATGCCGCTCGACGACGCCCCCGCCCCCCGCGTCCCCCTCGCCGACGTCACCCCCGCCATCGCGCTGGGCCCGCTCGACGGGCGCTACCGCCCGACGGTCGCGCCGCTCGTCGACCACCTCTCCGAGGCGGCGCTGAACCGCGCCCGCGTCGAGGTCGAGGTCGAGTGGGTCATCCACCTGACGTCGCACGCGGTCGTCCCGGGCGCCCCGGAGCTGGCACCCGACGAGCAGCAGTACCTGCGCGACGTGGTCGCGACGTTCGGCGCCGACGAGATCGCCGAGCTCGCGGAGATCGAGCGGACGACGGTGCACGACGTGAAGGCCGTCGAGTACTTCCTCAAGCGCCGCATCGCCGCGGCGCCGGACGCGCTGCGCGCCGACACCGTGCTGCCGCGGGTGGGCGAGCTCGTGCACTTCGCGCTCACGAGCGAGGACGTCAACAACCTGTCGTACGCGCTGATGGTGCGCGGCGCCGTGCACGAGGTGTGGTTCCCCGCGGCCGTCGCGCTGACGGACGAGGTCGCCGTGCTGGCGGCCGAGCACGCGGACGTGCCCATGCTCGCGCTGACCCACGGGCAGCCGGCGACGCCGACGACCCTGGGCAAGGAGCTCGCGGTCCTCGCGCACCGCCTGCGGCGCCAGCTGCGCCGCATCGCGTCGGACGAGTACCTGGGCAAGCTCAACGGCGCGACGGGCACGTACGGCGCGCACCTCGCGGCCGTCCCCGACGCGGACTGGCAGATGGTGTCGCGCACGTTCGTCGAGCACCTGGGCCTGACGTGGAACCCGCTGACCACGCAGATCGAGTCGCACGACTGGCAGGCCGAGCTGTACGCGGACGTCGCGCGCTTCAACCGGGTGCTGCACAACCTGGCCACCGACGTGTGGACGTACATCAGCCGCGGCGTGTTCACGCAGATCCCGGTCGCGGGGGCGACGGGCTCGTCGACGATGCCGCACAAGGTCAACCCGATCCGCTTCGAGAACGCCGAGGCGAACCTCGAGATCTCGTGCGCGCTGCTCGACACGCTGGCCGCGACGCTGGTCACCAGCCGCCTGCAGCGCGACCTGACGGACTCCACGACGCAGCGCAACATCGGCCCCGCGTTCGGGCACTCGCTGCTCGCGATCGACAACGTGCGCCGGGGCCTGCGGGCGCTGTCGGTGGACGTCGCGATGCTGGCGCGCGAGCTCGACGCGAACTGGGAGGTGCTGGGCGAGGCGGTGCAGTCGGCGATGCGCGCGGCGTCGGTCGCGGGCGTCGCGGGCATGGACAACCCGTACGAGCGGCTCAAGGAGCTGACGCGCGGGCGCCGGCTGACGGCGGACGACATGCGGTCCTTCGTCGGCTCGCTCGGCCTGCCGGCTGACGTCACGGAGCGGCTGCGCAACCTCTCGCCCGCCTCGTACACGGGGATGGCATCCGCGCTGGTCGCCCACCTGGAGTAGCCTGCTGTCCGGTTCGTCCGGATCGGGGCGGCAACGCCCCCCGAACGCGTCACTCGTTCGGCCTAATTGCCCGCCCTGCGGTGGGAGCGGTTCCTGTCGATACGTTTCGATACCTGGACATGTGCCCTGGATCGGGTCAGAATCGTCGGCGTCGTCGGAATCCTCCCCTTCAGTCCGATCCGGCAAGGAAGCCCAACGTGACACTGATGCAGAAGGCGATCACACCGTCGCTGGCGCACGCCCATCTCACGCAGGGTCACGACCGCATCGCCGGTTACGTGGTCCGCGCAGAGGACGTCGCGTTCGCGACCACCCCCGCCCAGCTCTTCGAGGTGCACGGCCTGGGCTACCCCGGCTCGCCGTTCAGCCCGTACGACCGCTCCATCGACATCCTGCGGTTCGAGTCCTCGCCGCAGCTGCAGTACCGCGACGTCCCGGGGTACATCGTCCCGCTCTGGTGGCTGCGGCACTCCCGCATCCCCCCGGGCGCCGAGCTGATCCGGGTGCACGACGACGGCACCTCGACGCTGCTGGCCCGCTACGGCGACGTGGGCACCGGGTGGACCGTCACGCAGCTCGGTGCACCTCGTCCGGCGCTCGCGTCGCTGTCGCGGTGCGTCGGGCCGGTGGCCAAGTGGCACGGCGCCTACCTGGAGGCGGACGTGGTGGACGGCGGGCACACGGTCGTGCTCGCGCTCGCCAACCCGCCGCTCGCGGAGACCGGCTTCCACCAGTCGCCGTCCGGCCGCTGGTACCGGCGGGTCGCCCGCGAGGACGTCACCGAGCTGTTCGAGCTCGACCTGACGGCCCGCTGGAACGGCCTGTCGGTCCGCGTGGTCGACCAGTGGCAGGACGCCCAGCGCTACGTCGTGGCCCGCATCTCGCACCTGGGCGACGACATCGAGCGTGCCGAGCGCCTGCACCTCGAGCGCGTCGAGGCCGGCGTCTACGAGGCCATCGTCTACGCCGCCGAGCTCACCGACATCGAGACCAACCAGGTCGTCCCGCACACGTGGGCGCCCGGTCCGGCGGCGCAGCAGCGGCACTGGGCACATTCGTAGATCTGGTCGGTGAATTTTCACCCGCAGAGCGCCACGTTCGCGTAGCATCTTCAGACATACCGGCACGAACCCGAGCGGCACTCCCCGGAGAGCCCCGGTCCCCCGGTCGGCCCGCAGGGGTCGACCCACCGACCGCACCGGGCCTGGTCCTCCCCCCCGACCAGGCCCGGTGCGCTTTTTCTTGCGTCTGACCGGGCGAAACGTGTCGTGCTCGCCGTGGGCCGCCGCGGTCGACCGCGGCCCGGCTCGCACGTCCCGCTCTCCTGACCCAGGCTGGACCCGTGCCCAACCGACTCGCGAGCGCCACGAGCCCGTACCTGCTGCAGCACGCCGACAACCCCGTCGACTGGTGGGAGTGGGGCGATGACGCCTTCGCCGAGGCCCGCCGCCGCGACGTGCCGGTCCTGCTGTCCGTCGGCTACGCGGCCTGCCACTGGTGCCACGTCATGGCGCACGAGTCGTTCGAGGACGCCGCGACGGCCGCCTTCATGAACGAGCACTTCGTCTGCGTGAAGGTCGACCGCGAGGAGCGGCCCGACGTCGACGCCGTCTACATGGGCGCCACGCAGGCGATGACGGGCAGCGGCGGGTGGCCCATGACGGTCGTCACCGCCCCCGACGGCCGCCCCTTCTTCTGCGGCACCTACTTCCCTCCGCGACGCGTGCAGCACATGGCGTCGTTCCCGGAGGTGCTGGCCGCCGTCGCCGCCGCGTGGACCACGCGCCGCGAGGAGGTCATGAGCAGCGCCGGCACCATCGCCGACGCCCTCGGGCAGCGACCCGTCGCGGGCGGCGACGGGCCCACGGGCGGCGACCTGGTCGACGAGCGGGTCGTCGCGCGGGCGCTGGGAGCCCTGAGCGCGTCGTTCGACGAGCGCGACGGCGGCTTCGGAGGGGCACCCAAGTTCCCGCCGTCGATGGTGCTCGAGTGGCTGCTGCGCCACCACGCGCGCACCGGTGACGCCGACGCCCTGGCGATGACGCGCGCCACGCTCGACGCGATGGCCCGCGGCGGCATGTACGACCAGCTCGCCGGCGGGTTCGCGCGGTACTCCGTCGACGCGACGTGGACGGTCCCGCACTTCGAGAAGATGCTCTACGACAACGCGCTGCTGCTGCGCGTGTACCTGCACGCGTGGCGGCTCACGGGCGACCCGCTGGCCCGCCGCGTCGTCGAGGAGAGCGCCGACTGGCTGCTGGCCGACCTGCGCACCCCCGAGGGCGGGTTCGCCTCGGCGCTGGACGCCGACAGCGAGGGTCGCGAGGGCGCGTTCTACGCGTGGACCCCGGGGCAGCTCCGCGACGTGCTGGGAGACGACGACGGCACCTGGGCGGCCGACGTCCTCGCGGTCACCGACGAGGGCACCTTCGAGCACGGGGCGTCCGTCCTGCAGCGGCGGCGCGACCCGGACGACGACGCGCGGTTCGCCGCGGTGCGCGACCGCCTGCGCGAGGCCCGCGAGGCGCGCCCCCGCCCGGCCCGGGACGACAAGGTCGTCTCGGCGTGGAACGGGCTGGCGATCGCCGCCCTGGCCGATGCGGGCGCGCTGCTCGACCGCCCCGACTGGCTCGACGCCGCCCGCCGGTGCGGGGCCCTGCTCGCGGACCTGCACACGCGCACCGACGCGGACGGCGGCGACCGGCTCGTGCGGACGTCGCGCGACGGCGTCGCCGGCAGCGCACCGGGGGTGCTGGAGGACTACGCCGACGTCGCCGAGGGCTACCTGGCGCTCGCGGCCGCGACGGGCGAGCACGCGTGGACCGCACGGGCGCAGCGGCTGCTCACCACCGTGCTCGCGCACTTCCGCGACGACGACGGCAGCCTGTTCGACACCGCCGACGACGAGACCGACCCCGTCCTGGGCGCGCTGCGCCGCCCACAGGACCCCACCGACGGGCCCACGCCCGCCGGACCGCCGGCCGCCGCGGCGGCGCTCGTCACGCTGGGCGCCCTGACCGGTGACCTCGCGCTGCGCGAGGCCGCCCTCGCGGCCCTGCGGGACCCGCTGCGGCTGGCGGCGCGCTACCCGCGGGCGACGGGCTGGGCACTGGCGACCGCGGAGGCGCTGCTCGACGGCCCGCGCGAGGTGGCCGTCGTCGGCGCGTCCGGCGACCCGGCGGCTGCGGCGCTGCACCGGACCGCGCTCGCGTCGCCCGCACCCGGGCTCGTCGTCGCCGTCGGCGACCCCGCCGACCTCGGCGACGAGGCCCCGGCGCTCCTGCGCGACCGCCCGCTCGTCGACGGGCGCGCCGCGGCCTACGTGTGCCGGGGGTTCGTGTGCGACCGCCCGACGACCGACCCGGACGCGCTCACGCAGCAGCTGCGCACCTGACCTGGTGGGCATCGCCCTTCGCGCTCGAGGTCTCAGCGCCCGCGGCCCCGACTCTCACGGACGCCCCCGTCCTCGTCGTCCTGAGCCTCGACGATCCGAGTCACGTCGACCTCGTCCGGCGTCGGCGGAGCGCTCTGGTCCACGACCACGTGGTGCCGCTCCTTCTCCTCCTGGTAGTAGGAGTAGCTGGGCTGGAACACCTCGACGAGCTGGCCCAGCCCCGACGCACCACCGCCGGGCGCACGCTTCGTGCCGAGGTAGATCCACCCCTTGTGCGATGCCCACGCCGCGACCGCGCCGATCACGCCTGCGACCACCGCGACGATCCACCACTCCATGTCCGTCATCTCCCGTCTCACGCGCGAGCAGCGTCGGCCGGACGGTACAGCCGTCCCCCGAGGAACCCTGCGCGGGCGGCCCCGGGGCGGCCAGGACGGCCGCCGGCCCGGCCCCCACGGGGACCGGGCCGGTGACGCGCCGGTGTCGGCGATGGTGTCAGTCGGTGGGGTGACCGCCGTGGACGGTCCCGCGCCAGGCACCCGTCTCGGTGCGGCGGCCCTCGATGAACTCCTTGAAGCGGTGCAGGTCCTTCTTGACCTGCCGGTCGTCGGCGCCGATCGCCGCGCCGACCTTCTCGCGGAAGCCCTCGGGCTGCCACTCGATGTGCGTCGTGATCCGCGTCGAGGTGGGCCCGAGCGGCTCGAACGTCACGCGGCCGGCGTGCGTCGTGCCGTCGACGCTCGCCCACGCGACGACCACGTCGGGCTGCTGCTCCAGGATCGCGGCGTCGAACTCGCGGTCGATGCCGGCGATGCTCGTCGTCCAGCGCGTCAGCGTGTCGCTGATCTGCTTGATCTCCTCGACGCCGTCCATGAAGTGCGGGAACTCCTCGAACTGCGTCCACTGGTCGTACGCGGTACGGACAGGGACGTCGACGTCGATGGTCTCGTCGATCGTGGCCATGAGGTCTCCTCCGTTGCGTGCCGGATGATGCCCGGACGACGCTACGTCGACCCCGCACGGCCCGCGCGGCGAGAGCGCGCGGTCGGGTGACGTCAGGGAGGCGTCGGAGCGACGTCCGGGACCTCGATGGCGGCGAGCTCTGCGAGCGCGCGGGCGTAGCCGGCGGCGTCCCCGACCCGCGCGGCGGCCCGGGCGGCGACCGTCGGTCCGTGCAGCAGGGAGCGCGTGCGCCGCCGCAGCGAGCGGGCGCGCGTCTCGTCGCGGTCCGACGGCGGCAGGGCGTCCAGCGCCGCCTCGAGCCCGCCGAGGACCCGGGTGCGCTCCGCGAGGACGGCGGGGTCCCACTCCCGCACGCGCCGGTCGGCCTCGAAGTCCTCGGCCGCCTTCAGCACGACCTCCCGCGCGTGGCCCAGCGCGGCGTGCTCCGCCGGGGCGTGCTCCGCGACGGACTGCAGCGTCACGAGGGCGACGCCCGGCAGGGTGCGGACGTCGGGGTCGACGTCGTGGCGCAGCGCGAGGTCGACGACGGTGAGCGGCTGCGGCGACCCGCGGCGCACGGCGGCGAGCGCCTCGACCCCGAGCACGGCACCGGCCGCACCGGAGCACGCGACGACGAGGTCGGTGCGTGCCACCTCGGCGAGGAGGTCCGCGCCTGCCGGCAGCGCCCTGACGCCGCGCGCCGACGCGAACGGCGCCGCCCGCCCGCTGGGGGAGAACACGCGCACGTCGCGCACACCCCGGGCCTTGAGGGCGGCGAGGCTGGCCCCGGCGTAGGAGCCGGTGCCGACGAGCACGCAGCGCACGGCCGACCAGTCGACCTCGCCGTCGGCCTGCGGGAGGGTGCGCGCGGCGAGGTCGAGCGCGACCCCGACGACCGACCGGCCCGTGGAACCCAGGCCCGTCGACTTCTCGACCGCGCGCGAGGCCCGCGAGGCGGCCTGGAACAGCGCCTCGAGCGTGGACGTCGTGGTGCCGTCCCGGCGCGCGGTCGTCAGGGCGCGGCGCACCTGGCCGGCGATCTCGCGCTCCCCCACGACCATCGAGTCGAGCCCCGCGGCGACCGCGAACAGGTGCTCGCTCGCGTCGGCGCCGACCAGCGGGTGCAGCTGCTCGGCCACGTCGTCGACGCTGTAGCCCGACCGGGAGGCGACGGCCTGCGCGACGGCGTGGCGCGCGCGGGGGGTGTGGACGGTGTCGTCGACATCCAGGTACAGCTCGAACCGGTTGCACGTCGCGAGGACGACGGCACCGGTCACGGCGTTGGTCGCGGCGACGAGCTCCCTGCCCACGGCGTGGACGTCCGACTGCAGACGCTCCAGCACGGTCAGATCGAGGGAGTGGTGGCTCGCGACGAGAGACAGGAGCACCACGGGAACCGATTGAATCATCCCGGGAAATGTCCGGCACAATCCTGGGTGTGAGTCTTACCCCACACCATCCGCTCCTCGACGGCCGCACCGGTGATTCCGCGCTGGTGACGGCGTATTCCGGTACCCGTCCCGAGCGTCTGCCGGTCTGGTTCATGCGCCAGGCCGGGCGTTCGCTCCCCGAGTACCGCGCGTCGCGCGCGGGCACCGCGATGCTCGACGCGTGCCTCGACCCGGACCTGGCCTCCGAGATCACGCTGCAGCCCGTGCGCCGCCACGGCGTCGACGCGGCGGTCTTCTTCTCCGACATCGTCGTGCCGCTCCGGCTGGTCGGCGTCGACGTCGAGATCGTCCCCGGCACCGGCCCGGTCATCGCCTCGCCCGTGCGCACGCTCGACGACGTCGCGCGCCTGCGCGACCTCGGCCCGCTGGACGCCGCACGCCTCGCACCCGTCACCGCGGGCGTCGAGCGGACCGTCGCGCAGCTCGACCGCACACCGCTCGTCGGGTTCGCGGGCGCGCCGTTCACGCTCGCCGCCTACCTGGTCGAGGGCGGGCCGTCGCGTGACCACCTCGCCGCGCGCCGCCTCATGCACGCCGACCCCGCCGCGTGGGCCGCGCTCATGGACTGGACGGCCGAGGTGACGGGCGCGTTCCTCGCCGCGCAGGTGACGGCCGGTGCGAGCGCGGCCCAGCTGTTCGACTCGTGGGCCGGGGCGCTGTCGCTGGCCGACTACGCGGCGCACTGCGCGCCCGCGTCGGCGCGCGTGCTCGCGCAGGCGAGCGCGCTGGGCGTGCGGACCGTGCACTTCGGCGTCGCGACGGGTGAGCTGCTCGTCGCGATGCGCGACGCGGGCGCCGACGTCATGGGCGTCGACTACCGCCTCCCGCTCGACGAGGCGTCGGCGCGGCTGGGTGGCGCGACGCCGCTGCAGGGCAACGTGGACCCCGCGCTGCTGTCCGCGCCGTGGGACGTCCTCGAGGCGCACGTGCGCGACGTCGTCCGACGGGGCGCGGCGGCGCCCGGGCACGTCGTGAACCTCGGCCACGGCGTGCCGCCGGACACGGACCCGGCCGTGCTGACGCGGCTCGTGCAGCTCGTCCACACGTTGTGAGCCAGGACGTCGCGCAGGGCCCCGACCCGGCGGGCACGGGCTCGTCGGGGTGGGAGGCCGTCGTCGTCGGTGCGGGCGTCGCCGGGCTCGTCGCGGCGCGCGAGCTGGCGCGCGCGGGCCTGCGGACGCTCGTGCTCGACGAGCGCGAGGCCCCTGGCGGTGCGGTCCGCGGGCACGACGTCGCGGGCCTGCGGCTCGACGCGGGCGCCGACTCCTACGCGACGCGCAACGGCTCGGTGGCCGCGCTGCTGGGCGAGCTGGGCCTCGGGGACGACGTCGTGGCGCCCGAGCCGCGGGGCGCCTGGACGCACCTGACCAGCGGCGATGGTCCGTTGCCGCGCACCGGGCTGCTGGGCGTGCCGGCCTACCCGCTGGCCGCCGACGTGCGACGCACGCTCGGCACGGCGGGCGCGGCACGGGCCGCGCTCGACCTCGTCCTGCCGGCGCGCGTGGGCGCCGACGCCCCGACGCTCGGCGCCCTGGTGCGTGCCCGCATGGGCGACGCGGTGGTGACGCGGCTCGTGCAGCCCGTCGTCGGCGGCGTGCACGCGGCCGACCCCGACGACCTCGCCGCGGAGGCGGCCGCGCCGGGGCTGCGCGAGGCGCTCGCCGCGTCCGGCGGGTCGCTCGCGCGGGCGGTGCGCCGGCTGCGGGCGTCGGCCCCGGCGGGCACCGCGGTCGAGGGCGTGGCGGGCGGCGTGCACCGCCTGGTCGACGCGCTCGTCGCCGACGTCACCGCGCACGGCGGCGTGGTGCTGACCCGCACCCGTGCGGAGTCGGTGACGCGCACGGCGGACGGCACCCTCGCGCTCGGGACGCGGGACCTCCACGACCCGCCGCGGCCGTCGCGCGACCTGCGCACGCAGCGCCTCGTCGTGGCCACGCCAGGTGCCGCAGGCCTCCTGGACGGGCTCGACGGTGCGGACCTGCGCGACGTGCGGCTCGACGACGGCGCGCCCGTCACGCTCGTCACGCTGGTGCTCGACGAGCCCGCGCTGGACGCCGCGCCGCGCGGTACGGGCGTCTTGGTGGGGCGGGGCGCCGACGACGTGCGCGCCAAGGCCCTCACGCACGCGAGCGCCAAGTGGGGCTGGGTCGCGCGGGCGGCGGGGGCCGGCCGGCACGTCGTGCGGCTGTCGTACGGGCGTGCGGGTGACGAGGCGCGCGGTGACGTCCTGCCGACGGGAGACGCGCTCCTCGACCTCGCGCTGCGGGACGCCGCGACCCTGCTCGGCGTGCCGCTGGGTCGCGGCACGCTGCACGGGTCGGCGGTGGTGCGGTGGACGCAGTCGCTGCCGCGCCCGAGCGCCGGGCACCGGGCGGCGGTGGCCGCGGTGCGGCAGACCGTCGACGCGATGCCGGGGGTCGCGGTGTGCGGGGCCTGGGCGGCGGGCAACGGGCTCGCCTCGGTGGTCCCGGACGCACGCGCGGCGGCGCGGTCGCTGCTCGTCGACACCGGGCCCGACGCCTCCTGAGCGCGCCGTCCAGCGGCCGAGCCGAATCTGTCCGCCGCTCTCGACAAACGAGATGACGGTACGTCAGAATTGCGCGGCGGGAATGACGTGGATCACCATTCCGGGCAGGCCGGCTGACATTCTGACAATACGTCAGATCGATGCGCCCGGTCATATTCCTCTCTCACCTGCGGGAACTCCCGCGGCGGCAGGCTGTTTCGACATCCGCGCGCCCGACGACGACACTGGACGCATGCCTCAGCAGGTGCGCATCGGCACGCGCGCGAGCGCCCTGGCCCTCACGCAGACCGGCCACGTCGCGGACGCGCTCGCCGCCCTCGCCGACCTCACGGTCGAGACCGTCCGCGTGCGGACCGAGGGCGACCGCGTCCGGGCGTCCCTGGCGACCCTCGGCGGCACGGGCGTCTTCGTCACCGCGCTGCGCGACGCGCTGCTCGACGGCCGCTGCGACGTCGCGGTCCACTCCCTCAAGGACCTGCCGACCGGACCCGCCGACGGTCTGGTGATCGCCGCCGTCCCGCCCCGCGCCGACGCGCGCGACGCCCTGTGCGCCCGCGACGGCCTGACGCTCGCGACGCTGCCCGCCGGTGCCCGCGTCGGGACCGGGTCCCCGCGCCGCGCCGCACAGCTGCGCGCGCTGCGGCCGGACCTGGACGTCGTGGACATCCGCGGCAACGTCGGCACCCGCCTGGGCCGCGTGCGCGGGCTCGACCCCACCACGGTCGCCGACGGGCCGCACGTCGGCCCCGACGCCCCGCACCCCGGGGTCGCCACCGACGCGCCGCGCGGCGACCTCGACGCGGTCGTCCTGGCCGCCGCGGGCCTGGGCCGCCTGGGACGCCTCGACGCCGTGAGCGAGTGGTTCGACCCCGACGTCCTCGCACCTGCCCCGGGCCAGGGCGCTCTCGCGGTCGAGGTCCGCACGGGCGACGCGTCGGGCGACACGCCCCTCGCCGACGCGCTGCGTGCCCTCGACGACGCCCCGACGCGGCGTGCCGTGGTCGCCGAGCGCGCCGTGCTGGCCCGCCTCGAGGCCGGCTGCGCCGCACCCATCGGTGCGTGGGGCCGCCTCGACGACGCGACCGGGACCCTCGTGCTCGACGCCGTCGTCGCCGCGGTCGACGGCTCCCGCGTGCTGCGCCTCGCCGCCCGCGGTCCCGCCGCCGACGACGCCGACGCCGACACCCTGGGACGACGCCTCGCCGAGGACCTGCTCGCAGCCGGCGCCGCCGACCTCGCCCCCCTGGGGGAGGTCCGGTGAGCGCCGCCGGACCCGAGACCACCGCCCCCACGGGCCCCCTCACCGGCTGGCGCGTCCTCGTCCCCCACCCTCCCCTCCCCCGCCAGCCCTCCACCCCCCAGCCCGCGAGAGAGCAATCCCGTCACGGCGACACGGGCCCCACCGCAACCGGATCGCTCTCTCACCACCTGGGGGCGGCGGTGAGTCCCGCCGCGATGGCGCTGCTCGCGGTCGGTGCGGAGCCGCTCGTGGTGCCGCTGGTGCGGACCGTCCCCCTCGACGACCTCGTACCGCTCGACGACGCCCTGCTCGCGCTCGGCGCGGGCTGGTACGCGTGGCTCACGGTGACCAGCCAGGCGGCCGTGGCGGTGCTGGCCGAGCGCGCCGCCGCGCACGACGACGGGCTCGCGGCCCTCGTCGCGCGGGCGGGCGTGCGGGTCGCGGCGGTCGGCCCGGGCACCGCGCGCGCGCTCGGGGCGCTGGGCGTGCCCGTGGACGTCGTACCGCCGGTCCGCTCGACGGCCGTGGACCTCGTCGCCGCCCTCGTCGCCGCCGACCCGAGCGCGCCCCGCGCACTGTTCCCCCGCGGCGACCTCGCCGCCGGCACGCTCGCCGACGGGCTCACCGACGCCGGCTGGTCCGTCGACGACCCGGTCGTCTACCGCACGGTGCCCGCCGGCCCCCCCGACCCGCAGGTGGCGGCAGCGTGGGCCGCCGGCGACGTGCACGCGGTCCTGCTCACGTCGGCCAGCACCGTGCGCGCTCTGCTCGACCACCTGGGCCCGCCCCCGCCCGCGACGCGCGTCGTCGTCATCGGGCCGAGCACGCAGGCCGAGGCGGACCGCCACGGGCTGCGCGTCGACGCGGTCGCCGGCCGCCAGACCCTCGCCGGGCTCGTCGACGCGCTGGCCGACCACGTCGCACGCACGGGCGCCACGCCCGGCACGCCACCCACCCCCACGGAGGACACACCGTGACCACCCCCACCCCCGGCCGGCTGCGTCCGCGCCGCCTGCGCCGCACCCCCGCGCTGCGCCGCCTGACCGCGCAGACCCGCCTGCACGCGGCCGACCTCGTGCTGCCCGTCTTCGTCCGCGAGGGCCTCGACGAGCCGCACGCGCTGACGTCGATGCCCGGGGTGCTGCAGCACACGCGCGACTCGCTGCGCCGGGAGGCGGTGCGCGCGGCCGAGGCCGGGATCGGCGGGATCATGCTGTTCGGCGTCCCGGCGCACCGCGACGCGATCGGGTCGGGAGCCACGGACCCGGACGGCATCCTCAACGTCGCCATCGCGGACGTGGTCGCCGAGGTCGGCGACGCGCTCGTCGTGCAGGCCGACCTGTGCCTCGACGAGTTCACCGACCACGGGCACTGCGGCGTGCTGACCGCGGACGGCACCGTCGACAACGACGCGACCCTGGAGCGGTACGCCGCGATGGCGCTCGCGCAGGCGCAGGCCGGCGCCCACCTCGTGGGGCTCAGCGGCATGATGGACGGCCAGACGGGCGTCGTGCGGGACGCGCTGGACGCGGCCGGGCACCACGAGGTCGCCGTCCTGGCGTACGCGGCGAAGTACGCGTCGGCGTTCTACGGGCCGTTCCGCGAGGCCGTCGAGTCGCAGCTCGACGGCGACCGGCGCACGTACCAGATGGATCCCGCGAACCGTCGCGAGGCGGCGCGGGAGGTCGCGATCGACGTGGCCGAGGGCGCCGACGTCGTCATGGTGAAGCCCGCGATGTCGTACCTCGACGTGCTCGCGGACGTCGCGGCGTCCACACCCGTACCCGTCTGGGCATACCAGGTGTCCGGTGAGTACGCCATGATCGAGGCGGCGTCCGCACGGGGGTGGATCGGCCGTCGGAGTGCTGTCACCGAGTCCGTGCTCAGCATCCGTCGCGCCGGTGCCGATGCCGTCCTGACGTACTGGGCGACGGAGCTGGCCGGATGGCTGGCAGAGGAGCGGTGATGACGCAGGTGGAGGACGACACAGTGGTGCTGGGGCAGGCCCCGGCCTGGACGGCCACCAGCTCGGAGGCCTTCGTGCACGCCACGTCCGTGATCCCCGGTGGCGTCAACTCGCCGGTGCGCGCGTTCGGGTCGGTCGGCGGCACGCCGCGCTTCCTCGCCTCCGCGCTCGGTGCGTACGTCCGCGACGTCGAGGGCCGCGACTACGTCGACCTCGTCGGGTCGTGGGGTCCGGCGCTGGTCGGGCACGCGCACCCGCAGGTCGTCGAGGCGGTGCAGCAGGCGGCCGCACGCGGGCTGGGCTTCGGCGCGCCGACGACGACCGAGGTCGAGCTCGTCGACGAGATCCGCGACCGTGTGCCCGTCGCCGAGCGCGTGCGCCTGGTCTCGACGGGCACCGAGGCCGTGATGACCGCGCTGCGGCTGGCCCGCGCGTGGACCGGTCGCGACAAGATCGTGAAGTTCGCCGGCTGCTACCACGGGCACGTCGACTCCCTGCTGGCGCAGGCGGGGTCGGGCGTCGCGACGCTCGCCCTGCCCGGGTCGGCCGGGGTCACCGCGGCCGTCGCCGCCGAGACCATCGTCGTGCCGTACAACGACGTCGAGGCGCTGCAGGCCGCGTTCGACGAGCACGGCTCGACCATCGCCGCCGTCATCACCGAGGCGGCGCCCGCCAACATGGGCGTCGTGCCGCCGCTGCCGGGCTTCAACCGCGAGCTGCGTCGCATCACGCAGCACCACGACGCCGTGCTCATCCAGGACGAGGTGCTCACGGGCTTCCGCGTCGGCCGCGCCGGCTGGTGGGGCCTGGAGGGCGCGTCGGAGCAGTGGGCCCCCGACCTGCTGACGTTCGGCAAGGTCATCGGCGGCGGGCTGCCCGTGGCCGCGGTCGCGGGGCGCGCGGACATCATGGAGCAGCTCGCACCGCTGGGGCCCGTCTACCAGGCGGGCACGCTGTCGGGGAACCCGGTGGCCACGGCCGCGGGCCTGGCGACGCTGCGGCTCGCGGACGCCGAGGCCTACGCGCGGGTGGACGCCGCGGCGATGCACCTGCGACGCGCGGTGAGCGGTGCGCTCGCGGACGCGGGCGTGCCGCACGCGGTGCAGTGGGCGGGGAGCCTGTTCAGCGTCATGTTCGGCGAGCACGCGGCGTCGGAGGGGGCGCGGGACTACGCGGCCGTGCAGGCCTCGGAGCACTGGCGGTACGCGCCGTTCTTCCACGCGCTGCTCGACGCGGGGGTGCTCGCGCCGCCGTCGCCGTTCGAGGCCTGGTTCGTCTCCGCCGCGCACGACGAGGCCGTGCTCGACCGCGTCATCGAGGCACTGCCGGCCGCGGCCCAGGCCGCAGCACAGGCCCGCCCCCCGGAGTGACCCGCGGCTGACCGCACGAGACCGGGCCGGGTCGTCGTCCCACGGTGGGACGACGACCCGGCCCGGTCTCGATGTGCGTCCGTCCAGGGGACGGACGGATGGCGGTGCGTCAGCGGGTCGGCGGGACCGGGGTCACGTCGGCCAGCGCCGCGGCGTCGTCGGACGTCCCGGCGGGCTCGGCCGGGCCGTGCCCCACGGCGGCGACGTCACCGCGGCCGGCGGCCAGGTCGTTGCGGTAGGCGCGGACGGACCACGTGATCGCGGCGATCCAGACGAGGGCGATGGCACCCAGGACGAGGCCCTCGGTGGGCGTGTCGCCGACGCCGACCCAGTCGGAGCGCAGGATCGTGCGGGCGTTGGTCAGGACGATGACGCCGCCGACGGCCGAGCCGAGCACGCGGCCCGGGACCTTGCGGACGAGCCACGCGGCGAGAGGGGCTGCGATGAGGCCACCGATCAGCAGGGCGAGCACCCAGGTGAAGTCGATGCCCTGCGACCCGATCGCGAACAGGAAGCCGAGGCTCGCGGCGATCGCGACGAGGAACTCGGAGGTGTCGATCGACCCGACGACCTTGCGCGGCTCGAGCCGGCCGCTCGCGAGCAGCGCGGGCGTGCCCACGGGGCCCCAGCCGCCGCCGCCGGTCGCGTCGACGAAGCCGGCGACCAGGCCGAGGGGCGTGAGGAACCGCTTGCGCAGCGGCAGGCCCTGCCGGTCGGTGCGCAGGCCCTTGAGCGTGAAGCGGATCAGCAGGTAGAGGCCGAGCGCCAGCAGGATCAGCGACATGACGGGCTTGGCCGCGTCGGTCGACAGGTTCGACAGGAACGTCGCACCGGCGAACGCGCCGATGGCCCCCGGGACGCCGACCCGCAGGACGACCTTCCAGTCGACGTTGCCGAACTTCCAGTGCGAGACGCCCGACGCGAGCGTCGTGCCGATCTCGGCGAGGTGGACGGTGGCGGACGCGGCAGCCGGGTTGGTGCCGATCGCCAGCAGCAGCGTCGACGAGGTCACGCCGTAGGCCATGCCCAGGCTTCCGTCGACGAGCTGGGCGGCGAGCCCGACGAGGGCGAGCAGGACGATCGTGGGCACGTGGACCACCTCGGGAGGGCCCGGCACGGGGCCGGGGGTCGGATGTCGAGCGCGCACGGACGGATATCCGTACCACGCTGATAATTCCGATCCGAGTGCTCGGGTTACAAGACCTTCCCGCATCGTGAGACGCCGTCTCGCACGTCGAGAGGCTGCTGGAGCGTCGACCCCGCCCCGGTCACGGGTTCTCCCACGCGTCCTCCCGCGCGGCCAGCACGTGCACCGACTCGGGGAGGTCCCGGGCCACGACGTCGGCGAGCGTCACGACGTCGAGCACGTCGCGCACCGCCGTCCGCAGCGCGACCCACACCTCGAGCAGGGCGGTCGCCGAGCCCTCGTACGTCAGGCCCGGCGGGCGCACGTCCCGCACGGTCACCAGCGGCCCGTCGACCGCGCGGATCACGTCGGCGAGCGTGATCTCGTCCGCCCCACGGGCCAGGAGGTAGCCGCCGGAGCGGCCGCGCACGCTGGTCACGACGCCGCCGCGCCGCAGGTCGCCCATGATCCGCTCGAGGAAGCTGGTCGGGATGCCCTGGCCGGCGGCCAGCACGTCGCTCGGGACGGACTCACCGCCCGGCCTGCTCGCCAGCTCGGCGCACGCCCGCACCGCATAGTCCGCTTTCGCCGAGACACGCATGGTCCTGATTCTCCCCTGCGCCGCGTGCTGCCACGTGCAGGCGGGGGACGCCGGACGGGTGAGGTCGGAATACCCCGGGGGGGTACCCTGTTCACATGAGCGTGATGCCTGCAGCCCCGCAGCCCGCCACCGACGTCCACGCGCACGCGACGGGCGCGGCACCCGACGCCGCCGCGCCCGGCTACTCCACCGCCAAGGACGAGTACCTGCGCCGGCTGCGTCGCGTCGAGGGCCAGGTCCGCGGCATCGCCCGCATGGTCGACGAGGACGTCTACTGCATCGACGTCCTCACCCAGATCGCGGCCGTGACCAAGGCCCTGCAGGCCGTCGGCATCGGCCTCGTGGAGGAGCACCTCGGGCACTGCGTCGTCGACGCGGCCCGGCAGTCCCCCGAGGCCGGCGCCGAGAAGGTCCGCGAGGCGTCCGCCGCGATCGCGCGACTCGTCCGGAGCTGACCCCGGGCGGCTCCCACCCCCACGAGGAGAGCCGCCCCCACCCCTCCCGGCCGCACCGGCCGCCCGCCGCGCACCGCGGGGGCCCCCGCCGCACCGGACCACCGAGAACCCGAGGAGCACCCCATGAGCACCACCACCTTCCGTGTCGACGGCATGACCTGCGGCCACTGCGTCCAGGCGGTCACCGAGGAGCTGTCCGCGCTGCCCGGCGTGTCCCACGTCGCCGTCGAGCTCGTCGCCGGTGGGTCGTCACCCGTGACCGTGACCTCCGACGCCCCGCTCGACGCGGCCGCCGTCGGTGCAGCCGTCACCGAGGCGGGGTACGCGGTGACCCCGGGAAGGTCGCTCCTGTGAGCGCCGACGCCGCCCGTCGAGCCCCCGACGGCGTGACCGCCGCGGGCATCGACCTGGCCATCGAGGGCATGACCTGCGCGTCGTGCGTCGCGCGCGTCGAGAAGCGGCTCAACCGCGTCCCGGGCGCCCGGGCGACCGTGAACCTCGCGCTCGAGACCGCGCACGTCGACGTCACCGCGACGGACGACGCGCCCGCGCCCACCGCCGAGGCGCTGGTCGCCGCCGTGCAGGCCGCGGGGTACGACGCCCACCCGCTCACGCGTCCCGGTGCCCACGCGCCGGCGGCGCACGACCCCCACGCGCACCCGGGCACGGACGGCCACGCCGGCGAGCACGGTGCGGACCACGGCGGGCACGACGACCTCGCGCACGCGCTGTCCGGCATGCAGCACGCCGGCATGGAGCACGACCCCGAGGACGACACGTCGGCACCCGACGACACGCGCGGCACCGACCTGCGTCGGCGCCTGCGCGTCGCCGCCGTGCTGACCGTGCCGGTGCTCGTGCTCAGCATGGTCCCGGCGACGCAGTTCCGCGGCTGGCAGTGGCTGGTCGCGGCTCTCGCCCTGCCCGTCGCGACGTGGGCCGCGTGGCCCTTCCACCGTGCCGCCTACCGCGCGGCACGGCACGGCGCGTCGACCATGGACACGCTCGTCTCGATCGGCGTCGTCGCGGCGACCGCCTGGTCGCTGTGGGCGCTGCTGCTGGGCGGTGCGGGCGAGCTCGGCATGCGCATGACGCCGACGCTCTTCCCCGCCGCGGGCGCCGGCCACGGCACGGCCATGCCGGAGCTGTACTTCGAGGTCGCGGCCGTCGTGACGACGTTCCTGCTGGCCGGCCGGTACGCCGAGCACCGCTCGCGCCGCCGCGCCGGTGACGCCCTGCGCGCGCTGCTCGACCTGGGCGCCAAGGACGTCGCGCTGCTCGTGACCGGCCCCGACGGGCGCCGCGTCGAGCGGCGCGTGCCGGTGGGCCGGCTCGCGGTGGGCGACGAGTTCGCCGTGCGGCCGGGCGAGAAGATCGCCACCGACGGGGTCGTGGTGTCCGGCACGAGCGCCGTCGACACCTCGCTGCTGACCGGTGAGCCGGTCCCCGTGGACGTCGGGCCCGGGGACGAGGTCACGGGAGCGACGCTCAACACGGGCGGCCATCTCGTCGTGCGCGCGTCGCGCGTCGGCGAGGAGACGCGCCTGGCGCAGATCGGCCGGCTCGTCGCCCGCGCGCAGACCGGCAAGGCGCCCGTGCAGCGGCTCGCCGACCGGATCTCCGCGGTCTTCGTGCCCGTCGTGCTGGTGATCGCGCTCGGCACGCTCGTCGTGTGGCTCGCCACGGGCGGCGGCGTGCAGGCGGCGTTCACGGCGGCCGTCGCGGTGCTGATCATCGCGTGCCCCTGCGCGCTGGGCCTGGCCACGCCGACCGCGCTGCTCGTCGGCACGGGACGCGGCGCCCAGCTCGGCATCCTCATCAAGGGTCCCGAGATCCTGGAGCAGACGCGGCGCGTCGACACCGTCGTGCTCGACAAGACCGGGACGGTCACGGCCGGGCGCATGGCGCTCGTCGACGTCGTCCCCGCCGCCGGTGAGGACGCGCACGAGGTGCACCGCCTCGCCGCGGCCGTCGAGCAGCTCTCGGAGCACCCGGTCGCCCGCGCCATCGCGGCCACCCCCACCCCCCCGACGTCCGCGAGAGCGCAATCCAGTTCGCGCGCTGGGGAGGCTGCGGTCACGTCCGACGTGGCCGTCGGCGCCGACGGCGTCGCGATCGGGGCCGACGAGGTGCGGGAGTTCCGTGCCGACGCCGGCCGCGGGGTCAGCGGCGTGGTCCGCACCGCGCACAGCGGGCTCGCGCTCGCGCGCCGCGTGCTCGTCGGGCGGCTCGGCTGGCTCGACGAGCAGGGTGTGCGGACCGACGACGTCGCCGACGCTGTCGCCGCGGCGGAGGCGGACGGTGCGACGGCCGTCGTCGCCGCGTGGGACGGCCGCGCGCGCGGCGTCCTCGTGCTGCGGGACCCGGTGAAGCCGACGTCGACCGGGGCGATCGCCGAGCTGCGCGCGCTCGGGCTGCGGCCGGTGCTGCTCACGGGCGACAACCGGGGCGCCGCGCTCGCGACGGCCCGCACGGTGGGCATCGCGGAGGAGGACGTGGTCGCGCAGGTCATGCCGGACGAGAAGGTCGCGGTCGTCGAGCGGCTGCAGGCCGGCGGCGCGCGCGTCGCGATGGTCGGTGACGGCGTCAACGACGCCGCGGCGCTCGCGACCGCGGACCTGGGCCTGGCGATGGGCACGGGCACGGACGTCGCGATCGAGGCGGCGGACCTGACCCTCGTCCGTGGCGACCTCGCGTCGGCGCCGCAGGCGATCCGGCTGTCGGGACGCACGCTGCGGATCATCCGGCAGAACCTGTTCTGGGCGTTCGCGTACAACGTCGCGGCCATCCCGCTGGCGGCCCTGGGCCTGCTGAACCCGATGATCGCGGGTGCGGCGATGGCGTTCTCGTCGGTCCTGGTGGTGACCAACAGCCTGCGCCTGCGCCGCTTCACCTGACCGCCACGCGCTCGGCGACGGGGACGGTGGTAATGTGCTATCACATTGATAGCGCGCGAGCGCTCGACCACCGGAGGCTCACCATGCCCGACACCGTCCCACCGCAGGAGTCCGTCGGCGGCGACCCGAGCGGACGTCCCGTCGGGCACGCCGGCGCGCGCGTCGACGTCGCCGAGCGCGACGCCTGGGCCGTCGGCGCCGGGCCGGGCCTCGTCGTCCTGCTCCTCGCGCTGGGGGCGCTGGGCAGTGCGATCCCGCTGTTCATCCACGCCGACGCCACCGGCGCCGACGCGTGGGGCGTCCTCGGCGTGGGCCTGATCGTGCTGGGCATCGTGCTGTTCACCGGGATCGCCGTCATCAGCCCCGGCCAGACGCGCGTCGTGCAGTTCTTCGGCCGCTACATCGGCACCATCCGCCGCACCGGCCTGGTCCTGACGGTCCCGCTCACCACGCGCAAGAACGTCTCGGTGCGCGTGCGCAACTTCGAGACCAGCGAGCTCAAGGTCAACGACGCCGACGGCAACCCCGTCAACATCGCGTCGATCATCGTGTGGCAGGTCGCGGACACCGCCATGGCCACGTTCGCGGTCGAGGACTACGCCGACTTCGTGCGCGTGCAGTCCGAGTCGGCGCTGCGGCACGTCGCGATGTCGCACCCCTACGACCACGCCGACGCGGGCGAGAACTCGCTGCGCGGCGCCACCGACGTCGTGTCGGGGGAGATCGCGGCCGAGGTCGCCGCACGCGTCGTCATCGCCGGCATCGAGGTCATCGAGGCCCGCATCTCCAACCTCGCGTACGCACCCGAGATCGCCCAGGCGATGCTGCAGCGCCAGCAGGCGGGCGCGATCATCGCGGCCCGCGAGCTGATCGTCGAAGGTGCGGTGTCGATGGTCGAGAGCGCGCTGGGCCGGCTCGAGGCCGACGGCGTCGTCACGCTGGACGACGAGCGTCGCGCCGCGATGGTGTCGAACCTGCTCGTCGTGCTCTGCGGGGAGTCCCGCGCGACACCCGTCATCAACACGGGCAGCCTGTACGCGTGAACGAGGACGGGCCCGTGGGGGGTGCGGGTGCGGCGTCGGGTGACGCCGCACCCGCGCGGCGCGAGCGGCGGCAGGTGCTGCTGCGGCTCGACCCCGCGGTGCACGACGCGCTCGCCCGGTGGGCGGCCGACGACCTGCGCAGCGTCAACGCCCAGATCGACCTGCTGCTGCGCCGCGCGCTCAAGGACGCGGGCCGCATGCCGTCGACGGCGGCCGCCCCACCCCCCCGCGGCCGCCCCCGCTCCACCCCCTGACCCCTCCCCACGCCGCCGCGCCCGGGGAGAGGGGCGGTGCGGCGGGCGGGGGTGGCAGGCCGGGGTGGCGGGGTGGGACGAGGGGTCAGCGGAAGCGGCGACCCTCGTCGCGGCGGACGGCGGCGACCGCCAGTGCCGCGAGGACGGCGGTCCACGCGAGCAGGACCGGCAGGGCGAACGCGCTGCCCTCGACGCCCGTCGTCACCTGGACGACGAGGTCGCGCGCGGCCCGCGACGGCAGGCCCTGCGAGATCGCGTCGAGCCAGCCGGGGAAGACCTCGGGGGGCATGAACAGCCCGCCCGCGAACGCGAGCGGGAACAGCACGCACTGCACGACCGCGAGCGCCGCCTTGGTCGACATCGAGTAGCCGATGGTCAGGCCGAGCAGCGTGAACGGCACGGCGACCGCGACGACCATGGCGGCGGCGCCCAGCGCACGCAGCGGCGACAGCGTCGCGGCGGTCAGCAGGGCGCCGATGACCACGAGCGGGACCAGCGCGATGTACGACCACAGCAGGCCATTGAGGACGCGGCCGGCGAGCCGCGGGCCGGGCCGCGCGGGCAGCGTGCGGACGAACGCGTCGAACGGCTGGGCACGGTCCTCGGCGACGCCCGCACCGTGCGTGAACAGGCACGCCGACATGATGGCGAACGTGCCGAGCTGCGCGATCGCGGCCGTCGAGGCCAGCGGGTGCGACGTGATCGCGTCCTGCGGGATGACGAAGAACACCAGCGCGAGACCGGGGAACAGCAGGTTGCCGATGACGGCGATCGGGACGCGCACGGTCTCGAGGAACTGGTAGCGCGTGTGCAGCCGGGCGAGCGACGCCCAGGGACGCAGCGTCGCGCGGGGCGTGGCGCGGGGGGCGGCGGTGGCGGTCATCGGGTCACCTCGGGTGCGGGCTGGGTGGTGCGGGCGGACGGCTCGGCGGGCTCGGTGCCGGCGTCCTCGACGTGCGACGTGAGCGACAGGAACGCCTCCTCGAGCGAGGCCCCGCGCACCTCCAGGTCGGCGAACGGCACGGACCGCTCGACGAGCGCGCGGACGAGCACGTCGGCGTCGGACGCGACCAGGGTGACCCGCGTTCCGCCGGGCACGGCGGTGCCGTCGGTGACGTCCTGCAGCCCCGGCAGGCCCGCCAGGTCGCCGCCGCCCCCGGACGCGAGCGTGAGCGAGACGCGGCGCACGGCGACGAGGTCGAGCACGCGCGCGAGGCTGTCGTCGGCCAGGACGCGCCCCTCGCCGACCACGACGACGCGCTCGGCGAGCGCCTCGATCTCCTCGAGGTAGTGGCTGGTCACGATGACCGTGGCGCCGTCCGCGTGGTAGTCGCGCAGCGCCTGCCACAGCACGTGCCGCGCCTCGACGTCGAGGCCGGTGGTCGGCTCGTCGAGCAGCACGAGCCGCGGACGCCCGACCAGGGACAGCGCGACCGCGAGGCGGCGCTTCTGCCCGCCGGACAGGGCTCCGGTCTGCCGCTCGGCCATGTCGGTCAGGCCGAACCGCGCGAGCACCTCGCCCCGCGGCATGGGGTCGGCGTAGTGCCCGGCGACGAAGTCGACGACCTCGCGCACCTTGAGGGTGTCCGGCAGGCCGGTCTCCTGCGGTGTCGTGCCGAGCGACGTGCGCGACGCGGGGTCGCGGGGGTCGCCGCCGAAGACCCGGACGGTGCCCGCGTCGGGCGTGCGCAGGCCGGTGACCAGCGACAGCAGGGTCGTCTTGCCGGCCCCGTTGGGGCCGAGGAGGCCGACGATCTCGCCCGCGTCGACACGCAGGCTGACGTCGTCGAGAGCCGTGACGGCGCCGAAGCGGCGCGTGACGTGCTCGACGAGCACGGGAGGTGCGGTCGCGGTGGTCATTCCTGCGCTCCCTTGAGCAGCTGGGTCAGCGTGTGGGTGTAGCGCTCGAACGCGAGGCGCCCGGCGGTGCTGAGCTCGACGTACGTCGCGGGCGTGCGCCCGACGTGCGTCTTGGTCTGCGTGACGTACCCGGCCTCCTCGAGGCGACGCAGGTGCGTGGACAGGTTGCCGGCCGTCATGTCGAGCAGCTTCTGCAACCGGGGGAAGGAGACGCGGTCGCCGCGCTCGAGGGCGGCGAGGGTGGCGACGACCCGCAGCCGGGACGCCGAGTGGATGACCGGGTCGAGGTCGACCTCGCTCACGCGCGCCGCCGGTGCAGCGCGGCGAGCACGGCGGCGACGAGCATGCCGCCGCCTCCCGCGAGGGACATGACGAGGTACCCGGTGGGCATCGCGACGAGGCTCGCGGCCGCGGCGGTCGCGATCATCCACGCGCCGATGAGGTACAGCGACAGCTGCTGCCAGAGCGCGCCCCCGGCCATGTACAGCAGGCCGACCACGAGGCAGGCGGCGCCGTTGGCGACGATCGCGATGACCTCGGGGTTCGCGCCGGCGTCGACGACCCCGGCGACGAGCAGGCCCTGGCCGACGAACCCGATGCTCCACGCCCAGCCGTACATCATGCCGACCTGCTTGCTGGTGCCGGCGACGCCGTGCGTGGCGCGCCCGACGTGCACGAGGGTGACCACGAGCGCGATCACCGCGACGGCGGCGAACACGAGCCCGCCCTGGCCGGTGGCCGTCCGCGTGGGTGACGTGGTGGCGGTCCACCACTGCGCGGCGTACCCGACGAGCCAGGCGACGCCCCACACGCCGAACAGGATGCGGTCGTCGACGTCGGAGTCGCGGACCCGTCGGCGCTGGGCGGCGACGATCGCGAGCCCGGAGAGGGGATCGGGCGGGGCGTCGTCGACGTCGGCGGGGTACGCCGGTTCGTCGGGGTCGTGCGGCTCGCGCCGGTCCATGGTGTCCTCCGGGTGCTGGACTTTGCTGTGCAAACCACTTTGCACTGCTGCGGGCCGCCCGTCAAGAGCTCCACGCCGACCGCCCCTCGGGCACGGTCGGGGCGCGCCGACGTAGCCTGCGGGAATGGGACGGACGGTGGACGAGCGCGCCGACGACGCAGGACCACCGGCCGGCGGCCGGCCGTCGGCGGCGCCCGCGCCCGGTGAGCGCGCGGTCGCG
Organism: Cellulomonas dongxiuzhuiae; assembly: GCF_018623035.1. Taxonomy (NCBI): domain Bacteria; kingdom Bacillati; phylum Actinomycetota; class Actinomycetes; order Micrococcales; family Cellulomonadaceae; genus Cellulomonas; species Cellulomonas dongxiuzhuiae. The sequence continues at coordinate 3,784,575 of NZ_CP076023.1, forward strand.
CGGCGTCTGACCGCGGAGGTCTGGATCGTCCTGGGACTGTCGCTCGGGCAGTCCGCCGTCTACGCGGTGGTCTCCCTGGTCGCGAGGCTCACGGCCGGCCCGCCGCTCGCGGAGCAGACGACGACGCTCAACGCGAGCCAGTCGCCGCGCCCCTACCTGGACCTCACGTACCAGCTGCTGTCCATCGGGTTCGCGCTGCTGCCCGTCGCGCTGGCGCTGTACCTGCTGTCGGGCAACGGCCGGTCCGCCGTGCGGCGGCTGGGGCTGGACCGCACACGGCCGTGGCGCGACCTCGGTGTCGGCGTGGGGCTGGCCGCCCTCATCGGGATCCCCGGCCTCGGCCTGTACGTGGCGGGGCGCGCGCTCGGGATCACGGTCGAGGTGCAGGCCTCGGCCCTCAACGAGGCCTGGTGGACCGTGCCCGTCCTGATCCTGGCGGCGCTGCAGAACGCGCTGCTCGAGGAGGTCGTCGCCGTCGGGTACCTCATGGAGCGGCTGCGCGAGCTGCGGTGGAGCACCCCGGCGATCATCGCGGCCAGCGCGCTGCTGCGCGGCTCCTACCACCTGTACCAGGGATGGGGGCCGTTCGTCGGCAACGTCGTCATGGGCATCGTGTTCGCGGAGTACTACCGCCGACGACGGCGCGTCATGCCGCTCGTCGTCGCGCACACCGTGCTCGACGTCGTCGCGTTCGTCGGCTACGCCGCCCTGCCCGAGGAGTGGCTGGAGAGCCTCGGCGTCACGTGACGCGGATCAGGCGCGCGGGTCGCTCGCCAGGTCCCGCGCGACCTGCCGCACCGCGAAGCCGCTGACGACGTTGAGCGCCCCGCCGACGAACGCGAACAGCCCCAGCAGCACGCCGAACACCGCGAGCACCGTCTGCGGGCGCGCGATCAGCAGCAGCGCGAACAGCGTGCACACGAGCCCGAACGCGAGCGGCCAGTGCCACCCCGCGCTGCGCGACCGCGACTGCGCGACGGCACCGAGGATCGACACGACGCCGAGGACCAGCAGCCACGCGGCCAGCAGGAAGAACAGCACCCGGACGGTCGGCTGCGGCCACAGCACGACCGCGGCCCCGACGGCGATCCCGGCCAGCCCTTCGACGACCCACCACGTCCACCCCGGGGCGCCGCGGTCGACCAGCCCGAGCGCGACCGACACGACGCCGTCGACGACCGCGAAGATGCCGAACAGCCACACGATCGCCTGCACGGAGGCCGCCGGCTGCGCCATGAGCAGGAGCCCGAGGACGAGCAGCAGCAGACCGCGCAGCACGGGCAGCCACCACACCCTGTTCAGCGTCCGTGCCATGGCGGTGGTGACGTCGTCGGCCATCGTGATCTCCTCGCCGAGCCGTGGGCTCTGGGGTGAGCCGGCGTCGCAGGGTCGCGCGCCGACATCCCTGAGGTGAACGTAGCGCGCGGGGTCGCACGCGGCGCGGCAAGCGCGCCGACGGGGTGACCGGATCGCTCTCTCGCGGACGGGGGTGGGGTGAGTGGGGTGGGCGGGTCAGGCGTCGCGGCGGCGGCCGCCGTACTTGCGGTGCACGGCCTGCTTGCTGACGCCCAGCATGGTGGCGATCGCGGCCCACGGGACGCCGGCGGCGCGGGCGCGACGGACGGCGACGGCCTCGCGGCGGTCGACCTCGGTGCGCAGCCGGTGCAGCGCGAGCAGCGCACCCAGCGGGTCGTCGTCCTCGGCACGGGCGACCAGTGCGGTCATGTCGGCCTCCTCGTGGGTCATCGGTGCTCCTCGTCGTGCTGCATGACGTCAACCTATGTTGACGTCGGCGTGCAGTTCTGTCAACACATGTTGACCCCCGAGGATGAGGCGGCGCGCGCACGACCCTCCGTGAGGAGGACGAGCCGCGCGCACCTCGCTGCCTAGACTCGGCCTCATGGCCTTCCTGTCCCCACCGGTGCCCGACGGTGCCGGTGGCGACCCCGGGACCGGCGCGGCACCCGCGCCGGGGACCGGGACGGGGACGGTCACCGGGACCGTCCGCGCCGTGCGCTCGCGCGTCGACGTGCAGGACGTCCGCCCGTCACGCGTGCACCGCCCCAGCGACCTGCTGGGCCTGACCCTCACGGCGGTGCTCGCGGTCCTCGTCGTCATCCTCGCGACGTACGCGCAGAACACCACCACGGGCGTCGCCGAGGACGTGCAGGGGTTCGCGACCCTGCTGCGACGCATCCTGTTCGTGCCCGTCAACGTGCTGGTCGGCATCACCACCGTGGTCGTGCCCATCGCCGTGCTCACCGAGCTCGCGCTGCGACGCCTCGGGCGCCAGCTCCTGCAGGCCGTCGCCGCCGCTGTCGTCGCGATGCTGCTGGTCGCCGCGCTGTTCTGGGTCTTCCTCACCTTCGGCTCCGACGAGCTCGTGCAGGGGCTGTCGGTGCGCCTCGCCGGTCAGTGGACCCTGACGATCCCCGAGTACACGGCCATGCTGACGGCCCTGCTCACGGTCGCCGGGCCGCGCAGCCGGCGACGCAGCGTCGCGTGGTCGTGGAACCTGCTGTGGCTCACGACGGGCGTCGTCGTCATCACCGCGGCCGTCTCGCTGGCGGGCCTCGGCCTGGCGCTGCTCGTGGGCCGGGCCGCCGGGCTCGGCGTCCGGTACCTGGGAGGCGTCGACCCCGAGCGCGCGTACGGGAGCGCGCTGCTGGCCGGGATCCGGCGCGCGGGCGTGGAGCCCGCGACGGTCGTGCGCGTGCCCGACCCCGTGATCGAGGCGGACCGCACGCCCGCGACCGTCGACGCCCTCGCCATGCTGCCGGCCCCCACGCCCGCGCAGTGTGCGCTCGTGGAGGCGTCGGGCGACCGGGTGTACGACGTCGCCACCGACGACGGCCGCCACCTCGACCTCATCGTCTTCGACGGCGACCGGCAGGTCGTCGGCATGCTCACCCGCCTGTGGCGCAGCCTGCGGTTGCGCGGGCTCGAGGGCCGCTCGGCGCTCTCGCTGCGCCGGGCCACCGAGCGCGCCGCCCTGCTGTCCTACGCCGCGCGCGCCGCCGGCGTCCGCACGCCGCGGCTGCTGAGCATCGCCGAGGCCGAGGACTCGATGCTCCTGCTGCAGGAGAGCACCGACGCCGCGGTGCCGCTGTCCGACGTCCCCACGCAGGACATCGGCAACGACGTCCTGCACGCGATCTGGGAGCAGCTGAACCTCGCGCACGCGGCCGGCATCGCGCACCGCTCCCTGACGTCGGACGTCATCCTCGTCGAGCGGCGGCCCGGCGCACCGCGCGTGTGGATCACCGCGTGGGAGCAGGGCGACGTCGCGTCGTCCGACCTGGCGCGGCGCATGGACACCATGCAGCTCATCGCGCTGCTCGGCCTGCGCGTGGGCGCGGCACGCGCGGTCACGTCCGCCGCCGAGATGCTGCCGGCGGCCGACATCCAGGCGATCGGCCCGCTGCTGCAGACCGTCGCGCTCCCCCGGCGCACGCGCGAGGAGATGCGCGCCCACAAGGAGGTCCTCGCCGAGCTGCGCTCCGCGCTCGTCGCCCGCCTGCCGGAGGCCGACGTGCAGCCCGAGCAGCTCGTGCGGTTCGGCGCCCGCACGCTGCTGACCATCGTGCTCACGATCGTCGCCGTCTTCGCGGTGCTGGCGTCCGTCAACGTCTCGCAGATCGGGCCGGTGCTCGCGGCGAGCGACTGGCGGTACTCGGCCCTCGCGTTCGTGCTGGGCCTCGTCACGCTGCTGGGTGCCGCCCTGGCCTTCGTCGCGTTCTCCCCCGTGCGGCTGCCCGTCTGGCGCGCGACGCTCGTGCAGACCGCCGCGACGTTCGTGGCGCTCGCCGCACCGGCCGGGATCGGTCCGGCCGCGCTCAACCTGCGCATGCTGACGCGACGCGGCGTCAGCGCGTCGCTCGCCGGGGCCACCGTGGCGCTGGTCCAGGTCAGCCAGTTCGTCACGACGCTGCTGCTGCTGCTCGTGCTGACCGTGACGTCGGGCGTGCAGTCGTCCACGTCGTTCTCGGTCCCGCCCGCCGCGCTGATCGTCCTCGCGGTGGTCGCCGCGGGCGTCGGCATCGCCCTGCTCTTCCCCGGCGTGCGGACGTGGACGCAGCGCAGGATCGGACCCACCGTCCGTCAGACGCTGCCGCGGCTCATCGAGGTCGTCGGGCAGCCGTGGCGGCTCGCGCTCGCCCTCGGCGGCAACGTGCTCATGACGATGGGCTACGTGCTCGCGTTCGACGCGACGCTGGCGGCGCTCGGCCAGAAGGCGTCGCTCGTGCAGGTGGCCCTGGTGTTCCTCACGGGCAACACGGCGGGGTCCGTCATCCCGACGCCGGGCGGCATCGGGACCGTCGAGGGCGCGCTCGCGCTCGGCCTGTCGACCATCGCCGGCGTCAACCCCGGTGTCGCGGGCACCGTCGCGCTGCTCTTCCGCCTGCTGACGTTCTGGCTGCGGATCCCGTTCGGCTGGCTCGCGATGCGCTACCTGACGCGGGCCGGCGAGCTCTGAGCGGAGCGCCCGACCTGCGAGCCCGCACGCACCACGGCCCCCGTCACCGGGGGTGACGGGGGCCGTGCGGAGCGTCGGTGCCACCCGGCCGGCCGGCGCGACATAGCGACGGACCGGCGGGGACGCGCCGGGAGAGCGGGTGGTTCAGGCGGCGAGCGCGTCGCGCTGCGCGGGGACCATCACCGAGGCCTCCAGGCGGGCGGCGATCGCTGCCCAACGGCCGAGCGGGATGACCTGAGGACGAACCTCGTGCGGCTCCGCCGCCGAGTTGCGCTGGTCCATGACGAACCCCTTCGTTCGGTAGCCCGGCTGACCTCGTGGGTCCCGTGGCTTTGCGTCCCCCCCTTGCGGAGGGTTTGCCGTTTCGCTGACAAGTCAGACATTAGACGGCTCTCACCTGGAACGGAAGTGATCTGGGTCACGTGTCCTGGACAGGAGCCCAATTCACCCGGTCGGCGGGCACGCAGAACCCTCCCGGCGGGCGTGTCGGCCGTCGCCACGCGCTGTGCCGCACCCGTTCGGGTGATCGTGAGCACCCCGCGCAGCAGGACGCCCCCGCACCGTCGTCGGTGCGGGGGCGTCCCGAGGTGCCGTCGGCACCCCTGCGCTGTGCGGCAGGACAGGTCAGCGGAAGGCGTCCTTGACGTTCTCGCCGGCCTGCTTGAGGTTGGCGGAGGACTGGTCGGCCTTGCCCTCCGCCTCACGCTCCTCGTCGCCCGTGGCCTTGCCGAGGGCTTCCTTGGCCTTGCCGCCGGTCTCCTGCGCGGAGTTCTTGATCTTGTCGTCCAGACCCATGGGAGTTCCCTTCGTCGGTGACAGGGAAGAGGCTAGGCCGGGTCCCCGGGGTCCGCATCCGCAACGGCCTCGTCCCGCAGCCGCGGCTCGGTGCGCCGCGCGGGCACGAAGCCGGACTTGTCGGCGTAGAACGCGCGCACCACGTCCATGTCCGCGCGCACGTCGCCGGTGAGCGTGAGCGTCGGGCCCAGACCCGCCGTCATCGTCGTGCGGTCCACGTAGCCGAGCGTCACCGTCAGGCCCGCCGCCCGCGCGATGCGGTAGAAGCCCGACTTCCACCCCGAGCCCGAGCGCGAGCCCTCCGGGGTCACGACGAGGTAGAAGCGCTCACCCGCGGCCATGCGCCCCACGATGTCGTCGACGAGGCCTGCCGGGTCGCGGCGATCCACCGGGATGCCGCCCAGGGCGCGCATCAGCGGCCCCGCCGGCCCCTGGAAGAGCGTGTGCTTGCCGAGCCACCGGAACGGCAGCTCCGCCTCCCACGCGATCGCGAGCATGAGGACGAAGTCCCAGTTGGACGTGTGCGGGGCACCGATGATGATGCCCGTACCGTCGCGCGGCACCCGCTCGGTGCGCAGCGTCCACCTGCTGACCCGCCAGAACGCGCGGGCCGCGGTGCGCCGCAGGCTCACGGCCGGGCCCCCGCGGGCAGGTCGACGTCCCGGCACAGCAGCAGCAGCGTCATGTCGTCCTTCGAGTCCGGGTCGGAGCAGTCCGCGACGACCTCGTCGATGTCCACCGGCACGGTCGGGTCCGGGCGGTCGAAGTGCTGCATCAACCGCTCGATGCCGGCCGCGAGCGCCGTCGTCCGCGAGTCCACCAGGCCGTCGCTGTACAGCACGATCCCACCGCCGGGCTCCAGGTGCAGGTCGACGACCTGCGGGTCGCCCGACCCCACGCCCACCGGCCGGTCCACGCGCAGCGGCAGGAGCGTGGCGTCCCCGTCGGCTCGGAGCAGCAGCGGACGGGGGTGCCCCGCCGCGCCGACGGTGGCGTCGCCCGTCAGGGGGTCGACGACGAGCACGACCACGGTTGCCATGTCCTCGGGCATCGTGCGACGCGCGAGCTCGTCGAGGTCCACCAGCGCCTCACGCACGTCCCCGCACCGCATGAGGTACGCGCGCAGGGCGTTGCGCAGCTGCCCCATGGCGGCCGCCGCACCCAGTCCGTGCCCGGCGACGTCGCCGACCGCGACCACGAACCGCCCGTCGGGCAGCTCGAGCGCGTCGTACCAGTCACCGCCGACCCGCCCGCCGGCCGCCGGCACGTACCGCGCCTGCAGCGCCCAGCCCGGGACCGTCGGCAGCTCACGCGGCAGCAGCGAGAGCTGCACGGCGTGCGCCGCGGCCATCTGCCAGCGGTTGCGCACGATGATGACCTCGAGCAGGCGGCTGCGCAGGTCCTCGACGGCGCGCACGTGCTCGGGCGCCCAGGGCTCGCACCGCCCGCGCACCTCCTCACGCCACCGGTCGAAGGACCTGCGCGGGCTGAGCCGCACGTCGTCGCCCTCCCCACGGGCGATCGCCTTGTTGTGCGGGTCACCACCCCAGTAGATGTCGCGCACGTGCTCGTGGCGCAGCCAGACGACCAGCTGGTCGTCGGGCAGCCGGACCGCCAGCAGACCCGCGACGTCGGGCAGGGCGGCCGCCAGCGCCGGGTCACTCACGCCCAGCGCCGTGCGGACGCTCACGGGCTCGGGCTGCTCCAGCACCCAGGCGCGCAGCGCGTCGACGTCGAGGTCGACCGGCACGTCACCCGTCGTCACCGTCCGGCCGTCGGCCACGACGACCAGGCCGTGCGCCGGGACGACCGCCAGCAGGCTCGGGTCGTCCCCCGCGAGAGCCTCCGCGAGGCCGCGGTCGGGATCGCGCGCGACCGGCAGGACGCGCGCGATCTCCGCCTGCGCGGCGAGCTCGCGCTCCAGCTCGCGGTCCTGGGCCCGCGCGACGAGCCGCAGCGAGAGCGCCGACCCGAGGAACTCCGCCGCCGCGCGCACCCCGTACGGCACCGGGTGGGGACCCGAGTAGTGGTGGCACGCGATGAGGCCCCACAGCCGGCCGTCGCGCAGCAGCGAGATCGACATCGACGCGCGCACACCCATGTTGCCGAGGTACTCCAGGTGCACGGGCGAGACGCTGCGCAGGACCGCGTGCGTCAGGTCCAGCGGCTGACCGGACAGCTCGTCGACCACCGGGACCAGGGGCGCCGGGGTGTAGGCGACGTCGGCGATGAGCCGCACCCAGTTGGTCTCGTACAGCGCGCGCGCCTGCGCCGGGATGTCCGAGGCCGGGTAGTGCAGCCCCAGGAACCCGTTGAGGTCCGCGCGGCGGGCCTCGGCGACGACCTCACCGTTGTGATCGGCGTCGAACCGGTAGACCATCACGCGGTCGAAGCCCGTCAGGGTGCGGACCTCCTGCGCGGCGACGTCGTAGAGCTGCTCGAGCGGGCCGGCGCGGTTGAGCCGCTCGAGCGCGCCGCGCACCGCCTGGTACGTGTTGGGGAACGAGAACGGGCGCGGGCCGTCCGCCGCCTCGAGCTCGACGACCAACAGGGGCCGCCCGCCGGTGGCGACCCGGTGCAGGATCGCGTCCGCGACCACGGGGTGGTCACGCCCGGGGAGCTCGACGGACACGGGGTTGCGGGCGCGCAGGTCGCCGAACGTGCGCACGTGCGCGCGCAGAGCCTGGGCCGCGGCGGCGCCGACGACGTCGGCCAGGGGCGCACCGATGGCGTCCGGCACCGCGACACCCGTCAGGTCGGCGAGGTTGGCCGACACCTGACGCACCACGAGGTCCGGCTCCGAGACCGCGAGCAGCACCCCGTGCGGCTGCACGGAGCCGGGGACCCGGATCGGCTCGTCCGCGCACGTGTCGAGGTCGACGGTCACCGGCGCGACGGCAGGGGTCGCCGGACCCGGCCCGGCGGTCGCCCCGCTGCCCCCGTCGGTCATGCCGTGCTCCGTCCCCGACGCGCGGTGCGCGCGTCCACGTCGTCGGTGAGGGTAGTCGACACCCGGCCGGCCCCCGCCACGGTGGCGTGCACGTGACGCACGCTCAGGTGTCGAACGGCGCGTCGAGCCAGGTGTCGGACGGCGGCACGAGGGTCTCGAGCTCGTCGAACAGCTCGTCGGGCAGGACCGCGGCGGCCGCCGCGAGCGTCTCGCTGACGCGCTCGGGGCGTGACATCCCGACGATCGTCGACGCCAGCTGCTCGTCGCGCAGCGAGAACTGCAGTGCGGCGGTCGCCAGGTCCGTGCCGTGCGCCGCGCAGACGCGACGCATCGCCTCCACCGCCTCGAGGAGCTGCGGCGGCGCCGGGCGGTACCCGTAGGTCGCGGGCGCGCCCGGCCCGCGCGCCAGGATCCCGCCGCCGTACACCGCGGCGTTGAGCACGCCCATGCCCTGCGCACGGGCCTCGGTGATGAGCGCGCCGGCGGACCGGTCGACGAGGGTCCAGCGGTTGTGCACGAGGAGCACGTCGAACACGCCGAGCGCGAGGTAGCGCGCCATCTCCTGCACGCGCCCGCCCGCGAGCCCGATGGCACCGATCGCGCCGGACTCGCGCAGCTCGACCAGGGCCTCGACCGCACCGTCGGGGCCGGTGATGTCGTCGAACTCGTGGAACTCCGGGTCGTGCAGGTGCACGAGCGGCAGGTGGTCGAGGCCCAGGCGGGCGCGCGACTCGAGGACCGAGCGACGCACGCGCTCGCCCGAGTAGTCGGAGCCCTCCGGGTCGACCTTGGTGGCGATCAGGTAGCCCGGCGGGACGCCGCCCACCGCCGTGAGGGCCGCACCGATGCGGCGCTCGCTCTCACCGCCCGAGTAGCCGTTGGACGTGTCGACGAACCGGATGTCGCTGCCGAGCGCCTCCCGCACGGTGTCGATGCCGCGCTCGGGCGACACGTCGTGCCCGTAGTTCTCCGGCATGCTGCCGAGCGGGCTGCCGCCGAGCGCGAGCGCGCTCACGGTCAGGCCCGTCCCGGGCAACGGGCGCATCCAGCCCGACCCTCCCGGCACGTGACGTGCGGTCATGCGTCGCTCCTGACGTCGGCGTCCTGGGGTCGCGGTCCCTCGCTCAACCGACCAGGAACGCCTCGAGCAGCGGACCGGCCGTCGTCGAACCGTAGTCCCCCTCGCCGACGAACAGCGCCACCGCCAGGTCGCCGTGCACGGCGATCATCCAGGCGTGGTTGCGCAGGTCCGCGTCCTGGCCGAACTGCGCGGTGCCGGTCTTGGCGAGCACGGGCTCGCCCGGCACGTCGGACAGGAAGCCGGCCCCGCCCTCCGTGACGACGGCCCGCATCATCGCCTGCAGGGCCGCGGCCTCCTCGGCCGTGAGCGGCGACGCGGGCGGCAGGTCCTCGGCGTCCGTCGCCTCGTCCGTCGCCTCGTCCGTCGCCGCGGCGTCGTCCGTGCCCGCCCCGGCCGCCGGCGTCACCAGGTACGGGACGACCGTGCGCGAGGCCCCGACCGACGCGGCGACCGTCGCCATGCCGAGCGGCGAGGCGAGCACCTCGCCCTGCCCGATGACCGACGCCGCGTGCGCCGTGGACGTGGCGTCGTCCGGCACGGTCCCGAGGAAGGCCGGGAACCCGAGGTCGACCGCCGGCTCGAGGCCGAGCGAGCGCGCCGCGCCGAGCAGCGCGCCGTCGCCCGCGAGTTCCCGGGCGCCGATGAAGGCCGTGTTGCAGGAGTTGGCGAACGCCGTCCGGAACGGCACGTCACCGAGGGCCGCGGCCGGGTAGCCGGGGAAGTTCTGGAACGTGCGCCCGTCGACCGTGATCGACGGCAGGCAGCTCACCGCGGCGTCGGGCGTCAGCCCGCCGCGCAGGTACGCGAGCGCGCTGACCACCTTGAACGTCGACCCCGGGGCGTACTGCCCGACGGTCGCGGTGGACAGGCCCTCGCTGCCCGGCCCGCTCGCGGCGGCGAGCACCTCACCCGTCGACGGCCGCAGCGCGACGACCGCGGACGCCGGCGCGACGCCCGCGAGCACCTGCTCGGCGCGCTGCTGCAGCGTCGGGTCGAGGGTCGTGCGCAGCGGCTCGCCCGCGACCGGCGGGACGTCGAGCAGGACGCGCTCGGCACCCGTCTCCTGCGCCTCGGCCGACACGACGACGCCCGGGGTGCCGCGCAGCTGGGCGTCGTACTGCCGTTGCAGGCCCGACAGGCCGGCCTTGTCCCCCGCCGCGACGGCGCCCTGCGAGGCCTCGACGATCTCCGCCGTCGCGTCGCCGACGGTGCCGAGGATCGCGCGCGCGAACGTGCGGGTCAGCGCGAGCGGCAGCTCGTCCGGGACGACACCGACGCCGGGCAGGGCGTCCAGCGCCGCCACGTCGTACCCGGCGTCGCCCGAGCGCACGACGATGGCCTCGACGAACGCCTGGGGACCTGCGGCCGCGACCTTCTGCGCGTACGCCTCGGGGTCCGTGCCGAGGGCACCCGCGAGGGCCCGTGCCGCGGCGTCGGTGTCGACCTGCGCGTCGGCGGCCTGCTGCTTGTCGACGCCGATGCGGGACACGGGGCGCTCCTCGACGAGCGGGACGTCGCCCTGGCCGAGCACGGCACCGCGCTCGGCGGTGCGCCGGGAGACGGTCAGGTGCTCACCCGCGGTGAGGTCGGGTGCGAGCAGCGGCAGCGCCCAGCGCGCGCGCCACGGCTGCTCGTCGTCCTCCTCGTCGCGCACCAGCTGCGCGGTCGCCGTGTACGTCCAGTCCTCGTCCGTCCACGGCACGTCCCACGTCACGGTCAGGGGCGCGGTCGCGCTCAGCTCGTCGTCGGCGAGCGTCACGTCCCCGACCTCGACGCTCGCGGTGGCCTCGCCCAGGCCGTCGACGACGTCCGCCCGGGTCGCGCTCAGCTCCTGCGCGGGCGGCGCGTCGGCCGCGAGCGGCACGGCGGTGAAGTCGCCGGTCACGAGTGCGGTGCCCAGCGCCTCGGCGGCCGGGCGCGCGTCGGGGGTGCCGGGGCTGCAGGCGGTCGGGACCACCGCGACCAGCGCGGCCAGCACACCGGCCGTCGCCCACCGTCGGGCGCCCGCCCGTGCCGTCGTTCGCGTACCCACCGTCGTGTCCTCCAGTCCTGTCCCCCCGCGTCCCCGTCGACCGGGACGCTGCGGGCGCGCACGACGTCGTGGCGCCACGAGGTGGGGACGAGCAGAGCCTGTCATCCTGGCCGGCTCCGGTGGAGGACTTCCGTCGCGATCTTCACCCGTCCTCCCCACTCGTGCACGCTCACCCGTGGCGGGTGGTCCGCACCGGGACCGGGCGATTCCGTCACTACCGGTTGCATTTGGACGCACGTCCGGGTGAACATGCCCCCATGGACGCTGGGGGACGGCCGCCGGGGACGCCACGCGTCGACCCGCCCGACACGGTCGGATGGCTCGACCCACACGACCGCGTGCAGGCCGCCGCGGTGCTCGCCGCGGCCCTCGCGGACGACCCGGGCTACGCGCATCTCTTCCCCGTGGCGGCGCGCCGTGAGCGCGAGCTCAGCGAGGTCTACCGGATGACCCTCGCCGACGGCCTGCGCCACGGCCGGGTCCTGGCCACCAAGCTCGGCGACGAGATCACGGGGGTCCTGGCGATGTACCCCCCGGGCACCTACCCCATGACGCTGCGGCGCTGGCTGCGGCAGACCGGGCGGCTCGCCCGCATCGCCGCCTGCACGCGGGAGCACAGCCGCGGCATCATCCGGTTCGGAGAGCTGACGTCGCGCGGCGTGCCGGCGGACAGCTGGTACGTCGAGGCCTTCGGCGTCCGGCCGGACCTGCAGCGCGCGGGGCGGGGCAGCGTGCTGCTGCGCCAGTTCCTCGCCCCCCTCGACCGGCTGGGCGCGCCGTCGTACCTCGAGACGACCAACGAGACCAACGTCGGTTACTACCAGCGTCGCGGCTACACCGAGGCTCACGACGTGGTCCCGCTGACACCGTCGGGTCCGCTCATCTACCCGATGTCCCGCCCCGCACGCCCCGCCGGCTGAGGTCGCGGGGCCGCTCGACGCGACCGCGCGGCGGCTCACGCAGGGGGTCCCTGCCGCACCCGCGCGCGCAGCGCCTCGGGGGTCGCGGTGGCGGGGTCCCACAGCGCGTCGATGAACCACGTCGCGCCGGCCTCGGCGAGCGCGGCGACACGCTCGCGGGCGGCACCGCGGTCGGCGGGCAGGGCGCCGTGCAGCACGACGTCGAAGGGGCCGGCGTCCGCGGGCCGGTGCTCCCGCACCCAGGCGACGAGCGCGGCGACGTCCCCCGGGTCGAACGGGTCCTCCGCGCGGTCGCCCCGGTGCTGCGGGACGACGCCGTCGTAGCGGACCGCACGACCCATCGAGCGCTCGGAGGGAAACGAGCCGACGACCCACAGGGGGATGCGCGTGCGCCCGTCGGGCCGCGTGACGGGCACCGGCCGCAGCTGGAGGCCGTCGACGCGCAGGTGGGTGCCCTCGACGTCGAACCGCTCGCCGCTGAAGGAGCGGTCGAGGACCGCCAGCGCGTCGTCGAGCCGCTCGGCCCGCTCCCGGAGCGTGGCCGCCTCGCCGCTGACGCCCGCGACCGCACGGTCCATGGGGACGCCGAGGCCCACGGGCAGCACGAGCCGACCCCCGGAGAGGTGGTCCACCGTCACCGCCTGCTTGGCGAACACCCACGGGCGCCTGCGCGGCAGCGCGAACACCAGCGCGCCCAGCGTGACGCGCTCGGTGCGCACGGCCGCGGCGGCGAGCACCGCCCACGGGTCCCACGCGTCCATGCCCTCGAGGTCCACGCCGTCCCACGTGAAGAACCCGTCCCAGCCGTGCTGCTCGGCGTCGACCGCCAGGTCGACCACCTCGCGCACCGTGCCGAAGCTGCCGACGAACCCGAGCCTCATCGCCGTCTCCCCTCGCGCGAACGCGACCCGGGACCGCACCGGTGCGTCGGTCGGACGCTACCGACGACCACCGACAACGGGTACCCTCTGGCCGGTCTGACGGCCCGCGGAGCAGCCGCGCGTCGTGCGTCGTGCCCCCCGACGCCGCTGGACGTCCGTCCGTGTGGTCCGCCGTGGGGGCGCGCCCTCGGTGGTGGGATCGCCCACGGACGCCTACCGTGGCGGGGATGCCGGGAACTGGACGCACGCCGCGAACGTGGTGAGCGTCGGCGCAGAGGGTGGAGAGGGGGCCGGGACATGACAGACGAGCACGAGTTCACGGCTCCCGGCAGCCACGACCGGGGCAGCTCCCCGGGCGGGCACGCACCGCTGTCGCCCGCGACGCTCCCCCCTGACGACGCGCTCACGCACGCGACGACCGACCGGGCGCTGCCCGCGACCCGACCCTCGGCCGCGTACGTCCCGGTGCGCCGCTGGGTGCTCGAGGAGGCCCACCAGCTGCGCGGGCTGCGCAGCGACCTGCGCGAGCAGCTGGCCGCCTCGGTCGTACCGTCCTCCGGCGGCGAGAGCTCGCGGGACGACGTCGTGCTCGTCACCTCGGAGCTGGCGACCAACGCCCTGGCGCACGGCCGCGCACCGGCCCAGGTCCAGCTGCTCCTCGACGGGCAGGACGTGCTCGTCGTGGTGTCGGACGGCGACGCGACGCACGCACCGTCCCTCGCGGCGGACCGCGAGCCGGGCGAGGGCGGGTTCGGCCTGCAGATCGCGCGCCGCCTGTCGTCCGACGTGGGCTGGTGGGCGGACGCCTCCGGCAAGCACGTGTGGGCGACGTTCGCCGCCCAGCCGGCCACCTGAGCGACGGCGCTACCCGGACGCACGGCGCGCGCACGACGCGATGCGGCGACAATCGGCGGATGACGACGAGCGACGGCGTGCTGCGGCTGCGCGGGACGACCCTGGGGGCGGGGCTGCCGCAGGTGTGCGTCCCGGTCCTGGCGCCGACCCCCCAGGCCGCGGCCGACGCCGCGCGCGCCCTGGCGGCCGGCGCCGCGGACGTCGTCGAGCTGCGCCTGGACCACCTGACGGGCTCGGCCCGCGACCCGGCGCTGGTGCGTGCCGCGGTCGCGGCCGTCCGCGCCGCGCTGCCCACGGACGTCCCGCTGCTCGCCACGTTCCGCTCCGCCCGCGAAGGGGGTGCGCAGCCCGCCGACGACGCCGCGTACGGCGCGGTCGTCGACGCGGTGACGGCCGGGGCCGCGGGCCCGGACGGCGCCGACGCCGTCGACGTCGAGCTCGCGATGCCGGGCGTGGCGGGCCTCGTGGCGCGCGCGCAGTCCGCGGGGCTCGCCGTCGTGGTGTCCCACCACGACTTCGCGGCCACGCCGTCGGCGGACGCGATCGTCGCGCTCCTGCGCCGTCAGCGTGACGTCGGGGCCGACGTCTGCAAGGTCGCGGTCATGCCGCGGGACCCCGACGACGTCCTCGCCCTGCTGACCGCGACGCGCGCGTTCACGCGGGACGCGGACCGGCCCGTCGTCACCGTCGCGATGGGTGCGCTCGGGGTGGTCACGCGCCTCGCGGGCGGGGTGTTCGGCTCCGCGATGACGTTCGGGAGCGTCGGGGCCGCGAGCGCGCCCGGCCAGGTGGACGCCGTGCGCCTGCGCGAGGTGCTCGCGCTGCTGCACGACGCCCCCCTGCCGCACGACGCCCCCTGACCGGCCGGGCGGGTCGGCTCACTCGCCGAGCATGCGGTAGAGCTCGCGGCGCAGCTCGTCGAGCTTCTCGACGGTCCGCTCGCGCTGCGCGGGCGTGCCCTCGGCACCGACCTGCCGCAGCACGCCGAAGAGCTTGCCGGCGGACCCGATGAGGTCGCCGTGCTCCTCCCAGCGCTGGGCGGCGGGCCCCCACGCGGCGGACAGCTCGTCCGGGTGGCTCTCGACGTACGCGCGTCCCTCGTCGGTGAGCGTGTACTCGGTGCGGGCGCTGCCCGCGTCGGTGGGGACGACGAGGCCCTCGTCCGTGAGCTGCTGGAGCGTCGGGTACACCGAGCCCGGGCTGGGGCGCCACAGGCCGCCGGTCTTCTCGCCGATGGCCTTGATGAGCCCGTAGCCGTTGGACGGCGCCTCGGCCAGGAGCTGCAGGATCGCGGCGCGGACGTCGCCCCGGCGGGCACGACCGCGGGCGCGGGCGCCGAAGGGGCCGCCGAACGGGCCACCGGGACCGGAGCCGCCAGGGCCGCCGAAGGGGCCTCCCGGGCCGAAGGGGCTGCCCGGGCCGCCGAAGCCGCGGCCGGGTCCGCGTCGTCCTCGGCCGTGGCCGCCGGGCTCGTCGTGCCACGGTCCACCGCGGGGGTCGCGGCCCTCGGTGGCGTCGTCACCGGGCCGGGCGCCGGGGCGGGGGCGGCGCCACTCGCGGTCGGGTCGTGAGATGGGGTCGAAGCTGCGCATGCGTTCCTCCAAGATCGTCAGCGATATATCGGAACGGTACGCCGACACATCGATGACGACAAGAGGGAGACGCCGTCCGGCGCCGGGCGGCGCGGACCACCCGGTCAGGACGGGGTGGTTGCGCCGGCGCCCGAGGCTGCGGCCTCGCCGCCGATCTCGGGGTGCAGGACGCCGAAGAACCGCGCGGGAACCGCACCCTGCGGCCGCAGCGACGGGTCCTCGTCGCGGCCCGCGAACGCGTCGGTCAGGGCGGCGAGGCGCGCGGCCAGGTCCTCGAGCTCGTCGGGCGTGGCCCAGAGCCGCTGCGTGGTGAGCACGGTCGTCCGGACACGGGCGGGGTCGGTGGCCCGCGGGTCGGCGAAGTGGTCGACGGCGCGCGCAGCCTCACGCTGGATCACCAGGGTCGCGACCGGCACGACGTCGTCGACGGACGTCGTGTCGGCCGGGTCCGGCTCGAGCCGCCGCGACCGGCGGGCCGCGCGCCAGGGCTTCTCGCGCCCGCGCGGCTCGGCGCGCTCGACGTAGCCGGCCTTCGCGAGGCTGCGCAGGTGGAACGAGCAGTTGGCGACCGTCTGGCCCGTGCGCTCGGCGACCTGGCTGGCCGTGGCCTCGCGCAGGTCGTCGAGCAGGTCGAGGATCTCGACCCGCAGCGGGTGCGCGAGCGCGCGCAGCACGGCGGGGTCGGAGGTCCGCAGCTCGGTGGTGGGCGTGGGGCCGGTCATGCGGATCTCCTGACGACGGCGGTCAGAGCACGCGGGCGCGCAGCTGGGCCTCGGCCAGGAGCCGGTCGCGGCGCAGCCGCTCGAGCTCGGCGGTGCGGTCCCACGGGGGGGTCCGGCGGGGCTCGCGGGTGGTACGGACAGGTCCTCGGGTGGTGCGGTGCATGGTGTCCTCCTCGGTCGGCACGCACAACACCGGACCCGCAACAACTATTTCGCAACGGTCATTGCGCAATGGCTGTCGCGGGTCCGACCGAGCGGATCAGGCCTCCGCGTCCCGCCGCCGGTCGACCTCGCGCGCCGCCGCGCGTGCCTTGTCCACGTCGCCGCGGCCCCCGGGGTCGCCTCGTCCGGGGTCGCTGTCGTCCTCGCGCGGGTCCGCCTCCCCCGGGTCGTGCAGCATGTGCGAGCGCACCAGCTCGTGCCGCTGGACGTAGGTGTTCGCCACCGCCTGGATCGTCGCCGCGATCGGCAGCGCCAGGAACGCCCCCAGTGCGCCGAACACCGCCCCGAACGCCAGCACGACGACGAACGACACGGCCGCGTTCATCTCCAGGGCGCGCGCCGAGACCTTGGGCGCGAGCCACAGGTTCTCGATCTGCTGGTACCCGAGGATGAACGCGAGGACCCCGAGCGCCTGCGGCGGGCCCTGCGACGTCAGCGCGACCGCGATGGGCAGCGCGCCGCCGATGTACGTGCCGATCGTCGGGACGAACTGCGAGACGACGCCCGTGAACAGGGCGAGCGGCAGCGAGTAGGGCGTCCCGAGGATCGCGAGGAAGGCGAACGTCGCGGCCGTCGCGATGGCCGCGAGCACGATGCGCGTGTTGATGAAGTCGGAGACCTTGACCTGCGTGACCTCCCACAGCCGCAGCACCTCCTGCTGCCGGCCCGGCGTCAGCCACCGGCAGATCGACGCGCGGAAGCGCGGGCCCGCGGCGAGCAGGTAGTAGGTGACGAGCAGGATCGTCAGGGCCGCGAAGACCCCGCCGAGGATCGTCGTGCCCACGAGCAGCGCGCCCGACGCGACCTCCGAGCCCCACTGCTCGGCACCCTGGCGCACCAGGTCGTCCACGGCCGGCACCTCGACCGCGAAGCGCTCCTCGACCATCTCCTGCGCGGACGTGTAGAGGTCCGGCACGTTCTTGACCAGCTGCACGAGCTGCTGGACGAACAGGTTCCCGAACAGCGCGAACACCACGATCGTGAGCAGCAGCCCGCCGAGCAGCGCCACGGCCGCCGCACCACCGCGCTTCCACCCGTGCCGCACGAGCCACACGACGATCGGCTCGAGGGCGAGCGCGATGAAGAACGCGATGAGCAGGTTGACGAGCAGCCCCTGCAGCGCCCCGAGCGCGTCCCACGCGAAGAGCCCGACGAAGACCGCGAGCACCGCCATGGCCAGGCCCTTGCCCCACCAGCGCGGCGGGCGGCGGGCGTCGTGCTGCACCGCGCGCGTGCCCTCGTCGCCGGGGGCGGCCGGTGCACCGAAGATCGGTGTCGCGCCGGACGACGCCTCGCCCTGCGGCGGCGTGGAGCGCGTGGTGGGAGCGGGCGTGCTGTCGGTCGTCACGGGCGTGTCCTCCGCGGTGGGCGTGCGTGGCGCGGGCGCGCGCGGTCACACCTTAGGGGTGACGGCCGCCGCGCGAGCCGCGCGCGCCGTCCGTCACCCGACCGGGGTTCAGCGCCGCGACGGCTCCTGCGGCTCGACGCGGTCCCAGCCGCGCCGCGGCGGACGGGTGCCGAGCCGCTCGGGCCGTGAGCGGTACACGACGTACGGCCGCCACAGGTACCCGACGGGCGCCGAGAACACGTGCACGAGCCGGGTGAACGGCCACAGCGCGAACAGCAGCATCGCGGCCATCCCGTGCAGCTGGAACCCGATCGGCGCGTCCGCCATGAGCTCCGGGTGCAGCTGCAGCAGGAAGATCCCGCGGAACCACACCGACACGCCCTCGCGGTAGTCGTAGTCGCCGCCCAGGTTGAGCACCGAGCCCGCGACGGTGTTCCACATGCCGAGGAAGATGACGACGGCCAGCACGAGGTACATGACCTTGTCCATGCGGGTCGTCGCCCGGAAGACGGGCCCCACCGTGCGGCGGCGGTAGATGAGCAGCACGAGGCCGACGACGGTGCAGAAGCCCGCGACCGACCCGATGGACACCGCGAGGACGTGGTACGCCTCGTCGCTCATGCCGATCGCGTCCGTCCAGGACTCCGGGATGCCCAGGCCCATGACGTGCCCGAGGAACACCGCGAGGATCCCGAAGTGGAACAGCGGGCTCGCCCAGCGCAGCAGCCGCCGCTCGTACAGCTGCGACGAGCGCGTCGTCCACCCGAACTTGTCGTACCGGTACCGCCACACGTGCCCCAGCACGAAGATCGCGAGGCACACGTACGGCACGACCACCCACAGCAGGACGTCCAGGGTCGTGGTCATCGGCGGGCTCCCGGGTCGGTGGTGGACGACGGCGGCGCGAACGGCTCGAGGCCGACCTCCTCGCCGGGTGGCCCCTCCGCGGCGAGGCGCGCGACGGCCTCGCGGTCGTCGCCGTCCAGCGGCGGGAGCGTCGCGCACACGGCCACGAGCGCGCCCGCCCACGGCGAGCCCGCGTCGAGCAGCGCGAGGCGCAGCAGCTCCAGGCCCGCACGGTGCGCGAGCAGCAGGCGCAGCCCGGACTCCTGGGCCGCGGCGTCCCCCGTGGACGCGAACTCCAGGACGACGGCGACGTGGTCGGGCAGCTCGTCGGACACGAGCTCGAAGCCCGCCGCGCGGTACGCCTGCTTGTACTCGACGAGCGCGACGCCCCGCTTGCGGGTGTCGCCGTAGGAGTAGTAGCTCAGGTACGGCGAGCGGCGCCGCGCGAGGTCGAACGTCGCGACGTACTCGGCCGCGAGGGCGCCGGCGGGCTGCGCGGCGAGGTGGTCGACGACCTGCGCGAGCGGCTCGCGCAGCCGGTCCGGCAGCGTCGCGAGCGCGGTGCGCAGCTCCGGCAGCATCGCGAGCAGCTCGGGGCTCGGGTAGTCGAGGACCATCGCGGCGATGCGGTGCGTCAGGGCGGTCTCGCGGGTCGCGGCGTGACGCGCGGCGGTCCGGCGTGCGAGGCGTCTCACGGCCGGCCCCCGTCGGGCGTCCCGGGCTCCGACGCCCCGTCGTCGGACCCACCGGGTGCCGGCGGCCCGTCGCCGCCCCGCGGTGCCGTCCCGGTGCCCGCCGGCCCCGACACGCTGCCGCCCGCCGGCAGCGGCTGGACCACGGCCGCCGCGTCGTCCTCCTCGGGCTCGCGCAGGTTCGCGCCGTCGGGGCCGGCCTTGGGCGGGAACATCCCCGCGGGGGCGCTCTTGCCGTCCCAGTTGAGCAGGTTCACGCGCGCCTTGCGGCTCTCGGGCTCGGCGACGGTGTCGGTCGTCTGGCGCTGCTGCAGCATGTGGAAGTTCTCGACGGCGATGGGGTCCTGCCCGCCCGAGCCCTCCCCGAACGGCCCGGAGCCACCCATGCCCGGCCCGCCGTCGTAGTCGAGGCTGCACTCGGTGGCGAGCTCCTCGAGCCCGTGGGCCTGCTCGGCGTGCGCCGCGGGGACGACGTACCGCTCGTCGTACTTCGCGAGCGCGAGCAGGCGGTACATCTCGTACATCGTCGCCTCGTCCATGCCGACCGACGCCGGGATGGCCGGGTCGCCGGAGCGGCCCATGTTGAGGTCGCGCATGTACGAGCGCATGGCCGCGAGGCGCTTGAGCACGGCCGTGACCGGCGCGGTGTCGCCCGCCGTGAACAGCTCGGCGAGGTACTCGACCGGGATCCGCAGCGTGTCGATCGCGGCGAACAGGTTCGAGGTGTCCTCGGAGTCGACGCCGGTCTCCTGGACCACGTCGACGACGGGCGACAGCGGCGGGATGTACCAGACCATCGGCATCGTGCGGTACTCGGGGTGCAGCGGCAGGGCGACCTCGTAGGTGCTGATGAGCGCCCGGATCGGCGAGCGCTGCGCAGCCTGCACCCAGTCGTGCGGGATCCCGGCGCGCTCGGCCTCGCGCTGGACCTGCGGGTCGTCGGGGTCGAGGAACACCTCGCGCTGCGCGGCGAGCAGGTCGTGCTCGTCGGTGACGGACGCCGCGGCGAGCACCTTGTCGGCGTCGTACAGGACGAGCCCGATGTAGCGCAGCCGCCCGACGCACGTCTCGGAGCAGACCGTCGGCAGGCCGACCTCGATGCGCGGGAAGCAGAACGTGCACTTCTCGGCCTTGCCGGTCTTGTGGTTGAAGTAGACCTTCTTGTACGGGCAGCCGGTCACGCACTTGCGCCAGCCGCGGCACGCGTCCTGGTCGACGAGCACGATGCCGTCCTCGGCGCGCTTGTAGATCGCGCCCGACGGGCACGACGCGGCGCACGACGGGTTGAGGCAGTGCTCGCAGATCCGCGGCAGGTAGAACATGAAGGTCTGCTCGAACTCGAGCCTCACCTTGTCCGAGACCTTCTGGAGCACGGGGTCCGCGGTCGTCAGCTCGGGTGCGCCGCCCAGGTCGTCGTCCCAGTTGGCGCTCCACCCGACCTGCACGTCCTTGCCGCTGAGCAGCGACCGCGGTCGTGCGACGGGCGTGTGCTCCTGCAGCGGCGCGTTGGTCAGGCTCTCGTAGTCGTACGTCCACGGTTCGTAGTACTCGTCGATGGACGGCTGCTTGGGGCTCGCGAAGATCGTCAGCAGGTTCCGCAGCCGGCCGCCGGCCTTGAGCTGCAGGCGGCCGCGCCTGTTCAGGGCCCAGCCGCCCTCCCACTTCTCCTGGTCCTCGTAGGTCCGCGGGTAGCCCTGGCCGGGGCGCGTCTCGACGTTGTTGAACCACACGTACTCGGTGCCCGTGCGGTTGGTCCACGCCTGCTTGCAGGTCACCGAGCACGTGTGGCACCCGATGCACTTGTCGAGGTTCATGACCATCGCCATCTGGGCCATCACCCTCATGTGGTCACGCTCCGCACCGCGCTCGTCCCGCGCTCCGTACGTCGCCGTTCCTTCATCCGTACTCCACCTCCTGCGACCGGCGACGGATCACCGTGACCTCGTCGCGCTGGTTGCCCGTGGGGCCCAGGTAGTTGAAGGCGTACGCGAGCTGCGCGTAGCCACCGATGAGGTGGCTGGGCTTGATGAGCAGCCTGGTCAGCGAGTTGTGGATGCCGCCGCGGCGCCCGGTCCGCTCGCTGAGCGGCACGTCGATCAGCCGGTCCTGCGCGTGGTACATGTACACGGTCCCCTCCGGCATGCGGTGGGAGACGATCGCGCGGGCGACCACCACGCCGTTGCGGTTGACGGCCTCGACCCAGTCGTTGTCGCGGATGCCGACCTTGGCCGCGTCGCGGTCGCTCATCCAGATGCCGGGGCCCCCGCGCGAGAGCGACAGCATGAACAGGTTGTCCTGGTACTCGGAGTGGATGGACCACTTGTTGTGCGGCGTCAGGTAGCGGACGGTCACGCCGAGCGCCCCGACGTCGCCCACGGCGTTCTCGTCGAACAGGGCCTGCATGTTCAGCGGCGGCCGGAAGACCGGCAGCCCCTCCCCCAGCTCCGTGATCCAGTCGTGGTCGAGGTAGAACTGCTGGCGACCCGTCAGGGTGTGCCAGGGCTTGAGGCGCTCGACGTTGACGGTGAACGGGGAGTACCGCCGCCCGCCGTGCTCGGTGCCGGACCACTCGGGCGACGTGATGACGGTCGTCGGGGCGGCCTGCGTGTCCGCGAACGTGACCTGCTTGCCCTCGTGCTCGGCCGCCAGGTCCGCCATCCGCGTGCCCGTGCGCTTCTCGAGCGTGTGGAAGCCCTGCACCGCGAGCCGCCCGTTGGTCGTCCCGGACAGCGCGAGGATCGCCTCGCACGCGTGCACGTCGCGCGACAGCAGCGGGCGGCCGTCCGCGACGGCGCCCGGCGCGCCGGCGGGGATGCGCGCGACGCCGTTCTTGCGGCGCAGGTACTCGACCTCCTCGCCGACGTCGAACGTCACGCCCTTGGTCGTCAGGCCCTGGGTGTCGGGGATCGGTCCGAGGGTCGCGAGCTTCGCGGCCACGGCCGGGTAGTCACGCTCGACGACGACGAGCTTCGGCATGGTGCGCCCGGGGACGGGGTCGCACTCCCCGGCCTTCCAGTCCTGCACGCGCCCGTGCGGGTTGGCCATGGCGTCGGGGGTGTCGTGCGTCAGCGGCACCGCGACGACGTCCTGCCGGACCCCCAGGTGCGCGACCGACTGCCGCGAGAACTCCCGCGCCAGCGTGTGGAAGATCTCGAAGTCCGTGCGCGTCTGCCACGGCGGTGCGATGGCCGGGCTGAACGAGTTCACGAACGGGTGCATGTCCGTGGTGTTGATGTCGTGCTTCTCGTACCA
Source organism: Cellulomonas dongxiuzhuiae (assembly GCF_018623035.1). Taxonomy (NCBI): domain Bacteria; kingdom Bacillati; phylum Actinomycetota; class Actinomycetes; order Micrococcales; family Cellulomonadaceae; genus Cellulomonas; species Cellulomonas dongxiuzhuiae. Next base: position 3,807,240 of record NZ_CP076023.1, read on the forward strand.
GGTCGCCGCGGGCAGCACGACGTCGGAGTAGACGGTGGTGCTCGTCATGCGGAAGTCGAGCGAGAGCAGCAGGTCGAGCTTGCCGGTGGGCGCCTCGTCGTGCCAGACGACGTCGCGCGGGCGGGCCTCCGGCGGCGCTTGCGTCGCGAGCAGGTTCGAGTCCGTGCCGAGCAGGTGGTGCAGGAAGTACTCGTTGCCCTTGCCGGACGACCCGAGCAGGTTGGCGCGCCAGACGGTCAGCACGCGCGGGAAGCTCTCCGGGGCGTCCGGGTCCTCGGCGGCGAACCGCAGGCGGCCCTCGGTCAGCTCGCGCGGCACGTACTCGCCCACGGGCAGCCCCGCCGCCGCGGCGTCGTCCGCGAGGTCCAGGGGGCTGCGGTCGAACGTCGGGTACGAGGGCATCCACCCCATGCGCGCGGACTTCGCGATGACGTCGGCCGTGGTCAGGCCGGCGAACGCGCCGCCCGTGCCCGGCGTGGCCGCGGTCAGCGTGTCGGCGCTGAACGGGTCGTAGCGGAACTGGTCGGTGTGCAGGTACCAGTACGCGGTCTGGATCATCGTGCGCGGCGGGCGCGCCCAGTCGTTCGCGGTCGAGTACATCTGCTGACCGGTGGACGGGCGCACCTTCTCCTGGCCGACGTAGTGCGCCCAGCCGCCGCCGTTGACGCCCTGGCAGCCCGTGAGCGTCGTCAGGGTGAGGAACGTGCGGTAGATGGTGTCGGAGTGGAACCAGTGGTTGGTGCCCGCGCCCATGATGATCATCGACCGGCCGCGGGACTCCTCGGCGTTCGCGGCGAACTCGCGGCCGATCCGCTCGGCCTTGGCCGCCGGGACGCCCGTGAACTGCTCCTGCCAGGCCGGGGTCCCCGGCTGCGACGCGTCGTCGTACCCCGTCGGCCACTGGCCCGGCAGCCCGTCACGGCCCACGCCGTACTGCGCGAGCAGCAGGTCGAGCACCGTCGTCACCAGGTGCTCGCCCACGTGCCGCACGGGCACGCCGCGCCGCGAGACGGCCGCCGTGCCGTCGAGCGTGTCGAAGCGCGGCAGGTCGACCAGCACCGACTCGCCCCGCCCCGCCTCACCGACCACCGGCCCGCCGGCGCTGAGCTGCGGCTCGACGTCCCCCAGGTCGAGGTTCCACCGCCCGACACCCTCCTCGCCGAACCGGTGGCCGAGCGTCCCGCCGGGCACGACGGGCAGGCCCGTGCGCGCGTCGAGCAGGACGGTCTTGAACGCGGCGTTCTCGCTGCGCGCCTCGGCGCCCGGCAGGTCCTCCGCCGTGAGGAACTTGCCCGGGACGTACCGGCCGTCGCGCTCCTCGACCCGCACGAGGAACGGCAGGTCCGTGAACCGCTGCACGTAGTGCGAGAAGTACGGCACCTGCCGGTCGACGAAGAACTCCCGGAGCGTCACGTGCCCCATCGCCATCGCGAGGGCGCCGTCCGTGCCGGGCGCGACCGCGAGCCACTCGTCCGCGAACTTCACGTTGTCCGCGTAGTCGGGGCTGACCGCGACGACCTTCTGCCCCCGGTAGCGCGCCTCGGCCATCCAGTGCGCGTCGGGGGTGCGGGTCACCGGCAGGTTCGAGCCCCACATGATCAGGTACCCCGCGTCCCACCAGTCACCCGACTCCGGGACGTCCGTCTGGTCCCCGAACACCTGCGGCGAGGCCACCGGCAGGTCCGCGTACCAGTCGTAGAACGACAGCATCGGCGCGCCGATGAGCGCGTGGTACCGGGCGCCCGCGCCGTGCGACACCATCGACATGGCGGGGATGGGCGAGAACCCCGCGACGCGGTCCGGCCCGTACGTCCTGATCGTGTGCACCTGGGCGGCGGCGACCATCTCGATCGCCTCGTCCCACGTCGCGCGCACCAGGCCGCCCTTGCCGCGGGCGCGCTTGTAGCGCCGCGCCCGGACCGGGTCGTCGACGACGTCCGCCCACGCGAGCACCGGGTCCCCCAGGCGCGCCCGCGCCTCGCGGTACATCTCGAGCAGCACGCCGCGCACGTACGGGTAGCGCACGCGCGTGGGCGAGTACGTGTACCAGCTGAACGCGGCGCCGCGCGGGCAGCCCCGCGGCTCGTACTCCGGGGAGTCGGGGCCGACCGTCGGGTAGTCGGTCTGCTGCGACTCCCACGTGATGATGCCGTCCTTGACGTACACCTTCCACGAGCACGAGCCCGTGCAGTTGACGCCGTGCGTCGAGCGCACGACCTTGTCGTGGCTCCACCGGTCCCGGTAGAACGTGTCGGCGTCGCGCCCGCCGATCTCGTGCAGCGTCCGCAGGTCCGGCGAGACCTCGGACCTGTGGAAGAACCGGCGCGTGCGCAGCAGGGCCTCCGTCACGTCACCGTCGAGCCGGGGCGGGTCGTTCTGCAGGGTCACGGTGCGAGGTCCTTCCGGGTGGACGGGTCCTGCGGGGCGTGCCGGCGCAGGTCAGGCCGGGGCGCGCCCCGCCCGTGCGGAGCGGCGGACGGGACCGCGCGTGAACCACGCGGTGAGCAGGCCGACGACGGCCAGCAGCCCCAGGCCGATGGTGTAGTCGCCGGTCCTGTCGTAGACCGCGCCCATGATCAGCGGCGGCACGAACCCGCCCAGGCCACCGGCGGCGCCGACGAGCCCGGTCACGGCACCGACCTTCTCGGCCGGTGCGAGGAGCGCCACGAGCCCGAACACCGCCCCCGAGGACGCGCCGAGCAGCGCCGCGAGACCGAGGAACGCGATCGTGCCGATCGGGACGAGCGGCAGCTCGACCGCCGCGACGGCCGCGAGCACGGCGATTCCCAGGAAGCAGACGACGAGCACCCGCGTCGCGTCGTACCGGTCCGTCAGCCCGCCGCCGACGGGCCGCATCAGCACCGCCAGGACCACGAACCCGGCGGTGCGCAGCGCCGCGTCCTCCTGCGCGAGGTCGTACGCGTTGGTGAGGTAGGTCGGCAGGTACACGCTGAACGCGACGAACCCGCCGAAGCCCACGGCGTACAGCACCGAGAGCTGACCCGTCGCGGGCAGCTTCGCGGTCGCCCACGTCCGGGCGATGAACGAGCCCTGTGCCTGCGGCCGCCCCGGGGCGTCGCGCACCAGCAGCGCCGCCAGCACCGCGTACACCGCCAGGACGCACGCGACGATGACGAAGGGCGCCTCGGGGCCCACGGTGTTGGTCAGCCGCACGGTCGTGAACGACGAGACCGCCGTGCCGCCCATGCCGAGGCCGAAGACGCCCAGCGCGATGCCGCGCCGCGCCGGCGGGTACCAGGCGTTGACCAGCGGGACGCCGATCGCGAAGGCCGTGCCGCCCAGCCCCAGGAAGAACCCGCCGACGATCATCGCCACGAAGCTCTCGGCGACGAACCCGACGTACAGCACCGGCAGGACCGTCAGGATGCTGACCACGGGGAACATGACGCGCGCCCCGACGCGGTCCGTGAGCGCCCCCACCGGGATGCGCCCGAGCGACCCCACGATGACCGGTACCGCGACGAGCGCCGACTGCTGGAACGCCGTCAGGTCGAGCCGGTCGCGGTACGCCGAGCCCAGCGGGCTGATGAGCGCCCACGCCCAGAAGTTGATGAAGAAGCCGACGGTCGCGAGGACCAGGTTGCGGGTCGAGCCCGTCGGCGTCGGGGCGGGCGCGGGCGTCGGGCCGGGTGGTGGCGCGGTGGATCGTCCTGCGCCGTCGCGTGCGTCGTCGGGTCGTACCACCGGTGCCCCCTGCTCAGACCGCTACGTCTGGATCCTTCCGGTTCGTCCGAACGTAGCAGCGCGCCGGGGCGGGGACACCCGGTGAGCCCCGACGAGTCGACCCGCCCCGCCACCCGCCCACCGCCATCCGGCACAAACCGCCCCATCCCGCCCGTGCTGCGCGCGAGCATCGACGGGTGTGAGGCGTTGCTGCCGGATTCCGGCAACGACGCCTCACGCTCTCGGCGTGACGCGCCCGACAGGACGACTGCGGCGGGCGCCCGCACCGAGCACCACCAGGCCGCAGGCCAGGACGACGAGGCCGAGCACGGCGCCGCCGGACAGCCGCTCGCCCAGCACCGCCAGCCCCAGGACGGTCGCCGTCAGCGGCTCCGCGAGCGTGAGGGTCGCGACCGTCGCGGCACCGAGCCGCGCGAGGCCGTACCCGAACAGCACGTACGCGAGGGTGGTCGTGACGAGGCCCAGCCACAGCACGGTCGCGAGGCCCGCGGGCGACGTCAGGCCACCGGTCCCGACGACCGCCAGCACGCCCAGGCTCAGCACCCCCGCGACCCCGAACATCGCGCCCATGCTCGTCGTCGAGGTCCAGCCGCCGTCGATGAGAGCCGCGCCCGCGAGCGTGTACAGCGCGTACGCGGCCCCCGCGCCGAGGGACGCGAGCACGCCGACCACGTCGACACCCCCGCCCGTCGACGCGTGGCCCGGTGCGAGCCCGAGGACGGCCACGCCGGCTGTCGCCAGCGCGGTGGCGGCCAGCCAGGTCCGGCCCGGGCGCTCGCGGCCCGTCGCCCACGCCACGATGCCCGTCAGGACCGGTGCCGAGCCCAGCGCGACGACCGTCCCCACCGCGACGCCGTTGCGGGCCGTGCCGAGGAAGAACGCGGGCTGGTAGGCCAGGACGCCCAGCGCACCGAGCGCGACGGCGAGGGACGTGCGGGTGGCGCTCGCGCGGGCGGTCACGGAGGAGCCGGGGGCCGGGCGGCCGCCGACGGGATCCGGGGGCGCCGTCCCGCGCCGTCGTGCGACGAAGGCCGCGACGGCCGCGAGCGCGATGCCCCCGACCGCGATGCGTGCGGCACCGAGCGCGACCGGGTCGCTCGCCGGTCCCAGCGCCTGCGCGGTGCCCGTGGTGCCGAAGCACACGGCCGCGAGCAGGACGGCGAGGATCGCGGGCACGCCAGATCGTCGCACGCACCCCCGGCGGGTGTGCGCTGGGCCTCGGCGGCGCGTCATGGGTACTGTCGCCGACATGGGTGACGACGTTGTGCTCCTGCAGGTCGCGGACGAGGCGGTCGGGGAGGTCGCGCGCGACGCCGACGAGCACGTGGGCCTCGTCGCACGGGTCGTGCGGGGGACGCCCGGCGCGCTGCCCGGTGACGGCGCCCCCGAGGTGCTCCTCGACGCCGCGTGGGGGCTGGCCGACCGACGTCACGGGCTGCCGATGACGCCGCGGCACCGGTTCGGCACCGCGAGCGGCTGCAAGGGCTTCACGGCGCTGGCGGTGCTCGCGCTCGTCGCCGACGGCAGGCTGGACCTGACCACGACGGCCCGCTCGCTGCTGCGCGACGACCTGCCGCTCATCGCCGACGACGTCACGGTCGAGCAGCTGCTGAGCCACCGCTCGGGGATCGGCGAGTACTTCGACGACGACGCCGACGTCAGCGACTACCTGCTCCCCGTGCCCGTGCACACGCTGGTCGACCCCGAGGACTACCTGCCGATCCTCGACGGCCACCCGCAGGTGTTCGCTCCGGGGACCGACTTCGCGTACTGCAACGGCGGGTTCGTCGTGCTGTCGATCCTCGCGCAGCGGGCGTCCGGCGTGCCGTTCCACGAGCTCGTGCGCACGCGCGTGCTCGAGCCGGCCGGCATGTCGTCGACCGGCTACCCGCGCTCCGACGCGCTGCCGGACGACGCGGCCATCGGGTACGTGCACGTCGACGGGCAGTGGCGCAGCAACGTGCACCACCTGCCGGTCGTCGGCGGCGGGGACGGCGGCGCGTACACGACGACCCTCGACATGGAGCGGTTCTGGGGCGCGCTGCTGGGCGGGCGGATCGTCCCGGACGAGCTGGTCGCGCGCATGCGCCGCGCCCCCGGCGGCGACGGCGGCCCGGCCGACGGCGAGACGTACGGCCTGGGGCTGTGGCTGCGCGACAGCGGCAGCGTCACGCTGGAGGGTGAGGACTCGGGCGTGTCGTTCTGGTCGACGCACGAGCCCGCGACCGGGCTGACGTGGACGGTCGCGGGCTCGACGTCCGCCGCCGCGTGGCCCGTGGTGCGGGCGCTGCGGGACGCCCTGGCGGGGTAAGGTGATGCGGTGCCCGGACGACGCGGGACGCAGGCCTGGGTGCCACCGGCCTGGGTGGCGTGGGGTGCCGTCGTGGTCGCGTTCGCGTTCGCGGCGGTGAGCCTGGTCTGGGCGACGGGCAGCACCGCCGGCCTGGACACCCTGGGCGGGTCGGTCGAGCGGCTGGGATGGGAACGCGACCCGTCGCTGCTCGCGGCGAACGCGGTCGCGCTCGTGCTGAAGGTCCTCGGCGGGGTGCTGGCCCTCGCGCTGGTGCAGCCGTGGGGTGAGCGGCTGCCGCGCCGTCCTCTGCTGGCGCTCGCGTGGTCCGCGGCAGCGCTGCTGGTGCTCTACGGCGCGCTGCAGGTGACGACGCTCGCCCTCGTCGCCGCGGACGTCGTCGTCCCCGACGAGGTGCTGTCGGACCGGGCGCTGCGGTGGCGCCTGCTGCTGTGGGAGCCCTGGTTCCTGGTGTGGGGGCTGCTGCTGGCCGGGGCGACGCTGCGCAGTCAGCGCCTGCGCCCGGCCTGACGAGGACTCACGACGCCGACTTCTCGGGCACCTGCCCGGCGGACGGGTCCCGGCGCCGCACCTCCCGCCGGCCCCGCGCCAGCTCCGTCTCCAGCGCGTCGAGCGGCTGTGCGAACGGGTCGAGGAACCCGGTGAGCCAGTCCTCGACGACGCTCAGTGCCTGGGGCTCGACCCGGTAGAGCCGCCGCGGCCCGTCGGCGCGCACCGTGACCACCCCGGCCCCGCGCAGGACCCGCAGGTGCTGGGACGTCGCGGGCTGCGAGATGCCGAACTCGTCGCCGGCGGCGGCGACCAGCTCACCCGCTGTGCGCTCGTCGTCGCCGAGGTGCTCCAGCAGCCGCCGCCGCACGGGCTCGGCGAGCGCCGCCAGGACGGTGTCGACCCGGGCGGCGCCCGCTCGGACCGTGCTCATCCCTCGGGTACGGCCGTGCCGGTGTAGAAGCCGAAGGTCCGTTGCCCCGCCGCCTCCGCCGACGTGGTCTCGCGTCCGTCGGCGGCGTCGGCCCGCGCCCACCCGGCGGTGGCGCGCTCGACGAACGCCTGCCCCTCGGGCGTCGTCGGCCACTCCTCGCCCACGTCCTTCGCGATCGCCTCGCCCGTCGCGAGGTGGGCTGCCAGGCCCCACAGCGCGAGGTCCCACCCGACGCCCACGGCCCCGGGGCCGAACTGCTCCCAGAACTCCGGGTCCACGTGGGCCTCGTGCCGCAGCGTCAGCTCGGTGCCGCCGTCGGCGGGGGTGAGCAGCACCTCGACCCAGCTGACCTGGCCGCCGAACTCCCAGGTCACGGCGAACCGCTCGGGCTCCCGGCACGACTCGACGACACCCCCCGCGTTGCCCTCCACCTGGTACCGGCCGCCCTCGCGCAGGTCGCCGGTGACCGGTGCGAACCAGCGCGGCAGGCGCTCGGGGTCGGTCAGCGCGTCCCAGACGTCGTCCGGGGTGGACCGGTACGTGCGGCGCGCCACCACGATCTTGGTCGGCGCACCCGCCCGCTCCCCTCGGTGCAGCTCCCGCGCCACCAGGCCCACCTGCTCCAGCGCGTCGATGCCTGCCATCGCGTCCTCCTCCGAACGGTCGGGTCTCGTCGTCCACAGCGTGGCATAAGTCCGCACTTATACGCCACCCCTCGACGGGACTCCGTGCCGACCGGCACCCTGGGCAGGTGCTGCTGCCCCCGAAGGTCGCCGCCGCTGTCGCCGACGGCACCGTCACGCTCGCGTTCCGCCGCTGGCAGCGCCCCGACGTGCATCCCGGCACCCGGTTCCGCACGCCCGCCGGCGTCGTCGAGGTCACGTCCGTCGACGTCGTCGACCCGGCGACCCTCACGGACGCCGACGCGCACGCCGCCGGCCTGCCGGACGTCGCCGCACTGCTGCGCCTGCTCGATCCCGACGCCGTGGCGAAGCGGCGCCGCACCGCGCGCTACGGCCGCTCGCCCGTCGCCGCGGACGCTCCCGCACCGGACACGACCGCCTGGCCCGTCCACCGCGTCGGCCTCGCGTGGGCCGGGCCGGACCCGCGCGAGGCGCTGCGCGGGGACGCCGACCTCACCGACGCCGACGTCGCCGCGATCGACGCCCGCCTCGACCGGCTCGACCGCGCCAGCACGCACGGCCCGTGGACGGTCGCGACGCTCGACGTCATCCGCCGGCGCCCGCACGTGCGCGCCCCGGACCTGGCCGCCGAGCTGGGCCGCGAGCGCGACCCGTTCAAGATCGACGTCCGCAAGCTCAAGGGCCTGGGGCTGACGCAGAGCTTCGACGTCGGGTACGCCCTGAGCCCGCGCGGTGAGGCGTACCTGGCCCGCACCCGGCGGTCCTGATCCGGCAGACCCTGCCCGGGTCGCCGCTGGCCGCTGGAGGCCGTCGCGTCCGAGGGCGCGGCCACGCCACGTGGGCACACAGCTGACCACGTCCCGGTGCAGGCGTGGTCAGACGTCGACGGGGAGGTCGCGCTCGTACCGACGCAGCACCGGGTACGGCGGGAAGGTCGTCCGCGAGGTCGTACCCGTGGCGCGCCAGCCACGGCGCTCGTAGAAACGGACGGCACGCCTGTTGTCGTCGAAGACGCGGAGCCAGGCCGCGCGGTGGCCCTGCCCGCGCAGATGTGCGAGCACCTCGTCGTGGGCCGCGCCCGCCAGGCCGGTCCCCCACGTCCGCACGGCTGTGCCGAAGTGCAGGAGCTCGTCCCCGCGCGTGGCCGCGAAGCCGGCGAGCCGCCCGTCGAGGACGACCGCGAAGCAGTCGGTCCCCGGGTCGTCGATCTCCGCCTCCCACCGGGCACGGACCCGTGCGACCGGGAACGGGTGCTCGTCCTGGGGGAAGATGTGGCCGAGCCCGACCTCGCCGCCCTCTCGCTGCACCTGCAGGAGGACCTCGAGGTCGTCGTGGGCCAGTGGTCGCAGGACCGCCATGTCGTGACGCTACAAGGCACCGAGAGGATCCCATGACCGCCCTGCGCTCGATCCTGCTGTTCGTCGCGGCCGCGGGCCTGGAGATCGGCGGCGCGTGGCTGGTCTGGCAGGGCATCCGCGAGCACCGCGGCTGGGTCTGGGTCGGGTTCGGCGTCATCGCGCTGGGCCTGTACGGCGCGGTGGCGACGCTGCAGCCCGACGCGAGCTTCGGGCGGATCCTGGCCGCCTACGGCGGGGTGTTCGTCGCCGGGTCGCTGCTGTGGGGCATGGTCGTCGACGGGTTCCGGCCGGACCGCTGGGACGTGACCGGTGCGCTCGTGTGCCTCGTCGGCGTCGCGCTCATCATGTACGCGCCGCGCGCCGCCTGACGCGCCGCGACGCCGCGACGCCGCGACCTGCAGGATCACCGGGCGTCCCCGTTGTGCGCCAGCCCCGCGGCCCACGACACTGTCGGCACACGGTCGGCCCCCGCCGGCCCGGCACCGGAGGCGGCATGACGCGGACCAGGGCGAAGCGGGTCGGGATCCTCACGGCGGGCGGTGACAGCCCCGGGCTCAACGCGGCGATCCGCGGGTTCGGCAAGACCGCGATCGGGCACCACGGCATGGAGCTGTTCGGGTTCCGCGACGGTGTGACGGGCCTCGTCGAGAACCGCTACGTCGAGCTGGACGGCAAGGCGCTGTCCGGGATCCTCACGGTCGGCGGGACGATCCTGGGGACGAGCCGCGACAAGGTCCACCGCTACTCCGTGGACGGCGGCGAACCGCAGGACATGGTGCCGACGGTCGTCGAGAACTACCGCGAGCTGGGCCTGGACGCGCTCATCATGCTGGGCGGCGGCGGGACGGCGAAGAACGCGATGCGGCTGGTCGACGCCGGGCTGAACGTCATCCACCTGCCCAAGACGATCGACAACGACATCGCCGCGACCGACACGTCGTTCGGGTTCGCGACGGCCACCGAGATCGCCACCGAGGCCGTGGACCGCGTGCACTCGACGGCGCACAGCCACCACCGGATCATCCTCACCGAGATCATGGGGCACCGGGCCGGCTGGCTGACGCTCGCGTCGGGGATCGCCGGCGGCGCCGACATCATCCTCATCCCGGAGATCCCGTACACGATCGACGCGGTCGCGGAGACGATCCGTCGGCGCATGTCCCGCGGCTCGTCGTTCTCGGTCGTCGCCGTCGCCGAGGGCGCGCGGGACGTCGAGGACACCGCGGACTACGAGGCCGCGCAGCTGCTCGTGAAGTCCGCGAAGACCCCCGAGTCGCGGCGTGCCGCCAAGAAGCACCTGGCCCACGTCGAGGACGCGCAGCGCGAGCACACGTTCAAGCTCGCGCGCGAGCTCGAGGCCGCGACGCGCCTCGAGACGCGCGTGACGATCCTGGGGTACGTCCAGCGCGGCGGCACGCCGTGCGCCGCGGACCGGCTGCTCGCGACGCGCCTGGGTGCGGCCGCGGCGAACCTGGTGGACCGCGGCGAGTTCGGGGTCATGGTCGCGGCCCGCGGGGACGAGGCTGTGCCCGTGCCGCTCTCCGAGGTCGCGGGCAAGGTCAAGCTCGTCCCGCCGGACCACGCGTGGATCCAGGCGGCGCGGCAGGTGGGCACCGGGCTGGGCGACTGACGCGCGCGGCTCACCGCTCCGGGGCGTGCCACGTCTGGCGCGCCCCGGCGCCCCGGCGCAAGGTGGACGCAGGACCGCGACGCGGTCCGGCAGCGAAGGGGGCCCGCATGTGCCGATGGCTGGCGTACTCCGGGGCACCGGTGACGCTCGACGACCTGCTCTACAAGCCGGCGAACTCGCTCGTGCTGCAGAGCCTGCACAGCCGGATGGGTGCGGAGCCGACCAACGGCGACGGGTTCGGCATCGGCTGGTACGACGGCCACGCCCCGGAGCCGGGCATCTTCCGGAGCACCGAGCCGGCCTGGAGCGACCCGAACCTGCGGGAGCTGGCGCGTCACGTCCGCTCCGGCACGGTCTTCGCGCACGTGCGGGCCACCAGCGGCTCGGCGGTCCAGGTGACGAACTGCCACCCGTTCCGGCACGACGGCTGGCTGTTCATGCACAACGGGGCCGTCGACCGGTTCCCGGAGCTCAAGCGCGACCTGCAGCTCGAGGTCGACCCGCCGCTGTTCGCGGACATCGCCGGCACGACCGACTCCGAGACGGTCTTCCACCTGGCCCTGACGTTCGGCCTCACCGACGACCCGCCCGCCGCGCTCGCCGCCGCCATCGGCCTGGTCGAGAGGACGGGCCGCGGGCACGGCGTCGACTTCCCGTTCCAGGGGACGGTCGCCGTGACCGACGGGCAGCGGATGTGGGCCCTCCGGTACTCCTCCGAGGGACGCAGCCGCACGCTGTTCCGCAACGCCGACGTCTCCGTGCTGCGCGAGCACTACCCGGACCACCCGGCGCTGCGCAGCCTGTCCGACGACACCCGGCTGATCGTCTCCGAACCGCTCGGCGAGCTGCGCGGCGCGTGGCTCGAGGTGCCCGAGGCGTCGTGCCTCGTGGTCGACGGGGGCGCGGAGCAGATCCTGCCGTTCGTGCCGCGCACGTGACGGTCGGCGGCCGCCGCGCGGTCCTCTAGCCTCGGACGTCGGAGTCGATCACCGGGGAGGCGTCATGGGCTGGACCGAGCACGCGATCTGGTGGCACGTGTACCCGCTCGGTGCGGTCGGCGCGCCGATCCGCACGCCCGACGACGCGGTCGAGCCGCACCGCCTGCAGCGGCTGCTGCCCTGGCTGGACCACGTGCAGCGCCTGGGCACCAACGGCGTCCTGCTCGGCCCGGTGTTCGCGTCGTCGGCCCACGGCTACGACACCACGGACCACCTGCGCATCGACCCCCGCCTGGGCACGGACGAGGACTTCGACGCGCTCGTCGCCGCGGCCCACGAGCGCGGCCTGCGCGTGCTGCTCGACGGCGTGTTCAACCACGTCGGCGCCGAGCACCCGCTGGTCGCCCAGGTGCTCGCGGAGGGTCGCGACGGCCCGCGCGCCGGCTTCCTGCGCGTCGACTGGGACCACCCCGACGGCCCACGCACGGCCGACTTCGAGGGGCACCGCGCGCTCGTCGCGCTGAACCACGACGACCCGGCGGTGGCGGCGTACGTCGTCGACGTCATGGCGCACTGGCTCGCGCGCGGCGCCGACGGCTGGCGCCTGGACGCCGCGTACACCGTGCCGCCGGAGTTCTGGGCGCGCGTGCTGCCGCAGGTGCGCGAGCGCCACCCGGACGCGTGGATCGTCGGCGAGGTCATCCACGGCGACTACGCGGGCGTCGTCGCGGCGTCCGGCATGGACTCGGTGACGCAGTACGAGCTGTGGAAGGCGACCTGGAGCAGCCTGCTCGACCGCAACTTCTGGGAGCTCGACCACGCGCTGGCGCGGCACGCTGCGCTGCTCGACACGTTCGTGCCGCAGACGTTCGTCGGCAACCACGACGTCACGCGCATCGCGACGCGCGTCGGCCCGCAGGCGGCCGTGCTCGCGCACGTCGTGCTCATGACGGTGGGCGGCGTGCCGTCGGTGTACTACGGCGACGAGCTGGGCTGGACGGGCCTCAAGGAGGACCGCGAGGGCGGTGACGACGCGGTGCGGCCCGCCCTTCCCGCGTCGCCCGACGACCTCGGTGACGACGAGCGGCACGTGCTGGGCCTGCACCAGGGCCTCGTCGCGCTGCGGCGGCAGCACCCGTGGCTGCACACCGCCCGCACCTCCGCCGACGAGCTGACGAACACGCGCTACCGGTACACCTCGACGTCCGCGGACGGCGCGCACCGGCTGCACGTCGAGCTCGACGTGACGGACGCGCCGCGGGCCGTCGTGCGGGACGCCGGCGGGCAGGTGCTGTTCACGGTGTGACGTCCGCGGCTCCGTCGTCCCCGTCCGGCTCCCACCGCAGCAGGTCGCCCGGCTGGCACTCGAGCACCTCGCACAGCGCGGCCAGCGTCGTGAACCGCACGGCCTTGGCGCGCCCGTTCTTGAGCACCGCGAGGTTGGCGGGCGTGATGCCCACGCGCTCGGCCAGCGTCCCGACGGACATCTTGCGGCGCGCGAGCATGACGTCCACGTCCACGACGATGGGCATCAGATCACCTCGTCGAGCTCGTCGCGCAGGCGCCGGGCCTCGCGGTCGCGGTCGACGGCCTGCGCGAGCAGCATCCGCAGCAGCAGGACGATGAGCGCGATGCCGCCCAGGACGAGCGCCGCCCCGCAGATCAGCAGCACGATTCCGGGGGCGACCTGCTCTCCCGGTGCGAGCACGACCGCGAGCGCGAACACCAGGACGGCGGCCGCGGCGATCGCCCCGATGATGACGTCGACCCAGCGGAACGCGGCGGGCGTGAAGACCTCCTCGCGCCGCACCATCGTCAGCAGGCGCCACACGCAGACCGCGCACACCTGCAGCGTCACGAGGCCCAGCACGAAGATGACGACGAACGGCACCCGGACGCCCGGTGGCGCGTCGGCCTCGACCAGGTCGATCCACAGCAGCGGCGCCATGACGCACTGGACGAACAGGGACCCGGCGAGCGCGAGCGCGATGACGACGCGCAGCGCGAGGACGGTGAGGTTGCGCATGACAGGCTCCTCGATCGGACGACGAGAGGAATCTATCGAGTAACGATCGATTCCTCAAGCCATTCGATCGAGGATCGGTCTCCGCGTCGGTCAGACGCGCACGACGACCTTGCCCCGCACGTGCCCCTCGGCCACGAGGTCGTGCGCCGCGGCCGCGTCCGCGAGGTCGAAGACCTGCGCCACGTCGACCTTCACCGCGCCGTCGTCGATCAGCCGCGTCAGCGCGTCGAGGTCCGCCGTGCTCGGCCGCACCCACACGTAGTGCCCGCCGAGCTCGTCGCGCGCAGCGGTGTCGACGATCGACGCGACCGTGCCGCCGTCGGCCAGGACCGCGCGCGTCGTCGGCACCAGGTCGTCCGAGCCGTAGTCGAGGACGACGTCGACGCCCTGCGGCGCCAGCGCGCGCACGCGCTCGACCAGGCCGTCGCCGTACTCGACCGGCTCGGCACCCAGGCCGCGCAGGTGCTCGTGGTTGCGCGCCGACGCGGTCCCGATGACGCGCGCCCCGCGGGCCCGCAGGATCTGCACGGCGAACTGCCCGACGCCCCCTGCCGCGGCGTGCACGAGCACCGTCTGCCCGTCGCGCACCCCGACGCGCACGATGGTCTGGTACGCCGTGAGCCCCGCGAGCGGCACCGCCGCGGCCTCCTCGAAGCTCAGCGACGCGGGCTTGCGCGCCAGCGTCCGCACGGGCGCGGAGACCAGCTCGGCGAACGTCCCGCCGTGCAGCCAGTCCTTGCGGACGTACCCGTAGACCTCGTCGCCGGCCGCCAGCTCCGGGGTGTCGAGGCCCGGCCGCTCGACGACGCCCGCCACGTCCCACCCCGGGATCGCGGGGAACTCGGTGTCGATGATCTGGTCGAGGTACCCGGCGCGGATCTTCCAGTCCACCGGGTTCACGGAGGCGGCACGTACCCGCACCAGGACGCTGTCGGAGCCGACCTTGGGCTCCGGCTGGTCGGTGAGCTGCAGGACGTCGCTGCCGCCGAAGCGGTCGTAGGTGATGGCTCGCATACCCCAGGGCAACCCCGTCGGGGGGCTCGCCTGTTCCCTCCCCGGTCGTCCGGTCACGTGCGGACGGGTGCGCTGCTGCGGCCGTGCCCGCGCCCCGACAGCTCGGCATCCCGGCCGCCGCGCTGGCCGAAGGCGCTGTCGTCGAGCTCGGTGACGACGGTCGCGCCGGCCGCCACCGCGCGCTCGAACGCGCGGTCCGCGTCGGGGACCCACACCCGCAGGAGGCTGGGCAGGACCGGCCAGTCGGGGCCCTTGGCGATCCTCACACCTGTGCCCGCCTTCAGGTGCGGCGATAGGGGAGGTCGGAAACGAGGCCGGTGTGTTGACCCTAGGGCGCCTGGCGACGTCGGGCCGCCTTCCGTACTGCGATGACGGTGACCGCGAGCAGGCCGGCCACCGCGCACACGGGCATCAGGAACACCAGGGCGAGCATGAGCATCCCGTTTGCGGGCTCGATGCTGATGCAGTTCATGGTCGAGTCCTGGCACGTGGGGGCGTCCGTGGTCAGCGACAGGACCACCCAGCCCACGAGTACAAGCACGGCGGGGAGTGCCCAGGTCAGTCCGAGAGCCCACAGGTACGGCTTCAGCCCGGTGCTGATCCGGATCCTCTCGGGCGGAACGGGGACGTCGAACTTCAAGGCCGTTCCCTTCAGGAGCGTCGTCGTGGTGCGTGACGTGTCGAGTGTGCCGTAGATCGGCACGACGGCCCGGGTTGGTTCTCGAGAGGGTCGACGGGGCATCTCCCCGGACGATGTCGGCGGACTCTGGAGCGAGCGGTCGTGACGCACCGGCCACGGAGATGTCCCTCATGCAACGAGCGGACCGCGCGGCGATGCTCCGTACTTCGACAGGCGGGTGCTCTGTGCACCCTGTTCTTCAAGGTAGCCCGCACAGGAGCCGTCGATCTGCGCCGCATCTCGACACCGTGGCCGATCGAGCCGTCCTCGACGGGCACGCGGGCGAGCTCCTCGCCGCCGAACACCGCCACGACGAAGTCCAGGAAGGCCCCGGTGTCGTCGGTCACCACCCAGGGGGCCACGGTCGTGCAGCCGCGGGGCGTCGTCCGCGTCATGGTGGAGCCTCCTCGTGTCCCCGGGTGCCGTGGGCGCCACGGTAGCGAGGGCAAGGGCCGAATCCTGTCCTCCTCTGCGGCGCCGTGGAGGAGCTCAACCCGCGCCGGGCGTCCCGACCGTCGAGGTCAGCAGCGTGCGCACCGCCCGCCGGACCGTCGGCACGTCCGCCCCGCCCTCGATCATCGCGCCGGCGCGCTGCACGACGGCGTTGACGAGCTGTGCGACGACCTCCGGGTCCGGGACCTGCGCGTCCCGCAGCACGCCGACGAGCGGCTCGACCAGCGCGGCGTGCATCTGCGCGATCCGCGGGTCGGCGAGCGCCCGCGGGTCGAACGACACGAGCGCCCGGATGACGGCGTGCTCGCCGTCCGCGACGAGCGTGAGGTTCGCGTCCGCGTAGGCGGCGATGCGGGCCGCGGGGTCCTCATGCGCGCCCGTGGCCGCCGCGATCGTCTCGCGCCAGCGCGGCAGGGCGTCCACGACGACGGCGCGGAAGAGCTCCTCCCGTGACGCGAAGTAGTGGTAGATGCTCGGACGTGCGAGCCCCGCCTTCGCGGCGACGTCCGCGAAGGTGGGCTCGACGTCGGGTGCGGCTGCGAGCAGCTCGCGGGTGGCGTCGAGGATCGCGCGCCGCTGGGCCTCGCGGTGCTCGGGCACCGTGCGCGCCGTGATGCGTGGCACGCGTCCTCCTGTTCGTCAGACGGCCGCGAGGCGTCCGTCCACCATCTCGAGCACGCGGTCGCAGTGCTCGAGCACGTCGTGGTCGTGCGTGACCATCACCGTAGCGACCCCGAAGTCGTGCGTCTGACGCGCGAGCAGCTCCACGATCTCGTGGCTGCGGCGCCGGTCGAGCGCCGCGGTGGGCTCGTCGACCAGCAGGACCGACGGGGAGGCGACCAGCGCGCGGGCGATCCCGACGCGCTGACGCTCACCGCCGGACAGCTTCCCGGGTCGGCGCTTCGCGTGGTCGGCCATGCCGACGGCGGCGAGCAGCTGCACGGGCGGCTTCACCGCGCGGCGCCCGGTGATCTTCTCGACCAGCCGCAGCTGGTCGATCGCCGTCAGCGCGGGCACGAGGTTGCCGGACTGGAAGACGAACCCGACGTTGTCGCGGCGGAAGCGCGCCAGGGCGGCACCCGACAGGCTGGTCAGGTCGGTCCCGCCGACGACGACGGAGCCGGAGGTCGGGCGCGTCAGACCGCCGGCGACCGCCAGCAGGCTGGACTTGCCGGCGCCCGACGGGCCGACGATCGCGACGATCTCCCCCGGGGTGACCGTCAGGTCGACGTGGTCGAGGGCGACGACCTGGCTGTCCCCGTCGCCGAAGGCGAGGGTGACGTCGCTCAGTGCGAGGCCGGTACGGGTGGTGGTGGCGGTCATCGGTTCTCTCCCAGCGCGGTCACGGGGTCGACACGGGCGATGCGGACGGTCGCGACGGCGGCGCCGAACAGGCCGAGGCCCAGCAGCAGCAGCGCACCGGTCGTGATGGGTCCGCTCTCCAGGGCGAACGGCATGCCCGTCCCGACGAGCAGCGACCCCAGGCCGAGGCCGACGGCCAGACCGACCCCGACGGACACGACCAGCAGGATCGCGGCCTGTGCCAGCCCGTCGCCGAGCAGGAAGCGCGTCGAGGCGCCCATGGCCCGCATGACGGCGAGCTCGCGGGTGCGCTGCACCGTCCACAGCGTGAAGAACGCACCGACGACGAGCGCGGAGATGGCGTAGAGGAAGCCCTGGATGAGCTGCATCGTCGTGATCTCGGCGGTGTAGCCGGGCGACGAGTCGTACGCCTCGGTGATCGTGCGGGCGGTCGTGCCGGCGGCGGCGTCACCGGCGGCGAGGTCCGGCAGCCTGCCGTCGACGCCGCGCAGCGCGACGACGCTCGCGGCGTCGTACGCCTCCGCGGTGGCCTGCTGGCCGGGCACGGTCGAGGAGTGGATCTCCTGCCAGGTGCGCAGGTGCAGGAAGCCGATGTCGACGTGGCCGAAGGTGCGCTGGTCGGTCGTGAAGCCGACGACCTCGAGCTCGGTGCCGACGCGGTCGATCGTCAGCACGTCACCGAGCTCGACGCCCTCGTCCTGGGCGGAGACGGACAGCACGACCTCGCGCTCGGCGGCGAGGGCACGGCCCTCGCCCGTGGCGGGCTCGACGAACCCGCCGGGCTCGACGCCGAACAGGGTGAGGTCGACCGGCGTCCCGTCGTCGTTCTTGGCGTTGACGATGGCGGTGCCGAGCAGCTCGGCGTCGGCGAAGTCGTCCCGGGCGGCCCAGGCGTCACGCTGGTCGGACGTCACGACGCTGCGGGTGAAAGCGGAGTCGGTCTTGGTGCCGACCTCGAACGCGACGGCGTCCAGCGGGCTGCGCTGCAGCCCCGAGACACCGTCGACCACGAGACCGGACGACAGACCGGAGAGCAGGACCATGAGGACGCTGATGAGTGCGACGACCGCACCCATCAGGCCGAACCGGGTGCGCGCGAAGGCGAGCTCGCGCAGTGCGAGGAACACGGGTGAGACCTCTCGGTGGACAGTTTGTTGACGCTATGTCCACATCTTATCGACGCCGCGTCGACAACTTGTCGCTCCCGGTCACGATGTGACGAGGTCCACAACCAGCCCCACCGCGATGGCGACCATGACGCACGCGATGACGACGTCGAGCACGCGCCACGCCACCGGCCGGGCGAACACGGGCCGCAGCAGCGCCGCGCCGTACCCGAGCGCCGTGAACCACACCACGCTCCCCACGGCGGCGCCGGCCGCGAACCACCACCGTGCGTCCCCGTGCCCCGCCGCGACCGAGCCCAGGAGCACCACGGTGTCGAGGTAGACGTGCGGGTTGAGCCAGGTCAGCGCGAGGGTCGCCGCCACCAGGCCTCCCACCCCGACCGCGCCCGCCGCAGGCGCGCGGGCCGGAGCCCGGTCGGCGGCGTCGACGACGAGGGCCGCGTCCCCGCGGACGGCGCGGCGCGCCGCGAGCGCGCCGTACGCGAGGAGCACCGCCGCCCCCGCGAGGGTCATGACGACCGTGAGCGTGCGGCTCGCCGCGATGACCGCGCCCACCCCGGCGGTCCCGGCGGCGATGAGCAGCACGTCGGAGACCGCGCAGATCGCGACGACGAGCCCCACGCGCTCGCGCCGCAACCCGTACCGCAGGACGTGCGCGTTCTGCGCACCGATGGCGACGATCAGACCCAGCCCGAGGCCGAGGCCCGCCCACGCAGAGCTCCACATGGGGACGACGGTAGGCCGCGCTGCGCCGTCAGCCCAGCGAAAGTTCTGCACGCAGCATTAGCGTGGCTGCATGAGCGACTGGGACCTGGGCCAGCTGCGCGCGCTGGCGGCCGCCGCCGACCTCGGCACGTTCGACGCCGCCGCGCGAGCCCTGCACGTCACGCCTTCGGCCGTCAGCCAGCGCATCAAGGCGCTCGAGCAGACCGCGGGCGCCGTCCTGCTGCGCCGCGACCGCCCCGTGCGCCCGACGGCGGCGGGCGAGCCGCTGGTCCGCCTGGCCCGCCAGCTCGACGCGCTCACCGCCGACGCCACCCGCCACCTGACCGGCGACGCCGCCGTCCCGCACGTGACCCTCGCGATCAACGGCGACTCCCTCACCACGTGGGTGCTGCCCGCGCTCGCCCCGCTCGCCGGCCGCGTCGCGCTGCACGTCGTCCGCGAGGACCAGGAGCGCTCGGCCGAGCTGCTGCGCGACGGCTCCGTGATGGGCGCGGTGACGTCGCAGGCGGTCGCGGTGCAGGGGTGCCGGGTCGAGCCGCTGGGCGTCATGCGCTACCGGCCGCTCGCGGCGCCCGCGTTCGCGGCCCGGTGGTTCGGGGACACCCGGGCGTCCGAGGGTGTGCGGGCCGCGGCGCTCGCCGCCGCCCCGGTCGTCACCTTCGACGCCGACGACCGGCTGCAGGACCGGTGGCTGCGCCGGCGGCGCGTCGACCCGGCACGTCCGCCCCGGCACCGCGTCCCCGCGTCGGCGGACTTCGCCGCGGCCGTGCGACTCGGCTTCGGGTGGGGCATGCTGCCGGGCGAGCAGGCCGACGACGACGAGCGCGCCGGCCGCCTGGTGCGGCTCGCCGACGACGCGGTCGACGTGCCCCTGTACTGGCAGCAGTGGTCACTGCGCACGGACGCGCTGGACGCCGTCGCCGACGCGCTGCGCACGGCCGCCGCGGACCTGCTCCCTCAGCGCGTGTGACCGTCCCACTGCGCGCACGTCTCGCTGTCGGTGACGTCGACCTCCTGGTCCTCGAACGCGAGGATCCGCGCCGCACGCCACCGTGACAGGTTGGCGTCGGCGATGCCGGTCGGCACCGCCACCTCGCGGAACGCGAGCGCGCACGTCCGCAGCGGCTCGTCCAGCGCGTCGAGCGCGGGGACCGCGTCCGCGGACAGCCCGCGCAGGTAGCTCAGGTCGAGCTGCTCGCGCGCCTCGGCGGTCGTGTTGTGCCGCACGATCTGCGCGTCCGGGTCCGCGAGCGCGAGCCCCAGCATCGCGACCGCGACGACCTGCACCACGGCGACCGGGAGCCACGTCCCCCGCCAGCGGATCCCGGCCACCATCACCAGCACGAGGATCGCCGCGAGCGCGACCTCGGCGACCAGCACGAGCAGCCGCAGCCGGGTCAGCCCGAACACCTCGACGTACAGGTCCATGCGCCGCAGCGCGGAGGCGACGACGCCGAGCGTCCCCACGCACAGCACCCCGAGCGCGACCCGGGACACGAGCCGGTCCCCCGGGGTCGCGCGCGGCGCACGGCGGGCGGCGACCCCGACCACGACCAGCGTGAGCGCGGTGACGACGACGAGCTGCGCGAAGCCCTGCCGCGCGTACTGCGCGTAGCTGAGCCCGAGGGTCTCGAGCACGTGCCGGTGACCGTCGACCAGGGCACCCACCTGGACGAGGACGAACGCCAGGACGAGGGCCGCGAGGGCGCCGACCGGCAGCAGCCACTCACCGCGGCGCGCGGGGCGCCCCTCGGGCAGCCGGTGGTCGGACCAGCCGGGCGGCGCGACCGCGAGGTGCGCGAGCGACGCCGTGAGGAGCGCGACGAGCACGCCGGCGACCACGCGCGCGGGGAGCATCCCGACGTCGAGGCTCGGCAGGTAGCTCGCGAAGACGCTGTCCGCGCTGGCGAACAGGGCGCCGAACACGAGCAGCAGCGCCACGGTGACGGCGACGCTGCGCAGGGCGACGAGCAGCTGCGCGCGCCGCGTCCCCAGGAGCGTGCCGACGCCGTTGCGGACCCACGGCACGGCCCGCAGGGCGCCGGAAGCCCAGGTCAGCGGGCTGAGGAGCACCGCGGGCGCGCTGCTCGCCGACGTCGCGGCCACCATGCCCGCGAGGACGGCGACGACGACGCACAGCGCGAGGACCCACCCGGCGTCGCGCACCGCGACCATGGCCACGAGGGCGACCGCGAGCGCGGCCGTCACGAGCGCGTTCCACGCCCGGCGCCGCACCAGGGCCGGCACCGCCGCACCCCACACCGCGAGGGCGACGAGGGACGTGCCGAGGCCCGGCAGGTCGGCGACGAGCAGCACGCCCCCGAGCACCCCGACGACCGCGCTGACCGCGAGCGCGGGGGCGGGTGCCGGCACGGTGCGCGCCGCCCAGAACGCGTCGCGCGCGAGCGTGAACCTCGTGGGCGGCGAGGGCGCAACGGCGGGCGCCCGCCAGGCCGGGTGCGGCGGCGCCGCGACGCCCGTCGGCCCGGCCGGTGGCGGATCGGTCGGGGCGGTGGGCTCACCGGCGTCGCTCATGGCGACACCGTAGGTTCCGGTCACGGCGGCCGTGCGCCGTTCCACGTGAGAGATCGCCGCGTGCGCGTGCAGGTTCTGTGACGACCCGGTGGACGCGGCGGTCAGGGCGTCGCGGGGCTCGAGAAGGAGCGCCGCAGCACGCCGTCGGCGGTGACGACGTCCTCTGCCCGGACCCGGTCCGGTGCGGAGGTCGGGCGCACGCGGTGGGCACGCGCACCACCTGCACCCCGCGGGACCCGCGTCGAACCCTCAGGGGCGGCGCCCGCGTCGATGGCTCCAGCCGGTCGGGTGACGTCGCGCCCGCCGGCAGCGGCCGGGACAGGCGGCGTCGACCCGACGCCGTCGGCCACCGCCGCCGCGAGCCGTGCGCCGACCTCGCGCACGCACGCCCGCAGCTCCGGACCGCCCACGACCCGGAACGGCACGGGGACGGCGACCAGCTGCTGCGCGTACCAGGCGGGGTTGCTCGTCGTGGCGACCAGCCGGGTCGTCGTCGGGCCGACGGGCTCGACGCGCCCCAGTCCGGCGGGCAGCCGGCGCACGACGTCCGCGTGCTCGGCCTCGACCAGGACGTCGACGTCGTACTCCCACCCCTGCGCCAGGTGCTCCTCGAGCAGTGCGACGGGGTCGGCCTCCGGGGCCGGTGCGGCCGTCCCCGGCAGCGACTGCACCGTGAGCACCCGGTCGACCCGGTAGGTGCGCACGGCGTCGCCGTCGTGGCGCCGGCACACGAGGTACCAGCGCCCGTGCCGCACGACGACCGACCACGCGTCGACGTCGGCGTCCCACTCGCGCCCGGACTCCGAGCGGTACCGCACGCGCACGGGCCGGCGGTCCGCGCACGCCTGCACGAGCGCCGCGGTGACGGCGGGGTCGGGACGGGCGGCCGCACGGTCGGGTGCGGCCGCCGTGGACCGGCGCACCACGGCAGCCTGCGCGGCGACGGGCTGCGGGAGGGCGCGCAGCAGCTTGTCGAGAGCGGACGCCACGGGGTCGGTCCGGTCGCGCACGTCGTGGTGCCCGTCCAGCACCGCCATGACGAGGCCGAGCGCCTCGTCGGCGCCGAACACCAGCGGCGGCAGCCGCACGCCGCGCCCCACCCGGTACCCGCCGTAGGGGCCGCGCACCGACGTCACGGGGATCCCGGCCTCCCGCAGGAGCGCGACGTACCGGCGCGCCGCCCGCTCGGACACCCCCAGGTGGGCGGCCAGGTCCGCCGCGGTGAGGCCCGGCCGGGCGTGCAGCTCGGAGAGCGCCAGCAGGGCGCGGGACGTGGGGCTGGTGTCGCGGGTCGTCATGCCGCCCCCTGCGCGGTTGGCGGGACGCCGTCCGGAGAACCGGCAGCGGATCGTCCGGAACCCACCCTACGGTCGCTCGCATGACCGACACCACCCCCCAGGGGATCCCACAGCTGGACACGACCATCGACGAGCCCGGGCTCGACGCGGGCGAGGTCGAGCTCGCGCTCTTCATGCTCGAGCGCACGCGCGCCACCTTCGCCTGGAAGGTCGGCGGGCTCGACGCCGAGGCGCTGCACCGCGCCTTCCCGCCGTCGGAGATGACTCTCGCCGGCCTCGTCAAGCACATGACGTTCGTCGAGGACGACTTCGTCGCCCGCAGGCTGGGCGCCGGCGGCTACGGCAAGCCGTGGCACCACACGACCCCCGACGACTGGCCCGGCTACGACTGGCGATCGGCCGCCGACGACTCCCCCGCCGACCTGTACCGCTGGTGGCAGGAGGCGGTCGAGCGGGCGCGCACGGCGTGGACGCGCGTCACCGCCGACGGCGGCCTCGACGAGCCCGCGGACATCGAGTGGGACGAGGGCGGCCACCCCAACCGGCGCCGCATGCTGGTGGACCTCAACGCGGAGTACGCGCGCCACCTCGGGCACGCGGACCTGTTCCGCGAGGCGATCGACGGACTCGTCGGGGAGGACCCGCCGCAGGGTTGACCGACCACCGGGCGCCGGCCGCTACCGTGTGCCCGTGTCCACGTCCTCGGCCCTCGTCCTCGCCTGCGTCGGGAGCCTCGTGCTCGCCGTCGTCCTGGCCGTCCTGGGGTTCCGCGCCCTCGCCGCGGCGCGGGGCGTGCGCCGCGTGCAGGTGCCCGCGCGGCTGCTGTCGGAGTCGCCGAGCCCTGGCGGCGAGTTCGTCGACGTCGAGTACCCCGCGCCGGACGGCCGGACGCTGCGCGCCCGGATGCACGTCTTCCGCGTCCACGCGCCCGGGCAGCCGTACGTCTTCGACGGGACCGTGTGGGTCGACCCGGCGCGACCGACCGACGTCACGCCACGGCGGCAGGGGCGCACGGCGGGTGCGGTGACGACGCTCGTGCTCGCGGGCGTCGCGCTGGTCGCGGCCCTCGGCACCGGCATCGGTGCGGCGGTCGTGCGGTTCGCGGACTCGCTGCCGTCCTGACGTCCGGGCGTCCGGCTTCCGGGCGTCGGCGCAACGACCGGTCGTGACGTCAGGCCGGCGCGCCCGCCGTGGGCGGGAACTCAGGGGCGCGACCACCGAAGAAGCACTCGCACGGCCCCTCGAGGTGACGGAAGGGCGTGCCGGGACGGGCCGCGCAGGGGACCGGCGCGACGGGCGTGCGCTCCGCGCGCACGTCACGGGGGTCCGGCAGCAGGAGCGGCAGCAGCGCGGGCATCGTGTCCTCCGTCCCCCCGGTCGTGGTGGTGCCGACACCGTCGAGGAGTGCCGGGCGGGTGCGAACGTACACCGCTGCCGGCCCCTCGCTCCTGCATCGGCACGCACAGCATGCCGCCGGACACCTGCGCCCGGGTGGGACCTCGGGCCGCCGGATGTCGGACCCCGGCCCTAGCCTGGAAAGCGACAGATCGGACAGGCTGCCCGGCGGTGCCGGGGCGGCAGGAGCGGAGGCACGGACATGGCGCACGGCGACATCACGCACATCGACATCCCGGTCGGCGACGTCCAGGCGGCGTCGCAGTTCTACGGGACGCTGTTCGGCTGGCAGATCGCCGAGATCCCCGGTTTCGAGAGCTACCCGATGTGGTCGGCCCCGAACGGGATCAGCGGCGGCGGCCTGGCCCCGCGCAGCGAGGGGTTCACCGCACCGCGCAGCTACGTCGAGGTGGACTCGATCGACGCGGTGCTGGCGCGGGTCGCGGAGCTCGGCGGTGAGGTCCGGGCACCGAGGACGCCGATCGACGACACCAGCTGGTGGGCCTCGTTCGTCGACCCCGACGGCAACGAGATCGGGCTGGTCGAGGGGACGACCGGCGGCGGGGCGGCCTGAGCCGATCCGCCCCGCGTCAGGCGTCGACGCTCAGCGGCAGCACCAGCCGGGTGATGTTCAGGTCGGGGTCGCCGTCCGGCGCCGGGTCGGTGACGTACTCCTCCCAGAAGTCGCCGCGACCCTCGACGCCGAGCTCGGCGCGCTCCTTCTCGAGCCGCTCCCACGCGTCGGCCAGGGCGTCGTAGGGGCCGGTGTGGATGAGCACGAGCGCGGCGCCCCCGGGCATCTCGCTCACCTCGACGTCCTCCCACGTCCCCAGGGCCGCACCGTCGACGACGAAGCCGGCCGTGAGGTCGACCGAGTCGGTCGGCATCCGGTGGTACCAGCCGAAGGCCGGACCCGCGAGCGTCCACCCCTCGCGCCCGGCCGCCGCCGTGACCTGCGCGTAGGCGGTGTCGTAGAACTCGGTCAGCCGTGACATCGGCACCGTCGACCGCACGGCGGCGATCGTGACGGCGGGCAGGTCGGTCCGGGTGCACTCCATTGTCGTCCCCCTCGTGATCGGACGCGCGTCCGTGTCCATCCTCACTGACCGCGGCCGACAGGGGAACCCATCGGGGAGCATCCGGTGGCCTGTCCCGCGGACTGGAACCGTTCGGGCGCCCCGCCGGCCCCGACGCGGCCGTGCGGGGCGGGTCCGGTGCCGGGGCACCCCCGGGGACGACGTCCGGTCCGCCGGTACGTACCGTGGGGGCGTGACGCTCGTCGACCCCGTCCGACGCTGGCGCGCCCGCTCCGGCGAGGCGCTCTTCCTGCGTGTCGCCGGCCCTCACGGGCAGCGCAGCCGCGCGCGCATCCACGGCCGTCCCGGCGCCCGGTGGTTCGGCCCCGACGCCGCGGTACGGGTCGTCCACGGCGACGCGTCCATGTTCGTCGGCGGGCTGCGCTCGCTGCTCCTGCAGTCGCTGCACCCCGCCGCGATGGCGGGCGTCGCGAGCCACTCGGACTTCCGCGACGACCCGTGGGGCCGCCTCGCCGGCACGAGCACCTTCCTGGCCACCACCGTGTTCGGGACAGCCGACGACGCCCAGGCCGCGGTCGACGCGGTGCGCACGATCCACGCGCGCGTGCGCGGCGTGACGCCCGAGGGCATCGCGTACGCGGCCGACGACCCGGACCTGCTGCGCTGGGTCCACGTCGCGGAGATCGAGAGCTTCCTCGTCGCGCACACGCGGTACGGCGCCCACCCGCTGAGCCCCTCGCGGGCCGACGAGTACGTGGCGCAGACCGCACGCGTCGGGCGCGCGCTGGGCGCCGTGGACGTCCCGGAGACGGTCGCCGGGCTCCGGGACGCGATCGAGGGCTACCGGCCCGTGCTGCGCGCGACGCCCGCCGCGCTCGACGCGGCCGAGTTCCTGCTGCGCGAGCCGCCCGTGCCGTGGACGCTGCGGCCGGGGTAC
This sequence comes from Cellulomonas dongxiuzhuiae, assembly GCF_018623035.1. Classification (NCBI taxonomy): domain Bacteria; kingdom Bacillati; phylum Actinomycetota; class Actinomycetes; order Micrococcales; family Cellulomonadaceae; genus Cellulomonas; species Cellulomonas dongxiuzhuiae. The sequence goes on from NZ_CP076023.1 coordinate 3,833,298, forward strand.
GCGGCGCTCGCCGCCGCCGCCGTGGAGTCCCTGCCGGGCTGGGCGGCCCGCGCGCTGGGGCTCCCTCGCCCGGGCCGGGTCCGGGTCGCGGCCGCGCGCGCCGCCGGGCACGGTGCGACGCGCACGGTGCGGTGGCTGCTCGCGGGTCAGCCCGAGGGCTGAGGCGCCGGGCCGGAGGCCCGCGGTCCCCGCGGAGGGCGACTGCGGACCGCTCGGAAGCGGCCCCCGGGGCTCCCGGATGGCAAACACCGTTGCCCCCGGGCCATAAGGGTTTAGGCCCGTTGACCCGACATGGAAAACGTTTGCAGAGTGTCGCTCGACCCTGGGAGCAGTGCCGCTCACCCGCCGTCGTCGACCCGAGCGCCCCCCTCCCGCCACCCCCACGGAGGGAGAGACCCGGTGAGAACCACGGGCCGCTCGAAGTCCCGCCCCGCACTGGTCGTCATGACGTCGTTGGCGCTCGCCGCCGCCGTCGTCGTGGCCGACGTGCCCCACGCCCCACCCGCGCAGGCGGCACCGTTCGTCGAGGCCGTCGAGAACGCCGGTGCCGACTGCACGTTCCCGTCCCTGCCTGCCACGGCGTCGAGCTCGCGGCTGCCCGACCCGTTCCGGCGGGCCGACGGCACGCGCATCACCACCAAGGCGGACTGGCGCTGCCAGCGTGAGCTGACCAGGCGCCTGATGGAGCGGTACGTCTACGGCGAGAAGCCGGGCAAGCCGGCGTCCGTGACCGGGAGCGTCACCAGCTCCCGGATCACGGTCAACGTCTCCCAGAACGGCCGCTCGACCAGCTTCTCGGCGAACGTGTCGCTGCCCAGCGGCAACGGGCCCCACCCGGCGGTCGTGGTCTACGGCGGGTTCGGCGGCGACACCGCCACGATCCGCAGCTCGGGTGCCGCGGTGATCAGCTTCGACCCCTACGTCGTGGGCAAGGAGGGCACCGGGCGGGCCAACAAGCAGGGCGCGTTCTACGACATCTACGGCTCGAACAGCCAGACCGGCCTGCTCATGGCCTGGGCGTGGGGCGTCAGCCGCATCATCGACGTCATCGAGGCCTCCGGCGGCTCGATCCTCAGGGCCGACGCCACCGGCGTGACCGGGTGCTCACGCTTCGGCAAGGGCGCCATCGTCGCCGGCGCGTTCGACCAGCGCATCGCCCTGACCATGCCCATCGAGTCCGGCACCGCGGGCGTGCCGATCTTCCGCGGCATCCCCGGCGAGGGCGCACAGTCCCTGAGCAGCGCCTACGGCGAGCAGCCCTGGTTCGGCGACGCGTTCGGGTCCTCCACCGGCAACCCGAACAACCTGCCCGTGGACACCCACCAACTCCTCGGGCTGGTCGCACCGCGCGGCCTGTTCATCATGGACAACCCGCACATCGCCAACCTCGGCCCGCGCTCGGCGAGCGTCGCCGCGCTCGGCGGCGCCGAGATCTACAAGGCCCTGGGCGCCGGCAGCAACATCACGTACTGGTCCGACGTCGCCGACGGCAGCCACTGCGCCAACCGCCCCGAGTGGCGCACCCCGCTGCAGCAGAACATCCAGACCTTCCTGCTCGGCACCGGCACCCCGAACGGCCAGATGCGCATCTCCAGCCGCGCCGCAGGCAACCTGTCGCAGTGGATCGACTGGACGACGCCGACGCTCACGGACGGCCCCCGGCCGACCCAGACGCCGACGCCGACCGTCACGCCCACGCCGACGGTCACGCCGACCCCGACGCCATCGGTCACGCCCACGCCGTCGGTCACGCCCACGCCGACGCCATCGGTCACGCCCACGCCATCGGTCACGCCCACGCCGACGACGGGCCCCACGACGGCACCCGGTGGCTGCTCCGCCGTCGTGTCGCTGAACCAGTGGAACGGCGGGTTCGTCGCGACCGTGAGGATCACCGCAGGCTCGTCGGCGCTCAACGGCTGGACGACCACGGTCGCGCTGCCCGCCGGCGCGGGCGTCAGCAACTCCTGGAGCTCGGTCGGCAGCGGGTCGAGCGGCACGGTCCGGTTCACCAACGCACCGTGGAACGGGTCGGTGGGAGCGGGCCAGTCCACCGAGTTCGGCTTCCAGGGCACGGGCAACGGCCAGGGCCTCACGGCCACCTGCGCGTGACCTGACGGGTCGACCTGACGGGTCGCACCCGCCCCGGCCGGCGTGACGCCGCACCGGGCCCCCCGGACCACCGGGGTGTGAAGCGTTGCTGCCGGACTCCGGCACCAACGCTTCACACCCCGTGTCACCCGCGCGCGGCCAGCCAGCCGGCCAGGCGGTCCGGGCGGTCGGTGATGATCTCGTCGACGCCCAGCTCGACGGCCGCGGACCAGTGCGCCACGTCGTTCAGGGTCCACACCGCCACCTGCAGCCCCGCGTCGTGCAGCCGCGCCACCAGCCCGGGATCCCGCAGGACCGCCCGGCCGTGGGGGTTGGCCATACGGACGTCGAGGGCGGCGCACACGTCGAGCACGTCGCCGCCCACGTCCTCCAGCAGCAGGCCGCGCCGCAGGCCCGGGTCCGCCTCGCGCAGCGCCGCGACCGTGCGCGGGGAGAAGCTCTGCACCACGACGCGCGACGCCAGGCCCGCGTCCCGCAGCGGGCGCGTGACGCGCGCTGCCTCCTCGGGCGTCCACTCGCCCTTGACCTCGCAGAGCAGGTCGACGGACGGGTGCCGCAGCAGCAGGTCGACGACCTCCTCGAGCACCGGTACACGCTGCCCGGCGTAGGCCGGCGAGAACCACGAGCCGGCGTCGAGCGCCCGCACCTCGGCGAGCGTCGTGCCGTCGAGCCGGCCGGACCCGGACGTCGTCGCGTCGAGCGTGTCGTCGTGGATCACCACGACGTGCCCGTCGGCGGTCAGCTGCACGTCGAGCTCGATCGCGTCGGCGCCCGCGCGGGCGGCGGACTCGAACGCCGCGAGGGTGTTCTGCGGCGCGACCCAGGAGCTCCCCCGGTGCGCGACGACCCTGGTCACGTGCGGCTCCACGTCCCCACGGTAGGCCGTCCTGGCCGCGCGGCGGTGGACCGCGACCGTGCGTCCGCGGTCACGCCCGCCCCGCCCCGCTCCTCGACGCGCGCGCCGCGGGCGGGTCACCTAGCGTGGCAGGACCTGGTTCTCCAGCCACAGGGAAGCGTGCGCCCATGATCGCTCCGCGCCATCGCGTCGTCATCGTCGGGGGCGGCAACGCCGGCATCTCGCTGGCGGCCAAGCTGCTGCGCAGCGGGTGCCCCGACGTCGCGCTCGTCGAACCCAACGAGGTGCACCACTACCGGCCGCTGCTGTCGTACGTCGCGGGAGGCGCCGCGACCCTCGACGACCTGCGCCGCCCGCAGGTCGACGTCGTACCGGCGGACGTGCACTGGTACGAGGACCGGGTGACGGCGGTCGATCCGCAGGCGTCGGTTATCCGCCTCGCCGGCGGCCGTTCGGTGGGCTACGGCGACCTCGTGCTGTGCCCCGGCTCGGAGGTCGACTGGGATGCCGTGCCGGGCCTGCGCGAGGCCGTCGCGACGCCGCACGCGTCGACCAGCTACCTCCCCGAGCACGCGCCCGAGACGTGGCAGATGCTGTCGACCCTCACGTCGGGGCGTGCGGTCTTCGTCATCTCCGACCGGCACGTTCCCTGCTCGCCCGTCGGGCTCAAGCCCCTGTTCCTCGCCGCGGGCCACTGGTGCGCGACCGGGGTGCTCGACACGATCACGATCGACCTGCTGGTCGAGGGTGCGCGCCTGGCCGGCACCGCCCGCGCCGACCGTGAGCTGCGCGCCGCGGCCGACGACTACGGCGTACGCGTCCGCACCGGCACGGCCGTGTCGCGCGTCGAGCCGGGGTCGCGGACGCTGCACCTGCGCACCGCCCACGGGACGGACACGCTGCCCTACGACGCCCTGTACGTCGCGCCGCCGCACCGCGCGCCCGCGTGGGTGGCCGCGAGCGGGCTCGCGTCGGCCGGGTCCGACGGCTTCGTCGACGTCGACCCGCAGACCCTGCAGCACCGCGCGCACCCCCGGGTGTGGGCGCTGGGCGACGTCGCCACGGTCGACACGTCACCGTCCGGCGGTGCGCTGCGCAAGCAGGTCCCGGTGGTCGCGCACAACATCCCCGCGGCGCTCGTCGGCGGCACGCTGCGTCACTACGACGGCTACACGGTCGCCCCGGTGACGACGTCACGGCACGAGCTGCTGCTGGCCGAGCACAACCGCGACGAGCACGAGGAGCCGACCGTCCCCTTCCCCGACCTGGTCCGGCCGCGGCGCTCGCTCTACCTGTTCGACCGGTACGTGGAGCCGCAGGTGTACTGGCACCGGCTGCTGCGCGGCAAGGTGTCCTGACCGGGGCCACGCGACCCCGTGACCTCGCGCCCGTGCGGTGGTAGGACGGACTCCTGACGTCGCACCACCAGGGGGCCGCCATGCGCACGTCCACGCTCGCCCGTCCGCTCGTCGTCGTCGCCGCGGCCCTCGCGCTCAGCGCCGGGGCGCTGCCGGGGAGCGCGGCGCCACCGGACACGGCGCCGGACGTCGGCGACGGTGCCGAGCTCGACGGACGCGGCGGGCCGGGTGGACCCGGCGGGCACCCCGGCCCCGGCGGGCCGCACCCCGGGCGCCCGCCCGCGAAGGTGCCGGTCGCGGTCGGGAGCGGAGGTGCCGTCTCGACCGTCGACCCGGACGCCACGCGCGTCGGCCTGGACGTGCTGCGCCGGGGCGGCAACGCGGTCGACGCGGCGGTGGCCGCGGCCGCGACGCTGGGGGTGACCGAGCCGTACTCGGCCGGCATCGGCGGCGGTGGCTTCCTCGTCGTGTACGACGCGGCGAGCGGGACCGTGCAGACGGTCGACGGCCGCGAGACCGCTCCGGCCGCGATGGGTGCCGACGCGTTCGTCGAGGACGGGGTTGCGATCCCGTTCGAGGAGGCGGTGACGTCGGGGCTGTCGGTCGGCGTGCCGGGGACGCCCGCGACGTGGCAGGCGGCCCTCGACGCGTGGGGGACGCTGAGCCTGCGGGACGCGTTGGCGGGGGCGACGCGCGTCGCCGAGCGCGGGTTCGTCGTCGACCGGACGTTCGCGGAGCAGACCGCGCAGAACGCCGACCGGTTCGCCGACTTCCCGTCGACGGCCGCGCTGTTCCTCCCCCGCGGCGCCGTGCCGCGCGTCGGGTCCGTGCTCCGCAACCCCGACCTGGCGCGCACCTACCGCCTGCTGGCCCGCGACGGGGTCGACGCCCTGTACACGGGGCGGCTGGCGCAGGAGATCGTCGACACCGCGCAGACGCCGCCGGTCGCGCCCGGCAGCGTGCGCGTGGTGCGCCCGGGGCTGCTCGAGACGGCCGACCTCGCCGCGTACGACGTCGTGCACCGCGAGCCCACGCACGTCGGTTACCGCGGGCTGGACGTGTACGGGATGGCGCCGCCGTCGTCCGGCGGGTCGACGGTCGGCGAGGCGCTGAACATCCTCGAGACCGTGGACCTGGGCGCGCTCGACGAGACGCAGTCGCTGCACCACTACATCGAGGCGGCGTCGCTCGCGTTCGCGGACCGCAACCGCTGGGTTGGGGACCCCGCGTTCGTCGACGTCCCGCTGGACGAGCTGCTGTCCGACGGCTTCGCCGCCGAGCGCGCGTGCCTGATCGACCCGGCGGCGGCGCTGCCCAAGCCGGTGGCACCCGGCTCCCCCGACGGGACGTACGGCGACTGCCCCCCGGGGGCCGACCCGGGCGACGGGTCACCCGAGGGCACGTCGACCACGCACCTGACCACGGCCGACCGCTGGGGCAACGTCGTGGCCTACACGCTGACCATCGAGTCGACGGGCGGCAGCGGGATCGTCGTCCCGGGCCGCGGGTTCCTGCTCAACAACGAGCTGACGGACTTCAACTTCACGGACACCCAGAACGGCGCCGACCCGAACCTGCCCGGTCCCGGCAAGCGTCCGCGCAGCTCGATGGCCCCGACGATCGTGCTGCAGGACGGACGGCCCCTGCTCGCGCTCGGGTCACCGGGCGGCTCGACGATCATCACGACGGTGCTGCAGACGCTGGTGAACCGGGTCGACCTCGGCATGCGCCTCGACGAGGCCGTCGCCGCGCCGCGTGCGACCCCCCGCAACGGGACGTCGATCCAGGCCGAGCCGGACTTCCCGCGCACGGGCCTCGAGGCGCTCGGGCACGTGTTCGCCGACAACCCGGAGATCGGGGCCGCCACCGCGATCGAGCTCCTCGACCGCGGGAAGCTGCTGTCGGTCGCCGAGCCGGAGCGCCGCGGCGGCGGCAGCGCGGGCGTGGTGCGGCCGGGTCGCTGACCGTCGAGCAGGCCCGCTGCGCGGCGCGCACGGGACGCTCGGGCGTCAGCCGAGCAGAGCCATCACACGTCGCCGGACGCCCACGAGATCACCTCGTGCGGCCTGAGCCTCGTAGACGACGTCCAGTACGGCACCCAGCCCGTCGCTCTCACGTGCGTACCGGACGGCCGACGCGGCGCGTGCGAGGGAGAAGGCGTCGAGGTAGGCCTGCTGCGGCACCTGCCCCGCCTCCACCTGGTCCAGGACGTCCCACGCGCGCGCGTCGAGCTCGTCGACAAGAGCCGTGAGCGCATCTCGTCGAGACGACGGCTCCGCCTGGCGCGCTCGCGCTGCCGCCAGTGCCGCGTCGACCCGGGGGTCGGCGAGCCCGACGTCCTCGACGATCCACTCGCTGATCCCCTGTGCGACCGCATGCAGCCGGGAAGGCGACGTCCCCCGCAGGATCTCCACGAGGTCCGGTGCCACCATGGACAGTCGAGCGCTCATGGCCGCCCCTCCAGAGCGTGCCGCCCGTGCTCCGCGAGCCGCTGCCGACCGACGCGCAGCGCCTCGTCGGCGAGCTCGGTCAGCCCTCCGGCCGGCCGTTCGATCCCCAGGGCGTCGACGAGGGGCTCGACCGCCAGCCGCAGCTCACCGCTGCTGGCGGCGACCTCGACCTCCCGCACGAGGTGGGCCAGCAGGTCGTCGGCACCACCCGCCCGGTACATCGCGGCCGCCACCGTCGCGGCCGTGAGGCGCACGTCCCGGAGGTCGTCCGGCCCCGCCAGGGCCGTCCGGACCCTGTCGGCGACCAGGTCGAACCGACGCCACTGAAGGCCCAGGGCGTGCAGCACCCAGGACGCGACGTCCGGGTGCTCGGGATGGTCGAGGAACCGCAGGAGCAGCTCCTCGGCGTGCGGCGAGCGCGCACGGGCGACGACACCGAGGAGCGAGAGCAGGTACGGCCCACGAGCCCCGGCGTCGATCTCGATCACCACGGAGGCCAGCTCGGACCGCGAGAGCGCGCGCTCCTCGGCGGCACGCTTCAGCCGGTCGACGTCCATCACCGGGCCACCGTAGGGCGCCGGGCAATTGCCGATGAGGGGGAGACCGGAGTCACGTGCCCGTGACGGTCTCGAGCGAGCCGCGCGCGGCTCACCCCGGGCGTCTGCGCGACTCCGCCCACTCGGCGTCGTTCCACAGCACGGGCGTGGCACCGACGTCCTGGAAGCCGATCTGCGGGTCGTCGCTCTGCACGAGACACATGAACCGCCCACCGACGAGGGCCGCCGCCCGGGACTGCCTCGCCATGATGTCCAGAACAGCCTGCGCGGAGCGCGGGCACGCGGCGGCGAACCTGTCGTACCCCGTGAACACCAGCACGAGGCCCGTCGCATCCGGGTCCCAGCCGTACTCGTGCGCGACGACGTCGCGCATGCAGTCGTCCAGCGCGTCCAGGTTGCGGCCGTAGTGATCGGGCAGGCCCAGCGCCGACGCGACCCCCTCGTGCAGGTCGCTCTCGCTCGACCACGTGGAGGCGTCCACGATGGTGACCTCGTAGCCGCGCTCCACCAGCCGCTCGAGCGTCTCGTCGAGGACCCGGCGTCGCCAGAACAGCGTCACCGACGTGTTCGTCAACAGCCGGAACGCGACGTCCTGACGGAGCTCGTCGCCCTGTTCGAAGGCGCTCACGGCCGAAGCATAGGAGTCGGCCACTCCCTCGGCCGGCCGCTGACGGGCGTGCTGCTGTGACCAGGTTGCGGCGACGAGTACATCCTGGGCACCGACGATCTCCTCGTGATCCGGAGCGCCCTGAACGAGGTGCTCCACGGCCCGGACGCCGTCGAGGACTGGGAGTTCCAGACATGCCCGGGGGTCGCGCGCGGAGGCTCTCCGGACGCTGCAGCGGCTCGGCGCTCGAGGAGTCGCCTAGCGTGCGGCCCGTAGGTCCTCAAGCCGGACGTGTGCTCGCCCGCCGGGCCGCTCACTCGTACCACCGCGCACCTCGCGTCACCTCGGCGACGAGCTGCCAGGGGTCCTGCGGCACAGGGCGTCTCGCGTACGCGTACGCGTTCTCGATCGACCCGAGGAGCGCCGCGAACGCCTCCAGGTACCGGTCCAGGTCCGGGTTCTCCCAGCCCTCGGCGGCGGGCAGCTCGCGCAGCAGCTCGTCGAGCGCGCTCAGGACGAGGTCACGGCCGGTCAGCGCACCATCAGGCATGTCGTGCCACCGCCGTATCCCCGCGGTGCGACGCCCGCACATGACGTCCGTCAGTCGATCGAGACACCGCTGATCCCCGTCCCGGGCCGCAGCATCCGCGACGCCTCGACCAGCTGGGCGGTGACCTCCCAGTACACCGACAGGTCCGTGACCTCGAGGTTCGTCGTGGCGAAGTCGCCGCCGAGGAACGAGGGCACGACGAACCCGACGCACTCGTCCGGGCCGGGCAGCGCACCTCCCCCGGCGACCCAGGCGTCGTAGACCTCCTGCTCCAGGTACAGGTCCGGCTCGTCGACGAGGCTTTCGTCGAGGAACGAGGTCAGCGAGTGGTCGACCTGGAAGCTGCGCGCCTGGTTGACCTCGAGGAGCGTGATCTGCGGATCGCCGTCGACCGTGCGCGACACGTCGATCGCGTAGATCCGCCCCATCCAGTCCCGACCGAACGGGATCGCGCGCCCGACGTCGCCCGGGAACGCCCGTACCAGCACACCGGTCGCCTCCGTCCACGTCCGCTCGCTCAGCAGCCGGAAGCGCCCACCGCCACGCGAGCCGGACCCGACGGTCTCGGCCGCCTCGGCGTACCCCCGCACGGCCACGAGCTCGGGTCGGCGCGACGCCGGCTCGGTCACCCCGGCGTCGTCGCGGGGGAAGGCAGCGAGGAAGCGGTCCAGCACGGCGGTGACCTCGATCATCCGGGGGGCACAGCATGTCGTGGACCGATCCTGCGCGTCGATACCCGCGCCCTCACCGTCCGGCGTCCTCCACCTCACGGGCACAACAGCTCCCCGGCCAGCGCTGCGGCTGCGGACTGGTCATCCACCGTCGACGCACACCGAGAGCGCCGCCGCCTGCAAAGCGTGTGGAGACCGAGCACGTCATCGCCGAACTTCGAGCCTGAACCACAGGTGGCCGGACCGGTCGTCCGTCATGAGATGGCGCTGAGCCCGCAGGGCCGCCTCCAGCGCGGCTTTGTCCTGCGGCGCGTACCCCCGGCTCTCGAGGTAGCTCTGCGACCGCCCCAGGTCGAGGGAAGGTCGTCCCGCCGCGTCCCAGTCGAAGTCGACCTCCCGCCCGTCGCGCATGGTCACGCGGCACCCGTAGCCGTGCAGACGGTAGAACCCCACGCTCGGCAGCACGCCCCCGCGCGGGAGCGTCGCCCGTTCGGCCGACTCCCCTCCCGGGCGCAGCTCATGCACCAGGTCGTCCATCGCGTCGGCGCACTGCCGCAGGTCGGCCACGAGCTCGTCGACGAGCCCGTCCCCCGCCTCGTCGGACGGGACGCGCGCCGGCGCCGGTGTCGGCTCGTCCCCGAGGAGCGGGAGGGCCAGCGCCGCCAGGCGTTCGCCATCGTGCTCGCACGTGTCCCGCAGCGTCGCCACCCCGTCGCCCGCACCCGTCTCGCACGCGGCCGCCGCCGCGAGGTACGTGTCGACGAGCTCGCAGATCAGGGCGAGCGCCGACGGGCCGTCGTCCTCGGCCAGGCCGTCGACGTGGTCCGCGACGTCCTGGAGCTGCCGTGCCGCGAAGACCGCGCGCTTCGGGTCGTCGGTGTCCGCGCCGTGCAGGGCGTTGAGGATCGCGATGCCCACCGACTGCAGGAAGGCCGACGACGCGGACCAGTCGTCGCTGTCGTCGCGCGGGGTCACCTCCTCGACCACCGGGTCCATGTCGACCAGCCCGTCGGGTCCCCGTTCTCCCGCGGCATACGCCCAGAGCTCGTCGAGGACGTGCTCGTGGACCAGCACCGACGCCTCCAGGCGTGCGGATGCGACCGCGTCGTAGGTCGACCACAGCGTCTGGCAGCACGCCGCAGACAGCACCGCGCGTCCCTGGCGTCCGAGCCGGAGCACGCCGACCGTCACCGCCCGCTCGTCGTACGAGCGCTCACCCGCCCGGGTCACGGTCGACCTCCCGCCCCCACGCATGGTCGTCGCGCATGGGCACGGCGAGGAGTCGAGCGAGCACGGCGGCGACCTCCGGGTCTCGGGGAGCGCACAGCATCCCGCACGTGTGCGCGCGCGTCACGCCCGACACGAACCGCTTCACCCGGTGCATCGCACGACGCGCACGGGTACGAAGGACGTGCCGTCGCCACCCGGCCTGCCGCCCCCGTCGAAGGAACACCGCGTGCGAGCCCTGCGTGCCACCGTCACCCTCACCGCGCTCGCGACGTGCGTCGCGCTGCTGCCCGCCGCCGGGGCGTCCGCGGCCGGGCTGGAGGACACCGTCCACACCGCCGGACGCGTGGCCGAGTCGGGCGGCACGTGGCAGCATGCCTGGCCCGGCGTGTACTTCGAGGGGCGCTTCCGCGGCACGGCCGTCGGGATCGTCCTGGACGACGCGACGGGCGACTACGACGTCGCGATCGACGGCCGCACGGTCGAGACCCTCGTGGCCCCCGGCCGCGTGACGCACGTCGTCGACGGGCTGAGCGCGGGCGAGCACACGGTGCGGGTCGTCAAGCGCTCCGAGGCGCCGTGGGCGGTCAGCACGTTCGGCGGGTTCGTGCCGGTCGACGGCAGCACGATCCTGGCCGCCCCGGGGCCCCGTGACCTGCAGCTCGAGCTCATCGGCGACTCCTACACGGTCGGGTACGGCAACACGTCGACCTCCCGCGAGTGCACGTCCACGCATCTGACCCGCACCACCAACACGGACCTGAGCTTCGGTGCGCTGACCGCCCGCGCCCTGGGCGCCGACTACCAGGTCAACGCGTTCTCCGGCCGCGGCATGGTGCGCAACTACGGCGGCGGCGACGCGGGCACGAACTTCCGGACGCACTACGACCGCAACCTGCCCATGGACCCGGCGACCGCCGGCGACCCTGCGCCCGGGTGGGACCCCGACGCCGTCGTCATCGGCCTGGGCATCAACGACTTCTCGACGGCCGTGGGCAGCGGTGAGCCGTGGACGACGGCGTCGCTGCGCGAGGCGTGGGTCGAGGCGTACCACGGGTTCCTCGACACGCTCCGCGAGCGCTACGGCGACGACGCCTACCTCGTCGTCACCGGCACGTACGTGCACACGGGCACCGACCTGCCGGACCTCGCGCAGCGCGTCGTCGACGAGCGCAACGCCGCCGGCGACGACCGCGTCCGCTACTGGTACTACGGCAACGAGGGCCTGGACTACGGCGGCTGCGACTGGCACCCGTCGGCCGCGGACCACCGCGTCATCGCCGCGCAGCTGACGGCCTACCTGGAGGACCTCGACCTGGGCGGCGACCCGGAGCCCACGCCGACGCCGACACCCACGCGGACGCCGACACCCACGCCCACGCCCACGCCCACGCCCACGCCCACGCCCACCGTGTCACCGACCCCGTCGGTCAGCCCGACGTCCACGTCGTCCCCCACACCGACGGTCAGCCCCACCCCCACGCTCCCGCCCGTAGCCGCGTGCCGCGCGACGCTCACCGTGGTCAGCTCGTGGCCGGGTGGCTACCAGGCGAACGTCGAGGTCACGGCGGGTTATTCGCCGATCTCCCGGTGGCGGACGTCGTTCACCCTCCCCGAGGGCGGGGCGCTGACGCAGTCGTGGTCGTCCGTCGCGACGACGTCGGGCTCGACCGTCACGGTGGGCGACGCGTCGTGGAACGGGTCCCTACCGGCCGGTGCCACGACCACCTACGGCTTCCTCGGGACCGGCACCCCGCCCTCCGCGAGCACCCCTGTCGCCTGCTCGGCCGGGTGACGGGTCGACGACGAGTGTGACGCGTCCCGCACCGCGGCTCACACGATCCGGCCCGGCGGCGGGACCTCGTGACCACTGACGAGGTCGTCGGACGGCCCAGGGTGGAGGGATGGCCCGTACGTCCCCCGCTCTACGACCCCGCACCGCCCGCCACGACGCCGCCTCCGGCATCCTGACGGTCCGTCTGACGTCCATCTCGGCAGGCACCTGGGCCGAGTACGAGTACCGCGACGTCCCCGTGAACGTCGCGCACCGCGTCACGAGCGCCGGCTCTCGGCTGCCGGCCGCGTTGCTCGAGCACGTCACGGAGCGCTACGCCGTCCGCCGCCGCGGCACCCCCCGCTGGATCGAGCCGACGACCACCGACCCCGCCTGACACCAGACAGAGCGTGAGGGGACGCCGTCGCAGGACGACGGCAACCCCTCACGCTCACGTCGTGGGACGCGTCAGGCGAACGCCTCCGGCAGCGCCGCGCGGACCTTGGCCGGGGTGTCCTCCCAGCCCTCCACCGCGACGCACGGGACGCCCGTCGAGATGACCGGGTAGTCGTTGCCGCCCTCGTCGAGGCGGTCGCCGAAGAACACGGCCTGCGTCGGCTTCAGACCCAGGCGTGCCAGCAGGCGGTTGACGCCGTACGCCTTGTCGATGCCCTTGCGCGTGATGTCGACGGACGTCGACCCGCCGGAGCGGACCTCGAGGTCCGGGAGCTGCTCGGCGACGGCCGCACGCAGCCGCTCCTTCTTGGCGCCGTCGGGGTCCCACGCCGCCTTGGCGTCGACCGGGGCCTCCTGGCCGAGCGCGGAGAACGTCACCTGGCTGCCGCGCAGCTCGATGCGGTCGCCCCAGGTGCTCTCCTCCCACAGCCCGAGCTCGCGCGCCGCCTTCTCGACGGCGGTGGCGGCGCGCGCCGACTCGTCGTCGGTCAGCGGCTCGCTGTAGACCTCGGACCAAGCGGCGCCGTCGTGCACCAGGTACCGGGTCCCGCACGTCGGCAGGACGTGCAGCCGGGACAGGGCCGCGGTGTCGTCGATCGACGAGAGGAGCTGGGCGTCGAACTGCTCGAACCGGCCGCCGGAGATGATGCCGACCTGCGCGACGCGCGTGAGCGCGACGATCATGTCGACGATCTCGGGGTGGACCTTGCTCTTCGACGGGGCGAGGGTGTCGTCCAGGTCGAACAGCGCGAGCTCGTACGTCATCGATCCTCCGAGGTGCGGGCGGCGCCCACCGGACGTGGACCCGCGCGGGGCTGCGGCCGCGGGATGACGCGCGGCTGAGCCGGTGGCCCCGCAGCCGGCCCACGGTACCCGGAAGGGCACCGTTCCCGGGGCGAAACGACGCGACGGACGCCGCCGCCTGCCCTACGGTCCGGAGACATGGGGACGCGCAGGGGGACGATCCTGACCATGGGGGGCGGCGGGTTCTCGATGCCCGAGGTCGCCGGCGCGGGCGCGCTCGACGAGCTCGTGCTGGGCCTGACCGGCGCGGACACCCCGCGCGTGTGCTTCGTGGGGACCGCCAGCGGTGACGCCGCGTCCTACGTCGAGCGGTTCCTCGACGCGTTCGAGGGCCGCGCGCGCACGTCGGTGCTCGCCCTGTTCGGCAACGGGCCCGAGGGTGCGATCCCGCTGGACGCGCTCGAGCGCGTGCTCGAGCAGGACGTCGTCTACGTCGGCGGCGGCTCGACCGCGAACCTGCTGGCGGTCTGGCGACTCCACGGCCTGCCGGAGCTGCTGGCGCAGGCCGCGCGCGGCGGCACGGTGCTCGCGGGCATCTCGGCAGGCATGAACTGCTGGTACGAGGCGTCGAGCACCGACTCGTTCGGCCCGTACGCGCCGCTGCGCGACGGGCTGGGTCTGCTGCCCGGCTCGGCGTGCCCGCACTACCGCTCGGAGCCGGGCCGGCGCGAGTCCTACCTGCGGTGGGTGGCCTCCGGCGAGCTGCCCGACGGCTACGCGGCCGACGACGGCGTCGCACTGCTGTGGCGCGACGGCGCCCTCGTCGAGGCCGTCACCGAGGCGCCGGGCGCGCAGGCGTTCCGCGTCCGGCGGGCGGGCGGCGACGTCGACGAGACCCCGGTGCCGACACGCGCGCTCGCGGCCTGACGCCCCACGCGCGCAGGGTGTGCAGCCCGGCCGGTGACCCGTCGCGATGGTCCGCGCTCCTGCGACCTCCGGTACGTTGACGCCCCTGTCCGCACGCGCTCCGGCGCACGACGAGGGGGAGGCGCGACGCCGCGTGCACCGCAACCACGTGTACGTGTTCGACGTCGCCGCAGCCCGCCCCGCGACCCTCGACGACGTCGACGTCGTCCGCACCGCGCTGCTCGACCTCGTCGCCGACGCGGGCCTCCACCCCGTGGGTTCCGAGGCCCTCCACCGCTTCACGCCGCAGGGCCTGAGCCTGGCGATCCTCCTCGCGGAGTCGCACGTCGCGGTCCACACGTGGCCCGAGCACGCGACCGCCTACGTGACGCTGACGACGTGCCGCCGCCCGCCGGCCGGGTTCGTCGAGCGCACGCGTGCCGCGCTCGCGGACGCGCTGGGCGGCGACGTCGTGGGCCGCACGATGGACGACGCATGACCCGCCCCCGGGCGCGGATGCGGCTCGGCAAGCACCTCGTCGGTCGGCCGCCGTGGCGTTCGCTGCCGCACGGCGTCGTCGTGTACGGCGAGTGGGACCCCGAGGACCGCACGACGTACTACTGGGAGGAGTGGGAGCTCCTCGGGTACGAGAACACGGACTTCTGGGTCGAGTACGACCACTACACCCACAAGGTGACCCTGTACCGCCCCGTGGAGGTCCACGAGGACCTGGACCCGCGCCACCTGCGCGAGGGCCAGCGGCTCGCCGTGACGTTCGGCGGGCAGGAGCACCGGCTCGTCGTCGGCGAGGTCGGCGCGGGGACGATCCGGCACCTCGCGGGCGGGTTCACCTACGACCTGCAGCTGGGCCAGGAGGTCGCGTACGCCGAGCTGCAGGGCGACGGCGTGGTCCTGTCGGTCGAGCGGTTCGACGACCGGGTGCTGGACGTCTACCAGGGCACGGTGCTGGACGCCGCCGGTCAGAAGGCGCACTTCGGCCGCCGGGTCGCACCCCGCCGCGGCGCGGGTGCGTGGGTGGCCGCCGTGGTCGTGGCGGCCGTCCTCGGGCTCGCGGGGGCGTGCGGCCCCACGACCGAGACCTGCACGCCGCGCACCGTGGTCGCCGCCGACGGCAGCACCACGACCGAGCAGGACTGCGTGCGGCGGTCCGTGTTCGGCAGCGGCGGCGTGGGCAAGTGAGCACGTCCGCACACCCCTGGCGCACCACGACGAAGGAGAACCACGCGTGATCACCGATCTGCTCTCGACCGTCCTCTACTCGGTCCTCGGCATCGTCCTGCTGCTCGTGACCATCGTGGTGGTGAACAAGGTCTTCCGGCTGAACCTGCACCGCGAGCTGGTCGAGGAGCACAACGTCGCGTTCGGCATCCTCATCGCCGGCGTCGCGGTGGCGATCGGCATCATCATCGCGGGCGTCATCGGCTCCTGACAGGACGCGCGTGGACCTCGAGGAGCAGGCACCGGTGACGGCTCCGCCGCCGGTGAGCGGGCGGACGATGGACCGGCCCACGGTCTTCGCCGCCGCGCTGCTCGTCGCGGTCGGCGGCATCGTCTACGAGCTCATCCTCGGCACGGCGGCGTCCTACCTCGTCGGCGACTCGGTCGTCGCGTTCTCGGTGGCCACCGGCGTGACGCTGTTCGGCATGGGGCTGGGCTCGCTCCTGGCGCCGCACCTGCCGGGGCCGTCGGGCATCGCGTTCGTCCGCAACGAGCTGGTGCTCGGCCTGGTCGGCGGGGCCTCGGTGCTCGTGCTCTTCTGGGCCTACGGGTCGACGTCGCTGTACTGGCCCGTGTTCGTGCTGCTCGCGCTGGCGATCGGCACCGGCATCGGCGTCGAGATCCCGCTGCTGGTGGCGCTGCTCAAGGAGCACGGCCGCGACGCGTCGGTCGGGCTGCTGTCGAAGGTGCTGGCGCTGGACTACCTCGGGGCGCTGCTGGCGTCCCTGCTGTTCCCGTTCGTGCTGCTGCCGACCCTCGGCCTGGTCCGCACGGCGCTCGCCGTCGCGATCCTCAACGTGAGCGTCGCGCTGTTCATGCTGGCCCGCATGGGCCACCACCCGCGGTGGACGTGGTCGACGTCGTCGGCGCTGGCCCTGCTGGTCGCGGTGTTCGCGGTGTCGTCGGGCGTCGAGGCGGTGCTCAGCACGCGGCTCTACGAGGACCCGGTGGTCGCGGCGACCACGTCCCGGTACCAGAAGCTCGTCGTGACCGACTACCAGGGCGACGTGCGGCTGTACCTGGACGACCAGCTGCAGTTCTCGTCGGCCGACGAGGCGCGGTACCACGAGACGCTCGCGCACGCGACGCTGACGTCGGTCGCGGCACCGGCGTCCGTGGCGATCCTCGGTGGGGGTGACGGGCTGCTCGCGCGCGAGGTGCTGCGCTACCCGTCGGTGCGGGAGGTTGTCGTGGTGGACCTCGACCCCGCGGTCACGGACCTCGCGCGCGACAACCGGCTGGTCCGCGACCTCAACGAGGGGTCGCTCGACGACCCGCGCGTCACGGTCGTCAACGCCGACGCGTTCGGCTGGATGCGCGGGACCGACGCGACCTTCGACGCCGTGCTCGTCGACCTGGTGGACCCGTCGAACGAGCGCGTGGCCAAGCTCTACTCGGTCGAGTTCTACGCCGCGGTCGCCGCGCACCTGCGGCCCGGGGGCGTGCTGGCGACCCAGGCGACGTCGACGTTCTTCACGCCGCACGCGTTCTGGCAGGTCGTCGCGACGCTCGAGGCGGGCGCGCCGGGGCGCACCGTCGTACCGCTGAGCGTCAACGTGCCGTCGTTCGGTGAGTGGGGCTTCGCGCTCAGCCTGCCGGGGGACGGGTCGGCGCTGCTCACGCGCACGCCCCTGCCCGACGGCCTGCGGTTCCACGACGCGACGTCGCTCGGCGCCACGACACGGCTGCCCGGCGACCTGCCGCCGGCCGACGCCGAGCCGTCGACCCTCCTGTCACCCCGGATCCACACGACCTACCAGGGCGACATGCGGCACTGGCGGTACTGACGCTTCGACGGTCCGCGACGGCCGCCGGTGCTGTGCACGCACCGGCGGCCGCTCGCGAACGCTGCCGCGGAGACGCCCCGGGGTCAGGCGCCCGCGCTGCAGAGCCGGCGCTCCTGCGTCACGTCGATGACGCCGCCCCAGGTCCGCACGCCGCTGACCGCACCGACCCACGGCGACGAGCCGTCCGACGTCCCTCCGACCCGGAACGCGCCCGTGCCGGCCGCGCCGCTCTCGAGGGACGCAGGCTCACCGGCCTCGGGACTGGGGCTGCCCGGCTCCTCGGCGGTGCCGAGGTGGCAGACGTCGAGACGCACGGTGCCGGACGCGGCATCGCGCACCCCGAAGAGCGCGACCCACGCCCCGGGGACGACGGGGACCACGGAGGTGGCCGTCGAGGTCTCCCCCGCGGACCCGGCCACCGTGAGGGACCAGCAGGACGCGACGTCGTCGGTGCAGCCCGTCGTGCCCACACCCAGCCGGAACACGCTGCCGCCGTCACCGTCCTGGCTGACGGCGGTGGCGTCCACGTCGCTCGCGTCGGCCCGGACGAAGGCGACGACCGACCAGCTCCCGGTCGTGTCCAGCACGGGGCCGGCGGTCGACGCCGCGTCGGTCGGCTCGTCCAGCAGCAGCGCGGAGTCGGCGCCACCCCAGAGCTCGGCCCGCAGACCGGCGGTCCACGTGGTCGACGGCGTCAGCGTCAGGGCGTTGCTGCCGTCGGTGGACAGGACGTCCGCCGACGTCGCCCCGGCTCCCTCGTCGAGCGTCCAGCGTGCGTTGCCGGACGGCGCGGCCGACGCCGACGCGACGATGAAGCGGTACGTCCGCTCGGGGCTCACGTTGCCCGCGGCGTCCACGGCCTGCACCGTCAGCACGTGCGTCCCCGCCGTGCTCGGCGTCCACCTGACCGTCGCGGCCGTGGTGCCCGGCGCGAGGTCCACGCGGGCCGGTCCCCCGTCGAAGGCGTACAGGAAGGCGACGACGTCCGTCGCGCCACGCGCCTCGAGCCGGAAGTCGCCCGCGAGGCCCACACCACCACCGGTGGTGTCCTCCGCGTAGACGGCACCTGCTCCTGGGACGGCCGTGACGTCGGGGGCCGCGGGGGCCGCGACGTCGACGACGACCCGGCAGTGCACGGCGGGTCCCTTCCGGTTCTTGGCGTCCCGGGCGTGCACCCGCCACTCGTACACCCCGCCGTCGCGGAGCAGGCCGGCGGGCACCTGCACGGCGTGGACGGCCCCCGAGGCCTGCGCGGCGGTGGGACCGGACGACCACAGGGGCCGGCCCGAACGTCCGTCGCGCACCTCGAAGACGCCCCGCACGCTGTCGCCGTCGGCGTCGGCGAGGGTCGCGCGCAGCGTGGGCGTGGTGGATCGCAGCGGTGACGCCGCCGTGGCCGAGCACGCCGAGTCCGGCGACGACGTGCCGACCCCGGTGGGGCGGTCGGGCGCGTGGTTCACGTGCCGCGGCGGGTGCGCTCCGGGGCCGCCGTGCGCCTGCGCGGCTCCCGGGAGGAGCGCCAGCGCGGCGGTGAGCGCGGTGACCGTCATCGCGCGGACGACCGCGGCCGGACGGAGGGACGAGAGACCGTGCACGGGTACCTCCTGGGTGGTGGGCGCCGCGTCGGCGCGGGTCGGCGGTACCGGGTGCGCCGCGACACCCACGGAACATAGCGGACCGGTCGGCCATCGCGGGGTGAGTCCGACAGAACCGACCGGTCCGACATCGCCGATCGTCCGCTGGCGCGACGCTGCCGCGGCCGACCCGCTGCGGCAGCGTCCGGGGACCTGCCTAGGCGTCCGTCACCTCACCGACCGCCAGCGGCCTGTCCAGCCCCACCACGCCCAGCTCGACGCGCGCGATCCCGTCGACCGGCAGCGCCGACGACGCCCCGAGCCCGGCCGCGGTCCGCTCCCCCGTGCTCGTCCACGTCGCCACCACCGTCCGCTGCCCGTCCGGGCCGACGAGCACCAGCTCGTACACGCCCTCGGGCAGCTCGGCCGCCTCGTACGCGCACGTCCAGTCGAGGCGCGTCCCCCACCGGGCGGGCGCGAGCGTGAGGTCGGCGCTGACACCTGACCCGCCGACCGGCGCGAGGGCGACCGTGCGCGCCCCGGCCGGGCCCGCCGCCGGGGCGGAGGCGACCGCCGTCGGGCGCGACGCGATGGTCGCCGTCACCGCCGCGCCCGTCGCCCCCGCGAGGACGACCAGCGCGGCCGCGGCGCCCGCGAGCGCGAGCCGGCCACGACTGCGCCGCTGCCGCGCCGCCTCGGCCACCCGTGCCAGCGGGACGACGTCGGCCAGGGGCGCGTCCGCCGCACCGGGCTCCGGGACCATGCTCAGCAGCGCGGGCATCCCGGCGAGCTCGCCGACCGCCGCCCGGCACGCGTCGCACCCGGCCAGGTGCTCCTCGAACTCCCGCCGCTCGGCCGGCGCGAGCGCGCCCAGCACGTACGCGGCGTCCCAGTCGCGGTACGGGTCGGTGCTCATGACGTCACTCCCCTCTCCTGCAGCGCCAGGCGCAGCGCGCGCAGCGCGTAGTGCAGCCGCGACTTCACGGTCCCGGGAGGGACGCCGTGCTCGGCGGCGAGCTCCGCGACCGAGCGTCCGCCGTAGTACGCGCCGACGACCACCGCGCGATGGTCGGGCGACAGGGCCTCCAGCGCGTCGGCGACCAGCCAGCGGTCGAGGACGGCCTGCGTCGCGTCGCCGGCGGCCGTCTCCGGCGGGACGTCGGACGGCGTCTCGTGGCGGCGGTGGGCGCTGCGCGCGTCGTCGACGACGAGGTGGCGCGCGACCGTGAACAGCCAGGCCCGCACCGACGGCTCGGGTCGCGTCAGCACCTCGGGGTGTCGCCACGCGCGCAGCAGGGTCTCCTGCACGACGTCGGGCGCGCGGGCGGGGTCGGTGAGGCGTGCGACGTAGCGGTGCAGCGCGGCGGCGTGCGCGGCGTGCGTGGCGTGCAGCAGCGCGTCGGCGCCGCCGTCGACCTCACCCGTCACGTCGCCACCTCCGTCGTCGGGCCGTGCCCGGACCTCACGCCCTCAGGACGCCGTCAGCCGCAGGTCGAACTCGACGGCCCCGGTGTCCTCGACGGTGACGAACCCGAGCGAGGGCGCCTCGATGCCGAAGTCCGCGAACGTGACCGGCACCGAGCCCACCACCTGCACGGTGTCACCCGAGGCCGCGACCTGCGCGTCGACGGTGACCTGCTGGGTCACGTCGCGGATCGTCAGGTCACCGGTCAGCTGCACTTCGCTCGCACCGTCGCCCAGGTCGGCGGGCTCGGTGAGCGTGAACGTCGCCGTCGGGTAGTTGCGCACCTGGACGGCCTGGTCACGGAAGTAGGTGTCGCGCGGCGGCTGGTCGGTCGCGATGCTCGCCATGTCGACCTCGATCTCGCCGGCCGTGAGGCTGCCGTCCTCGACGGTGACGGCGCCCGTCACCTGCTCGGTGCGTCCGGTGACCGTCACGTCCTGCCCGCGCAGGACCTCCTCGAGGCGGTAGCCCGCGAAGGACCCGTCGGTGACGGTCCACGTGCCGTCGGTCGCCTCCACCGGCTCGCCGGTGACGCTCGCCTCGAGCGTCGGTGCCGCGTCGGCCCGGCTGTTGCCCCAGTCGGCGTACAGGCCCGGTCCGACGACCACGGCCAGCACCCCGAGCACGACGACGACAGCGCCGACCCCTGCCCACACCTTCGCGTTCCGACTCATCGGTCCCACTCCTCCCACCCCCTGCGACGGCCCGTCGCGGACCCTTCACCGTCAAGACGAGAGGGACCACGGGATGGTTCACCGACCGACAAAGCTCGTGGGCGGGCTCCGGGACACCTGGCGTCCCCAGCGCCGCCCGCTACGGCTCCTGACCCACGGCGCGCTGCATCAGCACCACCTCGAAGCCCGGGCGGTCGGTCACGCCGACCGGCTCGAAGCCCCACGCCCGGTACACGTCGTCGAGGTGCGGGTTGGACGCGCGGTGGTCGAGCCGCAGCCACGTCACGCCCGCGGCGCGCGCCCGCTCCCCGGCCCACTCGACGAGCGCCCGCCCCAGCCCGGTGCCCGACGCCCGGCGGTCGACCATCAGCCCGTGCACGTACAGCGCGGGCGCGTCGTCGTCGCCCCAGTACTCGGGGTCGGTGCCGATGACGCGGACGCTGCCGAGCAGCCCCGCGTCGTCGCGGACCACCCACCACTGACCGTCGGCGACCTGCGCCCCGATGCGCTCGGCCGGCACGGACCCGACGGGCCACTGGTCGATGCCGCGCGCGGCCATCCACTCCTCGAGCGAGCGGCGCAGCGCGTGGATCGCGGGCGCGTCGGCGGCGGTGGCCTGCTGGGGTTCGACGTCCACGGCAACCGACGGTACCGCTGCCGGGGCCGGACGCGGTGCCGGTGGCGGTGCAGGCCTGCGCCGCCGTGCTCAGCTGATAGTGATGCACGTCACATCTGGACCGCGCCCGCGGCCCTACGTGCCGGTCCAGACTCCGGTGCAGACCACACGGGCCGTCGGCCCGTCCGACCCCACGGGAGCGCGGCCATGAACAGCATCGACGGTCAGAGCCTGCTCCTCGGGTTCGTCGCCAGCGCAGACCGGATGGACGAGTTCGCCGTCATGCGCGACGTGGCGGAGTTCGCCGCCGCGCGCGGGCTCGCGGAGGACCGGACCACCGAACGGGCACGCATCGCGGTCCTCGCGGGCCGCCCCGACCACGCCCTCGAGCTGCTCCCCGACGTCGACCGTGCGGTGGGCGACTCCGTCGAGCTCACATGGCGCGACGTCGTCGCGCTCGCTGCGTGGGCGGCCCAGGGGGACCTCGAGGCGCTCGGCGCCCTCCACCGCGTCGGGCAGGGCCTGCAGGGACCGCAGTCGGTGGCGCACGGCTACCTGCTGGCCCGCGCCGCGGAGCAGTGCGGCCAGCAGGAGCTGGCGGACAGCATCTGGCGCGCGCTGCTGGAGGTGGCCCCGGGCACGATGGTGCTGCGGCGGCGCGTGATGGTCGCCGACGTGCTCGGCCGCTCGACGAACGACGCGAAGGAGGCGACACGGCCGATCGGCCGGGCCGCCCGGCTGCTCACCGAGATGATCCCGCGTCCGGAGGACGGCACCGCACCCGCGCTGGACGTGGTCCGGCGCCTCGAGGAGCGCGGTGACCACGCCGGCGCCCGTCTGCTGCTCGAGGCGCTCGTGCAGATGCGACCCGTGGCCACCGGGGTGGTCGAGCTCCGTGACGAGCGCGCGACGCCTGCGTCGTGGTGGCGCGAGCGCGTCCCGGGTCTGGTGGCTGCGGTCGTCGCCGCGGCGGTCGCCGTCGCCGCGGGCCTGGGCGTCGCGCCCACGTGGGCACCGATCCTCGCCGTGGTGGTCGCAGCCGCGGTGTGGCGGTGGTGGCGACTGCCCGAGGGCACGGACCTGTCGGCCACGGACGCGGGCGTCCTGCGCCACATCCGCCGCTGGCTGCCCGACGTCCCCGACGAGCGGTCGGCGAAGAGCCGCAACGTGGGCGCGGCGCTGACGGGCGGCGTCATCGGGTTCGTCGTCGCGCTCACACTGGCCGGGATCGTCACCGAGGGCCTCATGGCGGACGCGTACGCCACGCAGTCCGCCCGTATCGACGCCGTCGTGTGGCCGCTGGTGCTGCTGCTGACGCTCGTGTGCGCCGCGGGCGGGCAGCGCCTGCTGCGGCCGGCGGTGCGCCGCGCCGCGCAGACATACGTCGACCAGCAGCGGGCGACGAGCGTCATGCAGTCCTGCACGTGCCTGCAGACGGTCGGCATGCGCAGCGTCGAGACGGAGACCTACCTCGAGAACCACCTGCAGGACGCGGACGCCGAGGTCGCCGCGCTCACACCCACCCTCACGGACGGCACCGCCTCGCTGCACCAGTGCCCGGTGTCGCGCACGCCGTGGCTGCTGGTGCGCGCCGCGGGGCGTGAGGCGCTGCTGCTCCGGGGCACCCTGCTGCGCACCAAGGCCGAGCCCACCCCGGAGGCGGCGGAGACCGGCGGCTACCTCTGACCGCAGGGGCACGGGCGCCGGCGCGAGACGGGCAGGTCACGCGACGGGCGCCTCCAGCACGTCACGCAGCCGCGCGAGGTCGGCACGCACCAGGGCCTCGTCGCGGGCGAGCTCCACGTCCGTCATGCCGGGTGCGCGGCGCAGCGTGAGGACGACGTCGCACGCGTCCGGGCCGTCGGCGACGACACGCATCGGCACGCGCACGACCAGCCCCGACGGCGTCACCACCTCGTGGTCCAGGACGCCGAGGTCGTTGCGCGGCGCGAACGTCACGCGCGCGCGGCCCTCCGGCGTCACGACGAACCACTGCCCGTCGGCCTCCTCGACCTGCGTCCCCAGGCCGGGCGCCCAGCGCGAAAGGTTGGCCGGGACGGACGCGAACGCGTAGACGTCCGCGGCGCGGCGCGCGATCCGCACGCCGAGGTGCAGGGTGTCGGTGGTCACCGGTCGATGCTCGCAGCGACCACCGACACCCGCCGTCAGGCCGCGTGCTCGGCGAGGAACCCGTCGACCGCCGCGTGGAAGGCGTCCGGCTGGTCGCGGCGCACGCAGTGCCCCGCCCCCGGGACCACCACCGTACGCACCAGCGGGTTGTCGAACCCGTCCGCCCGCGGCGCCATCGGCGCCTCCTCCGGCAGGACGAGCAGCGTCGGCACCTGCAGCGCGCCGAACGCCTCCTCCCACGCCGCGTCGCCCAGGAAGAGCCCGACCCGCAGGTACTCCTGGTCGACGTCCGCGCGGGTGGCGGCCCACGCGTCGATCTCGGTGTCGCTCCACGGCGTCTCGCGGCGCATGCGCGCGACCTCCGCGTCGCGGTCCTCGATGACGACGTGCGTCTGGCCGAGCATCATCGCCGAGAACTGCGGGTCCGGCGTGCGCACACCCGTCGGCTTCGCCGGGTCCTCGACGACCAGCGCGCGGACCTTCTCCGGGCGCGCCAGCGCCGCGCGCAGGCCGAGCAGACCACCGAGCGAGTGCCCCATGAGGAACACCGGCGCCGGCTGGGCGTCGAGCAGCGCGACGACGTCGGCGAGCATCACCTCGGGCGCCTGCGGCAGCTGCTCGGGGGTGAAGCGCGGCGACGAGCCGTGGCCCCGCAGGTCGGGCGCGACCACGTGGTACCGGTCCCCCCAGTGCGCGAGGAGGTCGGGCCACGTGGTCCCGGAGTCCGTCAGGCCGTGCACGAGCACGACCGTCGGCGCCCCGGGGTCACCCGAGCGGTGGACGGCGAGCGCGTCCGTCGGGGTCAGGGCCCCGGTCACGTCGGCGCTCATGCGCCGAGCTCCAGCCGGACCGTCGTGTACGAGCGTGCCGGCAGGTCGACCTCGAGGCCGAGCGCGTGCCGCCGGACGCCGTCGTGCGCGACGGGAGCGACCGCGTCCGGGCTCTCCGGGCTGTTGTGCGTCTGGATCGTCGGGGCCGTCAGCACGCGCGCCGAGAACCCGGTGACCTCGCGGCCCCGCAGGTCGAGCACGACCGACGTCGGGGCGTCGGCGTCGAGGTTCGACAGCGACACGAGCGCGGCGCCGTCCTTGCTCGACGCGGACATCGACAGCATCGGCACGGCCTTGCCCTCGACCTCACGCGTGGGGAGCTCGCCCTTGACGTGGACCGCGAGCGACGACGCGTCGTGGTGACCGGTGTTCATCTCGAACACGTGGTAGGTCGGCGTCAGGACGAGGGCGCCCGAGTCGGGATCCGTGAGGATCATCGCCTGCAGCACGTTGACGGTCTGCGCGATGTTCGCCATCGAGATGCGGTGCGCGTACCGGTGGAACGTGTCGAAGTGCGTGCTCGCGACGAGCGCGTCGCGCAGGGTGTTCTGCTGGTACAGGAAGCCGGGGTTGGTCCCCTCCTGCACGTCCCACCACGTGCCCCACTCGTCGACGACGAGGCCGATGCGGTGCTCGGGGTCGTAGGCGTCCATGACGTTGGAGTGCCCGCGGACGAGCTCCTCCATCTTGTGGGCGCGGCGCATGGTGACGTACCAGTCGTCGGTGTCGAACGCCGTCGCGTGCCCCTTGACGCTCCAGTCGCCGGACATCGTGTAGTAGTGCAGCGAGATGCCCTGGAAGAAGCCGCGCGGGTCGCACCCGCAGCCGAGCTTCTGCGAGACCTTCATGAGGGCCTCGGTCCACGCGTAGTCCTCCGCGTTGGCGCCGGCGGCGATCTTGTAGACGGTGTTGCCGCCGTGGTTGCGCACGTACGTCGCGTACTGGCGGGCCAGGTCGGCGTAGTGCTCCGCCGTCATGTTGCCGCCGCAGCCCCACGGCTCGTTGCCGATGCCGAAGAACGGGACCTTCCACGGCTCGTCGCGGCCGTTGGCGCGGCGCAGCGCGGCCATGGGCGAGTCGTCGGCGCGCGTGAGGTACTCGACCCACTCGCTCATCTCCCGGACCGTGCCCGACCCGACGTTGCCGTTGACGTACGGCTCGGCGCCGAGCATCTCGCACAGGTCCATGAACTCGTGCGTGCCGAACGAGTTGTCCTCGACGACGTCGCCCCAGTGGGAGTTGACCATGCGGGGGCGCTGGTCACGCGGCCCGATGCCGTCGCGCCAGTGGTAGTCGTCCGCGAAGCAGCCGCCGGGCCAGCGCAGGTTCGGGATCTTGAGCCCGCGCAGCGCCTCGACGACGTCGGTGCGGATGCCGCGGACGTTCGGGACGTCGGAGTCCTCGCCGACCCAGAAGCCACCGTAGATGCAGCGGCCCAGGTGCTCGGCGAAGTGGCCGTACACGTGGCGGCTGATCGTCGGCCCGGGCAGGTCGAGGTCGATGACGGCGGTCAGGGAAGACAAAGGGGGTCCCTTCGGTGATCGGTGCCGGGCGTCGACGCTGACGCTCCTGCAGGAGGACGCCGCGGTCACGAGGGGCCACACCCTCGTCGTCGAGGGCACGTTTTATCGTTACATGCGGCGCACCCTGACCTTCAGGCACGGATTCTCGAATGTCAAGCACGAACGCCGCGCCGTGGGGGGGTCGGCGTCCGTAGGGTATCGACATGCCCACACTCAAGGACGTCGCGAGAGCCTCGGGCGTCTCCGTCATGACGGTCTCGAACGTCGTGAACGGCCGACCGCGCGTCAGCGAGGCCACGCGCCGGCGCGTGCTCGAGGCGGTCGACGAGCTGGGCTACCAGGTCAACCTCACCGCGCGCAGCCTGCGGGCCGGCCGCAGCGGCACGATCGCGCTGTCCATCCCCCGCGTCGACCACCCCTACTTCGCCGAGCTCGCCGCCGCCGTCACCGACGCGCTGCTCCCCAGCGGGCAGCACCTCGTCGTCGAGCAGACCGGCGCGAGCCGCGAGGGTGAGCTGAGCGCGCTCTCGCAGGCGCGGCTGCAGATGTACGACGGCGTGCTGCTGTCCGTCGTCGGGCTCAGGGACTCCGAGGTCGCTCGGCTGCACAGCGACATGCCGCTGGTGCTGCTCGGTGAGAAGCCGATGCCGACCCAGCGCGACCACGTGATGCTCGGGAACTTCGAGGGCGCGCGGCTCGCGACGGCGTACCTCATCGAGCGGGACGCACGCCACGTGGCCATCGTCGGAGGCGTGGCCGACGACGCGCCCGCGGGCATGGAGGGCACGCGCACCGCCGGCTGGCGCGCCGCGCACGAGGAGGCGGGGCTCGTCCCCGACGAGCGCCTGATCCTGCCGCCCGACCACTTCGCCATGGCGGAGAGCCGCGCGACCATCGGTGCCGCGATCGACGCCGGCCTGGAGATCGACGGGGTCTTCGCGGTGACCGACCAGGTCGCGATCGGCGTCGTGGCGGGCCTGCACGACCGCGGTCTGCGCGTCCCGGACGACGTCCAGGTGGTCGGCTTCGACGACCTCGAGGTGAGCGAGCACCTGGTCCCGGGCCTGACCACCGTCGACCCGCGCGTGGACCTCGTCGTCGCCGAGGCGCTGCGGCTGCTCGAGCGCCGGATGTCCGGCGACGAGGGCGCGGCCGAGCACCTCGTCATGCCGGTGAGGCTCGTGGTCCGGGGGACGACGCGCTGACGCGTCGCGGCGTCGCGCCTCAGGCGCAGTAGTCGCAGTTGCCCGTGCCGGCCAGCGTCATGTGGCACGTCGGGCAGACGGGGGCGACGCGCTCGGGCTCGGCCGAGGACCGGCGCGGCTTGGCCGCGGGCGCGCGACGCTGGGGCGCGCGGGCCGCACGCGCGGGCGCCGCCACCGGGCCGCCGCCGGGCTGGGTCACCTCGAAGCCGCGCTTGCGCAGGATCGCTGCCGCGCTCGACAGGCTGCCGCTGAGGTCGTCGGGCGTCGCGATGCGTCCCGTCGCGAAGCGGTGGGCGACCCCGACGACGGCCGGAAGGTCGTAGTCCCGGCCCTCGTGCTGCACCGTCCACTCGTCCTGCGGCACGAACCCGTACACCGCGAGGAAGTCGTCACCGCCGCGACGGTCGTACTCCTCGATCGCCTGGAGGACGTGCTGACGCGCTACGGAGGAGAAGGTGGCCACGCTCACGAGCCTACGTCTCCTGCCACGCGCGCAGCGCCGCGCACCCTGCCACCGAGACGTGACAGCGGGCACGGTCCCGAGGGAGACCGTGCCCGCTGCCGGGGTGGAGCCTGCGCTCAGCCGATCACGAGGCCGAGCAGCTCACCGTCGGCCACGTCCAGTTGCCACCGTGCTGGACGGTGAACCCGAACGAGGCGGTCTGCCCGTTGGCCAGCGCACCGTTGCCGTTCGGGCGCATCGTCATGACGTTGGCCGAGGGCCACGTCGGCGACCCGCTCCAGGTCGCGATGATGCGCTGCGGGCTGCGGACCGTGACCGTCGAGGTCCAGCTGCTGATGTTGCCGTTGGCGCGGATCGTCACGACCCCGTTGAAGCGGTCGTTCCACTTCTCGCCCTCGGAGTACGTCGCCGTGCAGGTGCCACCGCCGGTGGGCGGGGGCGTCGTCGGGTTGGCCGTCGGCTGCGTGGTCGGCTGCGTGGTCGGCTGCGACGTGGGCTGGGTGCTCGTGCCGCCGGGGGTGGCGCGGACACCGCCCGCGTTCAGCGCGTTGAGCGTGCCGGTGTAGGCGGCCTTCTTGTTGCCCGAGCCGTCGAACAGCAGCGGGGTGTCCGAGGCACGCCAGGAGTCGGTGTCCTTGACGCCCCACACCGTGATGCCGGTGCAGCGGGCGACGGACAGGCACGCCTGGACGATGCCCTGGAACTGCTGGGACTGCGAGGAGCCGGAGCCCTGGATGTCGAGCTCGGTGATCTGCACGTCGACACCCAGCGCGGCGAAGTTGCCGAGCGTGGTGTGGTAGTTCGACGGGACGGGGTTGCCCGAGTTGAAGTGGGCCTGGAAGCCGACGCAGTCGATCGGGACGCCGCGGGCCTTGAAGTCCTTGACCATGTTGTAGACGCCCTGCGTCTTGGCGTGGGACCAGTTGTCGGTGTTGTAGTCGTTGTAGCAGAGCTTGGCACCGGGGTCGGCGGCGCGGGCGGCGCGGAACGCGGCCTCGATCCAGTCGTTGCCCGTGCGCTGCAGGTTGGAGTCGCGGCGGCCGCCGGAGTTCCCGTCGGCGTAGGCCTCGTTGACCACGTCCCAGCTGTGGATCTTGCCCTTGTAGTAGGTCGCCACCCTGGTCACGTGGTTGAGCATCGCGTTGCGCAGGTTGGCGCCGGACATGTTCTGCATCCAGCCGGGCTGCTGGGAGTGCCACGCGAGGGCGTGCCCGCGGACCTGCTTGCCGTTGGAACGTGCCCAGTTCACGATCTGGTCGCCGGCCGAGAAGTTGAACTGGTTCTGCGACGGCTCCGTCGCGTCCATCTTCATCTCGTTCTCGGCCGTGATCATGTTGAACTCACGGTTGACGATGGTCATCGTGCCGGAGTTGTTGAGGTAGTGGCCGGCCATCGCGGTACCGAAGTACCGGTTGGTCTCGGCGGCGGCGGCCTGCAGCGTGCTGCCGGCGGCCTGCGCGGGCACCGCGAGCGCGATGATCACCGCGGCCGCGGTGAGGCCACCTGCGGCGGCGAGACGCCCGCGGCGGTGCCTCTGGTGTGGGGTCGTCATCGATCCCTCTCCTCTTTGAGTGGACAGTCCGGCCATGAGCCGGGAACGCAACGTCCCCCCGGGGCATGTCGGGCGTCAAGGGGACAAAAGGGATCCTGATAGTTTCGAGCGTGCATCGTATCGATATGACACTCTCGCGGATGACACCCGCGCTGGTCCTGTCGGTGAATATGCCGATCTGGGTCGTGGAGGACCGTCCGGTCTGGCAATCGTTGGCGGCGCTCTGAGCGCAACTTTCGGCTGTCGAGCAACTGTGGGACGAGCGTCCGTATCCGCTCGCCGGCGATCTCGCGCAGGTCGTCGGAGCGACCCGACGCTCGGGGCGTCACCGCTCGAGCTGAGCTCGCGCCGTTCGCGCGACGATGCCGTCGTCGGCGCGGGACAACGACTCCAACGCGTGGCGCGCAGCAGGATCGCCTGGCCGATCTGAACACCGCCCGCGCGTCACGTTCCTCGCCCCTCCTCCTTCACGTCCGAGGCCGGCACGAGGGGTTCGAGCACGACGACGACCGTCTCGGTCCGTCGGTGCGCGGCGTGCGCGTCGAACGTCGGGTCGAAGCGCAGCCACGTCCGCCACAGCCGGTCGCGCTGGGCACCCGTTGCCGCGCGCGCCCGCACCGCCCGCGACCCGTCGGGCAGATCGACGGTCGTCTCGGGGTGCGCCTGCAGGTTGAGCCACCACGCCGGGTGCCCCTCGCCCCAGCCGTTCATGGCGACGGTGACGACGTCCGGCCCGTCGAGGGCGTAGGCGACGATCGCCCGATGCTGGTTCCCCGTGCGACGGCCCACGGTGTGCAGCACCATCGTGCCGAAGCGGTCCCCCCGCGGCGGCCAGAGCCCCAGCCGGCCACGTGACACCCGGTGGATCCCCCGGTGCACCACCCACGCGGTGCGGACGAACGAGCGCGGCGGCAGCCACGGCCGGCGGCTCTCAGGTCCTGCGGCGGTCCCGGTCTCGCCCATGCTCGCCCTCCGTCGCTACGCCACGCCCGGGCGGACGTGGAGGAACGGTACCGAAGGCGCGGACCGGACATCCATGCCCGCACGACCTGGCGGCGCCACTCGGCACCGCTGTTACTCGAGAAGACGATGCCGCAGGCCTCACGGCCAAGCGCCGATCGTGGAGCGCGCCGACTCCTCGACGTCGCGCCCGCCGGACATGGCGCCGAGAACGACCGCGAGCAGCTCTCCGGCCAGCTCGAAAGCCATTGGGGATGACTCGACCGGATCGAACGCCGCGCGGTCGAGAGTGAACCGACCAGCCGGCAGGCCTCCCTTGAGGACGCCGGCGACAGATGGACGCACAAACTCTTCCGGGAGACCCGGCACGAGCGGACTCCACAACGTGCTCGCACACGTGGGCGCCCCCGCAGGCTCCGTCCCCGACGTCCGCACCTCGATGACCAGGTCCTCTCCCTCGTGCGGCGTGAAGGCCCCTCCGACCAGGGCGCGTGGCATCAGCCCGCCCCCTCGCCGGAGGATCTCGACGACGCACCTTGCCGGTGCGTCCGACGTCGATGCCGCGTGACTGGAAGTCGTCTCACGCACGACGCCCTCGGTAGCGAACGCCGCCGTCGACTCGTCCCCGACGACGGCGGCACGTCTGGACCCGACGGAGATGATCACCCCACCTCCGGCGATTCTTCACCTCGGCCGCGATGCATCATCCTCGTTTCGCAGGGAGACGATTCCCTCACCGTGCTCTGCGACCAACTTCTCCCGCGCCTCGGCCGAGGACCGCGCCATGACGCTCACCCGGAGGCCGGGCCGATCCGCGATCCAGATGAATCCTCGATGCTCTCGAGCAACGCTGGTGTCTCTGTCCACGTCCCGTCCAGGTCTATTTGAAGGGTGCGAGGCATACGCCACTGTTGCAGATACCTCCGATGATCGTTCCTGGACCCTTGAGCAAGCATCCTGGCGGGGGGTCACGGACAGGTATCCATGCTGGAGCAGCCCTTCTCGTGCCCGTCACACGACGTCGACATCCCGGAGCCCGCGCCCGCCTCCGGGACCGCCGTCCGTTCAGCCGCCGAACGGCAGCACCGGTCGACCGGGCACCTCGACGCGCACGCGGAACAGCGCACCGGCCTCGGGCTCCGGGTCCTCCAGGTGCTCGCGGGACGTGGAGATGTACAGGTCCCGCAGGTCCGGGCCGCCCAGCGTGCACGCCGTCGTCAGGCGGACGGGCACCTCGACCTCCGCCAGCACGTCGCCCGTCGGCGACACGCAGCGGACGCGGCCGGCACCGTTGAGCGCGACCCACACGTTCCCTGCCGAGTCGACCGTCAGCCCGTCGGGGCTCTCGTCCGTGCCGGATACGAACGGCCGCTGGTTGGTCAGGCGCCGGTCGACGACGTCGAACACGTCCGTGCGGCCCGTCGCGGTGTCGTCGTAGTAGGCGCGCGTGCCGTCGGGCGAGAAGTCGAGGCCGTTGGAGATGGTGACGTCGTCGAGCACGACCTCCACGTCACCACCGGGCGTGATCCGGTACAGCCGCGCACCGCCGGGCCGGGCGTCGTACGCCATGGACCCCACGTACAGCGTCCCCCACGGGTCGCACCCGGCCTCGTTCATCCGCACGCCCGGGTCCGACCACAGCTCCGGCTGCGGCGTCGGCAGGCCGTCCGGCGACTCCGCGAGCCCGATGCCACGTTCGAGCCCCACGACGTAACCGCCCCGCGAGCGCGGCCGCACGAACGCCGCGACGTCCCCCACGTGCAGGCGCTGCACGCTCCCGTCGTCGCCCAGCGTCAGCAGGTCGCCCGCGAGCATGTCCACCCAGCGCAGACCACCCCACGTCGGTGACCAGCACGGACCCTCGCCGTGGTAGGCGACGGCGTCGGTGACCTGCTCGGCTCGCAGCACGGGTGCTCCCTCGGACGGTGACGTGGCTGGTGACGAGCCTCGCGCGGACCGGTGCACGTCGCACGTCGGCACGCGGGGCCGGGGCGCAGGGCGCGCGGGTCCGTGGGACCGTCGTCGGGCGCAGGCCCGGGGCCCGTACCATTCGGCCCCATGAGAGCAACGAGGCTCGTCCGGAACGGGGCCGTGCTGAGCGCCGCTGCCGCGCTCGCGCTCGTCGGCTGCACGTCAGCCGCCGACCCGTCCCCCACACCGACGCCCACGCCCGCCGCCGCCCCCGACGTCGCCCTGCGCGACCTGCCCCGCGAGGGTCTGGCGATCGGTGTCGCCGTCGCCGGTGGCGGGCACCACGCCGCGTCCGGCTACCCGGACCCGTTCGGCGAGGACGAGGCCTACCGCGACGTGATCGCCGAGCAGTTCTCGTCGGTGACCCACGAGAACCAGCTCAAGTGGGAGTTCCTGCGGCCCACCCGCGAGGAGTTCCGGTTCGAGGGCGCGGACGCCGTGATCGACTTCGCGGAGGCCAACGGCCAGCAGGTGCGCGGCCACACCCTGCTGTGGCACTCGCAGAACCCGCGCTGGCTCACGAGCGGCACGTTCACGGACGACGAGCTGCGCGCGCTCCTGCAGGAGCACATCGCCACCGTCGTCGGCCGGTACCAGGGCC
This sequence comes from Cellulomonas dongxiuzhuiae, assembly GCF_018623035.1. Lineage (NCBI taxonomy): Bacteria > Bacillati > Actinomycetota > Actinomycetes > Micrococcales > Cellulomonadaceae > Cellulomonas > Cellulomonas dongxiuzhuiae. The sequence goes on from NZ_CP076023.1 coordinate 3,866,156, forward strand.
GGATCGTGCACTGGGACGTCGCGAACGAGATCTTCGACGACAAGGGCGTGCTACGCACCGAGGAGAACCCGTTCCTCGCGCGCTTCGGCACCGCGATCGTCGCCGACGCGCTGCGCTGGGCGCACGAGGCCGACCCCGACGCGGTCCTGTACCTCAACGACTTCAACGTCGAGTCCATCGGGGCCAAGTCCGACGCGTACCTCGCGCTCGCGACCGAGCTGCTCGCGGTCGGTGCGCCGCTCCACGGGTTCGGCGTGCAGGGCCACCTGTCGACGCAGTACCCGTTCCCGTCCGACCTCGAGACCAACCTGCGGCGGTTCACCGACCTGGGCCTGGAGGTGGCGATCACCGAGCTCGACGTCCGCGTCCCCGTCGACGCCGCGGGCCGCGCCGAGCCCGACGACGTCGAGAAGCAGACCGACTACTACGGGCGCGCGGTCGCCGCCTGCGTCGCCGTCGAGCGCTGCACGTCCCTGACCCTGTGGGGCGTGACGGACCGCTACTCGTGGGTCCCGGGCTGGTCGCCCGGCGAGGGTGCGGCGACCGTCCTGGACGAGGACCTCGCGGTCAAGCCCGCGTTCACCGCGGTCGCGGACGCCCTGCGGTCCTGACGGGGCCCGGGTCGCGCCCGGCCGTGGCGTCAGTACGCTCGCCAGGACGGCAGCCGCGCCGGGCGCCGCGTGGAGGGGAGCCGCCATGACCGAGGAGCCGACGGGACCCACCCCCGTGGTCGAGCACGACGAGCCGAGGCGTCGCTACGTCCTGCGGATCGGCCCCGAAGAGGTCGGTGAGCTGGGGTACTCCGTCGCGGCGGACCGGGTCGTCCTCGAGCACACCCGCGTGGACGAGGGCCGGCAGGAGAAGGGCCTGGGCTCGCAGCTCGTGCGGTACGCGCTCGACGACGTGCGCGGCGCCGGGCGCCGCGTCGTCCCGCAGTGCCCGTTCGTCCGGGCGTACGTCGAGCGGAACCCGCAGTACGCCGACCTCGTCGACTGACCGGCGGACGCCGCGGGGCGCGCCGTCAGCGCCCCGCCACGTCACGCGCCGCCTGCTCGATGCGCGCGCGGTACGCCGCCCACTCGTCCGGGCTCCGGCTCGGCACGTTCGGGTCCCCCGCGACGAGCCCCGTGCTCCCGTCGAGCTGCTCGCGCAGGACGTCCGCGTGGCCGGCGTGGCGGGCGACCTCCGCGAGGACGTGGACCAGCACCTCGTGCAGCGTGACGCGCGGCTCGCTCCACCACGGGACCTCGCCGACGGCGTCGAGCGGCAGCGCCTCGAGCGTCCTGTCGGCGTGCTCCGACGACTCCTGCCACAGGTCGAGGACGGACGCGCGGCTCTCGTCCGCCGGGACCCCCATGTCCGCGTCCGGCTCGGCACCGTCGGCGTACCAGGGCAGGTCGCGCGGCGCGGGCCGCCCGAAGACCTCACCGAGGTAGCCGACCTGCACGCTCGCGACGTGCTTGACCAGGCCGAGCAGGTTGGTGCCGGTCCCGGTGAGCGGGCGGCGCGCGTCGTACTCGTCGAGCCCGTCGAGCTTGCCGACGAGGCCCTCGCGCTGGCGGCGCAGGTACCGGTGCAGCGTGGCCTTGGCGTCGGTGTCCATGGCGGCCACGATGCCACCGGGGACCGACACCGCACATGGGGATGGTGGGGCCGGCGAGCCCGGGCGGCGTCATGCCGGGGTTCGCCGGGGTCGGATCGACCCTGCCCAGCACGTCGGGATGGGCGCAACGGCGCCCGCTGATCTACGGTCAGGCGGGTGAGCACACCGTCGGCACCCTCGGGCAGCAGCCCGAGCACGGACGGCGGCCTGCCCACCTCGCGTCCCCCGGCACGGTTCACGCCGGTGCGCCGCTGGGTGCTCGACAGCCTGGCCGACCTCGGGGGCTTCCGGCAGCAGCTCCGCGGGGAGATCGACGCCCGGTCCGGGGAGCCCGCCGACGCGGTCCTCGGCGGCGTGGCGCACGACCTGGTGCTGGTCGCCTCCGAGCTCACGACCAACGGGATCCGGCACGGTCGGCCGCCCACCACCGTCGAGCTCCTGCAGGACGGCGACCACTTCCTGCTGACGGTGGCCGACCACGACCTGAGCGGCGTACCGCGCTTCGCGGGCGACCGCCCGCCCGGTGACGGCGGGTACGGCCTGCAGATCGCGCGGCGACTGGCGCGGGACGTCGGCTGGTACCGGACCGACACCGTCAAGGTGATCTGGGCCGAGCTCGGCGCCTGACCGCGAAACCCTTCAGCGCAGGGCGGCGGCGCCCGTGCCGTTGACACGCGCTCCGGCACCCCCGAAGCATGGTGAGGTGCGCACGCCGCACCGCGTGCCCGTCGACGTGCACGCGCGCTCGGGAGCTGGGGGGAGCTCATGTCCGTGCCCACGTCCGCCCGTCGCCTCGTCGCCGGGCTCTGCACCGGGGCCCTGCTGGTCCCGCTGGTCGTCATCGGCGGCCCGGCCGCGCAGGCGGCCGCACCGGTCACCGTCGCCCCGTCGAGCCCGCTCGTCACCGCGGCCGAGGGTGACGTCGCGACCGTCGCCCTGACCGCGACCACGGGCGACGGCGCCGCGCTCGCCGCGCCCGTGACGGTCTTCTGGTCCACCGGCACCGGCACCGCGTCCGGCGGCGCCGACTACACCGAGACCGGCGGGGTGGTCACGTTCCCGGCCGGTGCCACGTCCGGGTCCACGCAGGAGGTCGCCGTCGAGATCGCGGCCGACGACGCCGCGGAGACCACCGAGACCGTCCCGCTGACGTTCAGCACGACCACCGCGGACGCGACGGTCACCGGCGGTGCGACCGTCGCCGTCCTCGCGAACGGCTTCCCGTACCTCGACGCGACGCTGCCGGTCGACGAGCGCGTCGACGACCTGCTCGGGCGGATGACGCTCGCGGAGAAGGCCGGCCAGATGACGCAGGCCGAGCGCGCGAACGTCGCCGGCAGCCCGGGCCGGGTCGCGTCCCTGGGGCTGGGGTCGGTGCTGTCGGGCGGGGGCTCCACGCCGACCCCGAACACCCCCGCGGGCTGGGCGGACATGGTCGACGGGTTCCAGACGCAGTCGCTGTCGACACGCCTGTCCATCCCCCTGCTGTACGGCGTGGACGCCGTCCACGGGCACAACAACCTCGTCGGTGCGACCGTCTTCCCGCACAACATCGGCCTGGGCGCGATGCGCGACCCCGGCCTCGTCGAGCGGGCGGCCCACATCACGGCCGCCGAGACCCGCACGACCGGTCCGCAGTGGTCGTTCGCGCCGTGCATCTGCGTCGCGCGCGACCTGCGCTGGGGCCGCACCTACGAGAGCTTCGGGGAGGACCCGGCGCTCGTGGTGCTCAACGAGACCGCGATCGACGGCCTGCAGGGCCCGGCCCGCAGCGAGGTCGACCGGCCCGACCGCGTGCTCGCGTCGGTCAAGCACTTCGCCGGGGACGGCGACACCACCTTCGGCACCGGCAGCGGTGACTACACGATCGACCAGGGCGTCACGATCACCAGCCGCGAGGACTTCGAGCGCATCGACCTGGCGCCCTACGTCCCCGCGGTCCGTGACCACCGCGCCGGCACCGTCATGCCGTCGTTCTCCAGCGTCGACTGGACGGAGGACGGCACCGGCAACCCCGTGAAGATGCACGCGCAGACCGAGCTGGTCACGGGCTGGCTGAAGGGCGAGCAGGAGTTCGACGGGTTCGTCATCAGCGACTGGGAGGCGATCAAGCAGCTCCCCGGCGACTACGCCGCGCAGGTCCGGGCGAGCGTCAACGCGGGCGTCGACATGTTCATGGAGCCGAACAGCCCGGACCCGTTCGTTGCGACGCTCATGGGCGAGGTCCGCGCCGGGCGGGTCCCCGTGGCGCGCGTCGACGACGCGGTGCGCCGCATCCTGCGGCAGAAGGTCGAGCTGGGACTGTTCGAGCACCCGTACACCGACCGCGCCGGCCAGGGGTCGATCGGGTCGGCCGAGCACCGGGCCGTCGCGCGCGAGGCCGTCGTGAAGTCGCAGGTGCTGCTGCGCAACAGCGGCGGTGCGCTGCCGCTGGCGAAGGACGCGCGCATCTACCTCGCCGGGCGGGCCGCCGACAACATCGGCATCCAGGCGGGCGGCTGGACCGTCACGTGGCAGGGGCAGCCGGTGAAGGACCTGATCCCGGGCACGACGATCCGCGCCGGCATCGGCCAGGTGGCGCCCGACGCGCAGGTCACGTTCAGCGAGGACGCCTCCGCGCCGACCGACGGCAGCGACGTCGGTGTCGTCGTGGTGGGCGAGACCCCGTACGCCGAGGGCTTCGGCGACGTCGACGGGCCCGGCTGGCCGTGGGACCCGTCCGACGGCGGCGTCCCCCGCGAGCCGGGCAAGCAGCTCACCCTGACGCCCGCCGACCAGGCGGTGGTCGACACCGTCTGCGGCGCGATCGACACGTGCGTCGTCCTCGTCGTCGCGGGCCGCCCCAACGTCGTCGCCGACCCGGACGGGCAGGTCGACGCGCTCGTCGCGTCGTGGCTGCCCGGGAGCGAGGGCGCGGGCGTCGCGGACGTGCTGTTCGGCGACGCGCCGTTCACGGGCCGCCTCGGCATGACATGGCCCCGGACGCCCGAGCAGGAGCCGATCAACGTCGGCGACGCCGACTACGACCCCGAGCTGCCGTTCGGCTGGGGGCTGCGCACCGACTCCGCCCGCGAGCGGCTGACGGACCTGGCCCGCGAGCTCGCGTCGTCGCGCGACCGGGACGTGCGCCGCGCGCTCGCGGAGATCGCCACGGCCGTCCAGCAGGGCGGCTGGACGGGCTCCGGTGGGGCCGCCGACGAGCGGACGGTGCTGCGGGCCCTCGGCCGGGCCGTCGACCGGCTGGCGGGGGGCGACGGGCTGACGTGGCAGCAGATGGACACGCTGATCTCGGTGCTGCGGGACGCCGCGCAGCAGCGCGTGGTCGAGGCCGGCGACGACGCCCCGCCCGGCTGGGCCGCCGACCTGGCCGACGCCGAGCACGCGCTGCTCGTGGGCGAGTACGCCCGCGCGGCGCACCTGCTCCTCGGGGTGGCCGGGCACCGCTGAGGCCCGCAGCCCGGCCCAGGCCGTGACGCCTGTCGCCGGGCTCCGGCGAACCGGGACCTCGCGCCGCGGCTCTCCCTGTCCCCCGCGACCGTCGGGCCGGGACTACGCGTCCGCGCGACGCGACTACGCGCCACGGGTGATGCGCCACGCACCGCCGGCGGACGAGCCTGGACCTGCTGATCCGGCCGAGCGCGAGGAGCCCACCATGCCGTACGTCACCACCGATGACGGTGCCCAGATCTTCTACAAGGACTGGGGGTCCGACGGGAGCCCGGTGGTCCTCAGCCACGGGTGGCCGCTGAACGCCGACGCGTGGGACGCCGCGGCGCTGTTCCTCGCCGAGCACGGCCACCGCGCGGTCGCGCACGACCGGCGTGGTCACGGCCGGTCCACGCAGACCTGGCACGGCAACGAGATGGACACCTACGCCGACGACCTCGCCCGGCTGCTCGACACGCTCGACCTCACGGACGTCACCCTCGTCGGGCACTCGACCGGTGGTGGCGAGGTCGTCCGCTACGTCGGACGGCACGGGACCGCGCGCGTCGCCAGGATCGTGCTGGTCAGCGCCGTGCCGCCGCTCATGCTGCGGACCGACGACAACCCGGGCGGCCTGCCCCTCGAGGTCTTCGACGGCCTGCGTGCCGGTGAGCGCGCCGACCGCGCCCAGCTCTACCGCGACCTCGCCGACGGGCCGTTCTTCGGCCACAACCGCACCCACGACGTCGACCAGGGCTTCCGCGACGCCTTCTGGCTGCAGTCGATGGCGTGCGGCCACCGGGCGGCGTACGAGTGCATCGCGGCGTTCTCCGCCACCGACTTCCGCGCCGACCTCGCGGCCGTCGACGTCCCCACCCTCGTCATCCACGGGGACGACGACCAGATCGTGCCCTTCGCGGTCGGCGGTGAGCGCTCGGCCGCGCTCGTCGCGGGCGCCACCCTGAAGGTCTACGCGGGCAGGCCGCACGGCCTGCCCGACACCGACCGGGAACGGCTGCACCAGGACCTGCTCACCTTCATCGACGCCTGAGGAGACCGACATGACCGGCACCCGCCCCGACACGATCGTCCTGGTCCACGGCCTGTGGATGACGCCGCGCAGCTGGGAGGACTGGATCCACCACTACGAGGCGAAGGGCTTCCGCGTGCTCGCGCCCGCGTACCCCGGGTTCGAGGTCGAGGTGGAGGCCCTGCGCGCAGACCCCGACGTGATCGCGCGGCTGACCGTGCCCGCGACCGTCGACCACCTCGCCGCCGTCGTCGAGTCCGTCACGACACCGCCGATCATCGTCGGCCACTCGTTCGGCGGCACGCTGACCCAGCTCCTGCTGGCCCGCGGGCTCGGTGCCGTGGGTGTCGTCATCGACTCGGCACCCACCGAGGGCGTCCGGGTCACGCCCGTGTCCCAGGCGCGCTCCCTGTTCCCGGCCCTCAGGAACCCGGCCAACCGGCACCGCGCGGTCGCCTTCACGCCCGAGGAGTTCCACTACGCGTTCGCGAACACGCTGACCGCCGAGGAGTCCCGGCGCGTGTGGGAGCGGTACGCCATCCCGGCGCCGGGTCACTGGGTCTTCGAGTACGGCCTGATCGCCAACTTCAAGCCCGGGCACCAGGACACCTGGGTCGACTACGACGCGGACCGGGCGCCGCTGCTGTTCGTCGCGGGCGAGGAGGACCACATCATGCCGCCGTCCGTGAACCGCAAGAACGCCGAGCACTACCACCGGTCGCCGGCCGTCACGGAGTACCGCGAGCTCGCGGGACGCGACCACTGGACCTGCGGTGCGCCCGGCTGGGAGGAGGTCGCCGACCTCGCGCTGGGGTGGGCGCTCGACCACGCCCGGACGGACCGCCCCTGGGTGACCGCTCGGGCGACGCCGTGACGGTCCCGCGTCGCCGCCCGGTGCTCAGAGCCAGCGGCGCCGCTTGAAGACCCGGTAGAGGCCGAAGCCCATCACGACCATGGCGGCGACGGCCAGCGGGTAGCCCAGCCGCCAGTCGAGCTCGGGCATGTGCGTGAAGTTCATGCCGTAGATCGTGCCGACGAGCGTGGGGGCGAAGAGGATGGCCGCCCACGAGGAGATCTTCTTGACCTCCTCGTTCTGCGCCAGGCCCGTCTCGGAGAGCCGCCGGGTCTCCTCGTTCTGCACCAGGCTCGCCTCGGACAGCCGGCGCATCTCCTCGTTCTGCGCCTGGGTGACGAGGGTGGAGTGCACGGTGAGGGCGTTCTCCAGCAGCACCTGGAAGGAGTCGGCGCGGTCGCTGATGCGCAGCGCGTGGTCCAGGACGTCGCGCATGCGGCGCTGCAGCTCGACGTCGACCCGGTACTTGTCGGCGCCGCGCAGCAGGCCGTCGAGGATGTCGCGCAGCGGTCCGGTGGCGCGCTGGAACGCGATCACCTCGCGGAGCAGCTCGTAGATGCGCCGGGACACCGCGGGGTCGCCGCCGAAGAGCTGGTCCTGGATCTCGTCGATGTCGTTCTCGAGGCCGGCGACGACGGGCGCGTACCCGTCGACGACCTCGTCGCACACGGCGTACAGGACCGCCTCGGGTCCCAGCGCGAGGAGCTCGGGCGCGGCCTCGAGCCGGCGTCGCACGGCGCCGAGGTCGGGGTTCGTCGCGTGTCGGACCGTCACGACGAACTCCGGCCCGATGAACAGGTGGACCTCGCCGAACTCCACCTGCTCCTCGGCGTCGAGGTACCAGGCCGGCCGCAGGACGACGAACAGCGTCTCCCCGTAGCGCTCGATCTTGGCGCGCTGGTGCCCCTTGAGCGCGTCCTCGACCGCGAGCGGGTGCAGGTCGAACTCGGCGGCCAGCGCGTGGATCTCGTCCGCGTCGGGCCGGTAGAGCCCGATCCACGCCATCCCGCTGTGGTCCCGCAGCTGCTCGAACGTCTCCTCGAGCGTGACCGGGGTCAGCGTCCGTCGACCCTCGACGTAGATCCCGTTGTCGACGAGCGTCATGCCGTCCCCACCCTTCGCTGCCGTGCCCGGTGCAGCCGACGGGCTGCGCGGGCGAGCATACGGACGTAGAGCCTCTGGCCCAGCGGCACGAGTGGCCCGAGCAACCGCACGCCCGGCCACGCCGGGTGGCTATACGCCTCGACGTCGAGCCAGACGTCACCGTCGCACAGCACCACGCGGAACGCCTCCTCGCCGGCGAACGGGTGGCCGCGGAGCGTGCCGTACCCGAAGCCCTCGTCGTCCGCCCACACCACGCGGCAGGGGGCGCGCAGCGCGACCGGGCCCACCCCGAGGAGCGTCACGACCCGCCGGCCGGGTGCCGCGGCACCGTCGGCTCGCACCCGCACGCCCGCGGTGCGGTGCACCCGCCAGGCGCAGACGTCGTCCGCGAGTGCCGCGCGGGCCGCCTCGTCACCGCCGCGCACGACGCGGTGGCGCACGCGCAGCACGCGGTCGCCGGGCGGCACGCCCGCCCGGCTCCACGGCGCGCCGGCACGCTCCCGGGTCGCCCCGACGGGCGCGTACGTCAGGTCGTCGTCCACGCTCACCACTCTCCCGTCCCGGTCCGTCGTGCGGGCACCGGTGCGGCGACGCCGACGCGCGGGGCCGAACGCAGCCGCAGGGAGACGAGCGAGCCGAGGACGACGGCCAGGGCGTTGAGCGCGCCGTGCGTCGCGACCATCCACGACAGGTCCGGGTGCGGGACGTCGACGACCCCGCCGACCGCCCACCACAGCGCCAGCAGCATCGCGACCCCGCTGCCCGCCACGGCGGTCGCCGCCCACGCGCCGGCCGCACGGGAGCCGCCTCCCCGCCCGGCTGCGCGCGCCGCGCGCCACGCGGCCGTCGTGGCGCACCAGATGCCGCCCGTGAGCACGACGGTCCCGACCAGCTCCGCCTCCTGCGACACGAGATAGCCGACGAGCACCGCCGCCACGCCGAGCGTCACACCGGCGGCGCCGGCGCGGGCGAGCCGGCTGCCACCGCCGGCCTCGGCGCGCACGGCCAGGCCCGCGGCGAGGCACGCCCCGAAGCCGGCGAAGAGCATGTGCGGCACCGTGAGCAGCAGGATGTCCCCGTCGAAACCGAGCACCGACGCACCCGCGCGGTCGGCGACGAGCGCGAGGGCCCCGACGGTCGTGACGCCCAGCGCGACGGTGACGGCGACGTCGGACACACCCCGGCGGTGGGTCCGGGGTGCGGTCCACGCGCACCCGGCTGCGAGGAGCAGCACGACGGTGGCGACGGCGAACGGCACCGCCGCCCCCACCGCGGCGGGACCGCGCGGGAGCAGCAGCGCGAGCGCGGCGGCCGCACCGACGAGCGGCCAGCCCGGCGACCTCGGACGGGGCACCCGGACCGCGCCTGCGGCGTCGAGCAGGCGCAGGCCCAGCGGCAGCACGACGACGGCCCCGAGGGCGACCGCCGCCTGGACCCCCGCGAGCGCTGCGGGGGCGAGCTGGTGGTCGACCACGGGCGTCGATGTCATGGTGCCATTGAACACACTCAGTTGAACATGTTCAACTGAGTGTGTTCGCCCAGGGGCCTCGGAACGGCGCGCACCCGCGCCGCCCGCGCTCGCAGCCGACCGCGCTCGGTGCCGCGCTTCCCTCCGCGCCCGCACGGATGTCGGACCACGACGCGAAACTTGAACGTTTAGTTCGTTGACGGGCCCACCCGCGGGTCCAAGAGTGGGGCCTCCGCCGACCGGCTCGCTGACGACCCGGCACTCGGCTGAACAAGGAGGAACGATGACCCCCCCATCCACGCTCCGACGAGGACGCAGCAACGTCGCTCGCGGCGCTTCCGCCGTCGCGATCCTCGCCCTCGCGGTGACCGCCGCGGTGGCCATCCCCGCCCAGGCCGCCGGCTCCACGCTCCAGGACGCCGCGAAGGACCGCGGCCGGTACTTCGGCACCGCGATCGCCGCGAGCCGGCTCAGCGACTCCACGTACGCCACCATCGCGAACCGTGAGTTCAACATGATCACGGCCGAGAACGAGATGAAGATGGACGCGACGGAGCCGAACCAGAACCAGTTCAACTACAGCCAGGGCGACCGCATCCTGCAGTGGGCGCAGCAGAACGGCAAGCAGGTCCGCGGGCACGCGCTCGCGTGGTACTCGCAGCAGCCCGGCTGGATGCAGCGCATGGAGGGGTCGAGCCTGCGCAGCGCGATGCTCAACCACGTCACGCAGGTCGCGACGCACTACAAGGGCAAGATCTACGCCTGGGACGTCGTGAACGAGGCGTTCGCGGACGGCAGCTCCGGCGGCCGCCGCGACTCGAACCTCGAGCGCACCGGCAGCGACTGGATCGAGGCGGCCTTCCGCGCCGCGCGCGCCGCGGACCCTGCCGCCAAGCTCTGCTACAACGACTACAACACCGACGACTGGTCGCACGCCAAGACCCAGGGCGTCTACCGCATGGTCAGCGACTTCAAGTCCCGGGGCGTCCCGATCGACTGCGTCGGCCTGCAGTCGCACTTCAACCCGCAGAGCCCGGTGCCCGCCAACTACCAGACGACGATCGAGCGCTTCGCGGCCCTGGGGGTCGACGTGCAGATCACCGAGCTCGACATCGAGGGCTCCGGCTCGGCGCAGGCGGAGAACTACCGCAAGGTGACGCAGGCCTGCCTCAACGTCGCCCGCTGCACCGGCATCACGGTGTGGGGCGTGCGTGACACCGACTCGTGGCGCGCCTCGGGCACCCCGCTGCTGTTCGACGGCAACGGCAACAAGAAGGCCGCCTACACCGCGGTCCTCGACACCCTGAACAGCGGCACCGGGACGACCCCGCCGCCGGTCACGACCCCGCCGGTCACGACCCCCCCGGTGACGACCCCGCCCGTGACGACCCCGCCGGTCACCACACCGCCCGTCACCACCCCGCCCCCGGCCTCCGGCAGCTGCTCCGCGGCGCTCACCATCGCGAACAGCTGGCCCGGCGGCTACCAGGGCACCGTCACCGTGACGGCCGGCTCCTCGGGTCTCAACGGCTGGCGCGTCACCCTGCCGAGCGGCGTCTCGACGAACAACGTCTGGAACGGCAACGTCTCCGGCAGCGTCGTCTCCAACGCCCCGTACAACGGCTCCCTCGGGGCCGGGGCGTCGACCACCTTCGGGTTCATCGGTCAGGGCAACGCGCCCGGTGCCGCCACCCTGACCTGCAGCTGATCCGCTCCACCTGACCGGCTCCGCGCCGGGCACGACGGCGCCGCACCCTCCCCGGGGTGCGGCGCCGTCGTCGTCCCGTCCAGGCGGGCCTCGTACCATCGACGCGTGCCACCCGTCTCCCCGCTCCCGGCACGTCACGGCCTCGGCGCCGCCCACCTGTGCACCCCGTCCCGCACGCGGGGCGTCGCGGACGCGTGGCCGACGATGGGCGCGTGGCTGCGCCACCGGCTCCCCGAGCACGTCGACGTGGCAGGGATGCTCGCCGACGGCAGCTTCGTCGACGAGGACGGCCGCGCGCTGCGTGATGACGACCCGTACGTGCCGGCGCGGCACGTGTGGTTCCACCGGATCGTGCGCGACGAGCCCGTCGTGCCCGGCACGATCCACGTGGTGCACCGCGACGAGCGGCTCGTGGTCGTCGACAAGCCGCCGTTCCTGTCGACGATCCCGCGCGGGCGGCACATCGTGCAGAGCGTCGTGGTGCGGCTGCGCGACGAGCTCGACCTGCCGGAGCTCTCACCACTGCACCGCCTCGACCGCGGCACGTCCGGGATCCTCCTGCTCGCCACCGAACGCCGCTGGCGCGGCGCCTACCAGACGGCGTTCGAACGCCGGACGATGGACAAGACGTACCGCGCCCTCGCGCCGTTGCGCGCCGACCTGGAGCTCCCGACGGTCGTGCGCAACCACCTGCGCAAGGTGCGCGGGACCCTGCACGCCGAGGTCGTGCCCGACGCCCCGGTCAACGCCGAGACGCTCGTCGAGCTCGAGCGTGAGGTCGACGGCCTGGGCGTCTACCGGCTGACCCCGCGCACCGGGCGCACCCACCAGCTGCGTCTGCACCTGAGCGATCTGGGCATCCCCATCGTCGGCGACCCGCTGTACCCGGTGCTGCGCGACGTCGACCTCGACGACTTCCGGGAGCCGATGCAGCTCCTCGCCGCCGGGATCGCGTTCACCGACCCCGTCGACGGGCGGCGCCGCGAGTTCCGCAGCGTCCGGTCGCTGCCGCTGACCTCTGCGATGCCGCCGGCGGCGCGGGTCCCTGCGGCGGTCGGCGAGCGCTCCGCGGCGACGACGTAGTCGACCGTCCCGGGCCGCCCGCCGGGGCCCGGCTCCCGGAGCGCCCGAAGGGGCGGGGGACGGGACCTTGGCAGACGGCCCGACGATCGTCACAGTGGAGGCATGTCCACGTCCGGACCGCTGCCCGCCGCGTTCGAGGGGGACGTCCTGGTGCCGGGGTCGCCCGGGTACGACGCCGCGCGCACCGTCTGGAACGGGGCCGTCGACCGCCGCCCCGCGTACGTCGTGCGGTGCGCGGGCACCGATGACGTGCGCACCGCCGTCCGGGTCGCGCGCGAGCTCGACCTGCCGCTGGGCGTGCGCGGCGGGGGGCACAGCGCGGCCGGGTGGGCCGTGCCGGACGGCGGCCTCATGGTCGACCTGTCCCGCATGCGGGGCGTCGCCGTCGACCCGGTGTCCCGGACCGCGCGGGTCCAGGGCGGGGCGCTGCTCGGTGCGCTGGACGCCGCGGCGCAGGCGTACGGGCTCGCCACGACGGCGGGCATCGTCTCGCACACGGGCGTCGGTGGGCTCGCGCTCGGGGGCGGCGTCGGCTGGCTCGCGCGGATGTACGGCCTGACCTGCGACAACGTGCTCGGGTACGAGGTGGTGACCGCCGACGGCGACGTCGTCCAGGTGTCGGCCGACGAGCACCCCGACCTGTTCTGGGGACTGCGCGGCGGCGGTGGCAACTTCGGCGTCGTCACCCGCTTCGACCTCGCGCTGCACGACGTCGGCACGCAGGCCCTGACCGCCGAGGTCGACCTCGACCCGGCGGACGGGCTCGACGCGCTGCGGACGTGGCTGGCGATGATGCACCAGGTCCCCCGGCGGGCCACGCTCGTCGCGCAGGTCGCGGCCCACGGGCCGCTCACGCTCGGGTTCGTGTGGGTCGGGCCGCCCGACGGCGCGACGCCGCTGGTCGCGCAGCTCGACGCGCTCGGCACCCCGCTCGCGCGGCGGGTCGCGCCGCTGCGGTACCTGGACCTCCAGCGCCGGTTCGACGTCCACACGGCGTACGGCTTCCGGCGCTACGCGAAGAGCCACTACGTCCGCGAGCTGCCCGACGCGGGGCTCGAGGCGTTCCTCGCCCACACCGAGGCCGACGTGGGCGGCGCGAACCTCGTCGCCTACGGCGGCGCGGTGGCCGACGTCGACCCGGACGCGACGGCCTTCGCGCACCGCGACGCGTGGTTCGAGTACGACGCCGGCGCCTCGTGGCTGGACCCGGCCGACGACGAGCGCCGTGCGGCGACGTGCCGGCGGCTCGCCGCGACGATCGAGCCGTGGAGCGTCGGCGTGTACGTCAACGCGCTGGGCGTCGAGGGTGCGTCACGCGTCCGCCAGGCCTACGGCGACGCCACCTACGCGCGGCTGCGGCACGTGAAGTCGGCCTGGGACCCGCAGAACGTCTTCCGGCTGAACCAGAACATCCCGCCCGCGTGAGCCGAGGGACGAGCGGTCAGGCCGTCTGACGCCGCCGGCGCGCGATCAGCACGAGGCCGGTGCCGGCCAGGAGTGCGGACGCGGCCAGCGCGGCCAGCGGCCCCTCGGCGACGCCCGTGGCAGCGAGGACCACGGGACGCTGCGTGCCGCGCGCCACCGTCACCGCGGGAGCCGCGGGGGCGGGTGCCGCGGGGGCGGGTGCCGCGGGCGCAGGGGCCGCGGGCACGGCCGGGACGACGGGCGGCTGGGCCGCCTGCTCGTCGAGCTCGCGCGCCACGAACTGGCCGCTGACGATGAACTCGCGCAGCTCGGCGGGCGAGGCCTCCAGCGCCACCTGCGTCGCCTCCCACAGCGCGGGCGAGGACTCGGGGGTGATGGCGTCCAGGATCCTGGCGGCGGCGAGCTCGTCGTCGGCGTACTGGGCCCTGGGCAGGCCGTTCGTGAGGAACTCCGACCACACGGCCGGGTCGTCGCTGGCCACGGCGGCCTGCACGGCCCGGTCGACGTGCGGCTTCGTCGCCGTGTTGATCAGACGCGACAGGCGGAGGCGCTCGTCGATGTGGAACGCGGGCAGGTAGCCGCCGTCGACGAACGCCTTGAGCTCCTCATCGGTGCCCGCGAGCGCCGCGGTCGCCACCCGGCGCGTCACCGTCCCGTCGGGCGCGGTCGCCTGGACCTGCTCCGCCCAGGCGCGGTACTCCTCGTCGGTCGTGCCGTGGAACCCGGCCAGGACGAACGCCCGGTGGTCCGCCACCGCGTCGGCGGCGGCGGGCACGGCGCCCAGCCCCAGCCCCACCGCGACCAGCAGCACGGCGATCCCGAACGACCTCATCAGCTTCCGCACAGCACGCACGCCTCTCGTCATCCCCCTGCACCTGACGGTGCGGCACCCGCGCGGGACGAGCAGCCGCGGGGACTCTACCCGTTCCGCCCGGGTCGCGTCGGGGGTTTTCGACGTCTTTGTCACGGCCTCCTGGCCACCACGAACCACGGCGAATCGTTTTGCGCGATCCGCGCGGACCGCGCCGTCTGGGACCGTCGACCTCGTCCGTGGAACGTTCCCACGCAGTCGCCCGGGATCCGGGCGCGGCCCACGACGACCCGACGAGGAGTCCCGGTGACCACTCCCGCACGGCACGGACGCATCCGCAGGCTCTGGGCACCGGTCGTCGTCGCACTCGTCGCACTGGTCGGCGGGCTCCTACCGGCGGTGGGGGCGCAGGGCGCGGCCGGGTGCCGCGTCGAGTACACGGTGCCGTCGCAGTGGCCCGGTGGCTTCACGGCCGACGTGACGGTGACCAACCTGGGCGACGCCCTCGACGGCTGGCGGCTGGCGTGGACGTTCCCGTCGGGGCAGCGCGTCACGCAGTCCTGGAACGCCACGACCAGCACGTCCGGCGGGCAGGTGGTCGCGACGAACGCGGCGTACAACGCCCGCGTGGCGAGCGGCGGCTCGGTCTCGTTCGGCTTCCTCGGCTCCTGGACCGGCAGCAACGCGGCCCCGACGACGTTCACGCTCGACGGCGTGACGTGCACGGGGCAGGTCGGTGGCTCGCCGTCGGCGACCCCGTCCCCCACCGCGTCGCCGACGCCGGTCGTCACACCGTCGCCCACGCCCGACGTCACGACGTCGCCCGGGCCCACCCCGTCGACGTCACCGCGCCCGACCCCGTCCTCGGAGCCGGCCGACGCCATGGCGACCGTCGCCGCCATGCAGCCCGGCTGGAACCTCGGCAACACGCTCGACGCCATCCCGGACGAGACCGCCTGGGGCAACCCGCTGACCACCCGCGAGCTGCTGCACCACGTCCGCTCCGAGGGCTACAACAGCATCCGCATCCCCGTGACGTGGACGGACCACGTCGGCCCGGCCCCCGACCACACGATCGACCCGGTCTGGCTCGCGCGGGTCGAGCAGGTCGTCGACTGGTCCCTCGACGAGGGCTTCTACGTGATGCTCAACCTGCACCACGACTCCTGGCAGTGGGCCGACGACTACCCGACCGACCGCGAGGCGGTCCTCACCCGGTACCGCGCGCTGTGGGACCAGATCGCCGTCACGTTCCGCGACCGCTCCTCGCGGCTCGTCCTCGAGAGCCTGAACGAGCCGCAGTTCGCGGGCGCCACGGACGAGCAGGGCGACGTCCTCGTGCAGGAGCTCAACACCGACTTCGTCGAGCGCGTGCGCGCCACGGGCGGCGGCAACGCGACACGCCTGCTCATCCTGCCGACGCTGCACACCAGCAGCGAGCAGCCCCGCCTCGACGCGCTCGCCGAGACGATCGAGCAGCTCGACGACCCGAACCTCGCCGCCACCGTGCACTTCTACGGGTGGTGGCCGTTCAGCGTGAACATCGCCGGCGGCACCCGGTACAGCACCGAGGTCGAGCAGGACCTGATCGGCTCGTTCGACCGCGTGACGGACACGTTCGTCGAGCGCGGCGTGCCCGTCGTGATCGGCGAGTGGGCGCTGCTGGCCTGGGACCACACCCGGCCCGGGATCATCCAGCGCGGCGAGTTCCTCAAGTACCTCGAGGCCGTCGGGTACCACGCCCGCACCCGCGGACTGACGACGATGGTCTGGGACGCCGGGCAGTTCCTCGACCGCAACGCGCTGACCTGGCGCGACGAGGGCGTGCACGACATGATGCGCGCGAGCTGGACGGAGCGCTCCGGCACCGCGTCGTCGGACCGGGTGTACCTGCCGGGCAGCGGCTCGATCACCGCGAGGTCGCTCACCCTGAACCCCAACGGCACCACGTTCCGGGGGTTGTGGCACGACGGCACGGAGCTGGTGCGGGGCACGGACTACACCGTCGACGGCGACCGGCTGACCCTGACGGGGTCCGCGTTGACCCGGCTGGCGGGCGAGCGCGGGTACGGCGTCGCGACGACGGTCGAAGCGCGCTTCTCCCAGGGCGTGCCGTGGGCGATCGACGTCATCGCCGCGGACGTCCCGGTCCTCGGCGCCGCGACCGGCACCACCACGTCCTTCGCCATCCCCGCACAGCTCCGGGGCGACCAGCTGGCGACCATGGAGGCACGCTACGACGACGGCTCGAACGCGGGCCCGCCGTCGTGGACGTCGTACAAGGAGTTCTGGAGCAGCTTCCGGCCCGACCCCGCGACGGGGACGATCCTGCTCACGCCGGAGTTCTTCGCCGAGGTGGCCGACGGGCGCGTCACGCTCACCTTCCACTTCTGGAGCGGTGAGCAGGTCACCTACACGATCACCCGCACCGGCACGACGGTCGTCGGCGTCCCGGAGTGACGCGGTGCCGGACCAGACCGCTCACGGGACGGCGGTCGGTCCCGCGAGCGTCGGGCGGGCGACGTCGACGCACGACATCGCCACCGTGTCCCCGCCCGCGAGCGCCGTGACCCGAGCGGCCGCCTCCGAGAGCCGCTGCTCGGGGAGCCGCCCGCTCCGGACCGCCTCGACGAGCGCGTCACGCATCCGCACGGCCTGGCGCCCGTCCGTCGTCAGGACGGCGTCCGCGCCCGCCGCGACCGCCTCGACGGCGGCTGCCGGGAAGTCCCACCGCAGGTTCACCGCGCCCATCCCGACGGAGTCGGTGATCGCGACCCCCTCGAAGCCCATGTCACGCAGCAGCGCGTAGGCGCGCGGGCTCAGCGACGCGGGCCGGTCGGGGTCGAGGGCCGCGTACTGCAGGTGGTTGAGCATGATCACCGGCGCACCGGCGTCGATCGCGCGCTGGAAGGGCAGCAGGTCCGTCGCCATCAGCTCGTCGAGCCCGGCGGTCACGAGCGAGGACGTCGCGTGCGAGTCGACGGTCGAGCGCCCGTGCCCCGGGAAGTGCTTCATCGTGGGCCGGACGCCCGCGTCGGTGAGGCCCTGGGCGTACGCGAGCCCGTAGTCGGCGGCCGTGGCGGGGTCGGCGCTGAACGACCGGTCGCCGATGACTCCCCCGGCCGGGCCGTCGTCGAGGTCGAGGACGGGCGCGAGGTCGAGGTCGACGCCGACCGACGCGAGCGCCGCGCCCGTGGCGGCGGCACGCTGGCGCACCACCTCGGGGGTCTCACGCTCCGCCATCCGCCGCGGCGACGGCCCCGCGCCGACGACGCCGCGCATGAGCGCGACCCGGCCCGACTCCTCGTCGGTCGACACGAGCAGGGGCCGGCCCGCGGCGGCGCGCAGCCCTGCCGACAGCGTCGCCACCTGCTGCGCGGTCCCGACGTTCGACTCGGACAGGAACACGCCGCCGACGCCGAGCGCGACGACCTCTCGCGCGAGCGGCTCCGTGGCGGTGCGCACATCCGGCAGTCCGACGACGAGCGTCGCCGCGGCGCGCTGCTCCAGCGGCGCGGGGACGCACGTGGGCGAGGGCGTCGGGGTCGGCGTCGGGGTACGGGCTGCCGCCCGCATCGTCGGACGCGCGACGCCCTCGTCCTGCGTGTCGTCGAGAGCGACCGAGGTGAGGGCGCCCGCACCGAGGCAGACGACCGCGAGACCGGCGAGCGCCACGCCACGGGCGCGCGACGCGCGCGGTGAGCGGCGCGCGTGTCGCGGCGCGGCGTCGCCGGCACCCTCGGAGGGTGCGGCGGGCGGTGGGGGCGTCACCTCGGCAGGCTATGTCGGGCCGCGGGCGACGGCCTCCCGAGTCGTCGCTGGGGCGCCCGGACGTGAGCGGCGACACCCGAGGAGGTGACGTCGGTGAGCTCGCGCGGGCGTCAGCCCGCGGTGCCGCGGGTGCGGACCCGTCCCCGCGGGGGTCGCTCCGCGCGGGACGTCCGGCTCTCCGGGGGCGCCCGGTCCGCGGCGCGGTGCGGCAGCGCGGACGTCACCGCGCCACCCACCAGCAGGACGCCGGCGGCGATGCCGGTCGTGATGCGGCTCGCCTGGACGAGCGCCTGCTCGGCCTCGGTGTCGGCGTCGGCGCTCGCTGGGTCGGCCCCGAGCGCAGGGATCCCGGCACCGGCCGAGTCGTGGAGGCGAGGACCAGCGAGTAGATGGCGTTCACGCGGTGTCGGGAGAATCCAGCACACCGTCGGGAGTCGCGACCGCGGTCGCACGACGTCCCGCGCGCAGGCCGAACCCGGCGCAGATCCCGAGCACGCCTGCCGCAGCGGCGGGCCAGAAGACGTGCGGGAGCGACCCCGCGAGAGCGCCGCCGGCCGCCGCTCCCCCGGAGACGCCGAGCACCAGCGCCGTGGCCGGCAGCGCCATCGTCGACGCGACGAGCCCCGGCGGCGCCACCTGCTCGGCGCGCGCGTAGCCGCTGACGAGCAGCGTCCCGGCACCGACCCCGAGGACGACCGCCCACGCGGCCGCGCCCCAGGGGCCGGGCAGCGCGGCGAGCCCCAGCGCGCCGACGAGAACCGCCACACCGCCGGCGACCACGCGCGCGGCGATGCTCCCGCGACGGACCCGCCGGGACAGGGCGAGGCTCGCGATCCCGCTGCCGACCCCGGCGCAGGCGTACACCAGGCCGGTGAGCTCCTCGGTGCCGCGCGTGGCGTTCACGGCCGTGAGCCCGGTCTGCGTCGCGCCGAACGCGACGCCGACCGCGAGGCACGCGAGCATCGGCGCCAGGAGCGGGCGCAGGTCGAGCCGCGCGACGGCCTGCGCCGTCCCGACGGCCGTGCGGGTGCGCCGCGGCCAGGCGGCGCGGTCCGTCCACAGGTACGCGGCGAAGGCGCCCTGCCCCACGACGGCAAGGCCGACGAGGACCCACAGCGCCGGCACCGGGCCGAGCAGCGCCACCAGCAGCCCGGCGGCCACGGGCCCGACGACGAACCCGAGCTCGTCGGCGGCCACCTCGTAGCCCAGTGCGCGGCGGACCAGGTCCGGCCCACCGCTGCGCCGGGCCAGGTGCGACCAGCGGGAGCGGGCGATCGACCCGACCTGCGGGTTCGCCGCCCCGACGACCGCAGCGCACAGCAGCAGGAGCCACGGCGCGGCGTCCTGCGTGGTCGCCATGAGGACCGCCAGCAGGCCGGTGACCTGCACGGCGGTCGCCGCGGTGACGACGGGCAGCGGCCCCCAGCGGTCGACGCCGCGCCCCACGAGCGGGGCGCCGACGGCGGTGCCGATGCCGACGGCCGCCACCGTGGCGCCGCCGAGCGCGACGCCGAGGCCGGACGAGGCCACGAACATCAGCAGGCCCAGCTGGATCATCGAGGACGGGATGCGCCCGGCCAGGGCGGTGACGAGGAAGGGCAGGCCGCCGGCGGCAGGCAACGAGAGGCGGGCCGCGGGGGCGCCGCTGGGCGCGTGCGCGCGCGAGGGCGCGAACTGGTACGTCAAGGTGGGTGCTCCGGGGGTGCGTCGAGGACCCGTGCGCCCCACCCCACACACGGAAGACTGCCCCTGAGCTGATACCAGGGTACGACGGCTCCGGGACTGCGTCCCGGGGGCACGTCGTGAGCGGCCAGCCGGTGCACCGGCGGGAGGACCCCGCCGGTGCACCGCTCTGCCTCAGCCGCAGGAGGCGCCCGCGTGGCCGGCCTGGTAGCTCGTCAGCGCCGGCTGCCAGCTGACCACCGTCGCACCCGTGACCCGCAGGTTCCCCGCGGCCACGCTCGCACCCGGCGCGGTCCAGGTCCGCTCGAACGACGCCCCCGGCATGAGCAGGCGGCCCGAGACCGACCACCAGGGCGTCGCCGCGGCGACGAGCACCGGCACGCGCTCGTCGTTGCGGACGTGCACGGTGACGCGCGGGCGGCCGGCGACGCACTCGGCGGTGGCCGACACGGTCAGCGAGACCTCCCGCGGCGTGCCCGGCAGCACGCTCGGTGTGACCGGCACCGACACCGCGGACGGCTCGGAGTCGCCCGCCGCGTTCGTCGCGACCACCGTGAACGTGTACGCCCGGCCGTTCGTCAGGCCCGTGACCTGGCAGGACGCGCCGTCTGTCGTGCACGTCGCGCCGCCCGGTGCGGCGGTGACGGTCGACACCGTGACGGGGCTGCCGCCGTCGTCGGCCGGGGGCGTCCAGGACACCGTCGCGGAGCCGTGCCCGGCGACCGCGGAGACGGCCGTCGGCGCCGCGGGGGCGCTCGCCGGCGGGACGACCGCGGCCGGCCACGTCACCAGGACCTCGTCACCGGCGTCGGAGACCTTCTCGACCTTGATCGTGTTGACCGAGAACGCGTTGCCGCCCCCGCCCCCGCGGATGCCGATGTTGCCGATGAGGCCATCGGCGGGCTGGTCGCCGTCGAGCGTGATCTGCGTGACCAGGTCGTAGCTGCCCATGTTGACCATGCCGCTGTTGAAGTACGCGGGGATGTGCGTGGCGACCTCGCCGGCGGCGTACGGGTGGGCGTTGACCGCGGCCCCGTCGGCGCTGGTGTAGCCGCCGTTGGTGTTGTCCCTGACCCAGCGGACGCGGATCGCCGTCGTGCCCTTGGCGGTGTAGTTCACGGTCACGCGGTAGGTCGCGCCCGGCTCGGGGCGGAAGGCCACCTCGCCGTCGTCGGTCGTGGACCACGGCCACGCCTCGGCGTCGTCGCCCAGGACGATGTTGGCGCCGCTCCAGGAGTCGCCGGCCGACGTGTCGAACACGTGCACGCCGGGCACGGGCGGACGCTCCTCGCCGCCGGAGGTGTCGATGTACTCGTGCGTCGCGAGGAACTGCTCCGGGTACAGGATGCCGAGCAGCGCGAGCTTGGCGTGGCCGTCGTAGTCGTAGGGCATGGCGAACTCGCCGCCCTTCCAGCCGGTGGCGACGTCCCGCACGCCCGCGAGCTTCACGGCGGTGACGACGTGGGGGTTGCTCGTCGTGTTGGCGGGGCCTGCGGCGTAGTCGCGGTAGACCGAGAACAGCTCGGCGTACTTCATGCCCTGGTTGTTCTCGTTCTCGGGCGTCAGCTCGCCCGGCGGCAGGGCGATGTCCATCTCGGTCACGTTGACCTCGACGTTGCCGAGGGTCGCGAAGAGACGGATGTTCTCCTCGACGGCCGTCACGTCGGTGGCCAGGTTGTAGTGGCCCTGCATGCCGATGACCTCGATGAGCGGCTTGCCACCCGGGCGCAGGTCGGCGTGGCGCGCGTTGATGTCCTTGACCATCTCGTAGACGACGCGCGCCTTGGCCGGGGAGTCCAGGCCGAAGTCGTTGTACACGAGCTTGACGTCCCAGCCGTTGGCGTCGACGACCTCGGCCGCCTTGAGGAACGCGAGCTCGACCCAGTCGGCGCCCAGCGCCTGGTACCAGCCCTCGCCCTTGGCCAGCGAGCCGCGCCAGTCGGCCGGGTTCGC
The DNA here is from genome assembly GCF_018623035.1 of Cellulomonas dongxiuzhuiae. Taxonomy (NCBI): domain Bacteria; kingdom Bacillati; phylum Actinomycetota; class Actinomycetes; order Micrococcales; family Cellulomonadaceae; genus Cellulomonas; species Cellulomonas dongxiuzhuiae. Next base: position 3,888,074 of record NZ_CP076023.1, read on the forward strand.
GGTGCCGACGGCCTCGTTCACGACGTCGATCGCGACCAGGCGCTCACCGAAGTGCCCGAGGACGGCCTCGATGTGGGTGTTGAGGTTCTCCAGGGCCACGGCGCTGTCGAACGTGCCGGGCTGGTCGAACCGGGCGGGGGGCGCGTCCCACATCCACGTCGGCGTCTGGGAGTGCCACGCCAGGGTGTGCCCGTACATGGCGAGGTCGGGGTTGCGGGTCGTGTACCGCGCGAACGCCGCCTCGGCCGGGTCGAAGGTGAAGACGCCCTTGTCCCGCTGCGTGCTCTCGGGCTTCATCTCGTTGCCCGGCGTGTAGGAGGCGTAGTTGTAGACCAGGCCGTCGACCTCGCCGGCACCGAAGATGCCGAACGAGAAGTGGTCCTCGTAGACGTCCTTCATCGCCGGGTAGTGCTCGAACGTCTGCCCGCTGGGCGGGAGCGCGGGCTCGGCGGCCGCGGCCGCCGGGTGGGCGGGTCCGAGCGCGGCGAGGCAGAGCAGTCCCGCGAGCGCCGTGGCGAGTGCGGGCCGCGTCACCCCCCTCGCCCTGCGGGCGCCGCGGAACGGGGCCACCCTTCCGTTCGCGCTGACGTCCGGTCGCGAAGCCGACATGGGGTCCCTCCAGGGGGCTCCCCCGGCGCGCCGTTGCGCCGGGGGGTCGAGTTTGGCAAACGTTCTCTGCGAGAACTTGCTCGAACCTAGCCGGGTGGAGGCCGGGTGTGTCAAGGCGCGTGGACGACGAGACGGGGGTTCCGCAGCGCGGGACGTGAGGGCGGACGCCCTGCGGACCCCGCGCCGGTCACCACCGCCGCGAGGTCCGCCCCGGCCTCAGGCGTGGGCGATCGCCTCGATCTCGACGCGCAGGTCCGGCCGGACGAGGCGCTGGATCACGAGCAGCGTGTTCGCGGGGTAGTCACCCTCCGGGTACAGCGTCGGGAACAGCGCCTCCCGGGCGGCGTAGAACCGGGGGATGTCGTCCGCGGAGACCAGGTAGGTCGTGAACTTCATGACGCTGCCCAGGCCCAGGCCCTCCGACTCCAGGGCGACCCGCAGGTTCTCGAACGTCAGACGCACCTGTTCGGCGAGGTCCTCGGGGACGTCGCCGTCCGCCGTCATCCCGACCTGGCCGGCGATCGTCACGACGTCCCCCGCGCGGGCCACGTGCGAGTAGGCACCGAGCGGTGCGGGGAGCGTCGTCGGGTTGGTGCGCGTCACGGTCGTGCTCATCGGGTTCCTCCAGTGGTGGTGCGGCAGGTGTTGACGAGGGTGCCGATCCCCTCGATCTCCAGCTCCATGACGTCACCGTCGGCCAGCCGCACGGGCGGCGTGCGGAAGGCGCCGACGCCGAGCGGCGTCCCCGTCGCGATGAGGTCACCGGGCTGGAGCGTGAAGCTGCGGGACAGCACCGAGATGATCTCCGCGACCGAGAAGATCATCTGCTTCGTGCTCGAGTCCTGCATCGCGACCCCGTTCACCCGCGCCCGGACGGCGAGGTCCTGCGGGTCGGGGACCGAGGCGGCCGGGACGACGACCGGCCCGACCGGGCAGAAGGTGTCGAGGCTCTTCGACCGGACCCACTGCTGCTCGACCTTCTGGATGTCGCGCGCCGTGACGTCATTGACGATCGTGTACCCGAAGACGTGGTCGAGCGCCGTCTCCGGCGACACGTCACGGGCCGCCGCGCCGATGACGACCCCGAGCTCGACCTCCCAGTCGACGGCGTCGGTGACGGTCGTGTCCCAGACGACGTCCGCACCGTGCCCGGCGAGGCTGGACGGGTGCTTGGCGAACACGACCGGTGCCGTCGGCGGCTCGACACCGAACTCGCGGCAGTGGTCGGCGTAGTTGAGGCCGATCGCCACGATCATGCCGGGCGCGGTGACCGCCGGTGCCAGGGGGGCGTCCGGGAAGCCGGGAGTCCCGCGGGTCGCCAGGGCGTGCTGGATGCGCGGGAGCCAGTCCGCGTCCGCGCGGACGAGCGCGTCCAGCGTCCGCGGGGCGCCCGGCAGGGCGTCGGGCACGTCGACCCAGCGGGAGGCGTCGGCGGCGAAGAGGGTCGGCCCCGCTGCGGTGGCGAGGTGTCCGAGCTGCATGGAGGTGCTCCTTGGTGTGTCGGTGGCGAAGTCGGTGTCGTGCCGGCGCCGAGCCGGCCTCAGCGTCTCGTCCAGGCCAGGGCGCGGCGTTCGGCCGTCCCCAGCAGCAGCGCGTCGACCACCCGCATGACGACGATGAACACGAGGGCGGTGGCGACCATGTCGTCGTAGCGCAGGAGCCGGAAGGCGGTGTAGATCTGCGACCCGATGCCGAGCGGCTGGCTCATGGCCTCGACGAGGACGACGATCTTCCAGCTGAAGGCGAACGACGTCCGCGCCGCGACGAGCAGCGCCGGTGCCACCTGCCGCACGAGGACCTGCGTGACGTACTGCAGCGGCGAGAACCGGTAGACGCGGGCCAGCTCGTCGAGCTGCACGTCGCGCGCCCGGACGCCGCTGTGCACGACGGTCACCGCGAACGGCACGACCGCGAGCGTCAGCGCGACGATCCCCGAGGACTCCTCGGTGCCCAGCACGAGGATCGCGAAGATGACGTAGACCGGGTCCGGGACGGCGAGCGCGATGACCACGATCGGCCGGAAGAACGCCTCGACGATGCGGTTGTAGCCCATCGCGATGCCGAGCACGGAGCCGATGACGGTCGCACCCACGAACGCGATCGCGATCCGGTAGAGCGTGATCCCGGCGTTGCTCAGCGTCGCGGGGTCGGTGACGACGCCGGGCAGCGAGCCGAGGATCGCCCCGATCGACGGCACCCAGCCACCCGACAGGAACGCCGTGAGCTCCCACGCCGCCGCGAGCAGGACGAGCGCGACGAGCGACGGCAGGCCCGTCGGGCCGCCGGCCCGGCGACCGCGCCGGGGTGGCGAGGCGATCCCGGTCACCGCCCCGGGTGGCGCCACGACCGTCATGCCGAGGCCTCGGCCGGGACGTCGGTCCACAGGTCGACGACGCGCGCGACGATCGCCGCCTCGATCGCGGCGAGGGTGGCGTCCTCGTACGCCCGGGGGCGCGGGACGTCCACGGTCACGGTCTCCAGGACCCGGGCGGGGCCGGGCGTGAGGATGAGGATCCGGTCCGCGAGGAAGACCGCCTCCCGGACCGAGTGCGTCACGAAGAGCACCGGGGTCGGGCGCAGCGCGAACAGGTCACCGAGCTGCTGACGCATCTGCCGGGCCGTGACCTCGTCGAGCGTGGAGAACGGCTCGTCCATGAGGACGACCGCGGGGTCGATGGCGAGGGCGCGCGCGATCGAGACGCGCTGGCGCTGGCCCCCGGAGAGGCGCAGCGGCCAGGCGTCGCGGTGCGCCTCGACCCGGAGCATGCGCAGGTACCGGTCGATCCGCTCGGGCCACTGGTCGCGCGGCACGCCCGCGGCCGAGAGCACGATCTCGAGGTTCTGCGCGACCGTGCGCCACGGCAGCAGGCGGTGGTCCTGGAACACGTAGCCGATCCGCGGCGCGGCACCTGCGGTGCTCGTCACGTCGCGCCCGGCGATCGTCGCGGTCCCGGCGGCCGGGGCCAGAAGGCCGCTCAGCACCTGCAGCAGCGTCGACTTGCCGCAGCCGCTGGGACCCAGGACGGCGACGAACTCGGAGGGCCCCACCTCCAGGTCCACGTCGCTGACGGCGAGCCGCTGCCCGTCGTAGCTCACGGCGAGGTCCTTGACCTCGATGTACGGGGATGTCGATGTCGTCATGAGCGGTCTCCACGCCAACGCAGGGCGAACTTCTCGAGAGGCCGGAGGACGAGGTACTCCGAGCCGAGCAGCAGGACGATGAACGTGATGAGCCACAGGACGAGCTCGTCGATGAGGAAGCGGTCGAAGGCCTGCGTGAACCGGTGCCCCACGCCGCTGTTGACCGCGAAGATCTCCGCGAGGACGACGACGCGCCAGGCGTGGGCGTACTCGTTGCGCACCGAGGACATCGCGTAGGGCACGAGGTGCGGGAGCAGCACGTGGCGGACCGAGCGCACCGTCCCGAACCGGTAGACCGACGCCATGTCGGCGAGCTGGTGGCCCATCGCGGCGAGGCCCTGACGCAGGCTGATCGCGACGAACGGGAAGCAGGCGACGGCGACGACGAGGAAGACCCCGGCCTCCGAGCGCTTGAACACCATGAGCGCGAGCAGCGCGACCAGCACGCTCGGCAGCCCGAGGGCCAGGTCGACGTAACGACTCACCACGCGCGCCCAGAACCCGCCGCGGACGATCACCCACGCCGCCACGGCCCCGAGGGCGACCGCGGTGGCCAGAGCCAGGACCACGCGGACGGCGCTCGCCCCGATGTCGCCCCAGATGCCGGACGCCAGGAAGGCGGGGTAGGCGGCGAGGGTCTCACCGATCGGCGGGATGAACCTCGTGCGCTCGCTCCCCCACCACCACAGCACCGCGAACGCGGCCAGCCCGAGTGCACCGGCCACCGCGGTGGTGGGGTGCCGGCCGGCACCCCACCACCGCGGCCGCGGCCCTGCCTCGAGGACCGCTGCCGGGGAGGTCACGGCAGGAGTTCCTCGAGGATGACGGCGATCGGCTGCTCGGCGACCTCCTCGATGAGGAGGTCGTTCTCCGCCATGAGCGCGAGCCAGTCGTCGAGCTGCTCGACGTCGTCCTGCGTGAAGTCGTCGAGGTAGCAGGGCAGGTCGGCGCAGTAGGTGATGAAGGCCTCGAGCTCCTCGTCGCTGCCTGCGGCGATCCACTCCTTGTACGGCTCCTGCGCGAAGAGCTCGTAGTCCGTCGCCTCGATCTCCGCGACGGCCTCCTTCCAGGCCGCGAGGACACCCTTGGCGGTCTCCGGGTTCTCCTCGAGCCACGCACGGCTCGCCGCGAGGTTCGTGAGGTACGGCGACCAGCCTTCGTTCACGTCGGCCCAGGCCTTCGCCGGCTCGAAGACGTAGCGGCCGGGTGCGTCGAGGACCGCACGGAGCGCGAGCGGCTCGTAGTCGACGATCGCCTCGACCTCGCCGCTCGCCAGCAGCTCGGGCAGGGCAGCCGGACCTGCCTCGCGCAGGTCGTAGTCGGTGAAGAAGTCGATGCCGTAGAGCTCCTTGAGCATGAGCGCGATGACGGTGGTGGTGCCGCTGTCGACACCGAAGTGCCCGACCTTCAGCCCGACGAGGTCCTCGGGCGTCTGGTAGGGCGAGTCCTCCCGCACGACCATGCTCATCATCGTGTTGAGCGACGGGTAGAAGACGACGGTGTCGTAGCCCTGAGCCTGGGCGAGGGTCATCGTCACGCCGTCCTGCTCGACGGCCACGTCGGCACCCCCGATGAGCAGGTTCGTCGCTGCGGCGTCGGGGTCGACCTCGACCACCTCGGCGCGGAAGCCGTGCTTCTCGTCGAGGCCCATCTCCTGGATGACGACGACGGGCACGCCGGCCGGGTCGGCCGGGAACGCCTGGAACCGGACGACGGGGAGGTCGTCCTCCTCGCTCGTGCCCGGCCCCGCGGCCGCCCCCTCCGGCGAGCCGCCGGAGCAGGCCGCCAGGGCGGCGGCGACCAGGAACAGGCCGGCGGTCCCGAGTGCGCCCGGGCGGGTCAGTCTGCTGCTCATCGTGTCCTCTTTCGTCGCGGGGGAAGGACTACTGACGGCCGGGCGCCCTGCTCGGTCCACGAGCGTGCGGTCAGGGCGTACCGGGGTGGACGGACACCCTCAGGGGGGTCGGGTTGAAGCCCGTGCAGGGGTTGTTCTCCTGGGGGCAGTTGGAGATGGCGACGAGGAGGTCGCGCTCGGCCCGCAGGGTCATGTGGTCGCCCGGCCCCGACGGCGGCTCGTGGTCGATCGAGACGGTGCCGTCGGGCTCGACGAGGTAGCGCAGGAAGATGTTGAAGCACATCGGGATGTCGGACCGGGCGAGACCCCACGGGCGGACCGCGTCCTCGAAGTTCTCCATGCAGCCGCGCGCGGCCTGGCTCTCCCCGTAGCGGACGACGTCGAGCGCGTAGGAGCAGGAGCCGCAGATCACGTCGTTCACACCGACGGTGTCCTCGACGATCGTCATCATCGGCCGGGCCTTGTCGGAGTACAGGACGTGGCCGGTGCTCACGTAGATCGTGCCGTTGAGCTTGGCGGTGTGGGCCGCCCAGAACTTCTCGCGGAGGTCCGTGAGGTCGTAGCAGACGAGGTCGACCGCCTGGGAGCCCTCGAGGTCCTCGATGCGCAGCAGCTCACCGGCGCGCAGCTCGGCCGCCCAGTGGCCGCGCGCGGGGATCACGTCCTCGCGGGACGGCTTGGTATATTGCATACCGTGGATCGTAGTTCGCTCATGTTTCGCAGAGCAACAGTTCCTTGTAACGATCGGTTGAACGGCGGACCGGGCGCCGGGCGGCCGTCAGTCGGTCGACTCGTAGGCCTCGACCGCGCGGAGGGTGGAGCGCAGGTGCTCCGTCTGGCGCTCGACTGCGGCCTCGGGGTCACGGTCCCGGAACGCCTGCAGCAGCGCCCGGTGCTCCTCGTTCGCCTCGCGCATCCCGAGACCGCCGGCGCGCAGGGCCAGGGCGACCTGGACCGCGGACGCGTCCCGCAGGCCGCCGATCATCGAACGCAGGAGCCGCGACTCGACCGTCGTCATGAGCACGGCGTGGAACTGGCGGTTGAGCTCCGTCCACTCGCCGACGTCGGTGGTGGCGTCCATCGCGTCGCACAGCGCCTCGGCACGTTCGAGGTCGGCAGCCGTGCAGCTCCCGACCGCCGACCGGGTCGCCATCTCCTCGAGCACGATGCGGATCTCGTACGTCTCGCGCGCCCCGGCGAGCGTGGGGGTGTGGACCACGGCGGTCCGGTAGGCGTCGAAGTCCACGAGTCCCTCGCCGACCAGGTCACGGATCGCCTCGCGCACCGGCGTCCGGCTGGTCCCCAGCTGTTCGGCGATGTCCGTCAGCACCAGCGGGGTGCCGGGCGCGAGCTCGCCGCTGAGGATCGCGTGGCGGAGCTCCTCACGGACCGCCTCATGGGCCGTACGACGCGTCAACCCCGACAGGCGCCCGCGCTGGGTACTCGAGCCCGTTGTCCGTGAAGAGACCATGGAACAACGATATTCCGTATACCGGGCCCCGCGCCCCGCGCCCGTCGTGAGGGTGATCACCGTCAGGGCCACGGCGCGGCGTCCGCGTGGGCGAGGACCGGGACCACACATGGTTGATGGCACAACTGAGAACTCGCGCCCCCTTGCGCATCGGCCGCGACGGGCCCTGGTCACGCGCGGGCATCTGGGCTTCACTCCTGACATGTCCCGTTTCGCGATGAGGGCGACGGCGTCGCTGCTGCTGCTCGCGTCCGCCGTGATGTTCGTGGCCGCCGCGGTGCAACGGTGGTGGCCCGCGTGCCGGCGGGGGGCCTTCGAGACGGACGCGTGCCTCCGGCTGCAGGACCACGCGTTCGACCACCTGCTCGTCGCCGACCCGTGGACGCCCGCCGGGCACGCGGCCCAGTACGCCGGCGTGGCGATGATCGTGCTCGCGGGTGCCGCCGTCGTGCTCCCGTTCCTCCTGGTCCGACGGCCGCTCTGGTTCGCGGTCACGGTGGCGATCTCGACCGCGGGAGCCCTCACTCTCCTCGGTGCCCACGCCTGGACGTCGGGAGTGGGCGGACAGGTCCAGCCCACGCCGGGGCTCACGGCCGCGGTGCTCGTCCTGACCTTCGTCGTCCCCGTCGCCGCCGGCATCTGGGCGACACGTGAGCGCGGGGCCGGGCCCGACCCGGCCCGCGACCCGTGGACGCTCGCGCTCGCGGCCGCGCTCATCGTGTCCAGCCCGCTGCCGACCATGCTCCTCGGCCCCGTGGTGGTGCTGTACTCCTCGCACGACACGAGCCCGTGGTCGGACGCGGTGGTGAGCCTTCCGCTGGTGGCAGCGGCGACACTCGTCTGGAAGGTCACCCCGCGCGGCACGCCGCGTGCACCGGCACCTCCGCGGCGGGCCGGCACGCTCGCGGACGTGCCGGGGTGAAGAGGTACGTCCTGCTCGACCACGACGGCGTCCTCGTCGACACCGAGCACTGGTACTACGAGGCCGGGGCACACGCGCTGGCCGAGGCGGGCGTGACCCTGGACAAGGCGCGGTACCTCGGCGACATGACCCAGGGGCTCGGCACGTGGGACCAGGCCCGGGCGGCAGGCGTCGACGAGCAGACGATCGACCGGCTCCGCGCGGTGCGCGACGCCCGCTACCAGGAGCACCTGCGGACGCAGCCGATCGAGATCGACGGTGTCGTCGAGGCGCTCGCCGAGCTGTCCCAGCACGCCCGCCTGGCCGTCGTGACGAGCTCCAAGCGCGCGGACTTCGACCTCATCCACGCCGAGCGCCGGATCCGCGGGTTCCTGGACTTCGTCCTGGTGCGGGAGGACTACGGACGCGCCAAGCCGCACCCCGAGCCGTACCTCATGGGCCTGCAGCGTTTCGGTGCCGCCAGGGCCGACACGCTCGTCGTCGAGGACTCGGAGCGCGGGCTCCGGTCGGCGGTGGCGGCCGGGATCGACTGCGCGGTCGTGGACAACGACTTCACCCGCAGCGGTGACTTCTCGGGGGCGCGGTACCGGATCGGGACGCTGAGCGAGGTCCTCGACATCGTCCGGGGAGCAGGTTGACGACACCGGTCCCGGTTCTGACGCGTCTCCTAATCGATTCCGGCGGCGCACCACCATCGGACCGGCCGGCTCCCCGACCTACCGTGACGAGAGCGCTCCGGCGACGGCCGGCCCAGGGTCGGGCCGCGGCAGCCGTGGGCGCCGTCCGCCACGTCGTCTCCCACCTGAGGACCGCCATGTCACCGATCACCCGACGACGCGCGCGGCGCCGCGGCTGGTCCGCCGCCCTCGCCGTCGCCACCGCCCTGACCGTCGCGGGCGTCACCGCGCCGACCGCCCTCGCGGCCCCCGACCCCGGCACGCCGGTCAAGGTCAACCAGGTCGCCTACGTGCCCGGCGTCGCCAAGGTCGCGACGCTCGTCAGCACGTCGACCACCCCGGTCGCGTGGACCCTGCACGACGCGGGGGGCCGCACCGTCGCCGAGGGCACGTCGACGGTCAAGGGCGCCGACACGCTGTCCGGCGACCGCACGCACCTCATCGACTTCTCGTCCTACGACACCCCCGGCACCGGGTACGTGCTGTCCGCCGGCGGGTCCAGCAGCCTGCCGTTCGACATCTCCGCCGACCCGCTGAAGAAGCTCCGCTACGACGCGCTCGCGTTCTTCTACCACCAGCGCTCGGGCATCGCGATCGAGGCCCAGTACGTCGGCAGCACCTACGCGCGCGCCGCCGGGCACCTGGGCGTCGCGCCCAACCAGGGCGACACGAACGTGCCGTGCCGGCAGTCCTGCGGCTACAGCCTGGACGTGCGCGGCGGCTGGTACGACGCGGGCGACCAGGGCAAGTACGTCGTCAACGGTGGCATCGCGACGTGGCAGCTGCAGAACGCGTACGAGCGGACGCTGCACGTCGACGGCGCGGACCGCGCGGCGCTCGGCGACGGCAGGGCCGCCATCCCGGAGCGTGCCAACGGCGTGCCGGACGTGCTCGACGAGGCCAGGTGGGAGCTCGAGTTCCTGCTGCGCATGCAGGTGCCCGCCGGCCGCACCGACGCCGGCATGGTGCACCACAAGATGCACGACGAGAACTGGACGGGCATCCCGACGATCCCCTCGCAGGACGCCCAGCGCCGGATCCTCGCGCCCGTGAGCACGGCCGCGACCCTCAACATGGCGGCCGTCGCCGCGCAGGCGTCGCGCCTGTGGGAGTCGTACGACCCGACGTTCTCCGCCAGGGCCCTGGCGGCCGCGCGGACCGCGTACGCGGCGGCCAAGGCGAACCCCAACCGCATCGCGTCGAGCACCGACGGCACGGGCGGCGGCGCCTACAGCGACGCGTCGGTCACCGACGAGTTCTACTGGGCCGCGGCCGAGCTCTTCGCCACGACGGGTGAGTCGTCCTACCGCGCCGACGTCACCGGCTCGTCGTTCTACCAGGGCGTGAGCTTCGCGCAGCGCGGCTACGACTGGGGCTGGACCGGCGGCATGGGCGACACGACGCTCGCGCTCGTCCCGACGGACCTGCCCGCGGCCGACGTCGCCGCGACGCGCTCCGCGATCGTGTCGTTCGCCGACGCCGCCCTGACGCGCCTCGCGAACCAGGCGTACCCGGCGCCCAACAACGCCGGCAGCGTCTACTACTGGGGCTCGAACGGCCAGGTCGCGAACAACGCCAACGCGCTCGCCCTCGCCTACGACTTCACCGGCCAGGCCAGGTACCGGACGGCCGTGTACGGCGCGCTCGACTACTTCCTGGGCCGCAACCCGCTCAACCAGTCGTACGTGGCGGGCTACGGAGAGAAGGCCGTGCGCAACGTGCACCACCGCTTCTGGGCGAACCAGAACGACTCGTCGCTGCCGATCGCGCCGCCCGGGTCGTTCTCCGGCGGTCCCAACAGCGAGCTGCAGGACCCGGTGGCGGCCGCCGAGCTCGCCGGCTGCGCGGCCCAGAAGTGCTTCGTCGACGACATCGAGGCGTACTCCGTCAACGAGGTCGCGATCAACTGGAACTCCGCGCTGGTCTGGCTCACCGCGTGGGCGGCCGAGCAGGCGGGCGGGACGACGCCGACTCCGACGCCGACCCCCACGCCGACGCCGACGGTCACTCCGACACCCACGCCGAGCGTCACCCCCACGCCCACCCCGTCGCCGACGGCCACCCCGTCGCCCACGCCCACCCCGACGACGTCGGCGGCCTGCCGGGTGACGTACTCGGCGAACTCGTGGGGTTCGGGCTTCACCGCCTCGATCACGGTGACCAACACCGGCTCGGCCGCGTGGTCGTCGTGGCAGCTCGGCTTCACGTTCCCCGGTGACCAGAAGGTCACGCAGGGCTGGAGCGCGACCTACAACCAGACGGGCGCCGCGGTCACCGTGACCAACGCCGCCTGGAACGGCTCGCTGGCCGCAGGCGGGTCGACGAGCATCGGCTTCAACGGCTCGTACAGCGGCACCAACGCCGCACCCACCGGGTTCACGGTCAACGGGGCCCCCTGCTCCTGACCCGGACGGCCCGGGGCGTCCCCCGGAGTCGACGGCGGCCGCCGGTCCTCACGACCGGCGGCCGTCCGTCACGCCTGGGGCCCGTCGTCGGGCGCTGCGGGCACCGTCAGCGTCATCACGCAGTTGCCCTTGCCCTTCGGGCGCTGGTAGGTGAAGCCGAGCTGCTCGTACATCGTCCGGGTCGCGTTGTAGAGGAACGACGACGAGGTCTTCTTGCCGGGCGGCAGGTCGTGCGGGTAGGACTCGACGAGGCCGCCGCCGGCGGCGGCGATGAGCGCCAGGGCGCCGCGCACCGCGACCGACGCCATGCCCGAGCGGCGGTGGTCGCGGTCGACGAACAGGCAGGTGATCCGGTAGTCCGGGCGCTGCTCGAGGCCCCGCTCCCACTCCTTGCGGTGCTGGATGTTGGGCAGCTCGTCGACGGTCCCGTACTGGGCCCACGCCAGGGCGGTGTCAGCGTCCATGACGAGCGCCGCGTGCGATCGTCCGGCCGTGACGAGCCGGCGCTTGAACTCGCGGTGGCCCAGCGCCCGGCGCTCGTCCACCGGGTCGGGGTAGAGGTGGAAGTACGTGCACCAGCAGCCGCCCCACACGCCGTTGTGCCGCTCCGCCAGGCCTGCGAAAGCGTCCCAGGTCTGCGCGTCGAGCGGTGCGATCCGGTAGCCGTCGACGGCCACGTGGCCCATCTCGCGAACGTACGCGCGGCCCCACGCCGCGACAACCCCCACGGGTGCTATGCGAGGTGGGACCGCGCGAGGACCTCCGCGTAGGGTGCCCCGATGACCCCCGAACGTCGGACCACCCGCCTCGTGATGCGCCAGTGGACGGACGCCGACCTCGAGCCGTTCGCCGCGCTGAACGCGGACCCCGAGGTCATGGAGCACTTCCCCGCACCGCTGACGCGCGAGGCCAGCGACGCCCTCGCCGCGCGGGCGCGGGCCGGTCTGGAGGCCAACGGGTGGGGCCTGTGGGCGGTCGAGGTCGACGGCCGCTTCGCCGGGTTCACGGGCCTGGCGCGCCCGACGTGGGACCCGTCGCTCGTCGAGGTCGGGTGGCGCCTCGCCCGCTGGGCGTGGGGTCACGGCTACGCGACCGAGGCCGCGCGCGCGGCGCTGGCCGTGGGCTTCGAGGAGGCCGGGCTGACGGAGATCGTGTCGTTCACCGCGGTGGGCAACGAGCGGTCGCGCGCCGTCATGCGGCGGATCGGCATGACGCGGGACCCCGCCGACGACTTCGACTACCCGACCATCCCGGAGGGTCACCCCCTGCGGCGCAGCGTGCTCTACCGCATCCGGTCGTCCTCCTGGACCCGGTCGGGCTCCGGGTCGACCGCGAGCGGGACCGCCGAGACCTGAGCACTCCTCAGGTGCCGGTCGTAGAACCGGCACGAGTCCTCGAGCTCGAAGCGCGGCGTGGCCAGGTGCCCTCCCCTGTTCGCGTGCAGCGTCTTCTCGGTGCTGCCGAAGGTGTCGAACAGGTCGAGGGCGCGCTGCCTGGGGTTCCCCTCGTCGTCCCACTGCAGCAGGAGCAGCAGCGGGGTCGTCACCTGCCGCGCCTCCTCGCGCTGGGCGTGCGGCACGTAACCGCCGGCGTACAGACAGGCAGCCGCGATCCGCGGCTCGACGGCGGCCAGCCGGATGCCGAGGGCCGCCCACCCGGAGTACCCCACCGGGCCGGCGATCCCGGGCAGCTCGAGGAGTGCGTCCAGTGCGGTGCGCCAGTCGGGGACGGCGCCGACGACGAGCGGGCCGACGACGGACTCGAGGAGCTCGTCGGCCGGTTCGCCGGCCCGCACCGCGCGGCGCAGCTCGGCGCGAACCCGCTCGTCGGCCGCGGACCGGGGCCGGTCACCGCACCCGGCCGCGTCGATGGTGGCCACGGCGTAGCCGTGCTCCGCAGCCGTGTACCGCGCCCGGGCCACCAGACGGGAGTCCGACCGGGGCAGGCCGTTGTTGTGGGCCATCAGGATCAGCGGAGCGGTGGACCGGGGCGTCCACAGCGTCCCGGGGATCTCGCCGAGGAGGAAGTCGCGCTCCAGGACGCCGTCGTCGAGAGCCTGCTCGGAGGTGAGTCGCATGGTCGTACCCTTCGGGAGCCTGCGTGGGCGGGGCTCCCGGACGACCTACCGTCCGACCGTGACGTCGGAGGGGAGCACCCCTGTCGATCCTGCGTCCACGGGTACCACCCCCTTCGTCGTCTGCACGGCCCGTCCACGGTAGCGCCGGCCGGCGACCGTCAGGAAGGGTTCTCGTGGCGGGGTGGGACATCCGGGGAGGATGTCCGCCGCCCGCGAGCGCGGTCAGTCGCGCGGCAGGAAGCCCAGCAGCCCCGCGGTGAGCGCGGCCTGCAGCCCTTCGCGCAGGTCGAGGTGGAAGATGGCGAGCTCAGGCTCCTCCTCGAAGGCCGCCAGCAGGCTGGGGGGCGGCGGGACGTATGACGAGACCGCGCCCGCCGTGACGAGCGTGAGCAGGCCGAACCGGACCGCGTCGTCGCCGAGCTCGGGGACGACGCGCCGCAGGAGCCCGGCCATCGTCCCCAGGTGCGCGAGGGAGGCGCGCTTGTGCCGCTTGACCACCTCGACGGAGACGTTGTGCTCGAGGACGCCGCCCTGGGCGCCGAAGAGGTCGCACAGCACGGGACGGGCGGCGAGCGAGCGGCTGAGCACGTCGGCGAGCAGGGTCGCGCGCGCCTCGGGCGGCGCGTCGACCTCGACGCCCTCCGCCAGCTCCCCCTCCAGGTCGGCGAGCCAGACCCCCAGCCTGTCGTCGAGCAGCTCGAGCAGGACGGCCTCGCGGGACTCGAAGTAGCGCAGCACGTTGGACTTGGCCAGGCCGACGCGGCGGCTGAGCTCGTTCAGGCTGACGTCGGCCACGGGCATCTCATCGAGCATGGCCGCGGCGGTGTCGAGGATCGCGCAGCGCCGGATCTGCCGCTGCTCCTCGCTTCGCGCACGCTGGAACGTCACGGCACGAGCCTAACTTGCGGACCGCCGGTCTCTTGACTAGCAGACCGGCGGTCGCTTACGTTCGTCGTAAGAGACCGGTGGTACATTGAGGAGCCTCCCATGAACGAGCGCTGGACCCACGAGCACGTCCCCGACCAGAGCGGCCGCGTGGCCGTCGTCACCGGCGCCACCTCCGGCCTGGGCTACGAGACGGCCCGCGTGCTCGCCCAGCGCGGCGCGACGGTGGTCCTGGCCGTCCGCGACGTGGAGAAGGGCAAGCAGGCGGCCGCCCGCATGACGGGCGACGTCAGCGTCCAGGCCCTCGACCTGACGTCGCTCGCGTCGGTCCGGTCGGCCGCGGCCGACCTGCGCGCCGCGCACCCGCGCCTCGACCTGCTGATCAACAACGCGGGCGTCATGTACACCCCGCGGCAGACCACCGCCGACGGCTTCGAGCTGCAGCTGGGCACCAACCACCTCGGCCACTTCGCGCTCACCGGCCTGCTGCTCGACCGCCTGCTGCCCACCCCCGGCTCACGCGTGGTGACGGTCGCCAGCACCGCCCACCGCCTGCGCGCCGCCATCCACTTCGACGACCTGCAGTGGGAGCGGTCGTACAGCCGCGTCGGCGCCTACGGGCAGTCGAAGCTCGCGAACCTCATGTTCACGTACGCCCTGCAGCGCCGGCTCGCACCGCTCGGCACCACCGTGGCGGTCGCGGCCCACCCCGGGGTGTCCCGGACGGAGCTGCTGCGCAGCGCGCCCGTGGCGATGCGGCTGCTCGTCGACCGCATCGCGGCGCCCTTCCTCCAGGACGCCGCGATGGGCGCCCTGCCCACCCTGCGCGCCGCCACGGACCCGCACGTCGAGGGGGGCCAGTACTACGGCCCGGACGGGCGGCGGCAGATCAGCGGCCACCCGACGCTCGTCGCCTCCAGCCTGGAGTCCCACGACGAGGCAGTCCAGGAGCGACTGTGGACGGTGTCCGAGGAGCTCACGGGGGTGACGTTCCCCCTGGTGTGAGGCCGCGGGCCACCGCGGGCACGCCCGCACCCTGCCGACCGGTGCGGGAAGACCGAGAAGTCGACGACGCCCAGGGTCCGGTCGTCCGGCGCGGGCGGCCACTCGACGAACCACTCCCCGATCCGCAGTGTCATCACCATGCTGCCGGCGCTCACGCCGACCCAGACGGTGCCGGGCAGGGACGGCAGCAGGTCCGCGAGCCCGGACTCCCGCGGCGACGTCGACAAGGAGCGGTACTCGACGTTCGGGTTCACCACCGAGGCGGACCTCGACGACGACGCCGGTGCCTGGCCGACGTCGTTCGCGGTGAGCAGGCTCACGCCCGAGGCCGAGGCCACGCTCACGGCGCTGGTGACGCGGTCGCCGTCTGACCGGGCGGGCTGCGCACCCTCGCCGCGTCATTGACCGGCGACACCCCGTGCTGCACAGTGAATCGGGTGAAACGGGCGCTCGCCGTGCTCACCGTGGTCGCCTACCTGACGCTGCCGCTCGGGTCCGCGAGCTCCGCGGAGCTCCTGCCGACGCTGCTGGTGGGTCTCGCGTACTGTGCGCTCGCCATCGTCGGGTTCCGCTTCGTCGAGGGGCGTCCCGCCTGGTGGGGGGCCGGGTACGCCGCCGTGCAGCTGGCGCTCGGCTTCGCGGTCTTCTCCCTGTCCGGTGCCGCGGTGGGCGCCGTCCTGCTCCTGGTCGTCCTGGTCGCGCAGGCGGTCCTGCTGCTGCCGCTGCCGGCCGCGGTCGCCGTGGCCGCCGTCGTCCCGCTCGTCCACCTCGGCATGCAGTGGCCGCGCGTGCTCGGGGAGGCTCTGAGCACCCTGGCGGTCAGCACGTTCACGGTGATCGTGACCGAGCTGCTGGTGCGGGAGCAGAGGGCCAGGGCCGAGCTCGCGGCCGCGCACGAGCGCTTGCGGGGGTACGCCGCGCAGGCCGAGCAGCTCGCCACGACCCAGGAACGCAACCGCCTGGCGCGCGACATCCACGACGGTGTCGGCCACCACCTGACGGTCGTGCGCATGCTGCTCGAAGCGGCCCGCGCCGTCATCCCCACGGCAGACCCCGATCGCCTCGACGCCATGCTGGCCAAGGCGCAGGACCAGTCGGAGCAGGCCCTCGCCGAGGTCAGGCGGTCGGTGGCCGCGCTGCGCGAGCACCGTCCCGTCCTCGCGGACGCGTTGCGCACGCTCGCCGCCGAGGCGACGGAGGCCGGCGTCCCGACCGAGGTGGACGTCCGGGGCAGGGCCCGTCCGCTGCGCGCCGACGTGGACGAGTCCCTCTTCCGTGCGGCCCAGGAGGGCCTGACGAACGTCAGGAAGCACGCGGCCGCCACACGTACCGCGGTCGTGCTCGACTTCCGCGACGACGACCACGTCCGGCTCGAGGTGCGCGACGACGGTCGCGGCCTCGCGCAGGAGCCGGCGGACGGTTTCGGGCTCGCCGGGCTCCGCGAGCGCATGGCCGGCGTCGGAGGTCGCCTGTCCCTGGGCTCGACCCCGACCGACGGCGTCACCGCCCTCGTCGTCGAGGTGCCCGGGTGACGGTCCGTGTGCTGCTCGCCGACGACCAGGCCCTCTTCCGCGAGGCGCTCACGACCCTGCTCGAGGTGCAGCCGGGGATCGAGGTCGTCGGTGAGGCGGCGAACGGGGAGGAGGCGGTCCGCGCGAGCGCCGCGGCGCGACCCGACGTGGTCCTCATGGACCTGCGGATGCCGGTGCTCGACGGCATCGCCGCCACGGCCCGGCTCCGTGCCACGCAGCCCGACGTCCGGGTGATCGCGCTGACGACGTTCGACGACGACGAAGACGTCCTCGCCGCGCTGCGGGCCGGTGCGGTCGGCTACCTCCTCAAGGACGTGAGCTCGGCGCGGCTGGTCGAGGCACTCGTCGCCGCCGCTCGCGGGGAGACCGTGCTCCAGCCGTCGGTGGTGGCCAAGGTCGTCGCGCGGGTGGTGCGGATCCCGGCGGACACGGCGCCGTCGACGCACCCGCTCTCCGAGCGGGAGGTCGCGCTGGTGCGGCTGCTGGCCGACGGGCGCAGCAACCGCGAGATCGCCGGCGCCCTGTACCTCGCCGAGGGGACCGTGAAGAACCTCGTCAGCAGCGTGCTGTCGAAGCTCGAGGTGCGCGACCGCACGCAGGCGGCCCTGCGGGCACGGGACCTCGGCATCCTCTGACCTCGGGGTCGTCAGGGTCACTCCCGGAGGGTGACCCGCGGCGTGACGATCGGCACCTGACGCGGCCGTGCGGTCGGCCGACGCTGTCGTGTGTCCGCACGTCGGATCCACGAGGAGTCGAGATGAACCACGAAGAGCACGGCATCGCCCGCCACCCGGCGCGGCGGTTCACGCGGCACGCGGTGGAGATGGTGGCCGCGATGGTGGCGGGCATGGTCCTGCTGGAGCCCGTCTGGTCGTTCGCCTGGCCAGGCCTGCGCGAGAGCACCACCGCGCAGGTGCTGGTGATGGCGACGAACATGTCGATCGGCATGGCGGTGTGGATGCGGGTCAGGGGGCACGGGGTGGCGTCCATCGCCGAGATGGCCGCCGCGATGTACCTGCCCTTCCTGGTGCTGCTGCCGTTCAGCCGGGCCGGGGCTGTGACCGCCATGCAGCTGATGACGGCCGGGCACGTGCTGATGCTGGCAGCGATGGTCGCCGTGATGCTGCGGCGTCGCCACGAGTACGGGTGGTGAGCCCGGTGCGCGTGTTCCTCAAGGTCGTCCTGCTCGTGCTCGCCGCGCTGGCGCTCCCCGCCGCGCTCGGCGGCCCGACGGCCGTCGGCGCCGTCACCGGCCTCAACGCCCCGCGGACCGACGACGTGTCCCCCACCCCGGCGCCGGCAGCGTACGACCCGTCACGACCGACCGTGGCCGTGGTGGTGGGGGACGAGGGTGCGGTCGCGTCCGACGCCCTGGCCCCGTACGAGATCCTCGCCGGCACGGGTGCGTTCAACGTCTACACCGTCGCGCCCGGGAGCCACCCGGTGCCGCTCACCGGTGGGCTCGATCTCGTCCCGGACCTCACGTTCGGCGGGCTCGAGGACCTGCTGGGTGGGCCGGCGGACCTCGTGGTCGTGCCCGCGATGCCCGACGTCGGCCGGCCCACGACCAAGCCCGTCACCGCGTGGCTCACCACCCAGGCGAACGGTGGCGCCGTCATCCTCAGCGTCTGCAACGGGGGCGCCGTGGTCGCCTCGGCGGGGCTGCTCGACGGCCACCGCGCCACCGCCCACTGGCTGCGCCTCGACGGGTGGGCCGGCACCTACCCCGCCGTCGACTGGGTCGCCGGGACCCGGTACGTGGACGACGGGGCCGTCATCAGCACGGCCGGCGTCCTGTCGGGGATCGACGGCACCCTGCACGCCGTGCAGCGGCGGGTCGGAGAGGACGCCGCGGTGCAGGCCGCACGGGCGATCGGCTGGTCGTACGACGCGTCGAGCGGCCCGCCGCGGATGGCGCGGACGCGGCTCGCACCGTCCGACGCGGTCGTCGCCCTCCACAGCGCCTTCGGCTGGGACCGGCCGCGCATCGGCGTCCAGCTCACGGACGGGGTGGGCGAGCTCGAGCTCGCCTCGGTGTTCGACACGTACGCGCAGTCGCTGGCCGTGGACACGGTCGCCGTGGGCGACCGGCCGGTGAGGTCGCGTCACGGGCTGACGTTCGTGCCGCGCACCGCGTCGGTGGCCGGGCTCGACCGGCTCGTCGTCCCGGGTACGACCGGGCACCGCACCGTCCCCGGCATCGACGCCGTGCACCCCCACGAGCGACCCGGCTTCGCGTACGCCGCCGTGCTCCAGGACCTGGCACGGACGACCGACGTGGCCACCGCGCGGTGGACGGCGAAGGTCCTCGAGTACCCCGTCGACGGCCTGCCGCTCGACGGTCCGTCCTGGCCGTGGGCGCTGACCCTCCGGCCCCTCGCGCTGGGCGTGCTGGGCGTGCTGGTCGCGCTCGGTGTGCTCGGCCTGATGCGTCGCAGGGCGGGTGCCCGGGCAGGGCTCACCCGGCGAACCACCTGACGCTCACCTCGTGCAGCCGCTGCTGCACCGCCGGGTCGTGGGAGACGGCGGGCGTCGTCGCCACCACCTCCCGGCGGTAGTAGCGCCCGGTGACCCCGGCCAGCGCGGGGTCCGTGGCCAGGCGCAACGCGGCGGAGGCGCCGTCACGGGGCGTCCGCATGCCGCTGCGGATGAGCCAGCCGAGCGGACGCAGGGCCGCCGGGACGAGGTCGTCGACGATGCCGGTGGCCACGATGCCCGGGTGCACCGAGTTCACGGTGACCCCGTGCGGCCGCAGGAGGCGTGCGAGGTGGTAGCCGCTCGTGACGGTGAGCAGCTTGGCGCGCGCGTACGCCTCGAAGGCGACGAAGCCGTCGGCGGGGTTGACGCGGGTGAGGTCGTCGAGCTGCGCGGGGTCGAGGTCGGCCGGGCGGGCGCGTCCGAGGAGCTTGACCTGCCGGGTGTCGTTGAGGCTGTCGGACGCGACGTGGACGACCCGCCCGCGCGCGGCGACGAGGTTCTCGCGCAGCAGGTGGGTGAGCCCGAAGGCGGCCAGGTAGTCCACGGCGACGTGCCTCTCGACGCCGTCGGGAGTCAGGCCGCGGTCGGGGAAGTGCGCACCGGCGTTGTTGACGAGCACGTGCACGTGCGGGTGGCGGCGGCCGATCGCCGTGGCGGCGTCGACCACACCGTGGCGCAGGGACAGGTCGGCCTCGACGACCTCGAACCGGCCGTGGTCGCCGACGGTCTCGCGCAGCAGGCGCTCGGTGCGCGGCGCGTCCCGGGCCACGGCCACCACGTGCGCGCCGGCGCGCGTCAGGTCCTCGACCAGGACCCGTCCCATCCCCCCGCCGGCCCCGGTGACGACGGCCACCCGCCCGGCGAGGTCGACGACCGGGCGGGCGACGTGGGAGCGGCGGGCGTTCACCGGGCGATCCGGGGATACGCGTGCACGTGACGCGGGTCCTCGACCTCACGGACGAGGAAGTCGGCGAGGTCCGCGCGTCCGACGGACGTCCACAGGTGCACCGGCAGGTCGGCCCCGACCCGGTACGTCCCTGTCGCGGGTGCGTCCGTGAGTCGCGGCGGACGCGCGACGGTCCAGCGCAGCCGCGAGGAGGTGACGACGGGCTCCATCCGCTCCTTGTCACGCATCCTGTCCCCCACCCCTGCCCACACCGCGAGCGCGTACGGCGACCGGTCGCGGCTCTCGGCGACGCCGTGGGCGCTGACCACGACGAGTCGCGCGACGCCCGCGCGCTGCATCACGGGGACGGTGACCGACATGGCGTCGGTGCAGACGGACGTCGGTCCCCTCGCGGCTCCGCCCAGGGCGCTGACCACGGCGTCGACGCCGGTCAGGGCCGCCGACAGGGTCGCGACGTCGCGCACGTCGTGCCACTGCACCTCGCGCAGCCTGCGCGCCGGGGCGAAGGACCCCGGACGTCGCACGAGGGCGGTGACGTGGTGGCCGCGCCGCAGGGCCGTCGACACCACCAGACGTCCCGTGGCCCCGGTCGCTCCCAGGACGAGAACCCGCTGCTGTGTGACAGGTTGTCTCATAGGAGGAAGGTGGCACCCGGGGCGCTCTGAGTCAAGATGTCTCATAGACTCCGGGAATGGCCCCCCGCGACGACGACCCCCGGTTCCTGCGCAGCCGCGAGGCGATCGTCACCGCCGCCCGCGAGGTGCTGCTCACCCACGGACCCGGCGCCGTCACCCACGCACGGGTCGCCGAGCAGGCGGGCATCGCGCGCGCCACCGTCTACCGCCACTGGCCACGCACCGACCAGCTCCTGGCCGCGGCGATGGCCACCGTGCCGATGCCGTTCTTCGACGCACCCGCCACCCCCACGCGCGACTGGCTGGTCCGTGAGCTGACGACGCTCGCCCGCGAGCTCGACCACCACGACGTCCGCGTGGTCGCGACCACCCTGGCGGGCACCGCCCTGTGGGAGGACGACGTGGACGCCCGTCGGGCCCGCTTGGCCGCCCTGCTCGCCGGCCGGCTGGCCGACGCCCTCGAGGCCGCCCGGGCGCGTGGCGAGGTCGACCTGCACGCCGCTCCCCGCGACGCCGCCGCCCTGGCGATCGGACCCCTCTACTACCGGGCCACCATCGAGCGCGGCACCACCGACGAGGACGTCATCGCGGCCGTCGTCGACGGCCTCGGCCGATGGCGGTGACCCGCGACCGCCCGGCGGTCACCCGTCGCGCCCGGCTCCTGCGGTGGCAGTCTCAGCCCTGCGGCGGGGTCGGGGCGCCGTACGACGGGCCGGTCCACGGCCGTTGGTGCTGCCCTGCCACGGCGTAGGGACCCTGCGGCTGGGCCGGCGCCGTGCGACGTCGGCGCACCTGGCTCAGGACGAAGACGTTGACGAGGTGGAAGATGCCGAGCAGCAGCGCCACCGCGCCGAGCTTGGAGGCCAGCGCCTCGATCGCCTGCTGGGTCGACAGGACGGGCTCGCTCACCTGGAGGTTGAGGGCGACGAAGCCGAGGTTCACGAGGTAGAACCCCACGACCAGGAGGCGGTTGGTCGCCGCGGCGATCTTCTCGTCGCCGTGGAAGACGTCGACGAGGAAGACGTCCCCGTTGCGCGTGAGGGTCCTGGCGACCCAGATGGTCAGCGCGACGCTGGCCGCGATGTAGACGAGGTAGGTCAGGACGGTCGGGTTCATCGGATCGCTCCTCGGGCCGGACGTCAGCCGAGGGTTCCCGGCCAGTTGAACGTGTTCAACAAGAAGGACGCTAGTGGCCCTGTTGAACATGTTCAAGTGATGCTCCTCACTGGCTGATACCGGGTGGTCGTGATGGGACCCAAGGAGGTCCTCGGGGAGCTCGTCGACGGCGCACCGGCGACCGACCCTGTGCCGCAGGGCCAGGACGCGCTCGAGCCGGCGTCGTACGACGGCCGGGTGCCGCCCGGACCCGGCGTGGACGCGCACCACGACGTGACGGAGTACGTCTTCGACGAGCCGGGCACGCACGCCGTGCAGTGGGCGCCCGGTGGGCGGCGGTCCAACGAGCTCACCGTCGAGGTCGGCTGACCTCGCCGCCACCCAGCTCCTGGGCACGATCTCCCACCACACATTCTGGCCGAGCCTCCTCGTGCCGGGCTGGGAGGTGAGCGCCGCACGCACCGCCCGGTGGTCGACGAGGCCGTGCGCACCTTCGCCGCCCGGTTCGCCGCGAGCGCACGGCGGCGGTCGACGGGTGACTGAGTCCGGGCCTGATTCTCAGAGGACCTTGAATCTCGACGAGCACAGTAGGTAGTGCAAAGTTCCACTATCTCCACAGATCGACGTCACCGCCGACGTCGTCAGGCGTCGGCGCGACCGCCCGATCTCAGCCTCGCGAGAAGGAGCCCGACGATGGTGCGAAAGATCATCTCGACCCTGGCGGCATCCGCCCTGCTGGCCCTGAGCCTGTTCGGCGCGGCGCAACCGGCACAGGCCGCCGCCCCCGGCGGCGAGCTGCGCAACAAGGACACCGGGCTGTGCGTCGACCGCCGGGAGCACCCCGAGCGGCCCGTGGCTGCGTTCACCACGAAGTGCAACGGCTCTGCCACGCAGCGCTGGGTCTACTCAGCCGCCGACCAGACCATCCGCACCCCGGACGGCCGGTGCCTGGCCACCGGAAGCTCCTCGGGGATCTTCGTCACGGCCTGCGACAGCGGCCTGCTGGTGCGCTGGGGACAGACCAGCGACGGCCGCATCCACCAGCTCGACTGGGGCATCGGCTGCATCGAGGACTTCCGCACGGCGACGCTCACCTGGGGCGCCTGCACCAACAGCCCCAACGAGGTCTGGTCGTCGCTGGTGACCGCCTGACCCCCTCGAGGTGGGAGCGCGCGGCACCGTGGCGGATCGCCACGGTGCCGCGCCGGCCCGACCCGCTGCTACGGCGCGCGGACCTCCAGGCCGTCGCCGAAGCCCGCGAAGTCTGCGACGTTCCTCGTGACCAGCACGGCGCCGTGTGCGTGGGCGGTCGCGGCGATCAGCAGGTCGAACGCTCGGGCACGCGGCTGGCGCCCGGCCGCGACGGTCTTCGTCGCCAGCAGGGCGTAGGACGACGCGACCGCGTCATCGATCGGCAGGGCCGCCAGCGCGCTCTCCGCACTCGACAGCACCCGCATCCGGGCCGCCCTGCTCTCCGGCGTGCGCGCGAACAGGACGCCGAAGCGCAGCTCGGCCAGCGTCGCCATGCTGATCGCGGCTTCATCGCCGCTGCCGGTCGGCACCAGCCCGTCGACCAGGACGTTCGTGTCGAGGATCAGCCTCACCGGTGGGTGCCGCGCTCGAACGGATTGGTCGGGACGCCGTCGACCAGGGCCATGTCCTCGTCCCAGTCGGGGTCGTCCGCCCCGGGGAACATCATCGCGGGAGGACCCGACGACGCGCTGCTGGCGGGCCGTCCGGCCCGGTGCGATGCTCGGGTGACGGCGTGCACTCCCCCGTCCGGGGCGTGACGTCACCGCCCCGGGGGAGGCGCGTATGGCGCAGCGTCCGGGCGAGACCGTGCCCCTGTCCGGGGCCACCGGGGCGGCGCCGGAGGTCGTCCCGACGGGCGACCGGCACCGGGCCGGCCCGGACCCGCGGCGGCGACGACGACATCCCCGGCCGCCGCACCCGGCAGGGCTCGCGATGGGGACGCTGTTCGCGGTGGTCGCGATGACGCCGTCCCTGCTGCCGCGCGACTGGCTCTACCAGGGGCTCGTGTCAGGGATCTCCGGGGCGCTGGGGTACGGGGTCGGCGTCGTGCTCGCTCGGGTCCTGCGGTTCGTGCCCGCGTGGCGGCGGCTCGTCTCCGCGGCACGCGGGCGGGTGCCGCCGAGGCTCGCGCCCCACCTGCTGACGGCCCTCGGCCTCGTCGCGGCCGTGGCCGTGGTCGTCATGCTCGTGGTGGGCGCCCGGTGGCAGAGGGCGATGACGGCGGCCGTCGGGATGCCACCGCCCTCGACCCTCGACTGGCTGCGGGCCGGGCCGCTGCTCGTGCTCATCGCGGCCGCGTTCGTCCTGGCGGCACGCGGGGTGTGGTGGGCGAGCCGCCGTATCGACGCGCTCCTGGAGCGGCGGCTGCGGTGGCCGCACGCGGTGGCGTCCGTGGTCGCGACGGTGCTCGTGCTCGGCGGGGTCGTGATCGTCAACGACGTCCTGCTGCAACGCGCGCTCGGTGCGGCGGACGTCGCGTTCGCCGCACGCAACGACCGTGACCACCCGGGGGTCACGCGCCCGTCGGCGGCCGAGCGCTCCGGTGCGCCGGGGTCGCTCGTGGACTGGGGGTCGCTCGGTCGCGAGGGTCGCCGCTTCGTCGCCGAGGGTCCGGGCACCGACGAGCTGCGGACGGCCGCGCCGGACGCCGCACCGATGACGCCCGTCCGCGTGTACGTCGGCATCGAGAACGCCGACACGGCCCGCGAGCGCGCGGACCTGGCGGTCCGGGAGCTCGACCGCACCGGCGCTTTCGAGCGGCAGGTGCTGCTGCTCGTGACCACGACGGGCAGCGGGTGGGCCAACAACTCCGCGGTCGAGTCCCTCGAGCTGATGTACGCCGGGGACACCGCGGCGGTCGCCACCCAGTACTCGTACCTGCCGAGCTGGCTGTCCTTCCTCTTCGACCGCGCCCGGGTCAGCGAGGAGTCGCAGGCCCTGGCCACGGCCGTCGAGGCGCACCTCGCCCGGCTGCCCGCGGACGAGCGCCCACAGCTGCTCGCCTACGGTGAGAGCCTCGGCTCGTACGGCAGCGAGACGGCGTTCCCCTCCCTGGCGGACATCCGCGCCCGCACCGACGGGGTGCTGTGGGTCGGGCCGCCGGACGCGAACCCCGTCTGGCACGCCCTGGTCGAGCGACGGGACCCCGGGACACCTGCCGTGGCGCCCGTCTACGCGAGCGGCCTGTTCGTTCGCTTCGCCGGCGACGCCGCGCAGATCACCACGCCGACGACGCCGTGGGAGCCGCCGCGGGCCCTGTACCTGCAGCAAGCCGACGACCCGGTCGTGTGGTGGAGCCCCGACGTGCTGCTGTCCGCGCCCGACCGGCTGCGCGAGCAGCCCGTCGGCACCGACCGCCCGACGATGCGCTGGTTCCCCGTGGTGACGTTCTGGCAGCTGACGTTCGACCTGCTCAACGCGAAGTCGGTGCCCGACGGGCACGGGCACAACTACGACGGGCTGGTCCTCGACGGGTGGGCGGGCGTCGTGCCGCCCGACGGGTGGACGACCGCCGACACGGAGCGGGTGCGCGCGGTGCTCGCGGAGTGAGCCTGTCGCCTACTCCGCGCCTGGTAGCTGTTGCCAGCCGTCCGGCAGGGGAACCGCCCCCCATCGCGCGTCGGGCAGCCACGCGTCCCAGTCGGCGCCGAACGGCCAGCCCGCGTCCCGCGCGTGCTGCAGCAACCGGGCGCCGACCACACGGACGTGCCGGGCGCGCTCGTCGGTGACGTAGCCCTGGTCGACCATCCACGCGAGCTCGTCCTCGTCCTTGAGACCCACCGTCCACGGGCCGCCGCGGGGGTTGCCGGCAGCGACCACGTCGAGAGCCCAGTCCTGCGTGTCGAAGCCGAGGGTGGACCGGCGCCACGGCGACTCGAGGTTGCCGTACCAGCGGTCCGTCCAGCGCTCGCCGTCGTGCCACCGCCACACGGACCACCGGTCACCGCGCCGGTGCACGCGCACCACCGTGTCCCCCTGCCAGGCACGCTCGGCGTACGTGCCGTCCCACGCCGCCGGCAGGACGGTCCGGCTGTTCGGCCCCGCACCGACGCCCGCGCGCATGCGCACCCCCGAGCCGGGCCAGGTCGACACGACCATGACGTCGTCGTCGTCGCGCACGACCGTGCCGGCGACGGCGTAGCCGACGGCGACCCCGTGCGGACGGCCGTGGTCCCGCACGCTGCGCAGCACGACGGGTGCGCCGCGCTCGAACGGCGGCGGCTCGGGCACGGGCGGGAGCGGGACCTCGTCGTGGACCATCGGCTCACGGTACCGACGGGCGGGAAGCCCGCCCGCCCCGAGCACGCCACGGGCGCTGCCCCGCGCGTCGCTCCGATCAGCGCGTCGCGCCTGCTCCACCCACGTCCCGGTCAGGGCGGCCATCCGGTGCGCGACTGCGTGCGCTCCCCCCTCGAGGAGCTGGTACACCGACACGTGCGACGCGGACTCGGCGGTGAAGGCGGCGCCCCCGTCGTCAGAGCCGGCCCTCGCGTCGAGCCTGGGGCACGATCGCCACCCTGGGCCGGAAGCCGAGGCTGCGCGCCAGCGACAGGTCCACCTGCCCCTGCCACGGGTTGTCCAGCGGCTCCGGCGAGGGCGGGTAGGTGGCGCCGCCGATCGCCGCCATCTCGTGCACGGGGAGCGGTGCCTCGTCCGAGATGTCGACCACGCGCCCGTCCATCGCGCCCCCCGATGCCGAAGGGCATCGGTCTCGGCGCCGCAGCGATGAGCGGAAGCGTCTTCGCCCTCGTCCCGTGGGCCGGGCGCCGCACCCGGTTCGTCGTGGGCGGCGTGGTTGCCCTGGCCTGGATCGCCTACACGACGTGGATGAAACTCGCGCTCACCTGACGGTCCGCACCTCGCGGTCGGTGGGTCTGCCTGCGAGGCACCCCGGTACGCCGCTCGTCGGTGTCGACGAGCGCGCGCTCCGCAAGATCGGACGACGTCGCGACACATACCCGGAGACGACGAGGAGGCCACAGATGAGTCGATCGCTTCACGTCCGCCCGTACCGGGACAGCGGCTGCCCGCGATGCCACTGAGCGGGACATGACGGTTCATCTGCGAGGCCATGGGGAGACTTCTGGCATGGGTCATACGGTCGTCGCATGATCAAGGTCGTGCTGTTCGACCTGGACGGTGTCGTCCGGCACTTCGACGAGCGTGCCGTCGGCAAGATCGAGGCCTCCCACTGCCTCGCGGCGGGATCCATCGCGGCGTTCGCGTTCTCGGAACCTCACCTCACGGAGGTCACCACCGGCCGCATCACCCGAGCGGAGTGGGTGAGGCGCATCGGCGAGCACGTCCAGAACCACGTCGCCGCTCGCGCGTGGGGCACCACTCCGTCGCACATCGACGACGAGGTGGTGCCGCTGGCGACCGAGATCCGTGCGCTCGGCCTGACGACGGCGGTTCTGACCAACGGCACCGACACCGTCCGAGCCGAGCTGCGTGCGCTCGACTTCCCGCCGGGCTTCGGCACGGTCTTCAACTCCGCCGAGATCGGCTACGCCAAACCGGACCACGCCGCCTTCCACCACGTGCTCGGGGCCCTGGGGCTCCGTGCCCACGAGGTGTTCTTCATCGACGACACGCCCAGGAACCTCACGGCAGCGGCCGACCTCGGGATCGTCACTCACCGCTTCACGGACGTCCCTCGACTTCGAGCGGCGCTCGTGGAGGCCGGCATCGTGACGAGCCGGCCCGCAGTCGAGGGTTCACGGTGAGCGACCCCGTCGAGGGTGTGGCAGCCGACGGCACCATCCGGACGGGCGCGCGCCGCGACCGCGTGCCGCCCGACTTCGAGGACGTCCTGAGGGATGCCGTCGCGTCCGTCGGCGGGTCCGGCGCGTCCCTGTACCTCTACGGCTCCGTCGCCACCGGCACCGCGCGTCCCGGGTCGTCGGACATGGACCTGCTGTCGATCGACCTCGCCGACGCGGGGACCGTCGCGCAGCGTCTCTCGACCCGCTACGCCGACAGGTGCCGAGGTGTGGAGGTCGCTGCCGCCGCGAGCGGCGAGCTCGCGGGCGACACCGACGCGGCCTACGGCCTGCAGGTCTTCCTCCGCCACTACTGCGTCCACCTCGCCGGCCCCGACCCCGCCGCCGCCCTTCCGAGGTATCCCGCTGACGCTCGCGCTGCTCGCGGGCTCAACGGCGACCTCAGTCACCACCTCCGGCGGTGGCGGCAGAGCGTGAGCTCCGGGACGGAGCACGCGGACCGGCTCGGCGTCCGGGTGGGCCGCAAGACGCTGCTGGCCGTCGCCGGTCTGGTGAGCGTCCACGACCGCACCTGGACGACGGACCGTTCACTCGCCGTCCGACGGTGGAGCGAGATCGAGCCCGAGCTCTCCGGCCGCCTCGGCTCGCTGCACCGGTGGGCCCTCGAAGGGCAGGCTCCTTCACGTCAGGAGGTCGAGCACGCGCTCGACTCCGACGGGATCGTGGCGGCCGTCGTGGAACGCTTCAGCAGTCTGATCGGGCTGTGGCCGGATGGCGATGCCGGCACGTAGTACGCCCTCGTGCTCCCGGAGCGCGCGGAGCCGACGGCGGCGCGGGCTCATCTAGGCTCCAGACGTGCTCATCTGGATCAACGGTGCATTCGGCGCAGGGAAGACCCAGACCGCGTTCGAGCTCCGGCGTCGGCTGGTCGACGCGCACGTCGCCGACCCCGAGCTCCTCGGCTTCGCCCTTCAGCGGACGCTCCCGCCCGCAGCGCGCCACGACTTCCAGGACCTCACCCCGTGGCGTTCGGCCGTCGTCGACATCCTCCAGCAGGCCGAGGCCGCCCACGCCGGCCCGGTGCTCGTGCCGATGACGATCGTGCGTGACGACTACTTCGACGAGATCGTCGGGGGGGCTGATCTCCCGCGGGGTGGACGTCCGCCACTACGCCCTCATCGCGAGCCCGGAGATGCTGCTCAAGCGACTGAGCACCCGCATCGCGTTCGTGCGCTCCGGCCTGCGCCGCGAGACGTGGGCGGTGCAGCAGATCCCGCGCTGCGTCGCCGCACTCGCCCAGGAGCGCTACGCCACGCACGTCCACACCGACCACCGGACGACCGACGAGGTCGTCGAGTGGATCGCCACCGACGCCGGCCTCACGCTGGACGCGTCGCGGCTGGCACCGTGGAGGTACCAGCTGCGGCGCGCCAAGGTCGGCATCGGCCACATCCGGTAGGCGCGGCGACGTGCACGTGCGTCCGCGATTCCTCTCGACGTGATCAGACGCGTCTGCTGACGACGTAGGCGCGGCGAACAGCCTGGGCCGTGCGCTGTTCTCGCCGGTGTACGCCACACCCCGCCCGGCCGGAGGCCGTGCGAACCACGCACGGTTCACGTTCCTCGACGACCGCGCGCGACTTCTGGATCGACTGGGAACGCGCCGCCGACGACCCCGTCTCCGAGCTGCGCACCGAGGCCGGCCGTGACCCCTACGACGGGGCCCTGACCGACCTGGTCGGCGAGCTCAGCACGCAGAGCCCACCGTTCCGTACCCGTTGGGCCGCGCACGACGTCCGCCTGCACCGCACCGGGCGCAAGCACGTCCGCCACCCCGTCGTCGGCGAGCTCCACCTCGACTTCGAGGTCCTGGACCTGCCCGCCGACCCCGGCCTCAACCTCGTCACCTTCACCTGCCCCGCGGGCTCTCCCGACCAGGACGCCCTCCGGATGCTGGCCGGCTGGGCAGCGACCACGAGCGAGATCGCGCCCGGCACAGGCCCTGGGTAGCCCGCTGTGACATGGCTGGCTCCTGACCAGGGGCCTACCCGTCCACCACGTACCGCACGGTCCCTAGGTCGGTGGCACGCCGAGGCCGGCGCGGACCGCGAAGACGACCAGCTGCGAGCGGTCCCGCGCGCCGAGCTTCACGAGCGCCCGGCCGACGTGCGTGCGGACCGTCGCGGGGCTGAGGAACAGCTCCTGCGCGATCTCGTCGTTCGAGCGTCCCGTCGCCACCCAGCTGACGATCTCCCGCTCGCGGTCGGTGAGCGTCGCGACGGCGACCGGGTGGCTCGCCGGTGCGACGTGCCGCCCGAAGATCTCGACGACGCGACGGGTCACGGACGGCGACAGCAGCGCGTGGCCGGCGTGCACCGCTCGGATGGCGTCGACGAGCTCCGCGGGAACCTGCTCCTTGACGAGGAACCCGCCGGCGCCGGCCTGCAGCGCCTCCACGATGTACTCGTCGAGCTCGAACGTCGTGATGACGACGACCTCCGTCGCGTCGAGAGCCGTGTCGGACCGGACCGCCCGCAGCACGTCCAGACCGGACAGCCCGGGCATCCGGACGTCGAGCAGGAGGACGTCGAGACGGCCCGCGCGCGCCAGCTCGAGGGCGGTGCTGCCGTTCGCGGCCTCCCCGACGCAGCAGAGGTCCGGCTCCCGCTCGACCAGGACCCGCATGGCCATCCTCGCCAGGGCCTCGTCGTCCGCGATGCCGACCCGGATCACGGCCGGCCCACGGGAGCGCTGCGCCGCCCGGACTCCCGAGGCACGCGTGCCGTCACGGCAAACCCACCGTCCACGGTGGGCCCTGCGTGCAGCTCACCCCCGAGCTCCTCCACCCGATGCCGCATCCCGTGGATGCCGGTGCCGCCCGCGCCCGTACCCGCGCCCGTGCCCGTGCCCGTGCCCGTGCGGCCACCGTCCCTCGGCCGCCCGGACGGCCGGTGCCCGCCCGGGGCGGGGTTGGCGACCTCGATGACCGTGTCCCGGGCCTCGACCGTGACGCTGACGGTCGCCGGTACCGGCCCGGCGTGCCGCAGCACGTTGGTGAGCGCCTCCTGCACGACCCTGTGGACGACGGCCGCGACCGCGCCGGCCCCGCCGGGGGTCCCCACGTCCAGGTCCACACGGGGGTCGACGTGCAGGACGACGACGGCACCCTCCGTGCGCATGACGTCGACGAGGTCACGAAGCCTCACGCTGAGCGGCCTGATGTCGTCGGCCGGCGGGTGCCGCACGATCGCGCCGTCCGCGCCGGCGCGCTGCGGCGGCCCGGGCTCCCCGGCCCGGTGGAACGTGCCCAGGGTCGCGCGGAGCTCGGCCAGGCCTGACGTGCTGGCCGTCCGGATGGCCTCGAGCGACAGGCGCGCCTGGCCGGGGTCGTCCTCCAGGCAGACCAGGGCAACCCCTGCCTGCATCGCGACGACCGCGAAGCCGTGCCCCGCGACGTCGTGCACGTCCCGGGCGAGGCGCATCCGCTCCTCGTCGACAGCGGCCGTGATCTGCCGCTCGCGCTCGAGGTCGGCCGCCCGGGAACGCGCCCGACCCAGCGCACCGAGCGCCCACGGCACGACGACCCACGTCCCGGTCCACGCCGCCACGGCGAGCACGGCGAGCACCACGGCGTCGTCGGCCGCGAGGCGCGGGAGGACGGCGGCGGCGATCACGGCGCCGGAGGCCGCGCACGCGGCGGACGACCCTGCCAGCGGCACCCGGCGACCCACGCCGTACATCGCCAGCACCACGCCGGCCTGAGCCGGTCCGTAGGGGTACCCGAGCCACAGGTACGCGGCGAGCGCCGAGGTCGACGTGGCCAGGACAGCCACGGGATACCGGGTCCACCACGCCAGGCACGCCGTCGACGCGAGAGCGAGCAGCCACCCCAGCGGGTCCATCTCCCGCACGCCGTCCTGGACCGCCGCCACGTGCGGCGTGACGACGACGACCGCTGCGACCACGACGGCCGCGAGCACCCCCGCGCGCACGGCCCCGCCGGGAGGCGGCCGCCGGCGGTCCCACACCTTCGCGAGGCTGATGGCTCTCACGTTTCGAGCGTACGAGCGGGCCGCCGCCGTGTCGTCATCGTCTGGACGTACGAGGCACTACGTGGACAGACCGACGACGCGACCACCGAGCGGGCGTCACAGTCGCACCGTGGATGACATCGTCGTGGAAGCGACCGGGCTGACGAAGCGATACGGCTCCCGGACCGCTGTCGACCGTCTCGACCTGCGGGTGCGACGCGGAGAGGTCTACGGGTTCCTCGGGCCCAACGGTGCCGGGAAGACCACCGCACTGCGGGCCGTTCTCGGCCTGGTCCGGCCCAGCGCGGGCCGGGTCCGGACGCTCGGGGCGGTGCCCGGCTCGCCCGCGGCCCTGCGCAGGATCGGCATGCTCGTCGAGGCGCCCGCGTTCTACCCCTACCTCTCGGCACGCGGCAACCTCCGGGCGCTCGGCCGGCTCGCCGGGACCGGGACGTCCCGCATCGACCAGGTGCTCGAGACGGTGGACCTGGCGACGCGCGCCGACGAGCCCGTCCACCGCTACTCGCTCGGGATGACGCAGCGCCTCGGCGTTGCCGCGGCCCTGCTGAAGGCGCCCGAGCTCGTCATCCTCGACGAGCCCACCAACGGGCTCGACCCCGCGGGTATGGCGGACATGCGGCTGCTCATCCGCCGGTTGAGGGACGACGGCATCACGGTGATGCTGTCCAGCCACCTCATGGGCGAGGTCCAGCACGTCTGCGACCGCCTGGGAGTCGTCCACCACGGCCGGCTGCTCCGTGAAGGCACCGTGGACGAGCTCCGGGGCGCCGTCGCCCTGCGCGTCGGCACCGATCGCCCGGCGGCCGCCCGGGAGGTCCTCTCCTCCCTGGTCGGGGTCGGCCGGGTCGCGCCCCGCAACGGCGCACTGGAGGTCGCGTGCCGACGCGACTCCGCCCGCGTGCTGGCGTCGCGGATCGCCGAGGCGATGGTCCGGGCGGGGCTGCCGCTGCACGAGCTGGCCCTCGCTGACCGCACGCTCGAGGACGTCTTCCTCGAGCTCACCGGCGACCGTGCCGCCGCCCGCACCTCACCCGGCAACCGTCGAGACGGATCGGAACCGTGATGGACGTCGTCCTGTGGATCATCGCCGGCGTGCTCGCGGCGGTGTTCGTCGCCTCCGGGCTCCTGAAGCTCGCCCTGCCCAGAGCCAGGCTCACGGCCTCGGGCATGGCGTGGGCGGAGGACCTGGACGATGGGCAGGTGAAGGCGATCGGCGCCGCCGAGGTGCTCGGCGGCCTCGGCCTCGTCCTCCCGGCCGCCACCGGGATCGTCCCGGTCCTGACCCCGATCGCCGCTGCGGGCCTCGCCGTCGTGATGGTGGGCGCCACCCTCACCCACGTGCGCCGTCGGGAGGGCAGGGCCGTGCCGGTCACGCTCGTCCTGCTGGGCCTGACCGTCTTCCTCGCCGTCATGCGCTTCGGCCCGAGCGCCTCATGACCGGGGCGGACGTGCGTGCGGCGGCCGTCGGAGCCATCACCCGGGGTACCGGGCCCGTGCCCGTGGAGCTCGACAAGCTGGTGCGGCGGCCGGCGACCTGGGTGCTCGCGACCGTGTGGATCGTGCTCGGGCTGGTGTTCGGGTACCTCCTGCCCTATCTCAGCTTCCGCGGCGGCACCTTCGGGCCGGCGACCGGCGGGCCGTCGGCGGAGGCCGTGCTGGCCGAGGCGCTGCCGGCGAGCCTGAGCACCACCGCCGTCCAGGG
Organism: Cellulomonas dongxiuzhuiae; assembly: GCF_018623035.1. Lineage (NCBI taxonomy): Bacteria > Bacillati > Actinomycetota > Actinomycetes > Micrococcales > Cellulomonadaceae > Cellulomonas > Cellulomonas dongxiuzhuiae. The sequence continues at coordinate 3,921,299 of NZ_CP076023.1, forward strand.
GTACCCGGTGTTCGCCGGTGCGTTGGCCCTGGTCCTGGGCGCGCTGTGCACCGGCAGCGAGTACGGGTGGGACACGATGAAGGTCCTGCTGACCGCTGGACCGTCCCGGAACGCCGTCGTCGTGGGCAAGCTCGTCGCTCTGTGCGCGGTGCTGGGTGCGCTGGTCGTCGCCTCCTACGCGTTCGACGCAGCAGGCGCGCTGACCGTCGCGCTGGTCGAGAGCCGCGCTGCCGGGTGGCCGAGCGCTCAGGACCTGCTCGTGTCCGCCGCTGCGGGCTGGCTCGTGGTGACGATGTGGGCGCTGGCGGGCGCGTTGCTCGGAGCGCTCACCCGGGGCACCGCCGTCGCCATCGGCCTCGGCCTCGTCTGGTCACTGGCCGTCGAGAACCTGGTCCGCGGCTTCGCGGGCGTCCTGCCGGCGGCGGACGCCCTGCAGAGGTTCCTCCCTGGGACGAACGCCGGGTCGCTCATCGCCGCCCTGCCCACCGCCGGGCCGGGACCGGTGGACTCCCCCGGGGTCGTGCCCGTGGTGTCCGGGACGCACGCGCTGATCGTGCTGCTCGCCTACGTCGCCGGCTTCGCCGCCCTCACCCTCACCCTCGTGCGCACCAGGGACGTCGCATGACCGTCCCGCCACCACTCCCAGGGAGATGCAGATGACCCCGTCGGCAGAGCACCACCCGCCCCGGCAGCGCACGGGCAGCCGGGCACGCGCCGTCACCGTGGGCGCGCTCGCAGTCGGAGCTGCGGGCATCGCGGTCCTGTGGGCCGCCGGCGTCGAGTTCCCCGTCGCCGTGCCGCCCGGCATCGTGATCCTGCTGCTCGGCGCGGTGTTCGTCGCCCTCGCGCGCGCGCCGTGGGCACCCGCGGTCGGATCGGCTCTCGGCCTCTTCGTCACCGTCGGCTTCCTCGTCAGCCCCACGGGGCTCGACAACCTCACCGGTGGCCACGGGGCCACGATCGCCGCCGGCCAGGCCGTGCAGCTGGTCGGGGTCGTCACGGCGACCATCGCGGGCGTCATCGGGACCAGGATGGAACGGGCACGCCACCGGGCCGGGGCCGGCCCGGACCCGCGCGGTCAGCCGTCGAGGCGGTAGCGGACCGGGCGGCGACGCAGGGCCGTGCGGCGCGAAGGTGCAGGTACGTATCCCCCGAGATGCGCGACCCCGCGTCCGGGCGTCCACCGCTCCGGCCTGGGCTGACCCGATGCCCGAGCAACCAGGACGACGTCCGCGCGTGGAGGAGCTCGCCTGGGAGCCGGGACGCCACCAGCACCGTCTACCTCGCGCGCGCCGGGCTGGTCCCGCCGGCTCCCGTTCGATGCCGTCCGCGAGAGGTGCACCGGAAAAAGCCTGCCCGAGAGCTGCGTCCCGCCTAGCGTACGAAACATGTCCTGCCGACTGACGGCCCTCGCTGTCGACGCGTACGACCCCGCGCGGCTGGCTCGCTTCTGGGCCGGTGTCCTCGGGCGGGAGGCCCTCGAGGACGAGCAGGGTGGCGCGCTGCTGCCCGGCTCCGACACCCAGCTCGGCCTACGGTTCGTGCCGAACCCCGCCGAGAAGGTCGGCCGCAACAGGATGCACCTCCACCTCACCAGCGCGAGTCCGGCTGACCAGCGGCGGACGGTCGACAGAGCGCTCCGGCTCGGCGCCCACCACCTCGACGTCGGACAGCTTCCGGACGAACGGCACGTGGTGCTGGCAGATCCCGAGGGCAACGAGTACTGCGTGATCGAACCGGGGAACGCCTACCTCGCCGGCTGCGGCCTCCTCGGTGAGCTCACGTGCGACGGCACGCGGGACGTCGGCTTCTTCTGGGCCGAAGCGCTGGGTTGGCCACTGGTGTGGGACCAGGACCGGCAGACCGCGATCCAGTCCCCGCGGGGCGGCACCAAGATCTCCTGGGACGCGTGGGACGGCCCCGCCGTGGCGCAGGAGACCAGGAGGAACCGCCTCCGGTTCGAGGTCGTCCTGGCCGCCGGCGACCTGCCTGCGGAGATCGAACGGCTGGCCTCGCTGGGCGCCACACGCCTTACCACCGCAAGCGACACCGTGGTGACGCTCGCCGACCCCGACGGCAACGAGTTCCACCTCCGTGCTGATGCACTCAGGCGCGTGGAGTCACCACCCGCCGGCCCAGCGTGAACGACGGCCGGTCATCCGCGGGGCCCATACCCGTGCCCGACGACCATGGTGAGCGTGGCCACCCGACGACCTGGAGACCACCTGTGACGACTGCCCGTGCCGTCGTCGTCGCCGTGACGGTCGCCGGCTCGGTGGCCGCCACGGTCGCGTTCGAGCGGTGGGTGTTCCGCCGCGGTGAGGCGCGTGCCGCCGCGGGGGTGCGGTTGGCGCACACCCGCACGGGTCTCGTGCTCGGGGCGCTGACCGCGGCGGGCGGCCTGATCCCGGAGCCGTCCGAGGGCCGCTGACGTCTCACATGTGCCTCGCTCAAGATCCCGGTCCGGCGGCCGCTCCGCCCGCGCCGGAGAGTGCAGCCCGATCCTTCCGCACACCCGGGCCAGAGGTGTCGCGTGCGCTGTGAGACGTCCGACGAGATCGATGTTCACCTGGGTCTGGAACTGTTCGACGCGATCGTGCGACCGTCCGCGTGCCGGGATGAGAGACGACCGGCACCGCACCCTCCGCGGGCCCCGCCGGCCGCCGACGCGCGGCTGGCGCCTCAGACGCTCACCGGGACCAGCGGCTCCCGCACCCGCTCCAGCCCCATGCTCGTCACCAGCTCCTGTGAGCGCACCGCGATGTTCGACAGCAGACCCGCTCCGAGCCCGTGGTGGGAATCGGTCGCACCGACGACGAACACCGGCAGCGTGACCCCGCCGCGCACCACGCGGTAGTCCCGGGCGAGCTTTGCCGAACCGGGCGGAAACCCCTCGCCGAACATCTCGACGGGCAGGACCGAGCGGAAGCCGGTCGCGCACACGACCGCGTCGAAGTCCTCCGAGCGCCTCGTCCCGGCGAGCCGGTCCTCGACGGTCAGCGTGACCGAGCCCTCGTGCTCGGTGGCGCCGTGCACCGCGGACGCACGGTGCATGTGCAGCCGCTGCTCGCCCGTGACACGCCCGCCGTACTCGGCCGCGTACAGCCACTGCAGCAGGTCGGGGTCGACGCACCCGTAGTTCGTGGTGCGGTGCCGCCGCAGCAGGTCCTCGCGGACCTCGGCGGGCGCGAAGTAGAAGTCGTCGACCGCCGCGGGGTCGAACACGCGGTTCGCGAAGGGACTGTCGTCCGCGGGGACCATGCCGTAGCCGGAGATGAAGCAGTGCACCTGCGACCCGGGCACACCGTCGTAGGCGTGCCGGACGACCTCCGCCGCGCTCTGCCCCTGCCCGACCACCGCGATCCGCGGCGCCCGTCCCAGGTCGAGCCCCTCGAGACCCGAGCGCAGCGAGGTGTTGTGCAGGATCCGCCCGCCGGTCGTCTCGGCCCACGACGGCAGCACGGGTCGCGAGCCGACGCCGATGACGACGTGCCGGCTCCACAGCTCGAAGGGCAGGCCGTCGCGCGTCCCGCGCACGCGGCACAGGTCCCCCACGAGGTCGACGGCCTCGACGTGCGCACCCCAGCGGATGTCGACCGTCAGCCGCTCGACCACCCAACGCAGGTAGTCGGTGAACTCCAGGCGCGACGGGAAGAACGTCTGCATGTTGATGAAGTCGTTCAGCCGGCCACGGTGGTGCAGGTAGCTGGTGAACGTGAAGGGGCTGCGAGGGTCGCGCTGGGTCGCCAGGTCCTTGAGGAAGGAGATCTGCATGACCGACGACGACAGCAGCATGTCGGGGTGCCAGTCGAACCCGGGCCGACGGTCGAGGAACGCCGCCCGCACGGGCACGCCCGTGGCCGTCAGCTCGTCGACGGCGGCCGCCAGACCGAGGTTGGCGGGCCCCAGACCCACGGCCACGACATCCAGCACGTCATCCATCACTGCCCCCTGGTGCTCTCGTGTAGGTGAGGAACTCGCCGTCCTGCCCGGCGTCGGCGGCGAGGCCGAAGCCCAACCGCTCGTACAGCGCACGGGCGCGAGTGTTGGTGCGTTGCGTCTCGAGCCTGACCTCGTGCGCGCCGGCGTCGGCGGCCTCCGCGAGGACGTGACGGACGAGAGCGACGCCCGCACCGCCGCCCCGGACGTCCGGGGCGACGAACAGGTCGTTGAGCTGCCACGTGGTGTGCAGCCGCAGGGACGAGTGGCCCGGGTACACCTGCGTGAACGCGACCGCGCGACCGTCCTCGAGCACGGCCCGCACCAGGGAGTCGCCCCGCTCGACGCGGGCCGTCAGGAACGCGCGCGCGGCGTCCTCGTCGCCCTCGCGTCCGTAGAAGCTGCGGTAGGCGACGAACAGCTCGGCCACCTGCGCCACCGTCTCGGTGTCCGTCTGCGCGGTCACCCGGACCACCCTCATGACGTCTCCTCCTTCATGACCGCGGCCGCCAAGCGGCGCGCGATCGCCGGTGCCTGCTTGAACCCGCCGCCGTCGAGGCCGTGGACGGCGAGCACGTTCCCGTCCGCCGCGGCGTGCCACGGTGTGCTCGAGGCGTGACCGTCGCTCTGCACGTCGAACGACGTCACGCCGCCCAGGTACGTGCCCCGCCCCGCGTCGGGCAGCAGAGCCGCGAACCCGGCGCGGACGTACTCGTCCTGCTGCACGGACCGGCCGACGCTCGTCACCCCGTCGGAGGGTGCGTCGACCGCCCGGCCGACGAGGTAGCGCGCGGGGTGCGTCCGGGTCGGAGCCGGACGCCACCACAAGCCGCGTGCCTCGTCGTTCACGGCCGGCAGCCCCGGGGGCAGCAGGCCGTCGTAGTACGCGTACCCGATGCGACGCAACCGCGACGTCCCGGGGACGGACGGCACGAGCCGGTGCGTCGACCGTCCCGCGGCGACGACGACACACCGGGCGCGAACCGTCTCGGCACCCGTCCGGACGCGCACCGGCCCCGGTGCGTCGTGCTCGACCGCGTCGACGGGGCGGACGTCACGCAGGGCGACCCCGGCGCGGCACGCCGCCCGCACCAACCGCGAGCGCACCGCGTGCGGCGGCGCCCATCCCCCGCCGGGCTCGAGCAGCGCCACGTCACCGTCGTCCCATGCGAACGGGATCGCCTTGCGGAGCCGGTCGGTCGTCACCAGATCACCGGCGACGCCCGCGGCCGCCAGCTCCTCGACGCGCGGCAGCAGCAGCGCGGACCGGTCACGCCCGACGACCTCGACGGCCCCCGACACGACCCGGTCGGGGTGCTGGCGCCATGTCTGCGTGAACGACTCGACGGCGAGCCGCGCGGCGGGGCCCTCGGCCACGCCGCAGCGCAGCAGACCCCCGGAGCGGCGGGTGGCCGAGCGGCGCTCGTAGCCCCCGCGGTCGCCGAACCAGGCGAGTCGCACGGCAGGGACACCCGCGTCCAGCAGCGCCGCGACGACGAAGGCACCCACGACACCGTCGCCGACGACGGCGACGTCGACCGGCTCAGCCACAGGCACCTGCCGCGTCGGTGACGACCCAGCGGGCGGGCGGCAGCGACCACGAGTCCGCGAAGCCGGACGCGCCACGCCCCGCACGCAGGCTCGCGCGGGCGTGCTCGCACGCGGCGCGCACGATCGCGCCCGGGTCGGGCTGCGTCGTCACGACGTCGACGCCGACGCCCCCGGCGTCGTGGGCCAGCTCGGCCGCCCCGACCCAGGCGTCGTCGCTCAGCACCACGCGGCGCCCCGCTCGCACGAGCGCGGAGAGCGTCGGCCACGCGGCACGCGTGGCGTCGAGCTCGCCGAGGACCACCACGTGCTCCTCGGACCCGGCCGCCGCCTCGGCGGGCGTGACGACGCGCCCACCGGCCTCCGTCCACAGCCGCGGCAGCGCGCCGTGCTCCGAGAGCACCACGGCGACCGCGTCGCCCCCTTGCTCGGCGACGTGCCGGCGCACGGCCGCCACCTGCTCGCGGTCCGACGGCATGGGCGCCACGACACCGACCCGACGGTCCTGGTGGTGGACCGTCACGTCGGGTGCGGACGCCAGCGGCAGGCTGACCCGCACCGCGCCCGACCGGCCGTACGACTCCAGGGCGCGCCGCGCCCCCAGGCTGCTGAAGTGGCCGACGACGGCGTGCACGTGCGTGTCCCGCGCGAGCTCGGCGGCCAGGTCCGCGGACCGGGCGGGATCGGCACGGTCGTCGAGGAGCCGGACGCCGTCGTCGCCCGCGACCTCCGGGGGGACGAGCGCTCCCCAGGCGGCGCGGGGCCCGGTGACGGGCACGACAACGGCGACGACGTCCCGCACCGGGGTCACGCCCCGAGACCGAACAGCTTGGTCCGCGGGACCTCACCGGACCGCAGCGCGGCCAGCAGACGTGCGGCGCCGTCGGGTACGACGGGTGCCGCGACGTCGGCGAACTGCTCGGCTGTCTCGCGCAGGACGGCGACGGCCGCAGCGCGTGCGGACGTGCCCGGGGCCGTGGCGGCCACCTCGTCGGCGAGCCGCGCGACACGCTCGCCCAGCTCGACCAGACCGGCGGCGGCCGCTGCCGGGTCGAACCCGTCGAGCGTGAGCCCCGCCCGGATGTCGTCGACGGCCCGTGCCGCGTGCCGCGCGTGCCGCCGGACGTCCGCCGGGGCCGGGTCCGCGGCGGCCGGCTCCGACGTCGCACCGACGAGCCGCACGGTCTGCGCGAACGTGCGCTGCCAGGAGTCCATGACGGCCTCGGTACGCGCGAGGTCCTGCAGCGTGAAGTCCGTCTGGCGCGTCGCGGGGCGCCGCAGCATGCAGTGCAGGCGCAGCAGGTCGCGGCCCGCCACCGGCAGGAACTCCTCGGCCCACACCGCGTGCTGCCGGCTGGTCGAGAACTTCTGCCCGTTGAGCAGGAAGAACTCGTTGACCACGAAGCGCTCGGCGAGGAGCTCGTGCCTCCCGAGAGCCAGGTTCACGGCCGGGAACAGCACGGCGTGGAAGTAACCGTTGTCGATACCGAAGAACTGCACCGGACGCCCGACCACGTCACCGTCGGGGGCGGTGGGCCGCTCCACCGCGTAGCCCTCGGCCATCTCGAGCCACACGTAGATCCGGTGGTCCTCGTAGCCCTCGACCGGGACGCTCACGCCCCAGTCGCTGGGGTGCGCCACGAGGATCTCGGGGAGGCCGTCGGCCGCCATCGCGTCGCACACGGCCCGCAGGCGCGGCGGCATGTCGACCGAGTCCCAGTACTTCGTGAGGTCGTCGCGCATCGGCTCGAGCGGCAGCACCAGGAGCGTCACGGGCCGGATCGTGGCGGGCGACCCGCAGCGGATGCAGGACGGGTCGACCACGTCGTGGCACGCGTTGGGGCGGCAGCACTGCTCGCACGCGTTGCCGTTGGTGCCCGACCCGCAGTGCGGGCACGCGCCGTTGAGGTAGGCCTCGTACAGCCACCGCGAGCAGTCCTCGCAGTAGGGCAGCTGCATCGCGCGGGGGACGACCGCACCGACGTCGACCAGCGCGCGGAACATCGCCCGCACACGCGCGTCGTAGTCCTCGCCGCGGGGCAGCACGACGGTGTCGAAGTCGACGCCGGCGTCACGCCACGTCGTCGTGATGGACCGCGTATACCGGTCGGTGACCTCCACGGGGTCGCTGCCGTCGGCCCACGCTCGGCGCGGGACGTAGCTCTGGTTGTCATCCATCCCCGTGGTCAGGCGCACGTCCTCGCCCTGTGCCGCGAGCGCACGGCGCAGGACGTCGGCGGCGATGTACGGCCCCGACATGTGACCCACGTGCAGGGGTCCGTTCGGGGTCGGCGGCGTGCACGTCAGCCACGTGGTCACGCCGGGACCTCCACGCGCGGCCAGTACACGGACAGCCACGTCAGACCGGTCGCGGACGCTTCGAGGACGTGCGGGTGGCCACGCTCGATGAGCAGGACGTCACCAGCGGCCAGGGGCTCGACGACGCCGTCGGACTCGATGGTGCCCGCGCCGTCCTGCACGATCACGAGCTCACGCTGGTTGTGCTCGTCGGGCGCGGTGCGCGTGCCCGGGTCCAGCCAGCACGCCATGGCGCCGAAGGTGTCGTCGACCACCTCACCGGGGAAGACGCGTTGGCACGTCGTCCCGTACTCGTTCGGGGCGGTCGTCCGGTCGACCCGGGTGATCCGGGTGAAGGGTGCGGGCATGGCGGTACCTCTCTGCGATGACGGCGATGACGGTGACGATGGCGAGGACGAGTCCGACGGGTCGCTCCAGGAGGAGCATCACGGCAGCCAGGAGCAGGACCGTCGCGGCGGCGAGGGTCAGTCGCCGCCGCACGCGCGTGAAGGCGTACGCGGCCAGTCCGTACACGGTGAGGAACAGGCAGGAGGTCCAGCCGAGCAGGTGGTCCATCGAGAACGCCCCCGCCCCGGCGCCCGCGAGCACCACGAGGTAGCCGACGGTGAGGACGCCGCGTGGCACGAGCCCACGCGGGTCGCGCGTCGACCACCCGGGCGACAGGCGCGTGGCGGCGTGCTGGAAGAGGCTCGCGCCACCGAGCACCCACGCGTTCGTCGCCGCGACGATGGCCACGAGCGAGACCGCGACGAGGGGGACGCGGACCGCGTCGGGCAGTGCGGCGGTGAGCGCGGGCACGAGCAGCGCCGGCCCGCCCGGCGGGAGCGCGGCGAACGTGATGGCGGCGACGAAGTAGACGACGACGACGACCGGTACGGCCCGGCGGATCGCGTACCGGAAGGCGCGCTGCGGGTCGTCGACGCGCCCGGCCAGGAGCGACACGTTCTCCCAGCCGAGGTACGCGTAGAACGCGATGCCCGCCGCGGTCACGAGCCCGGCGGTCCCGGGGAAGTCCCTCGCCGTGACGTTCTCCCACTCCAGGCGCGGCAGGGCCAGTGCGCTCGCCAGCAGGATCACCACGACGGCCACACGCATCGACCACGCCTGGACGGCTCCGATGACCCGCGTCGGCAGCATGCTCGCGAGCACCGACACGACCATGAACCCGGCCGCGACGGCCGCCTGGACGGGTGCCGTGGTCAGGGCAGCGGCACCCGTGATCATGGCCAGGTAGCTGGCCGACGCCAGACCCATCGCGGGGTTGCCGACGAGGTAGACGACGAGCAGGACGACGTCGGAGTAGATGGCCAGCGGGCGGCCGGTCCCGGCCTCGACGACCTCCTGGATGCCCGAGGCTCGGGGGAAGTGGGTCGAGACGTCCGCGAAGAGCGCGGCGATGGCGATGCACGCGATACCCAGGACGACCCACAGGGCGACGGCTGCGCTGCCCGCGTGCTGCACCGTGAGGCCGGGCACCACGAGGATGCCGGCGCCGAGCACCGACGAGACGTACAGGAAGACGAGCCGACGCGCGGTCAGACCGGTGTCCTTCATGCCACCCCCCCCCGGGCAGAGAAACCAGGTCTGTCCCGGTTTGCGACGCGGCGAACGTAGGGCCGGCGGGTCACGTGCCGACATGACTGTCCGTCATGCGAGACCGGCGTTCGGATGATGGGCTCAGGCGGCCGGGTGGCCCTCACCTGCGTCGCCACGAATCGAGGGGCCTGTCTGGCACCAACTTGCGCGCAGGTGCGGAGGCGGCGGCGGGGGCGGCTGATCGAGTCCACCCGGCTCCTCGACCTCGTCGAGGCGAACGTCGGGGACGCTCTGACCCCACAGACGCTGATGTTTGCCGGTCTGTTCCTCCTCGCGCTGCACCTGGGAGGGGTCGGCGGCGCGCCGCCGGTGAACGGTGGCTGGCGGGGCCGTGGGGGGAGTTACCGCCGGCGGCAGGGGCTCGTACCACCCGCTCCCGTCATCACGCCGGAATGCACGGGAGAAGCCGCACGGGCAGGCGGTGTCGAGATGCGAGGCAGGTTGATGGCCGTTGAGCGGGCTACTTTGACCGGATGGCGGTAAATCCGACCGGCGGTCAGATCAAGGGGTCCGCGCGAGGCCCGACTGCCGTGCTGATCATCAGGCCACTGGCGGAAGCCTCCACGGTGAACGCCCTGAGGTCAGGTATGACCGCGTCTGCAGCGCAGAGGTCCTGAGACGAATGGGATGTCACCACCGCGAGCACATGGGCCCCTGCGGCGCGACCGGCCTCCAGGCCGGCTGGCGCATCTTCGACGACGAGGCACCGGCGAATGTCGAATCCGAGCGCCCGGGCCGCCTGAAGGTACCCCTGCGGGTCGGGCTTGCCGAGCCGCACATCTTCGGCCGCTACCAACACGTCAGGAACCGGAAGCCCCGCAGCCGCCAGTCGCGCACGCATGAGCGCCCGTGACCCGGAAGTCACCGCGGCCCACCGGCCCTCTGGAAGGGCCGACAACAGGTCACGCGTGGCAGGGAGTGCGGTCACATCACCGAGGTCGGCCAGCTCCAAGCGCTCAAGCTCGGCAACCGCCGCGGCGCGTTGGTCGCTCGGAAGAAACTCAGCCACCGTGTCCTCCGAGCGGCGCCCGTGACAGACCCGGAGAACCTCCGCAGGGTCGATCCCCCGCGCCGCCGACCACGCCTCCCAGGCCCGCACGACCGCCCCGGTCGAGTCCACCAACGTCCCGTCGATGTCGAACAGGATCGCGTCGACCTCAAAGCGCATGGGCAACAACCTAAACGCGCCGGAGCCTGACCCCGGGCGAGGTCACGGTGTCCTCCCGTGCCAGCCGGCTCGGCGATGGTCGCGCGGGTGTGCGAGCCCATGCGATGGACTCCGGTGATCTGGTCTGTCGCGACCCGCCGTTCTCGCTGCGCCCTGTCCGGATCGAGGCCCGGTGGCGCTCCGGCATGCGCCCGGAGACCCGTGGCCACGTGGCCGCCCTCGTGGGACTGGCGCGGCGGAACACGCTCCGGGCAGCTGCCGTCGAGCGACCCACCTGAGTCCCTCGCGCCCTCGGTGCTCTTCTCCGACTCGCGGGCGTCGTGACCGTAGGCCATGATCCGGGTGCTTCCGAATCACCGGGAGCATTCGGACACTCCGGCAGGCTCGCCGGACCCTTCCCTTGGAGTGCTCATGCTTGCGCTCGTCGCTGCCGTGATCTTCGCCCTCGCCCTGCTCCTCGACCTCGTCGAGGCGAACGTCGGGGACGCTCTGACCCCACAGACGCTGATGTTTGCCGGTCTGTTCTGCCTCGCGCTGCACCTGGGAGGGGTCGGCGGCGCGTCGCCGGTGAACGGCGGCTGGCGGGGGCGTGGGGGGAGCTCCCGCCGGCGGTAGGGGCTCGTACCACCCGCTCCGGTCATCACGCCGGAATGCACCAAGAGGTCACGACGCGCCCCGCGCGTTCGTGGCCTCTTGGTGCCCCCGTGAGGAGCCGCACGGGCCGCTCATTCCTGCCTCAGTCACACAATCGTGCATCTCGACAAGCGGCTGTCGAGATGTGCCAGACCCTGGCCGCCGCCAAGCGGCGTACTTTGACCGACGCCACGTCGCGCCGAGGTCTCGGTCAAAGTACGGAACACGAGACGTGCGGCCTCTGGACGCCCGATCGGGTTGAGCGCCGGATATGCGTAGGCTCAGCCCATGCCCTGATTCCGTCGTGTCGCGGCCTGGGCTCTCGTGCACGTCAGCTGCTCGCTACGGGCACAACTACGACGGGCTGGTCCTCGACGGATGGGCGGGCGTGGCGCACCCGAGGGTGGACGGCCGCGGACACGCAGCGGGTGCGCGCGGTGCGCGCGCAGTGAAAGGGGTGCCGACACATCACAACGGGGTGTTCTGCGCGGTGGAGCAGGCCGAGCGTGACCACCACCGCTTCGTCGTCGGTCAGCCCTCCAGGTGCGCGGCGCCCCGATCTCAGTCGGAGCGAGTGCCGCGTCGGCTCGTGCGCAGAAGGGCGGCTCCGAGGGCGACGGTGAGGAGCGCGACGAGCAGCACATCCATCGACGGGCCCGTGGCTGCGAGCGAGTGTGCGTGGTCGTCGCTGGCCGCCGCGGTCTGGCCGGTGGCACCCGGCGCTGCCTGAATCGGCGGTGCGGGTGACGCTGGGTCGGCGGGCGCCACCGCAGACGTGGAGGGGGACGGGGCCGGTGACGGCTGGGCGGTGGTCGCGGACGGCTCCGGGACGGGGACGACGACAGCCGCGTCGGTCGTGGCCGAGGTCTGCGCAGCCAGCGCGGCATCCCCGCCGGTGATCGCGACCTCGACCCGATAGGTGGTCGAGGGAGCCAGGCCGGTGACGGACAGTGAGGTGCCGGTCGTCGCGACGCTGTCCGCCCAGGTGACACCGCCGTCCCCGGACCAGCGCACCGTGTAGCCGGTGGTGGCCGCGTCGTTCGCGGTCCACGTGACCGTGAGGGTGCTCTGGCTGGTCGCGGTCGCGGAGAGCCCTGTGATCGGCTCGGCCACGACCGTCGTCACCAGCTCGAGCGTGGACTCCTTCTGGATGTTGTAGTCCGCGAGGGTCCGACCGTCGTGCAGCTCCTTGCCGGCGTAGAACAGCCGCTGCTGGTCGGGCGGGATCCCTTCCTTGTCCTGGATCTTCTGCTTCACGGCCTCGATGGAGTCCGAGCTCTCGACGTCGAGAGTGACCTTCCTGCTGGCGGCGGGCAGACGCACGAAGATCTCCATGGACATCCGTCCAGCGTACGGACGGCGTCAACACCGAGGCCGTCCCATCGAAGACCGCGCGAGGTGGGCGGGGCGGGCCTGGACGCGACCTCGAGATGTCGACGACCTACCCGGACCGGCATCTCGACGGTCACCGTGCCCTCAGTCGGACCGCGGTGTCGACTCATGTCCAACGCGACGACGGACCTGGTCCAAGGGATCTCGCGTCGAGATGCGGCGCAGATTGACCGACCCCGTGCAGGCTACTTTGACCGACAGGGAACTCGGCGCCGCCATCGGTCAAAGCACGGAGGACCCGCCACGCTGTCACAGGGACCAGGCGCGGTAGCTGAGCCCGTGACAACTGGTCTGCGGACCGCGACTCAGCCCTCGCCGGGACCCTCCGCCTCGGGCATCTCGACGCCCTCGGGCCCTTACCTCAGCCGGGTCAGGTGCCGCGGGCGGGCGGCGGCTCGAACACGACGCGATCTCGGTCGGGGTCGTAGCGCGGCGCGAGCACGCCCGCCTCGTCGGACAAGGGCTCCGCACCCACCACGCTCAGACGGGTTCCGCGTACCAGGACCGCCTCGAGCGCCTCGACGTCGACGGGGGTCGCGCCCTCCAGGGTGATGTCGGTGTGCAGGCGGTGGATGGCGCCGGTGTCCCGGTCCACCAGCGCCCGTTCGAGCACCTGTGCGGCGCGTGTGCTGGAGACCGAGTCGCGGCGATCGTGCACGATCCCCGTGGCGGCGGTCGCTGCCCGCGACACCCGGATGTTGAACGTCAGCTCGCTGATGCCGTCCGCCCAGCGGGAGTTCGAGGACCCGTACCGGTGAGAGCCCCACTGGTCGGCGGGGATCTCCTCGGTGATCCAGGCGTCCACCTCGGGCCGGATGAGGTTGTCCCGGGCGGGAAGCTCGGCCCGGAACGCGGACACCGCGATGGTCGCGACCACGTCGGTGGGCAGGAAGCGCACCGTCGTCGACTTGTAGTAGTTGTCGGAGTCGGTGACCCCGGCGAGCCAGACGGTCCACAGCACACGTGACATCGGTGCCTCCTGCGGCCGCTCTGGCGTGCCTCCCACGCGGAGGTCGACCGTCACCCAGGTCTAGCAGAGCGCAACGTCGGCCGCACCCGGATATGGCCGGGCCCGGAGACCGAGCGCGGAGCCGGCCTCGCGCACGACGTGGACAGCGCACCAGGGGACGCCTGTTACTTCAGGCGCTGCACTTAATAGAGAGGTCGCGGATTTTCAAAGCAGGAGGGATCTCGTGTCGAGATGCAGCACAGACGGATCGTTGGGATGCGACGCACTTTGAACACTGAGGTGTCGTGCACCGCGATCGGTCAAAGTACGGCGTGGTTGACGAGCGCCGACATGGCGACGCATGGCCCGCGCCTGATGCTGCGTGATCTCGTCTCGGGCGAGTGATGCCACCGTGCGGCGTAGAAGCCGCCTGTCAGCGTGGTGCTCTGTCCGTCAGCGTTCCTCCGCGAAGTCGTGCGCCTGCGCCTGGGCGAGGGTGCGCTCACGGCCCGGCACGCCACGCCCGCCGACCAGCTCGACGAGCACCCCCCACCCGTCCGGGGCGTAGAAGCTCTCGTCGTGGAGGCGGATACCGAGCGAGTCCACGACCCGCAGGAGCGACGCCCGGGAGAACTTGTCCTGCGTGCGTCGGGCCTCGCGGTCCAGGGGGTCGGGAAGCGGCCACTCCTCGTCCGGCTCGGTGAGCTCCCAGCGGCGACCCGTGTCCGACACCTGCACCTTCACGATCGAGCCGCGCACGCCCCACTTCGCACTCGGATCCGGGTCGAACACCGCGACCCCGCGTGCCCCCCACCACCCTGTCCGGGTCCGGCGGTCGAACGTCTGCGGGGAGTCCACGACGCCAACCCCGCGCACGCCGCCCGGCTGCGCGGCCATCCCTGCCGCGTCGCTGATCGCCTCGCTCCCGCGCCAGGAGTTGTCCAGCATGGCCGTCCAGCGCGCGCCGGCAGTCGGCAGCATCAGGTAGCGCGTCACGTACGCCGTCCTCAGCGGCAGCAAGGTGCCCAGCAACTCCGGGAGCGTGCCCTCGACACGCCGCGTGCGCAAGACGCCGCCGGTGAGCTCTGTCGTGGCACGGCCGCGCCAGGACACCAGCACGTCCGCGCACGTCGCGGCATCCGCCGCGAGGAACGTGATGCCATGCGTCACCGGGAACCACGCACCGTCGAGCAGGTACCGCTCGTCCGTTGGATCGACCATGCCGGATGGTCTCACTCGCACGCGCCGGCGATGAGCAGCAGCAGTGTCGCGCCGATCTTCGCCGACGTGTCGTTGGCGCGGATCCGCGCGGCGTGCTGGTCGCCGCGCTTCGTCATGCCCGGCGTGCTGCACAGCGGCTTGTCCCACTCGACGTAGTAGCGCTTGCCGTCCAGCGTGTACTGCAGGTCCGCGACATCCGGCCACCGGCCGGGCGGTGCCGGCGCCCTCGTGAGCGCAGCGAGTGCGGGACCGCGTGAGACGGCCGTGCCCGGTGACGGGCGACGTCCTACCGTGACGACGCATGAGCGCCCCGGCAGGATCGACCATGACCGGCGGGCCCGCGGCGGACGGCGGCACTCGCTCGCTCCGGCGCGCGCTGCCGCGCATCACACTCATCACCGTGGTCGCCGCAGGTCTCGTCCTGTGGCTGGGCGTCGCGACGTCGGTGCTCGGCTCGCTCGCCGCGGAGGTCTTCGAAAGCTCGGTGCCGTCCCTCGGGGAGGGCCCGTCGCTACCCGACGACGTGACCGTCGTGTCCACCGAGGAGGTGTGCGCCTCGGGCGGTTGCTGGGTCGAGCAGGCGCTGCGCGGAGCCGCCGGGGAGTCACCCACCGAGCTCGCCTCGCGCCTGGACCTCACCGAGCGCGAGGCGTGCCACCGGTCGCCGCGGGTGTGGCTGTGGGACGTGTGCACCTCCGCCGTCCCGCGGTCCGGCACGCTCCTCGTCGTCCTGCAGTACGACCCCTCGGACTGACGGCCCCGGGCGCGGTGCGGATCATTAGCGGCATGGCGCCCTAGACCCGCGTGCTCGTGACCGACGACCTCGACGGCAGCTGCTGAGGCTTGAAACCCATTCGTCGCCATGCCTCGCGGATCGGTTCCAGATTGTCAGCGAAGGCTCCGGGTACTCGAGAAGTACCGCGTCCGGCACCGGGCCCAACAGCTCGGCACCGCTCAGGCGGTCAGCGATGCCCGCATCCGCAAGATGCTCAGTCCGTAGCCGGCCCTACTGAGCGTCCTGTGCCTCGATCAGGTCGAGGTCGCGGACGCAGAAGCGGTGGTGCTCGAAGGTCTCGTTGAGCACCGTGCCGAGGCACTGCCGCACCGAGCGGCCCCGGGCATACGGCGGCCAGGCATCGTCGTCGGGCACCGGCGCTCGCGATGCGAGCTGCACAGCGGTGACCTCGTCGAGCCAGGCCTCGAGCTCGGCTGCCTGTGCGTCACGCACGCTCACGATCTCGTCGAGGGTCGGATCGAGCGAGAGGTCAAGCCCGTGCGCTCCACGGTAGGGCTCGACTGTCGTCCCGATGCCCATCGGCGTGAACAGCTCCGTCGAGCCCAGGCAGCAGCGGCGGAACCACGAGTCGTGGACGAAGACCAGGTGGCGCATCGTCTCCACCGCCGACCACTCGTCGTTCACGCTGCGGCGCTCGATGCCGGGCGTACGGCGGATTCGCTCGATCGTGGCGGCCCAGCCGGCATGGAGCTGACGCGATGCCTCGCGCAGATCCGCTGGGTACTCGGAGCGGATCAGCACCCGCACCGGATGACGCCGGTCGAGCTCTGCCTCGACGTACTCGGTGACCTCGACACCGTTCACCACGAGGTTGGTGATGAGCCCGTCGATCACGGCATCCTGCATGACGACGCCGATCAGGCGTGCCCCGGTCAGATCGCACTCGCGGAACTCCGCACCGTGCAGATCCTCGTCGATATACCGCGTCATGCTCCGCACACTAGGTCCGAGCACCGACAAGCCAGCCACGACAGGAGCCGTGGGAGGACGAGCAACACGAGGACGACGGCGACGACGTCGGGATGTGGGTGGTTAATGGTCCCGGGCACGGGCCACGACTGCCCCTCGGCACGATCATGGCGCGGATGACCGGCGAGCCGCAGCTGTCGGACTGGCCGTACTTAAAGTATCCCGGCCGTGTTTTCAAACTATCTTGCATCTCGACAACGTCGACATGTCGCCTTGTGACAGGCAGCCGGGCGTGACAGAAGCCAAACCCGTCGGACATCCCACCAGGGGACGCCTGTTACTTCACGCGCTTGTCGAGATGCACGTCAGATTGACCGACCCTGAGCGTTGTACTTTGACCGACGAGGGCCCGGCCCGGGGCGCCGGTCAAAGTAGGCGGGACTACTGACGTCCCGTCGCTGGCTGGTACCCACCGTCCAGCCCGCGGGCACGGCTCCAGCGCCTGGTCCGCGATGGAAGCACCGCCAGCCGCTTGCACCGGATCAGCCCCACATGACCGACATGGTCCACAGAGAGCCGACGCGAGACGAGAAGCCCCCCCGGCGAGGCCCCGTGCGCCCGTACCGTCCGCTCTGCGGGTGGTGCGGGTACGACCCTCGTTCAGGAGCGGCAGCGGGAGAGGGCACCGACCTCGGGACGGATCGGAGCCAGGTCTTGAAATCGTCCACAGGTGGACCGGACCAGAACGTGCCGGGTGACCGTGCGCGGCGCGGGGGGGCGTTGGTCGCGTGGCGCACCGCGCTCGTCGCGGTGCTGAGCGCCGCGTGCTGGTTCGCGTGGTTCGCGTAGACACCACGTACCAAGTCGACCCGGTGACTGGCGTCGCGAGCGGCCCCTACGAGGCGTGGCAGGCGCTGGGCTGCGTGCTCAGCCTCGCGGCGGTCGTCGTGCTCGGGTCCCTGGTGCTCGGGCCGTGGTGGACGGCGCTCACCGTGACCGTGGCGTTCACGGTCGCGTTCTCGGTCACGGCGAGCAGCGACGAGACGGGGCTGTGGGGCGTCAGGGCGCTGCTCGTCGCGTTCGGGGTGGCCGCGGGATCGACCGTCCTCGCGATGGTCATGATGGTGGTTGCCAGCCGCCGTCG
The DNA here is from genome assembly GCF_018623035.1 of Cellulomonas dongxiuzhuiae. Taxonomy (NCBI): domain Bacteria; kingdom Bacillati; phylum Actinomycetota; class Actinomycetes; order Micrococcales; family Cellulomonadaceae; genus Cellulomonas; species Cellulomonas dongxiuzhuiae. The sequence continues at coordinate 3,938,913 of NZ_CP076023.1, forward strand.
CCGGGCCGCGTAGCCGAGTGCTCGCGCCCGTCGCGAGGAGCGGCACTGGAGGGTGCCCTCACGCGGATAAGGCCGGGAGTGGCGTCGCGTTCCGCGTGTAGCGTCACGCCATGGCCGAGCCTCCCCTGCTGCTCCGATCCGATCCGGACCCGAGCTGGCTCCCGGCCGGAAGCCGCGCCGACGTGATGCTCGGTGAACCGCCTGCCGACGAGCCGACAGGTCTGGTTCGCCTCATGGTCCTTCGCGGTAACGAGTTCTTCTGCATGATGCGGGAACCTGACGGGCGGCTCGATATCCCCACGCGCCACGTCGCCGAAGGCGAAGATCCTCACGACACAGCCCACGCGCTCGCCTCAGTCGTGCTCGGCCCAGATGCCGAAGTTCGCCCGTGGGGCTATGTCCGCAACTTCGTCCCCACCCCATCAAACGACTATCCCTGGCCATCGCCGGTGGCATGCTTCACCGTCTGGCGTCCGATGTCGGGCGCGCCCGTCGTGCCGGGGCTGTGGTGCGCGCGGATCGAGCTCGGCACGCGGCACTGGTGGCCGCTGGCGGAGCAGGCGGCCCGCGGACCACACCCGGACAAGTCGGGTAGTCAGAGCTGCACTAATAAAGTGGTCGCGGATTTTCAAAGCAGGAGGGATCTCGACAACAGCGGCATCGGGAACTACATCTGCATATCCACGAACCGCGAGTAGTGCCCCTGGAACGCGACGGTGATCGTGTCCGTCGGACCGTTACGGTGCTTCGCCACGATCAAGTCCGCCTCGCCCGCCCGAGGAGATTCCTTTTCGTAAGCATCCTCGCGGTGCAAGAGGATCACCATGTCAGCATCCTGTTCGATGCTGCCACTTTCACGAAGGTCGCTCATCTGCGGCTTCTTGTCCGTGCGCTGCTCGGGACCACGGTTCAGCTGGGAGATCGCGATCACGGGGACCTCGATCTCCTTGGCGAGCAGCTTGAGGGCACGGGAGAACTCGGAGACCTCCTGCTGGCGGGACTCGACGCGCTTGCCGGACGTCATGAGCTGCAGGTAGTCGATGACGACCAGCTTGAGGTCGTGGCGCTGCTTGAGGCGCCGGCACTTGGCGCGGATCTCCATGAGCGACATGTTCGGGGAGTCGTCGATGAACAGCGGGGCCTCGCTGATGCGACCCATGGTCGCGGCGATCTTCGCCCAGTCGTCCTCGCCCATCGCACCGGTGCGCAGCTTCTGCAGGTGCACGCGTGCCTCGGCGGCCAGCAGACGCATCGTGATCTCGTTGCGACTCATCTCGAGGGAGAAGACAACGGCAGCCATGTTGTGCTTGATGGCCGAGGAACGAACAATGTCGATTCCCAGGGTACTTTTGCCAATTGCCGGACGCGCCGCCAGCACGATCATCTGCCCCGGGTGCAGCCCGTTGGTCAGCCGGTCGAGGTCGGAGAACCCCGTGGGCACGCCGACCATGCCCTCGCCGCGGTGGCCGGCGGCCTCGATCTCGTCGACGGTGCCGCCGATGACCTCGGACAGCGGCAGGTAGTCCTCGGACGCGCGGCGCTCGGTGACGGCGTAGACCTCGGCCTGCGCGTTGTTGACGAGCTCGTCGACGTCGCCGCCGTCGGTCGCGTAGCCGAGCTGCACGATGCGGGTGCCCGCCTCGACGAGCTTGCGCAGGATGGCGCGCTCACGCACGATCCGCGCGTAGAAGCCGGCATTGGCGGCGGTCGGGACGCCGGCGATGAGCGTGTGCAGGTAGGCGGCGCCGCCGATGCGGCCCATCTCGCCGCGCTTGGTCAGCTCGTCCGCGACGGTGATGGCGTCGGCGGGCTCACCGCGGCCGTACAGGTCGAGGATCGAGTCGTAGATCGCCTCGTGCGCGGGGCGGTAGAAGTCGGTGCCCTTGATCTGCTCGATGACGTCGGCGATAGCGTCCTTGCTGATCATCATGCCGCCGAGCACGGACCGCTCGGCCTCGAGGTCCTGCGGCGGGGTGCGGTCGAAACCACCGCCGCTGCTGCGCCCGCTGTCCGGCGGCGCGCCGTACTCGAGGTCCTCGATGGTCACCTGTCACCTACTCCTGCTCGTCCCCACCCGTTGGAACACGTGTTCTACCGGGACCCTCCGACAGTGACCCTCGCGCGCGTCCTCTGCGGGACGACGTCTCCCACCGGGACCTGCCTTCGCGAGGCTAGGCCTGCGGCGCCCCGGACCCAAACGGGTGTGTGCACAGGCCGGTGGACAGCGTGTGGACAACCCCTTCAGCCCTGTGTGCACAGGTTGGGGATGAGCCTGTGGACAGAGCGGGTGATGTGGTCCCGTCAGGCGTCTCACCGGCGCATACGCTGTGCACGTGCTGTGGAGCGAAGAAGATTCGGCCGACGTTCACCTGGTGGACGTCTGAACCGCCCGTCGGACACCTCGGGCCCGGGCTCGTCGGAACCTGCACCCCCCGCTGGGCCGCCCGAGGGACGTCCGCACGACCCCGTCGTCCACACCCCCGCCCCCACGCCGGACCGCCAGATCCTCGTCCTGGCCGTCCCCGCGCTGGGCGCCCTGGTCGCCGAGCCCCTGTTCGTGCTCGTCGACTCCGCGATGGTCGGTCACCTCGGCACCGACTCGCTCGCTGGCCTCGCGCTCGCCTCGACGGTCCTCGTCACCGTCGTGGGCCTGTGCGTCTTCCTCGCCTACGCGACGACCGCGGCCGTGGCGCGGCGCGTCGGCGCGGGCGACCTGCGCGCCGCCCTGCAGACCGGCGTCGACGGCATGTGGCTCGGCCTGGGCCTGGGCATCGCCCTCGCCGCCGCCACGTGGGCGGCCGCACCGTGGCTCGTCGCGGTGCTCGGCGCCGACGGCACCGTCGCCACGCAGGCCGTGACGTACCTGCGCTGGTCGGTGCCCGGCCTGCCCGGCATGCTCCTCGTCCTGGCCGCCACGGGCGCGCTGCGCGGCCTGCAGGACACCCGCACACCGCTCGTCGTCGCCGCGTCCGGCGCCGTCACCAACGCGGTCCTCAACGCCGTGCTCATCTACGGCCTGGGCCTCGGCATCGCCGGCTCCGGGCTCGGGACGGCCCTCGCACAGCTCGGCATGGCCGCGTGGCTCGTCGTCGTGGTCGTCCGCGGCGCCCGTGCGGCCGGCGCCCGCCTGAACCCCGCGGCAGGCGGCATCTGGGCCAACGCCCGCGCGGGCCTCCCCCTGCTGGTCCGCACGGCGACGCTGCGGCTCGCCATCCTCCTGACCGTGTGGACCGCGACCGGCCTGGGCCCCGCCGCGCTCGCCGGGCACCAGGTGGTCAACGCCGTCTGGGGCCTGACCGCGTTCGCGCTCGACGCCCTGGCGATCGCCGCGCAGGCGCTCGTCGGGCAGGCGCTCGGTGCGCGCGACGTGGAGCGCGCGCGGGCCGTGCTGCGCCGCACGCTGCAGTGGGGCCTGGGTGCGGGGGCCGTCCTGGGCGTCCTCGTGGGTGCTCTCGCGCCCCTCTACGTGCGGGTCTTCTCCCCCGACGCCGACGTGCAGCACGCGGCCGTCCTCGGCCTCGTCGTCGCCGCCGTGGCGCTTCCCATGGCGGGCTGGGTGTTCGTCCTCGACGGCGTGCTCATCGGTGCCGGCGACGGCCCGTTCCTCGCGTGGGCGGGCGTCGTCACTCTCGTCGCCTACGTGCCCGCGGCCCTCGCCGTGCACGCGTGGGCGCCGCCGGGCGCCGTGGGGATCGTCTGGCTGTGGGTCGCGTTCGCCGTCGTCTTCATGGCGGCCCGCGCGCTGACGACGGGCCTGCGCGCCCGCGGTACCGCCTGGATGGTCCTCGGCGCCTGACCCGCCGCGGCACACCTCACCGCAGCGTCGGTCAGGCGACGACCCGGTGGTGCCGACGGTCCCGGCCGCCGCCGAGGGACATCGCGGCGTACACCAGCGCCGCCGTTCCCATCGTCAGGAGCGCGACCCCCATCGGCAGGTCGTCGGCGGCACGCAGGACGCCCGTCGCGCCGACGGCCACCCCCAGCACAGCGCTCGCCCCGACCCGTGCGGCCAGCGGCAGCTGCTCCCGCGTCCACGCGTGCACCGTGTCCATGTCGACCTCCCTCAGCGCGGTCGCGGAACCGCCCGCGCCGTCGTCCTCGACGCTAGTCAGCGCGGCGCGTCGTGCCGACCCCCGCCGGAACGACCCGGCATCCGCCCTCCGGAGGACCCGCCAGGGCGACGGGGTCATCCGCAGGGCTGGGGTCAGGCGTGCTCCGCCGGGCCCTGGCGGCCGGCCGACGGCGCGTCCGGCGCGTCCCGGTCAGGAGCCTGCGCCGCGCGCCTCGTGCCGGACGCCGCCCTCGACGACCTCGCGAGCACCATGAACGTCACCCGACGGGAGGTCGACCTGGTCGAAAGGCACCACCTCGGCGGGGTTCGCACGATCGACGATCGCCCTGGAGCACTCGACCCCCGACGGCGCCCCGAGCCCGGATGCCATGACGGGCACCTGCCAGCAGGTCCCCACCACATAGCGCGCGTGCGTCACGCCGACCTGCGCGTACCCGCTGCCCTCGGTGTAGAGGACCAGCACCAGTTCCCCGCTGCTCGCGTCGGTGGTGAGTGCGACGGTGCCGGCGAACATCTCCAGGCGGTCAGCCGTGCGCACGGCTTCGTTGTCCCGGTCGAGCACGCTGATGCCCACGCACTCGCCGAGCTCCGTCGCCAGGAGGCCTGCGTCCGACGCCCCGGCCCACAGGGCCGGGGCTCGGGACTCGAGGCAGCCGAGGGCCTCCGCCACGTTCCGTGGCAGGTCGGCCCGTGCCGCGTCGTCCGCACGCTGCTCGACGTGCTGCGCTCCGCACCCCGTGAGCGCGACGGTGAGCGTCGCGGCGAGGAGCGCGCCGCGCCGCACGTCACGGGAGGCGTGCAAGCGTGTCCTCCAGTGCCCGTGCGGAGAAGCCCGTCCCGTTCGTGTCCGGGGTCAGGCCGGACTCGTCGAGCTCGACCACGCCGCCCGCCGCGGCCGGGGCGTCCTCCACGGCGTCCGGCGCGCCGGACGCCGACGTGTCGACGGGCACCAGCGGCATCCCGATCAGGGCAAGGGCGACAGGGCCGTCCAGGGCAGCACGCGAGAACAGACGCATGTAACGAGACCCCCTGACTGAGTCGTCAGCAGCCCCCACGTCGTCACATCGTGCCCGAGCGCGCGTGGCCGGCTCAGGCGTTCGGGAGTGACCTGTATCACTTCATCCGACATCCTCGGGTCAGCCAGGCGGCGCGGCCGGCCTGGCCTGGCTGTGTGCCGCGTTCGCGGTCGTCTTCATGGCCGCACGCGCCGTCACGACGGGCCTGCGGGCGCGCGGCACCAGCTGGATGGTGGTCGGCGTCTGACGCCCGGTCAGGCGTCCCCGCCGCCACCCCCGCCGCCGTCGCCGCCCCCGCCGTCGGGGCCGGAGTCGCCGTCGACCGCGGCCGCCTCGCCACCACCCCCGCCCTCGCGTCCCTTGGCGGACGTGTTCGCGCCGACCGCGGACAGCGCCATGAACACGACGCCGATGGCGAAGAACGCGGTCCGGCTGCTGTCACCGCTCGACATCCCCGACAGGCCCAGGACGAAGAACACCAGGCCGATGGCGAGGAACGCGCCGTTCTGCACGCCCCGAGCGCCCTTCACATCCGCGTCGCCGTCACCCTGCTCGCGCTGCTCGTCGACCATGCGTGCCTCCGCTCGTGGTGGTCCCGCCAGCCTAGGCACGGCCGCCGGCGCCACCCAGGGCCCCGGGATGGAGATCCCTCTCCGTCCGCAGACGGAGTCCGGACGCACCGAGGCCCCGCACCCTGTCTGGGTGCGGGGCCTCGAGCGCGATCAGCGCGTCAGGTCAGACGGAGACGACCTTGACGGTCACCTTCGCCGAGACCTCCGGGTGCAGGCGGACCTGCACCGTGTACTCGCCGGTCGACTTGATCGCCTGGGCGACCTCGATCTTGCGCTTGTCGACGGCCGGGGCACCGGCGGCCTTGATCGCGGCAGCGATCTCGGCCGTGGTGACGGCACCGAACAGCCGGCCCGACTCGCCGGACTTGGCCGAGACGGTGACGGGGTTGGCCTGCAGGGAGTCCCGCACGGCCTTCGCGTCGTCGAGCGTGGCGATCTCGCGCGCCTTGCGGGCACGACGGATCGCGGAGACGTCCTTCTCGGCACCCTTGGTCCACGGCGTGGCCAGGCTGCGCGGGATGAGGTAGTTACGGGCGTACCCGTCCTTCACCTCGACGATGTCGCCAGGGGCACCGAGACCGGTGACCTCGTGGGTCAGGATGATCTTCGCCATGGGTCAGTCCTTTCTCAGCGAGCCGACGACGAGTACGGCAGGAGTGCCATCTCGCGTGCGTTCTTGACTGCACGGGCGATCTGGCGCTGCTCCTGCACGGAGACACCGGTCACGCGACGCGCGCGGATCTTCCCGCGGTCGGAGATGAACTTGCGGAGCAGAGCCGTGTCCTTGTAGTCGACCGTGTCGATCTTGGCGGCCTTGAGGGGGTTCTGCTTCTTCTTGGGCTTGCGGACGACGGGCTTGGCCATCGTGGTGCTCCTTTGTCTGTGGAGCCCCGAGCGTTGCCGTGCTCGGGGATGGAGTGTTCAGGTGTGCGAGGCGCCGATCAGAACGGGGGCTCGTCGGAGTAGCCGCCGCCGGACCCACCACCCGCGGGCGTGGCCCACGGGTCGTCGGTCTGGCCGCCGCCACCGGACGACGAACCGCCGCCGCCGAAGCCGCCACCGCCGGAGTTGCCGCCGCCACCGCCGCCACCGAAGTTGCCACCGCCGGAGCGCTGGGTCCGCGTGACCTTGGCGGTCGCGTACCGCAGCGACGGGCCGACCTCGTCGACCTGCAGCTCGTACACGGTGCGCTTCTCGCCCTCGCGGGTCTCGTAGGACCGCTGCGAGAGCCGGCCCTGCACGATGACGCGGGTGCCCTTGGTGAGGGACTCGGCGACGGACTCGGCCGCCTCACGCCAGATCGAGCAGCGCAGGAACAGGGTCTCCCCGTCCTTCCACTCGTTGGACTGGCGGTCGAACGTGCGGGGCGTGGACGCGACGGTGAAGTTCGCGACCGCGGCGCCCGACGGGGTGAAGCGCAGCTCCGGGTCCCCGGTCAGGTTCCCGATCACCGTGATGGTGGTCTCGCCGGCCATGACGGCCTCCTCGCTCGTTCGTAAGGTTCGGCTGCGGCGTGGTGCCGCGGATGCTGGGGCCCGACGCTAGCGACGGGCACCGACACGGAAGGACTCAGGCCTCGCGGCGCAGGACCTTCGTGCGCAGGACGACCTCGTTGAGGCCGAGCTGACGGTCCAGCTCCTTGGCCGTGGCGGGCGACGCGGTGAAGTCGACGACGGCGTAGATGCCCTCGGCCTTCTTCTGGATGTCGTACGCGAGGCGACGACGGCCCCACACGTCCACCTTGTCGACAGTGCCACCGTCGGTCTTGACGACCGTCAGGTACTTGTCGAGCGACGGAGCAACGGTGCGCTCCTCGATCTCGGGGTCGAGGATGATCATGATCTCGTACTGACGCAGGCTCATACCCACCTCCTCTGGTCTTCGCGGTCACGGTCGGTCCGTGACAGGAGGGTCTCAAGCGTCTCGACGCGCCCGTTCCCGACGAGTGTCAGGGGTGGCGGGCACGACGAACCGTCCCGTGAGGGACGGCGGTCGCCCAGCCTACCGGTTGGCGGGCCGTCGACCGAATCGCCGTCAGTTCCCCGGTGGTGGGGGCACCGCGGCGCCCCCGCCCTCGGGGGCCGGCGTCGGGGTGGGTGTCGGAACCGGGGGCGGGGCGACGGTCGGCGGCGGCGGCGTCGGGGTGGGCTGCGGAGCACCGGTCGACACGACGATCGTGACGGTGCCCCCGGAGGCCACGGTCGAGCCCTCGCCGGGTTCGACCCGGATGACGCGTCCCACCGGCACCGTGGTCGAGCGCTCGCTGACGACGCGTGCCGCGAGCCCGGCGGCCTGCAGGCTGCCGGCCGCGTCCGCCTCGGTCCGCCCGACCAGCCCGGACGGCACCTGGACGTCGGCGGGCGCTGCCGGCTCCTCGACGGTCGGCTCCTCGGTCGGCGCCTGCGCCGTGGCGGTCGGCGTCGGCTTGCCGCCGACGTTGGCGCGTGCCGGGAACTTCTGGACCTCCTGGTAGCGCGGGTCGGCGAAGACCTTGCCCATGTAGTCGGCCCACAGCATGGCCGGGTACGTGCTGCCGTTGACGGACCTGACGCCGCCCCACGGTTCGATCGTGTCCAGGCCCTTCCCGTCGTCGGCGAGCTGGGACAGCGAGACGGCCGTGGCGAGCTGCGGGACGTACCCCACGAACCACGCACCCTTGTTGAGGGTCTCCGAACCCGTCTTGCCGGCGATCGGTCGCTTGAGCCTGCTGACCTGGGCCTTGCCGGACCCCCGCTCCACGACCTGCGTCATCGCGTACGTCGCGTCCGCCATCACGTCCGCCGGGAAGACGGTCTCGCCCGTCGTGTCCGGCTGCCAGGCGACGACCCCGTCGCTGTTGGTGACCTGCTGCACGATGTGCGGCGTGCGCCTGACGCCCTGGGCCGCGAACGTCGCGTACGCGCCCGCCATGTCCAGCGGGTGGACGAAGTCGGTGCCGAGCACGTTGGCGACGTTGGCCTCCAGCGGCGTGGTGATGCCCGCGGCCTCGGCGGCCTTCGTCGTGTTCTCCGGCGTGACCTCGAGGTTGAGCTGGGCGTACACGGTGTTGACGGACTGCGCGGTGGCCTCGACCAGGTCGATGTTGCCGAAGTTCTCGTCGCCGAAGTTGGGCACAGGCTTCCCGTTGTCCCACTCGGGGAAGCTCTTCGGGGAGTTGCCGTTGTACTTCGTCGACAGGCTGATGCCCTGCTGCAGCGCCGCCACCAGGGTGAACGGCTTGAACGTCGACGCCGCCGGGACCCGGTCGTACGTCGCCGTGCTCCTCGAGTCCGTGAGGTAGTCGGACCCGCCGTACAGCGCGACGATGCCGCCCGTAGCCGGGTCGACCGTCGAGATCGACACGCGCAGCCGCTCGTGGGGCAGCACCCCGTCGGACAGGGCGCCCGATCGCAGGCCCTCGGCGGACTGGAAGGCCATCTCCTGCAGGGCGGGGTCGATCGTCGTGATGATCTTGAGGCCCTCGGTCTTGAGCTCGCCGTCGGCCCAGAGGTTGGTGGCGTAGAGCTCCTTCTCGACCATCTTCAGGAGGTAGCCGTTGGGACCCCGGTACGTCTCCGACTCCAGGTACTGCACCGGGTCGGGGAAGACCTGCGCGGCACGCTCCTCGCTCGTGAGCCAGCCCATCTCGACCATGCGGTCGAGGATGATCCCCCAGCGCTGCTCCGCCTTGTCGCGGTTGATCGCGGGGTCCCAGTTGTTCGGGGACGGGATGACGGCCGCGAGCAGCGCGGCCTGGGACACGGTGAGGTCGGCGGCGTTGACGTCGTAGTAGGACTGCGCCGCGGCCTGGATCCCGTACGAGTCGCGCCCGAAGTAGATCGTGTTGAGGTAGCGCCCCATGATCTGTTCCTTGGACTCGCTCTGGGAGATCTTGATCGCGAGGATCGCTTCCTTCGCCTTGCCCCAGTAGTCGGTCGTGGTGCTCTGGTAGTACCGCTCGACGTACTGCTGGGTCAGCGTCGACCCGCCCTGCGTCGGCTTGCCCTGGATGTTGTTGATGAAGGCACGGGCCATGCCGGTGAGCGACACGCCACGGTTGGTGAAGAACGTCTTGTCCTCGCCGGCGGCCACCGCGAAGCCGATGTGCTCCGGCAGCGTGCTGTACTCGACGAGCTCGCGCCGCTGCTCGGCGAACTGGCCCATCTCCGGACCGGGTGTACCGGGCTCGGTCCCGGCGAAGTACACGGTGGTCGTCTGGTAGTCGACCTCGGCGAGCGGGTCGGCCGGGTTGATGAACGCGAACGCGGCGGCTCCGGCCCCCAGCGCGAGGAAGATCCCGCCGATGAACGTCCCGAGCACCACCCGCCACGACGGGAGCCACCGGTGCAGGCCGGTGTGCTCGCGCCGCGGGTAGTTCCAGAACCCGCGGCGCTCGGAGGCGACGGGTCGACGCGACGCGCGCCGGGCGCGCGACGGCGCTGCGCGGCGGTTGCTGGCTGCCAAGGGGGGACCTCTCGTGCTGACGACGATGCTGCGGCGCCCCCTGGCGACCCGTCTGACGAGCACGCCGGGCGGACGCTGCCGGGCCTCAGTATGGACGAAGGGCTCCCCGCTGCCAGCCCGGGAGGCGCCCGGGACGTCCGGATCGGGACGAGCCTTCACACGATCGGCACCGCACGGTGACGGGACGTCGACGCTCCGTCGACGTCTGAGCGTCCGGTCGAGGGGCGTGGTGGACCCCGCGTGTTGTGCGGGACCGCGCATCCGACATACGCTCCGATGTATCGAGTTGATACATCGGAGCCGCCGGTCGGTGGGTCCGCGGTGCAGGTGGGACGACGGTGGGAGGGTGAGATGCGCGGTCGGGCTGACGTGCTCGAGCCGGCGATCCTCGGCCTGCTCGCCGAGTCGCCCATGCACGGCTACGAGCTGCGCAAGCGCCTCAACCTGGTGCTCGGCTCGTTCCGCGCCCTGTCGTACGGCTCGCTGTACCCGTGCCTCAAGGGGCTCGCGGACCGCAGCTGGATCGTCGGCGTCGACGCGCCGGGCGACCGCACCGTGGCCAGCAAGCGTGCGCGCATCGTCTACCAGCTGACCGCCGAGGGCAAGGAGCACCTGCAGCAGGTGCTGTCGTCCTCGGGCCCGGCCTCCTGGGAGGACGAGAACTTCGACGTGCGCTTCGCGTTCTTCGCGCAGACCGATGCCGAGACGCGGATGCGGATCCTCGAGGGCCGGCGCACCCGGCTCACCGAGCGCCTGGAGACCGTCCGCCAGTCGTTCGCCCGGACCCGCGAGCGCATGGACGAGTACACGCTCGAGCTCCAGCGCCACGGCCTGGAGCAGGTGGAGCGCGAGGTCCGCTGGCTGGACGACCTCATCGACAACGAGCGCGGCACGCGTCGCGCTCGGCCCGAGGGTGACGGCCGACCGGCCGTCGCTGCACAAGACGCCGAGGGAAACGCCGAGGCGCGAAACGAGAAGGAGCGAGGATGACCTCCATCCGCGTCGCCATCGTCGGCGTCGGCAACTGCGCCGCATCGCTGGTCCAGGGCGTGCACTACTACCGTGACGCCGACCCGACGGCCAAGGTCCCGGGTCTCATGCACGTGCAGTTCGGCGACTACCACGTCCGCGACATCGAGTTCGTCGCCGCGTTCGACGTGGACGCCAAGAAGGTCGGCTTCGACCTGTCCGAGGCGATCTTCAACTCGGAGAACAACACCATCAAGATCTCCGACGTCCCGCCGCTGGGCGTGACCGTGCAGCGTGGCCACACGCTCGACGGCATCGGCAAGTACTACGCCGAGACGATCGAGGAGTCGGACGCCGAGCCGGTCGACGTCGTGCAGACGCTCAAGGACCAGCAGGTCGACGTCCTCGTCTGCTACCTGCCCGTCGGCTCCGAGGCCGCCGCGAAGTTCTACGCGCAGTGCGCGATCGACGCGAACGTCGCCTTCGTCAACGCCCTGCCCGTGTTCATCGCGTCCGACCCGGAGTGGGCCGCGAAGTTCGAGGCCGCCGGTGTCCCGATCGTCGGCGACGACATCAAGTCGCAGGTCGGCGCGACCATCACGCACCGCGTGCTCGCCCGTCTGTTCGAGGACCGCGGCGTCATCCTGGACCGCACGTACCAGCTGAACGTCGGCGGCAACATGGACTTCAAGAACATGCTCGAGCGCGAGCGCCTGGAGTCCAAGAAGATCTCGAAGACGCAGGCCGTCACGTCGAACCTCACCGACGGCCCGCTGGCCGGCAAGAAGGACGACCGCAACGTCCACATCGGCCCGTCGGACTACGTCGCGTGGCTCGACGACCGCAAGTGGGCGTACGTGCGCCTCGAGGGTCGCGCGTTCGGCGAGGTGCCCCTGAGCCTGGAGTACAAGCTCGAGGTCTGGGACTCCCCGAACTCGGCCGGCATCATCATCGACGCGCTGCGCGCGGCGAAGATCGCCAAGGACCGCGGCATCGGCGGCCCCCTGCTCTCGGCGTCGACGTACTTCATGAAGTCCCCGCCCGTGCAGACCGAGGACAACCTCGGCCGCCAGCAGGTCGAGGCCTTCATCCGCGGCGAGCTGGAGCGCTGACCCCGCTCCGCAGCAGCTGACCGTGAAGGGCTGGGCGTCGCACGTCGACGCCCAGCCCCTCACGTCTGTCCCCGGGCGTGCTCACGAGAGCGTGAAGCGTTGTTGCCGGATTCCGGCAGCAACGCTTCACACCCTCCGCTCGCTCAGGGGGTCCCGACGGTCCAGGACGTCATGGTCGAGATCCAGGACGCGTCCGGGGGCAGGTCCGTCGTGTCGGGCAGGCCCGACAGCAGGACCGTCGCTCCCGTGGCGAGATCGACCCGGTGAAGGTCCACCGGACCGCCGTCACCGGTGCACTGGGTGCCGGTCGTGACGTACGCCGCGCCGTCGATCGCGTCGACGGACAGCGGGATCCGGCCGGCCGGCGGCTCGGGTCCGCGGGTGAACGTGCCGGCCGCGGGGTCGACGACGCCCCACGCGGCGGTGCACTCGAGGAAGGGGTCACCCCCGACGACGACCCGACCGTCGGCCAGCTCGACACCGCGGCCGAGGGGCCCCTCGATGTCACCCTCGACCGCCAGGGTGCGAGGCGCGACACCCGGCGTCGCGGTGTCGTACCGCAGCGACCCGGTGGAGCGGGGACCCTCCGGGGTGATCTCCCAGCAGGTCAGGAGCACCTCGGTACCGCTCCAGCCGAAGGGCACGCAGGTGTCGTCGGCGGGCGCGGGCACGACCGTGACGCCGCCGGTGGCGACGTCGACGACGAGCGGGCTGCCCGGGTCCCCGTCCCCCGCGTCGGCCCCGGGTGCGGGGCCCGTGCCCGCCAGGAGCGCACCCGACCGGTCGAGCACGCCGTCGCGGACGGCCGGGAGCCGTCGCACGACCCGCTGCCCGTCGTGGACGAGCACGTCGTCGTCGTCGTACGACGACCACAGGTCGAGGCCGTCACCGGTGCGCCCGACGTGCTCGATGCCGCCCGTCAGGCCGTCGAGCAGTGTCATCCCCCCGGTGAGCAGGTCGAGCGTCGCGACCCGGTTGTCGCCCTTCTCGGAGGTCGTCACGAGCGCCTGCGTGCTGCCGGCCTCCCACCGCACGACGGACACCCACCGGTCGTTCGGCAGGTCGAGCACCCGGTACCGCTCACCCGCCGGCGACACCAGGTCGAGCACGTGCGCCGAGGGGGCGGACGCCGCGACGGGGTCGCCGGAGAAGTACGAGGGTCGCTGGGTCGTCAGGACCCAGCCGGGAGTGGCCGCCTCGAGCGTGCCCGGCGGCATGACGAGGGCCGGCGCGAGACCCGGTGCGTCGAGCGCGGGCGCGCGCCCGGCGTCCGGGTCGGGGGTCGCGGCGCCGGTGGGCGTCGCGGTCGTCGTGGGGCGCTGCGCGGGCTGCGGCGCGCCGTCGCGCTCCAGGCCCAGCCACCCGCCGGCGCCCAGGGCGACGACGACGGCACCGACGCCGAGGACCTCGCCGGCGTGACGGCGACGGCGACGACGGCGGATCCCGGACAGCACGTCGTCGTGACGCGTCGCGTCCAGGGGCGCCTCGGCCCTGGCCAGGGCGTCGTGGGTCCGTGCGAGCAGGTCGTGGACGTCGGTCATCGCTCCGTCACCTCCGTCGGCGCGCCGGCCCTGCGCAGGGGCTCGACGGTCATGGCGTCGTGGCTCTCCACGGTGACCCCGCCCAGGACGGCGTCGAGCTGCGCGACCCCGTCCGACGTGTACCGCTTGACGGCGCCCTCGCTGATGCCGAGCAGCCCGGCCGTCTCCCGGACGCTCAGGTCCTCCAGGTGCCGCAGGACGACGCACGCACGCTCCCGCTGCGTCAGGCCCGCGAGCGCCCGCACGACGTCGGCCGGCAGGTGGTGACCCTCGACACCGGGTGCCGGCGCGGCGGCGTACCCGGCGACCGTCCCGATGGCCACCCGCTCGCGCCCCCTTCGACGTGCCGCGTCGATGCTGCGCGTGGCGACCGCCCGCCTCACGTACTGCTCGGCCTCCGGCAGCGTCGTGAACCGCGCCCGGCTGGAGAACGTCGCCACGAGCGCGTCCTGCAGCAGGTCCTGCGCGTCCTCGCGCGACCCGCACACGAGGGTCGCCCAGCCGACGAGCGTCCCGTACCTCTCGTGCACGAGCTGCTCGAGCAGCCTCTCCCACGGTCTCGCCACGCGCCTGCCTCCCGGTCGTCCAGCGTCGGGATGAGAACGACCGGGGGTCCGTTCCGGTTGGGTTCGTCCGGAAGTGTGAGGCGCTCTTCCGGTGGCGGGCCCGTCAGCGGGCACGCACCACGTCGACCGAGGTCACGCGCCACGCCTCGTCGACGACGACCTGGTCGACGTCGTCACGGTCCTCGGACCAGCCGAGCGTCGTCGTCGCGCCGGTCGTCAGGTCGACGCGGACGTCGCGCTGCGGGTCGGCGCGGCCGCTGCCCGGGTAGCAGCCGTTGAGGTGCGTCCAGACGCCCCCACCGGCGAACGTCAGGGACGTGCCGTGGTCGTACGGCGACCAGCCGTCGGTCAGGGACCGGATCGTCCCGTCCTCGAGCACGGCCGGGTCGGACGTCACGTCGCACGGCGCGGGCACGACGACCCGACCCAGCCCGATACGGCCGTCGGCCAGCGGCCACGCGTCGCGGACCGGCACGTCGCTCGTCGCGAGGCGCTGCGGCCCGCCCGCGTCGGCGGCGACGTCCACGGCGTCGAGCCGCCACCGGCCGTCACCCTCGCCGCACGCGGTCAGCACCGCGTGCTGGTCGGCCCAGCCGGCCAGCCGGCACGCCGGGTCCGTGGGCGCGCCCGCGACGTCGTGCGACTCCCCCGTGCGCAGGTCGACGCCGAGCAGCCCGCCGCCGGGCGCCTGCAGCACCAGCCACGCCCGGTCCGGGCTCAGGGGGGGCAGCCGGTGCGGCAGGGCGACCTCCCCGAGGTCCCGCACGACGCCGTCGGGCGAGATGACCTCGAGACGGCCGACGCTGTGCGGCACGTGCGCCGGGTCGATGCCCGACGTCATCGCCGCGACCTCCGGGTCGACCGCGACGGCCCAGCCGGGGCTCACGGGCGACCGGTGGCTGCGGGCCTCCTCGTCGAGGGCGGCCAGGTCCGCCGGCATGTCCGCCACGAGCCACACGGACTCGCCGGTCGTGGCGATGCCCAGCGGGTGGTACTCCCACGCGAAGGGCAGCGGCGTGAAGGTGCCGGTGGGCAGGTCAAGCAGGCCGGGCGTCCCGCGCCCGTCCGCGCCGGTGGGCGCGCTGACGAGCGCCCAGGGGCTGCCGGGCTGCCAGTCGGTGACATGCACCTCTGCGAGCGGGGGCGTCTCGAGCAGCGCCGTGCGCTCGCCCGTGGGTGACACGAGCTCGACGGTGAAGAGCACCTCCTCGGGGCGCGTGCTCATCGTCGTGCCCACGCGCTCGCGCCGCACGGTCGCCAGCGTCCAGCCCGGCCCTGTGGCGGCGAGCAGGTCCGCGACGGGCACGGCTCGGGGCGTGGCGACCTTCACCGGTGTGCCCAGAGGCCGCGTCTCGCCCACGGGAGCCGGGGCCGCGGTGGTCGCGGCCGTCGGGCCCGACGTGGTCGCGACCTCCGTCGGCGCGGGCCTCGGCTGCAGCCCCCACGCGACGACGCCGCCGACGGCCACGAGGGCCACGACGGACAGCGCCCCGTCACGGGTGTGGCGCAGCGTGCGACGGCGCCGGACCGTGCGGCGCGTGCGGTCGAGGGCGTCGGGAGGCGCGGGAGCCCCCGCGTGCGCACGCTCGACGTTCTCCTCCACGCTGCTCAGCAGGTGTCCCAGGTCAGTCACGTCGCACCTCCGGTGTCGTGGTCGTCAGCTCGACGGGGACGGGGTCCGCGTCGTCGGCGGGCGCGCCCAGGCGCTCGTGCAGGCGGGCCGCGCCGTCGGACGTGTACCGCTTCACGGCGCCCGCGCTCAGTCCGAGGGCGGCGGCCGTCTGCTCGACGGACAGGTCCTCGACGTGCCGCAGCACGACGCACGCACGCTGTCGCACCGACAGGCACTGCAGCGCCTCCACCACGTCGCGGTCGAGGCCCGTGGGCACGAGCTCGTCGTCGGGGGCGGGCCACGCGACGCGACGTTCGAGGGCGCGGCGCTCGGCGGCGGCCGTCCGCGCCCGGTCGATGGACCGGGTGACGATCGCGCGCCGCACGTACTGCTCGGCCTCCCCCACGGACGTGAACCGCGCGCGCCCCGCGAAGGTGGCCACGAGGGCGTCCTGCACGAGGTCCTCCGCGTCGGCCCGCGTCGGGACCAGCAGGGCTGCACGCCCCAGCAGCCGCGCGTAGCGGTCCCGCGCGACCTCCTCGAGCAGCCGTTCCCAGCTCCCGCGCACCTGGTCCTCCTCGTCCGCCCGCCCTCGGGGAGAAGAACGGAGCAGCCTGCCCGCCGGGTTGGGGGTTCTCCGACGTCCTGCCCGGCCTGGGACGTAACCTTGGCAGGTGCAGGTGATCTCCGACCTCCGGGCGCTCTGGCCCCTGACCGGCTTCCGGCGGCTCTTCGCCGTGCGCCTGGTCAGCCAGGCGTCCGACGGCATGTTCCAGATCGGGCTCGCCACCCTCTTCTTCTTCTCGCCCGAGAACGCGTCGACCGCCACGGGCGTCGCGGCCGCGTTCGCGGTGCTGCTGCTGCCCTTCACGATCGTCGGCCCGTGGGCCGGTGTGCTGCTGGACCGCTGGCGGCGCCGGCAGGTGCTGCTCTACGGCAACCTCGTCCGGGTCGTCCTGACGCTGGTCATCGCGGCGATCATGCTGACCAGCGGCGTCGGCCCGGCCGTGTACGTGCTGGCGCTCGTGACGCTCTCGGTCAACCGGTTCCTGCTCGCCGCGCTGTCGGCGTCGTTGCCGAAGGTCGTCGACGGGCCGCTGCTGCTGACCGCGAACTCGCTGACCCCCACGCTGGGGGCGGGCGCGGCAGGCGTGGGCGGTGCGGTGGGGTTCGCGCTCGGGCTGCTGCTGCCCACGGGCCGGGCGCAGGACGCGATCTCGCTGGTCGTCGCGGCCGCCGTCATGGCGTGCGCGTCGGGCCTGGCCACGCGCCTGGCACCCGACCAGCTGGGTCCCGACGAGCGCACACCCACCTCGCACGTCCGACGGGCCCTCGGGGACCTCGCGCGTGGGCTGGTGGCCGGGGGGCGCTACCTCGTCGCACGCCGGACCCCCGCGTACGCGCTGGGCATCATGGCGCTGCACCGGTTCTGCTACGGCGCGGTGTTCATCGCGAGCATCCTCATCTCCCGCAACCTGCTGTCCGACCCCACCGACGTCGAGGCCGGTCTCGCGACCTTCGGCACGGTCCTGGCCGCGAGCGCGGTCGGGTTCGCCCTCGCGGTGGTGCTGACGCCCGTGCTGAGCCCGCGCGTCGGGCCGCACGTGTGGGTGGTCCTGTGCCTGCTGCTGGCGGTCGTGAGCCAGCTCGTGCTGGTGGTGACGGTGTCGCTGCCCGCGGTGCTCGCCGCGGGGGGCGCGCTGGGGCTCGCCGCGCAGGGCGCGAAGATCGCGGTCGACACGATCGTCCAGCGGGACACCGCCGACGCCTACCGGGGCCGCGCGTTCTCGCTGTACGACGTCATGTACAACGCCGCGTTCGTCGGGGCGGCGGCGCTCGCGGCCGTCGCGCTGCCGGACACGGGCTGGTCCCCGCCGCTGTTCGCGGTGCTGGCGGGGGTCTACCTCGCGGGGGCCGTGGTGTTCGCCCGCAGCCCGCGCACCCCCGCGTCCGTGGACGTGCCACCGGTCGAGGTGAGGGCATGACGGACACGCTCACGCCCGACGACGCGCCCCGCGCCGTCCTGGGTGACACGCCGCTGCCCGACGAGCTGCTCACCGAGCAGCTCGCGCGCGCGATCCTCGAGGCCGGTCCGCTGGCCATGACGGTGTCGGACCCGCGGCTGCCGGGCGACCCCGTGGTGTGGGTCAACAGGGCGTTCACGTCCCTGACGGGGTACACGGCCGAGGAGGTACGCGGCCGCAACTGCCGGTTCCTGCAGTGCGCGGACACCGATAGGGACGTCGTGGACCGGCTCCGGACCGCGCTCGACCGCGGCGACGACGTGCAGGAGCTGCTGCTCAACGTCCGCAAGGACGGCTCCCCGTTCTGGAACCAGCTCGCGATCACCCAGCTGCGCGACGAGACCGGGCAGGTCACGCACCGCGTCGGGGTGCAGGTCGACGTGACGGCGGAGGCCGACGGCGAGGCCGCCCGCACGCTGGAGCTCTCGCTCATGCACCGCACGGCGGACCGGCTCGAGCTGCTCGCCCGCATGGGCGAGGAGCTGTCCCGGCACCTGGAGTACGGCGACGCGGTGGACGCGCTGGCCGACCTGGTGGTCCCGCGGCTGGCGACGTGGGGGTTCGTCGCGATGATGTCGGAGACCGGGCACCTCGAGCGGGTGCACGTCGTGACGTCGGACCCCGCGCACGCGGACGCGGCGCACGCCCTCGGGAGCGGTGGCACGACGTGGCTGACGGCGTCGCCGCACGTCGCCGCGACGCTCGCGGCCGGCGCCAACCACGTCCCCATGCCGATCACCGTGGACGTGAGCTCGCTGCCGACCCGGACGGCGCCGCCCGAGCTGCACCTGCTCACGACGCTCGGGCTGGGCAGTGCCCTGCTCGTGCCGCTCACGGGTCGTGACCGTGTGCTCGGCGTGCTGTGCCTCGTGCACCGCGATCGCGACGGCTTCGACAGCGAGATCGTCGTCACCGCCGCCCACCTGGGCCGTCGTGCGGGCGTCCTGCTGGAGAACGTGCGGCTGTACCTGGCGGAGCGGGACGCGGCCCTGACGCTGCAGCACAGCCTGCTGCCGGTGCTCGGCGACGTCGGTGGCCTCGACGTGGCCGCGTCGTACCTCCCGTCGGGGCGGCGCGCCGAGGTCGGCGGCGACTGGTTCGACGCGTTCGTGCTGCCCGACGGTGCGGTCAGCCTGGCCGTCGGGGACGTCGTGGGCCACGACCTGCGCGCCGCGGCGTCGATGGGTCAGCTCCGGTCGCTGCTGCGCGCGTCGGTGTGGCGCGGCGACCGGCCCGGCGAGGCGCTCGAGCGGCTCGACGGCCTCGTGCGGGCGCTCGACGTCGCGGACGTCGCCACGTGCGTGCTGGTCCGCTGGGAGCGCACCGCGGCGGGCGCGCACCTGACGTGGGCCAGCGCGGGGCACCCCCCGGCCCTGGTGCGGCTGCCCGGCGGTGAGGTCCGCGGGCTCGACGGCGCCCGCAGCACCCCCGTCGGCCTGCCGCCCGTGCACACGGGGAACGTCCCGGAGGAGTCGGTCGAGGTGCCGCACGGCGCCGTCCTCGTCCTGTACTCCGACGGTCTGGTCGAGCGGCGCGACCGCGGCCTGCGCGAGGGCATCGCGGGGCTCGCCGACGCGCTCGCGGCAGTGCCGGACGATGCGAGCGCGACGCAGGTGTGCGACGCGCTCACGGCCGCACTGGTCGACGAGCACCAGGAGGACGACGTGTGCCTGCTGGTGGTGCGGGTCGACTGAGGCGTCAGCCGCCCCACGACCGCAGGCCCTCGACCTGGTCGGCGTCGTCGACCCTGGTCGGCGTGGCCGGCACCACCGGACCGGTGGGGGTGGAGCCCGGGGGCGGTCGTCAGGCCCCCCGCTGCGCCCACCACTCCAGCAGCACCTCGCGCGCGCGGTCCTCGCCCAGGGGGCCGTGCTCCATGCGCTCCTCGAGCAGGTACCGGTACGCCTCGCCCACGTCGCGGCCGGGTCCGATGCCGAGGACCTGCATGATCTGCGTGCCGTCGAGGTCGGGCCGGATCGACGCGAGCTCCTCGGCCTCGCGCAGCGTCGCGATGCGGCGCTCGAGGTCGTCGTACGCGGCCTTGAGCCGTGCCGCCTTGCGCTGGTTGCGGGTCGTGGAGTCGGAGCGGGTCAGGCGGTGCAGCCGCTCGAGCAGCGGTCCGGCGTCGGTGACGTAGCGGCGCACCGCGGAGTCGGTCCACTCCCCCTCGCCGTAGCCGTGGAACCGCAGGTGCAGCTCGGTGAGGCGCGCGACGTCGTTCACCGTCTGCTTGTCGAAGCGCAGGGCCTTGAGCCGCTTCGACGCGAGCTTGGCGCCGACGACCTCGTGGTGGTGGAAGCTGACGCCGCCGCCCTCCTCGAACCGCCGCGTGCGGGGCTTGCCGATGTCGTGCAGCAGCGCCGCCAGGCGCAGCACCAGGTCCGGGCCGGGCACCTCGCCGTCCGGGCCGGTCTCCAGCGCGATCGCCTTCTCCAGCACCATCAGCGTGTGCTGGTAGACGTCCTTGTGGCGGTGGTGCTCGTCGATCTCCAGGCGCAGGGCCGGCAGCTCCGGCAGGACGTGGTCGGCCAGTCCGGTCTCGACCAGCACCTCCAGGCCGGCGCGCGGGTGGGGGCTGAGGAGCAGCTTCGTCAGCTCGTCGCGGACGCGCTCGGCGGACACGATCTCGATGCGCGGGGCCATGTCGACGATGGCCGCGCGGGCGTCGTCGTCGAGCCGGAACCCCAGCTGTGCGACGAACCGCGCGGCCCGCATCATCCGCAGCGGGTCGTCGTCGAACGACCGGCGCGGGTCGATGGGCGTGCGCAGGACGCCCGCCGCGAGGTCCGCCAGGCCGTCGAACGGGTCGACGAACACGAGGTCCGGCACGCGCACCGCCATCGCGTTGACCGTGAAGTCACGCCGCGACAGGTCGCCCTCGAGGGTGTCCCCGAACTCCACGAGCGGCTTGCGGGACGTCGGGTCGTACGCGTCGGTGCGGTAGGTCGTCACCTCGACGACGACGTCCTGCGACCCGGGCCCGCGGCGGCCGGCGAAACGGCGGGCACCGACCGTGCCGAACTCGCGCCCGATGTCCCAGTGCGCGTCGCCCCACGCGGCGATGATCGGCTCCGCCTCGTCCGGCGTCGCGGGTGTCGTCAGGTCCAGGTCGTTGCTCGCGCGGCCCAGGAAGGCATCGCGCACCGGCCCGCCGACGAGCGCGAGGTCGTACCCCGCCGCACGGAAGCGCTGACCCAGGTCGATCGCGTCGGGCGCCATGACCGCGAGGGACTCCAGCGCGCGGCGGCGCAGCTGCTGCACAGCCGCCGGGTCGGGGCCGTCGACGGGCGGCCCGACAGGCCGGTCGGTCGGGGCGTCGGTCGGTTCTGCAGGCAGGTCGGGCACCGGACAAGCGTGCCAGAGGTCGCACCCGTGCCGTCGCGCCGTGGCACCACGCTGACGCGCGGATGACCCGTTCGTGGTCAGGACGTGACGTGGGGGGGACGCTCGCACGGAACCATCCATGACTAGTCGTTACAGTGTCGGCATGTCCACCGCTGCCGTTCCGTCCGGTCCCGGGCGCGTGCCGGCACCGCCGGGTGGGCATCCCCTGCGCATCGACCCCACGCGTGCCCACGCCCGCACGCACGCCGTCGCGCTGCCCGTGGTGGACGAGACGTCGGCGGGCGGGCTCGTCGTCGCCCGTCAGGACGGCCACTACGCCGCCGCCGTCATCGCCCGCCGCAACCGTGCCGGACGCCTCGAGTGGTGCCTGCCCAAGGGGCACCTCGAGGGCGACGAGACGCCCGAGGAGGCGGCCGTCCGCGAGATCGCGGAGGAGACCGGCATCACCGGGCAGGTCCTGCGACGCCTGGGCGTCATCGACTACTGGTTCTCGGGCGACGAGCACCGCGTGCACAAGGTCGTGCACCACTTCCTGCTCGGAGCGCTGCACGGCGACCTGACCGTGGAGAACGACCCCGACCGTGAGGCCGAGGAGGTCGAGTGGGTGCGGGTCGTCGACCTGCCCGACCGCCTGGCCTACCCCAACGAGCGTCGCCTGGCCGGGATGGCGCTCGGGGTCCTCGACGACTGATGGGTGCTCGCGTCCGCTGTACCGGCACGCCGCGCCGGCCCGTGACCCCGCGGCGGCGAGCCGCGAGCAGCATCCTGCTCGCGGCGCTCGTGACGCTGCTCGGGCTGGGCGCGCTCGCGGCGCCGACGGCGTCCGCCGTGCCCGCGCCGGTGGGCCTGACGACACCGACCCCGACGCCCACCCGGGACGACGCACTGCCCCTGCGCGTCCAGATCACCGAGGTGAGCCCCGCGGTGCTGCGTCCCGGGGAGGACCTCGTCGTCACCGCGCGGCTCACCAACACGTCCGCCGACCAGATCGTGGACCCGCGCGTGCTCGTCCACCTCGAACGGATCCGCCCCGGCAGCCGGGCGGACCTCCAGGTGTGGCTCGACGAGCCGCTCACGGGGCAGCGCGTCGGCAACCGGGTCGCGCAGGCGACCACCGCGACCGCGCTGGCGCCCGGCACCTCTGTGGACGTCGCGGTGACGGTGGCCGCCGACAGCGTCGGGCTCCTCGACCGGCCCGACACCTGGGGCGCCCGCGGGCTGGCGGTCCAGGCGGTTGCGGGGGGGCAGCGCATCGGGCTGCAGCGCTCGTTCGTGCTGTGGGCCACCGAGAGCGACGACGTGCCGCAGGCCCGGGTGTCGGTCCTGGCGCCCGTCATCGGGCCCGCCCCCGTGCCCGCGGACCTCGACCTGCCCGCGCCGGGACCCACCCTCAGCGAGCTCGTGCAGCCGGGAGGCCGGCTCGACTCGATGCTCGCGATCGCGCGCACCAGCCCCGACGTGGCGCTCGTGGTCGACCCGGCGGTGCTGGCGAGCGCGCGTGCCGGCACCGACGCGACGGCCGCCTGGGCGGGCGACCTCGCCGCGGCAGCCGTCGGCCGCGACGTCGTCGCGCTGCCCTGGTCGGACCCCGACCTCACCGCCCTGGCGCACGCCGACGCCCCCGGTCTGCTCGACGTCGCCGTCGAGACCTCCGCCACGGCCGTCACCACGGCCGTCGACGGCGGTCGGCCGCTGTCCGCCCGGACCGACGTCCTGTGGGCCCCGGGGCCCGTGACCGACCAGTCGACCATCGACCTCGCGGCGCGGTCCGGGGCGTCGGTGCTGGTGCTGTCGCCCGACGACCTGCCCGAGGACGTCGAGGCCGCCGGCGCGCGCAGCGAGCTCACGTCGAGCGCCGGCACCATCGCCGGGCTCGTGCCCGACGCGACCCTCACGACGCTGCTCGCCGACCCCGCCGAGCTCATGCCGGACCCCACCGGCGCCACCGTCGTGCAGCGCGTCCTGGCCGAGCTGTCGGTGCTGGCACGCGGCTCCGACCAGGGGCTGCAGCACGTCCTGATCGCGTTCCCGCGGGACGCGGACCCCGACGCCGACCTCGTCGAGCGGGTCCTGGCGGCCGTGCAAGGTGCGCCGTGGTCGCGCACCGCACCCCTGACGGCCCTGCTCGGCGCGCGCGGCTCGACCGACGAGGCCGAGGCACCACCGGCGACCGTCGACGTCCCCGACGCCCTCGCCCCGGCGCAGGTGCAGCGGCTCGTCGGCGCCCGCGACGCGACCGTGGCGTTCGCGACCGTCACCGAGGACGCCGGACCGCTGCTCGCGGGGGTCGACACGGCGGTGCTCGCACCACTGGCCACGGCCTGGCGCGAGGAGCCCACGCTGCGCGGCCGGCTGGTCGACGCCGTGGTCGACGCGGTCGACGCCCGCCGCGTCGGCCTGACCCTGGCCCGCGCCAGCGCCCAGTACCTGGTCAGCGCGAACAACACCGTCCGGTTCTCGGTCCGCAACGACCTGCCGGCCGACGCGGCGGTACGCGTCCAGACCACACCCCGCAAGGCGTGCCTGCGGATCGAGCCCAGCGAGACCGTCGTCGTCCCCGCCGGGGGCGAGGAGGTCGTCCCCGTCGCAGTGCACGCGATCGCCAACTGCGAGGTCGTCGTCGAGGCCGTCCTGACCAGCACCGACGGGACGCCGCTCGCCGAGCCGGTCACCTTCGTCGTGCGCGCTTCCCCCACCATCGAGTCCGTCGGCACGGCGGTCGTGGGCGTGCTCCTGGCCGTCGGGCTCGTCCTGGGTGTCGTCCGCACGGTGCGACGCGGCCAGAGCGCACGGCGCGGCGCACGGCGCGTCCACGACGACGCCGGGACGCGGCCGCTGCCCGTCCTCGGCGGGACCCCGGAAGGGGACGACGCGTGAGCGCGACGTCCGTGCCTCCGGGAGACCCGCAGGACGTGCCGGGGGGGCCGGGCGACCCCGTCGAGCCGCTGGGCGGCGAGAGCGGCGCCGACGACCGCACCGGACCGCGGGGCGGTGTGCGGCGCGGGGCCGCGCTGATGGCGAGCGGCACCGCCGTGTCCCGGCTCCTGGGCTTCCTGCGCCTCATGGTCCTCGGCGTGGCGATCGGTGCCACCGGTCAGGCCGCCGACGCCTTCTCGGTGGCCAACAAGCTGCCCAACGTGCTGTTCATGCTGCTCGCCGGCGGCGTGCTCAACGCCGTCCTGGTGCCGCAGGTCGTGCGCGCCTACAAGCGCCATGCCGGCCAGGAGTACGTCGACCGCCTCCTCACGTTCGGCTTCGCGCTGCTCGCGGGCGCGAGCGTCCTGCTGACGCTCGCCGCGCCGGTGCTGGTGCGCGTGCTGGCCGACCCCGACAGCGACGCCCAGATCGCGCTGACCACGGCCTTCGCGTACTGGTGCATCCCGCAGCTGTTCTTCTACGGCGCGTACGCGCTGCTCGGGCAGGTGCTCAACGCCCGCGGTTCCTTCGGGCCCTACATGTGGGCACCGGTCGTCAACAACATCGTCTCGATCGCAGGCTTCGGGCTGTTCTACGTCCTGTGGGGGCAGGTGGACGTCGCCGAGGAGTGGGGCGCGGGGCAGATCGCGCTGTTCGGCGGCTCCGCGACCCTCGGCGTCGTGTGCCAGGCGATCGTCCTCGTGCCGTTCCTGCGACGGGCGGGCGTGCGCTACCGGTGGCGGTGGGGGGTGCGCGGCTCGGGCCTCGGCCGTGCGGGGAACGTCGCGACGTGGACGTTCGTCGGCCTGGCGATCGGGCTGCTCGGCTACGTCGTCGTCTCGCGGGTCGCGTCCGCCGCGCCCGGCGGGGCGGCAGGTCCGGCCACCGACGTCGCGGGCAACGCGGCCTACGACTACGCGTTCGCGCTGTTCATGCTCCCGCACTCGCTCGTCACGGTGTCGCTCGCGACGGCCCTGTTCACCCGGCTCTCGGCGCAGGCGCATGACGGTGACGTCGCCGGTGTGCGCGGCAGCCTGTCGTCGGGGCTCCGGGTGGTCGGGCTGTTCACGCTGCTCGCCGGTGCGGGTCTCGTCGTGCTCGCCGAGCCGGTCGTGCGCCTCCTGCTGTTCTCGCAGCCGCAGGGGCCGGTCGACGCGGTCGCAGGGGTCGTCATCGCGATGGCCGTCGGCCTGCCCGCGTTCGGCGCGTGGTCGATGTGCCAGCGCGTGTACTACGCCTACGAGGACGCCAAGGGCATGGTGCCCGTGCAGATCGCCATGGCGGCCGTCGTCGTCGCGGGCACGCTGCTCGCCCAGGCCCTCCTGCCGCACCGCGCCTGGGTCGCCGGCGCAGGGCTGTCCATGAGCGTGTCGTACGTGCTCGGGACCGTGCTGGCGATGCGCGCGCTGCGGGGGCGGCTCGGTGGGCGGATCGACGGTGCGCACGTCCTGCGGACGCACGCGCGGGCCGGGCTGGCTGCGCTGGCGGCGGCGGGTGTCGGCTACGTGACCCTGCTCGCGCTGCGCAGCTACGGGCCCGGTGACCTCGCTGGAGCCGTGCTGCAGTGCGCGGTCGTCGGCGTGGTGATGAGCCTGACGTACCTGGGAGCCCTGCGGCTGCTCCACGTGCGGGAGCTCGACCAGCTGCTGGGGCCCGTGCTGCGGCGCCTGCGGGCGCGACGCTGACCCCGGGCCGTCTAGCATGCACTGGTGACCTGCGATCGCAGGTCCGTCGGTCAGGGGCGGGTACGGAGGTGGCACGGTGACGGAAGAGGTCGGCCGGGGCACGGTGCTCGCCGGGCGCTACCGGGTGGTCGACCCGTTGCCGTCCGACCTCGACGACGTCTCCGTGTGGCGCGCGACCGACCAGATCCTCGACCGCCCCGTGCGGGTGCGCGTGCTGCAGTCCGGTGCCGTCGCCCCTGCGCTCGACGCGGCCCGCCGCGCCGCGCTGGTCACCGACTCACGCCTGGTGCGCGTGCTCGACGTGGGCATGCACGGGGGCGCGGGCTACGTGGTGTCCGAGCAGATCAGCGGCGCGTCGCTCGCCCAGCTGGTCGAGCGCGGTGCGCTGACGGCCGACCAGGCGCGCGCGGTCGTCGGCGAGGCGGCCGCCGCGCTCGAGGTCGCGCGCCGCCGCGGCGTTCACCACCTGGCGCTGCGGCCCTCGGTCGTGCACGTGTCGGCCGACGGTCGTGTCCTCGTCTCCGGGCTCGCGATCGACGCCGCGCTGCTGGGCACCGCACAGGCCGACTCCGCGGCGACGAGCCGCACCGACGCGGTCGACCTCGTCCGGCTGCTGTACACGGGCCTGACGGGTCGCTGGCCCGCGGGCCCCGACGACGTCCGCACGACGAGCGTGCCGGCGGCGCCCGTGCTCGACGGTGTCCCCGTGCCGCCGGGTGAGATCGCGTCGGGCATCCCCAACGACCTCGACACCCTGTGCTCCGTGACCCTCGGCCCGCACGAGGACGGTCCGCACTCCCCCGGTGACGTCGTGCACGAGCTCGAGCCCTGGGGTGAGATCCGGATCGGGCGTGCCGCCGACGACACCGCCGGTCGGGGCGGCGCGGTCGCCGCAGGTGCCGCCGCCGCCGTCGCCGGGGACGAGCCCGAGCGACCTGCCGCACCCGTGCGCGTCGCCCGGCAGTCCGTGCGCTCGGCGTTCGACGAGCTGCCGGCCGGGACACCGCGTCCCGGGACACCGCCGCCCGCCGTGCCCACGCGCAGCCCGAACGGACGCGTCGAGCGCACCGGGGTGCTGCCGGTGGGCGTCGCCGCGACGCCGGCAGGCCCCGCCACGCCGCCGAGCCCCGCGGCGCTGCCACCCCTCGTGCGTGAGCCCGAGACGGACCTGTGGGACGACGGCGGCAGCTTCGCCGACGACCCGTTCGCGTTCGTCGAGGAGGAGGAGGAGACGCGCCGCCGGTTCGACCCGACGGCCCTCGTCCTCGTGCTCGTCGGTGTCGCCGTGCTCATCGGCCTGGTGTTCGCAGCGCGGTCGCTGTTCACCTCGCCGGTCGGGGACCGCGAGCCTGTCGCCCAGCAGACCACCGGCCAGGAGCCCCCGGAGACCGAGGCGGCCGCGCCGCCCGTCGCGGAGGAGCCGGCCGAGGAGCCGCCGCAGGCCGTGCCTCCGACCATCGCGTCGATCCGGACGTTCGACCCGACCGACGCGGCGGGTGAGCGCGTCGAGAACGTCGAGCTCGCCGTCGACGGCGACCCCTCGACGTTCTGGTTCTCCTACACGTACAACCGGCCGGACTTCGGCGGGTTGAAGGAGGGCATGGGCCTCGAGCTCACGTTCGCCGAGGCGAGCACCGTGTCGGGCGTGACCCTCCACGTCAACGGCACCGGCGGCAACGTCGAGGTGCGCGCGACCAACGGTGGCGCCCCGACCGAGGGGCCCCTGCTCGCGTCGAGCACGCTGAGCCAGTCGACGGTGCTGACGTTCGCCGAGCCCGTGCAGACCTCGACGCTCGTCCTGTACTTCACCGAGCTGCCGACCAACGCCGCGGGCCAGTTCCGCCTCGAGGTCACGGAGATCACGGTCAGCTGACGGCCGCCGCGCGGCACCGGGTGGTGGACGGCGTCCGCGGCGGGGAACAGAAGCGCTCTACGATCGGTTGCACGATCCAGATCCCGGGCCGTCCTGCGGCCCCGTCGCCGCGGCGACGTCGACCGACCCAGCGAGGCACCCTGTGACCGAACCCGCCGCCCAGCCCACCTCCGACGACGTGCGCGACCTCGTCGTCGTCGGTTCGGGACCTGCCGGGTACACCGCCGCCATCTACGCCGCGCGTGCCGGGCTGGCCCCCGTCGTGCTCGCCGGGTCCGTCACCGCCGGCGGTGCGCTGATGAACACGACCGAGGTCGAGAACTTCCCCGGCTTCCCCGACGGCATCCAGGGCCCCGAGCTCATGGACTCGATGCAGAAGCAGGCCGAGAAGTTCGGTGCGCAGGTGCTGTGGGACGACGCGACGTCGCTCGACCTCACCGGTGACGTCAAGGTCGTCACGACGGGCGGCGGCGAGGTCTTCCGCGCCCGCGCCGTCATCCTGGCGACGGGCTCGGCGTACCGCGAGCTCGGACTCCCCGACGAGAAGCGGCTCTCCGGCCGCGGGGTCTCCTGGTGCGCCACCTGCGACGGGTTCTTCTTCCGCGACCAGGACATCCTCGTCGTCGGCGGCGGCGACTCCGCCGTCGAGGAGGCGACGTTCCTGTCGCGGTTCGGCAAGACCGTCACGATGGTCCACCGCCGCGACCAGCTCCGGGCCTCGAAGATCATGGCGGACCGTGCGGCTGCCGACCCCAAGATCTCGTTCGCCTGGAACTCCCAGGTCGTCGCGATCCACGGCGAGGAGAAGGTCACGGGCGTGACCCTGCAGGACACCGTGACGGGTGAGACCCGCCAGGTCGACGCGGGCGGCCTGTTCGTCGCGATCGGCCACGTGCCGCGCACCGAGCTGCTCATCGGCCAGGTCGACCTGGACGAGAACGGGTACGTGCAGGTCGAGGGCAGGTCCACGCGCACCAACCTCACGGGCGTCTTCGCGTGCGGCGACGTGGTCGACCACACCTACCGGCAGGCGATCACCGCCGCCGGCTCCGGCTGTGCGGCTGCGCTCGACGCGCAGCACTACCTGGCAGGGCTGGCGGACGTCGTGACGGACGTGGTCGACCCGGTCTCCCCCGGGTCGGCGCTGGTGGTCGACGAGAGCACGCAGGAGGCGCGATGAGCACGACGGACGTCACCGACCTGACCTTCGAGGCCGAGGTCCTGCGCAGCGAGGTCCCGGTGGTCGTGGACTTCTGGGCCGCCTGGTGCGGACCGTGCCGCCTCGTCGCCCCGGTCATCGAAGAGCTCTCGGAGGAGTACTCCGGTCGGGTGAAGTTCGTGAAGGTCGACACCGAGGCGAACCCCGGGCTCTTCGAGGACTTCAAGGTCCAGTCGATCCCGTACATCGCGTTCTTCACCGGCGGGGAGATGGAGAACAGCCTCATCGGCGCCCGACCGAAGGCGGTCCTCCGGGAGGCCGTCGAGGAGCTGCTCGCGGCGACGGTCGACGACACGCCGCAGGGCTGAAGACGACGCACACCGACGGCGTGCAGGGCTGAAGCCGACGCCCACCGACGTCGTGCGGGTGTGAGGCGGACGTGACGGGCACGGCTGCCGTCACGTCGCTTGGCCTCGGCCGGCGACCCCGTACGCGACGCCTCGCGCGTCGCGCTACTGCGCAGCTGTACAGGGCACGCCGGGGCTCCGTGGAGTCCCGGCGCGCTACCCGGCGCCTTTCCGGCCCCGGATGGCCTGCTCAGGCGGGGACAAGCGCGCCGCCGCCAGACCCGCCCCGAGCCGCCCGTCCCCCTCGGGCGCTCTCCGGGCCGCCTGGCAAACTACTGAGCCATGCTCAGGACTGCGGATCAGCGCGGATCCGACCCGAATCAGCTCTTGAGGACGCCCGGGTCCTCCGGCGCGAGGGCGCCGAGGATCCGGTTCAGGTCCTGCACCGAGGCGAACTCGACCGTCAGCTTCCCCCGGGTCTTGCCGAGGTCGACCTTGACGCGCGTCTCGAACCGGTCCGAGAGCCGCGATGCGAGCTCATCGAGCGCCTCGTTGCGGATCCCTGCGCGCGGGCGCTGCTTTCGCGTCGGTGCCGACTCGTCGCCACCGAGCGCGACGATCTCCTCGACCGCACGGACCGACAGCCCTTCGGAGACGATCCGCTGCGCGAGCCGCTCGATCGCTGCTCCGTCACCCAGACCGAGCAGGGCGCGCGCATGCCCCGCCGAGAGCACCCCTGCCGCCACGCGACGCTGCACGAGAGGCGGGAGCCGCAGCAGCCGTAGCGTGTTCGAGATCTGCGGACGGGAGCGGTGGATACGGGTGGCGAGCTGCTCGTGGGTGCACCCGAAGTCGTCGAGCAGCTGCTGGTACGCCGCAGCCTCCTCGAGCGGGTTCAGCTGCGACCGGTGCAGGTTCTCCAGGAGCGCATCGCGCAGGAGGTCGGAGTCCTCGGTCTCACGGATGATCGCGGGGATCGCCGTGAGGCCCGCCTCCTGCGTGGCACGCCACCTGCGCTCCCCCATGATCAGCTCGTAGCCGTCGTCGACCGCTCGCACGACGACCGGCTGGAGGACGCCCACCTCACGGATCGAGCCCACGAGCTCGCTCAGCGCGTCCTCGTCGAAGACGGTCCGCGGCTGGCGGGGGTTGGGTCGGATCGAGCCGACCGGCAGCTCGGCGAAGCGGGCGCCGGGCACCGGGACGAGCCCGTCGATGTCCGCGACCTCGGCCATCGCAAGGGGCGCCGGGCCGGACGCCGCGTCGTCGGCTGCGGGTGCGCCGGCAGGTGTGCCTCCCGGGACGACGTCCGCGCTGGTGCCCCCGGCCGGCACACCCTGCTCCGGCGCCTCGGTCTTCTCCGGGGTCGTCTCGGCGGCGCCCGCGGCTGCGGTCGCGGCGGCGGCCTCCGCAGCAGCGGCCTGGTCGGCTGCAGCCTTCACGGCATCCGGGAAGAACACGTCGACGGGTCGGTCGCCGGTGCTGCGCGGTGTGTCGAGGCCGGTCGGGATGAGTGCTCCCAGACCACGGCCGAGACCGCGACGCTTCTCGCTCACTGGTCCTCCTGTGCAGAGCCGCCAGGTGCCTCGGCGGCGGTGGGGGTGGTGGTGCTGGGGCCTGCTCGCTCGGCCAGCTCGCGTGCGGCCTCGAGATACGCGAGGGCGCCGGACGAGCCACCGTCGTACGTCATGACGGTCTGGCCGTAGCTCGGTGCCTCGGAGATGCGCACGGAACGCGGGACCGTCGTGCGCAGGGTGCGCTCAGGGAAGTGCGTCCGCACCTCCTGCGCTACCTGCTGCGCCAGGTTGGTCCGTGCGTCGTACATCGTCAGCAGGATCGTGGACACGGCGAGCCCGGGGTTCAGGTGCGCCTGGATCAGCTCGATCGTCTTGAGCAGCTGCGAGAGCCCCTCGAGCGCGTAGTACTCGCACTGGATCGGGATGAGCACCTCACGCGCGACGACGAACGCGTTCACCGTGAGCAGCCCCAGGCTCGGGGGGCAGTCGACGAACACGTAGTCGATCTGGTCGAGGCCCTGCCGGGTGCGCCACTCGAAGTACCCGTCGAGAGCGGTCCGCAGCCGCGTCTCGCGCGCGACCATCGAGACGAGCTCGATCTCCGCACCCGACAGGTCGATGGTGGCGGGCAGGCACCAGAGACCCGGCACGTCCGGACTCTCCTGCACAGCCTCGTGCATGGGTGCCGAGTCGACCAGCACCTCGTAGATCGAGGGCGTGCCCGCACGGTGGTCGATGCCGAGCGCGGTGGAGGCGTTCCCCTGCGGGTCGTTGTCGAGCACGAGGACCTGCAGACCAGCCTGCGCGAGTGCCGCCGCCAGGTTGACCGTGGTCGTCGTCTTGCCGACTCCGCCCTTCTGGTTGGCGACCGTGATCACCCGGGTCCGCTCGGGACGGGGGAACTTGCGCCCGCGCAGCTCGATACGTCGACGGGCGTCGAGCTGCAGCTCCGCGAGCACCGGCGTGTCCGCGGACGACCGGGGCAGGCTGTCGACGAGAGCGGCACGACGCGCCTCGTCCTGGTCGCCGAGCGACGCGTCGCTCAGATCGGTCGTCCGCCCCTGGGGGT
Source organism: Cellulomonas dongxiuzhuiae (assembly GCF_018623035.1). NCBI lineage: Bacteria > Bacillati > Actinomycetota > Actinomycetes > Micrococcales > Cellulomonadaceae > Cellulomonas > Cellulomonas dongxiuzhuiae. Next base: position 3,970,751 of record NZ_CP076023.1, read on the forward strand.
CGGGCAGGTCCTCCACGGTCCCTCTCTCGTCCTCGTTCATCCTGTCAGGGGTCGGGCCGCTGGTCAGGGGCTCAGCGGTCGGGGCGCTGGTGGCGTTCACCGTCGGCGTGCCACCGTCACGGTCGGCGCTCGGGGCCCCAGGGCTGTCCTTGACGTCCGCGCTGCCTGTCGCCTGGTCGGGCTCGTCGCGCCGTGGCGCGCCGGGCGGCGCGCTCTGCGTCACGCGAGGGTCTCCCCCAGCGCCCTCCCGCGCGGCGTCCGCGGGTCGGCCGCTGGGGTCCTCCTCGTCGGTGGCCGTCACGCCGGATTGCCACGGTTGAGCCGCGCTCATGCCGACGACGGACACCGGCTGCGGCCTTCCCGAACGGCGAGGCCGCGTGTCGGGGGCCCCGGCACCCTGCCCGGTGGGGCTCGTGGGGACCTTTGCGCTCGCAGCGGGAGCGTCGGTTCCACGTGAAACGGCGGAGTGGCCCGTCTGCGGGGCCGTGGTGTGGACTCCCACTGTCGTCGCATCAGGGACTCCGGCAATCTCGCCGGCCTGGCCGCGCACGTCTCCCCACGGGGCTGCGGCACCATCGCCAACAGCGGCGGTCGTTGCCGTCACGGACGGGCCTCCCCCGCTTCGAGCACCCTCCACTGTTTCACGTGGAACGGCTGACTCAGTGGGCGCCGGAGCAGCCCCAGTGGGCGCCGGGGCAACGCTGGGACGTCCCCCCTGAGACGCGTCCTGCCCGGCGTCCATGACGCTGGTGGCGTCCCGAACAGGGCCTTGGTCAGGCGCGACCACAGGAGGCTGCGGTGTGGCCGCCCGACCTGGCGAGGGGACGTCGGCGGAGGACGACGCCAGGTCCTGCGGCGTCCAGCGCGGCACCTCGCGATCCCTCAGGCTCTTCTCGCTCGCCGCCGCGGAGTCGATGTCGCCGGACGGGGCTGCCTGACCGGACATGGTGAGCGGCTGCGGGCGGTCGGAACCTGCGAGGGCCGCTGCGGTCGACACGCGCCCGGGATCCACGGGCGTGTGCGGGGACACACCGACTCCTGCCGCGTCGACCTCACCCGATGCGCCAGCAGAGGCTCCGGGTGTCGTCACCGCAGCCGCGCCCAGGGACGCGCTCGGTGGCGCGGATGCGTCACCACCGCCTGTCGACGTGTCTCCTGGATCCACGCCGTGCGCGGCAGGTGCGGGTGTGAATCCCGTGCCCCCCAGCACCGGGTCGGGGATCGCTCCAGCAGCGGCCTGGGCTGCCTGCGCGGCCGCTCGCTCCGCCGCCTCCCGCTCCTCACGGCGCTTCTTCCTACCGAACACGCGCACCTCTTCCTCGGACTGCCGACACGACCCGCGTGGGTTCGGTCCCGGCGATGGTCGTCACCTCGTGCACGCGGCCATCAACGAGCCCGAGCGAGCGCATGACGCCGGCGGCTGCCGCGAGCTCTTCCTCGGCCCGGGCGCCCTTCATGGCAAGGACGCTCCCACCCTGCCGGACCAGTGGCGTCGTCCAGCGATACAGCTTGTCGAGCGAGGCCACGGCGCGTGCAGTGACGACGTCTGCCACGACCGCTCCGTCGAGCTCCTGCGCTCGCGCGCGCCTGACCTCGACATTCGCGAGCCCGGTGCGCTCGACGACGTCAAGCAGCCACGTCACGCGCCGCTCCATCGGCTCGACCAGCATCACCTGGGCGCGGGGCCGCATCGCCGCGATGACGACGCCCGGCAGCCCGGCCCCCGATCCGACGTCGACGATCAGCCCGTCCTCGGGCAGGAAGGGCACGACAGCCGCCGAGTTGAGCAGGTGGCGCTCCCACAGACGCGCGACCTCGCGGGGACCGACCAGCCCGCGGAGCTCCCCCTCGTCGGCCAGGAACGCGTGAAACGCCTCGACTGCGGGCCACGCGTCACCGAAGAACACCGGCAGGCGCGGGTCACCGTCCCACGGGTCAGCCATCGCATCGGTCGCTGATTCAGCGCTCGGTCCGTCTGGCACTCGGTGGCTCCTGTTCCACGTGAAACGAGCCTGAGGCTCTGACGAGCACCGCCCCTGCGCCCGCTTCGTTGCGGGCATACGCTACCCCGCCGGGCGTCGCCGAGGTTGCCCACCACGCGCCTGTGGATCAGTGCGCCACGACACGGAGCGCGCACTCGCCGTCGCTGCAGCGGCTCACGCCGCGCGGTCGCCACGGACCGCGCGGGCGCGACGTCCGCTCCGTCCGCGCTGTGCCGACCCTGCAACTCCTCGAGGCAACGCTCAACTCTCCGCTCCGGTCGGCCAGGACACGGTCGAGCCGCGTGCGCGGCCCTCGGGCTCGAGGGCCCTGGGTGGCCGCTGCGAGGTCGGATCTACCTGCACCCGTCCGAGCTCCCCGGTGGCGCATAAAGCCCCCGGCTCCTGCGGCAGAGAAGCTAGAACGCGAGGATCCCGTGCTCAGACCACCATTCGTCGCCGCATCTTGGCTCAGCAGATCCCGCGAGGCCCCTGGGCCTCTCGCGGGCTGTACGAGAACGTCGGGGCTCCGTCGCCCGCCTGGCCGTACGGGACCTCTCAAAGGACCTGCGCCCCCGACCACGGGGCGCCAGCACCCACCGCCGTCGGGCCGCTCCCGCTCGCTGCAGGGGGGACCCAGCGCACCTGGGCTGCATGCCGCGCGCGCGGGCGCGACCACCCCCGGACGGGAGGCACGCCGCCCCATATACGGCACCGCTCCCCGTGTCGCACCCTCCCGCGGGGGCGCCGCGCCCCACGGAGGGTCCTCACGCTCGCGGAGGGTCGTCACGGGGCTCCTCACGGGCGGCGCGCATCTCGGGGCGCGCGCCTCACGGAGGGTCCTCCGCGCGCCTCACGGAGGGTCCTCACGGGGCCACACCTCGCCGGGCGCACCTCGCCGCAGGTCCACCCCGGCGGGCGCCTCGCGCGGCGCCTCGCCGGGCCGCCTCACAGAGGGCGCCTCGCGAGGACTCCTCACAGGGGCGCCTCGCAGGGCTGTTTCGCCGAGGGCTCCTCGCTGGGCCTCACGAAGGCCCTCTGCCGGGGTTGACCTCGCGGCGAGCTCCTCGCGAGAGCCCATGGGGGCGCGCCTCGCCGGGGCCCACCTCGCGGGGGGTTCCTCACGGAGCGCGCCCCGCGGGGTGCTCCTTCCCGCGGAGCGCGCCGCAAGCCCAGTGGTCGATCATCCCTGCACGTCCGGGCTCTGACCTCCATGTCGGCGGTACGGGGCCCCTCGCGGTGAACCTGTGACCCAGGACGGCCGACTACCGACCCCCCCGCGCAGACACACCGCTGCAGTCCCCGCGTGAATGCGCACCAGTGGCCGAGCTCTCGACGCGCCGTCCGCATCCGGACGCGTCGACCGCAGAAGCAGCCGCGCCGCCGTGAGACAGGGTGTGGCAGCGCCCCGGCTCTGCGACACCTCCCTCCCGCTGAGTGCGGGCGCCGTGTCGCCGATCCTCCTCCGAGGTAGGTGCAGCCCGTGCAAGACGCGGGGCGCCACCACGCTGTCGCTGTTGCGGCGGTCCGCGCCGGCATCCTGAATCGCGTCGTCGTCTCGCGGTACCGGACGACGATCCACGTGAAACGCGCAGCCCGCAGCGATCGGACCGGTGCACCCACTTGGTCCCCCGTCACTGGGGGCGATGAGGTGCCCGGATCCCGTCCTCTACCCAGGGCCATCTCGTCCGCGTCACCTCGTGATGTCACACGGCGGTGCGGGGGCCCGTGTTCCACGTGAAACCGGAACGCAGCGCCGTTGTCCCTCTGCCGTGTCGCTGTATGGACGACCCGGTGATGTGGGTAGAGGGCACCCCGGCCCGGCGCGGTGTCCAGGGACGTTTCCCGTTCGTTGAAGGCCGCCTTCGCGGCTTCCCACGCGCGCCTCTCGACGGGCAACGCGATTCGTACCGCCCGTTTCACGTGGAACGCTCCCTGCCGGCACGTGAGCGTTCGTTGAGGAGAGACCGTCGAGAGCCGGACGTGGCCGCCCTTCCGATGATCGACGATCCCGTGGTTGCCGACACCGTCGTGCGGAGGGGATACGAGCGAAGGACCCAGCGAGCACAGCTAAGGACCGAAGATCCCGGGACGCGTCACCAACTGCCAGGTGCGCCGCGGTCCTCCATCGCTACGGTCCCCCACCCCTTCCCCAGACACGCCACTGCCCGGCGGGCGTCGGCCAGCCTGGCGCTGACCCTCACGCGACCACCGAACCCCCGCCAGACCCGGCGCCGCGGCACCATCGCGGAGCCGGTCCGGCGCCCACGGACGAGGATGTCGAGCGACGAGTCAGGCCGCCGCCCGGAACGGGACGAGGTCATGGGGCCCACGGGTCGGGTGCCAGCGCCGTACTCGCGCGCCCGCCCTGCCCGAGCGCGCCACGCGCGCGGCAATGCCCCGTCCAGGGTTCGCCAGGTCGCGCCCCCGGGCGGGCCGTCGGCGCACGTAGCTGCGCGCGCACGCCGCCCGGCGGTCCGCGCAGCTCGAACGGTGAACGCGCCACCTCGGCGGGGAGGCCCGCGCCCGCTGCCGGACGTCGCTCGCGGGACGTCGCGGTGCCCCGATCCCCACCTGGTCCTCCCGTGCGGAGCTCCGACAGCGCGCAGAGCCGGCCGACGCCGTTGTGCCGACGTGCTCGTCCTGCACACTCGCGACCCGCCCGGCGCGCCCGATGGGTCGGTCGCGGCCCGGGCGCGCTCGACGTCGCCAGGCTCGCATCCATGCCCGCGCCGCGCGCACCGCCCTCGAGAGTGAAGAAGGCGACTGCCCCGGCGCGCGACAGCGCGGTGAAGGTGAGACGGCATCCAGGGTGGCGCACGACGCTCGAGAGGTCGGCGCCGGTTCCTCCAGGCGCGACGGCGACCGACCGGCACTACAGCCATCCACGGCGCGGCGGCGGCCGACCGGCACCACCGCCATCCACGGCGCGAACGAGTTCGACGGCCGGGCAGTCGCGGGCCACCAGCGGAACCTGGCGACGTCGCAGCTTTGCCCTCGCAGCAGTGGCGAGGCGGTCCGGTGCCACGGACCGAGAACCCGCGTGGCGGCGCTCCCGCTGGCGCCACCACCGTGGATCGACGCCCATCGCGCCGACTGCCCAGGTCACGAGCCTGCTCCGCGATGGTCGCGACTCGGCGGGTTGCTGGCCTCTGTCGGCGAGACGACCATGCCTGCGGCCGACGGAACGGCGCTACAGGACCATCCCTGGCGACGGCAGATCGCGCGGGGGTGACGGGTCAGGTGTCGTTGTCCGCCTCCACGCGAGGGCCGTGCTCGTCGGCGGCGCGCCTCTGGATCGAACCTTCGGGTACCTCCGGGCTCGCCGTCCGGCGCGAAGGCCGGCCTCCGCGACGCGGGACTCGGCGACGCGAGACTCGGAGGGCCGCTGGGCGTGGTCCCCCGTGCATCGGTATGCACGAGCACCATCCAGGCGTCCGCCTTGAGATTGCCGGGGCATACGACATATCCGATAAGCCCACGGGCCAGCCCATGAACGCGCCGGTCACGCCGCCTCGGGATCGTCAGGGCGCACGGCGGACACGGCACACGGAGAGCGTTCCCCGTGTCCGACGACCCCGACCGCTCGGCCTCATCGTCGTCGGCACCGGCGGTCGGCGGCGTGACCCGGCGTAGCCCGGCAGGTGGTCCAGCTCAGCGCACCACCGGTGCACGCCCGGCATGGACACTCCACCCACGCGGTCGCACTTCACCTCGGCAGTCACCACCTCACGGCGGGCTGGCACGACCCGAGGCCGGGCGCACGCGGCGCAGCACTTCGGGACCGAGCGCCCGGCAACCTGGGCGCGCGCTGTTGCGGCGGAGGACCACGGGACCCCCTGCCACGCGCGGAGGCACCGCTGCACCCGGTGCGCGCGGACCTCGAAGAAGCGGCCCCACAGGTGGGCGCGAGGGCCCATGACTCGCTAGCCTCTTCCTCATGCGTCCCGGAACGTCGGGACCGGCTCTGCTGAGTGAGTTCAGGGGGCCGACCGACCCGGTGCCGGTCGACGGCTGGCGTGCTCCTCTCGCCACTCAGGTGCCGGGATCACGGGAGCGCGGACATGTCGTGTGGTCATCCGGTGCCTGTGAATCCGTGCCGGCGGGGACGACCCGGTGCGGCGGTCGGGAGACAGCGCCACGGGCACGCTCATCATCAGATGGACCGGCCACCCCGCCCTACTGCCGAGCACGGCTCCGCACGCGCGCGGGTCGGCCGCGTCCAGTCGGCTTTCGTCTTCGCTCGAGCTGGACCGTACCGAACGATGCAGAGGCGCGAGGAGGACGGCCCCGCTCCAGGGCGGCAGCACCGGCAGGGCGGATGCTCCTCGCCCTGCGGATGGCAGCACGTTCCACGTGAGATCGCGGTACGACTCCCCCTTCCCCATCACCGGGAGAGACATGCGGGCGCGTCCCGCCCTTGTTTCACGTGGAACAGCGTGGCTGCTGCAGGGCCGCCCCGAACTCGATCCCTGCGCCCACGACCACCTCCTGCGGTGCTCCGCGCGGCTTATGCCGGCACCACGCCGTACTTCCGTCCCCGAACCGGACCAGCGCCGCGACTCGCCCACCCGTCGTGCCGCGAGGCGCCGTTCCACGTGAAACACGCGGCGACGTCAGGACCAGGCAAGGCAGAAGGGCGGGTGCCCGAGGCCACCCGCCCTTATGCCCTGCTGTCCGCTCAGATCACGCGGTCCGGATCACCACGCGCCGCTCGGGCTCGACACCGTCGGAGTCGCTCACCAGGCCCGCCTCGGCGACCGCATCGTGCACGACCTTGCGCTCGAACGGGTTCATGGGCGCCAGAGTCACGGGCTCGCCGCCGCTACGCACGCGCTCGATCGCCTCGGCCGCGATCCCGATGAGCTCCTTGCGGCGCGCAGCGCGAAAACCGGCCACGTCCAGCATCAGCCGGCTCCGTTCCCCCGTCTTGGTCTGGACGGCCAGGCGCGTGAGCTCCTGCAACGCATCCAGCACCTGCCCGTCCGGGCCGACGAGGCGCCGGAGGGAGTCGTCGCCGACCTCCTCTGCCACGATCTCGACCGCGGCCCGCCCGTGGTCGACGTCGATGTCGATGTCGCCGTCCAGGTCGGCGATGTCGAGGAACTCCTCGAGGTAGTCGGCTGCGATCTCGCCCTCCTCCTCGAGGCGTGTCACGAGTTCACCATCTGCAGCCGTGCTCGGCTCGGAACTGGCCATCTCATCTCCGTTCAGCGAAGTCGCACCCGCGCCGCCCGACGTCGGACGGGCGCGGACGTGGTGGTCAGGGTGCTGCGGGACCATCGGTCGGCGTCGACGAGGTCCCCTTGCGCTTCTTCTTCGCCCGGGCCGCGGGTCCCGTCGTCGTCGTCGGTGCGTCCGTCACGGCGTCGGCCACCGGTGCGTCCGCAACCGGCGCGTCCACAACCGGCGCGTCCACAACCGGCGCGTCCTCGACGGGTGCGGACGCTGCCAGGGGCTCCGAGCCGGTCGGGCGCGGCTTGTTCCGGTCCTTGCGCTTGGGCTGCTGCCGCTGCCCGCGCGGCTTCTCCTCGATGACCGCGGTGGTGCCGGTCTCCTCGACCAGCTGCCCCCGCGCGGCGGCCTTGCGCGCCTGCCGAGCCTTGTACGCCTTCTCGGCCTCCGAGCCCGGCGCCGGCATCCGGCGGATCGTGTAGAACTGCTGGCCCATCGACCACACGTTCGTCGTGGTCCAGTACAGCAGCACGCCGATCGGGAAGTTGACGCCCGAGAACGCGAAGATCAGCGGAAGCATGTAGAGCAGGATCTTCTGCTGCTGCGCCATGGGGCCCTGCAGCGCGGCGGGCGGCATGTTCTTCATGGTCAGCTGACGCTGCGTGGTGAACGTCGTCACCGACATCGCGACGATGAGGATGACCGTGACGATCTGGATGTGGACGTTGCCGTCGGCCTTGAGGAACGTGCCCGACAGCGGCGCGCCCCAGATCGTCGCCGCCTCGGCCTGAGCTGCGAGCTCCCTGGTCATGGGCCCGATCGCATCGGCGCGGTCGTAGGTCCCGGCGGCCAGACGCGGCAGCTCGAACAGCACGCGGAACAGGGCGAAGAAGATCGGGGACTGCAGCAGGATCGGCAGGCACGACGCGAACGGGTTGGTGCCGTGCTTCTTGTACAGCTCCATCATCTCGCGACTCATGGCCTCGCGGGACGCGGGGTCGCTCTTGCCCTTGTACTTCTTCTGCAGCGCCTGCATCTCGGGCTGCACCAGCTGCATGCCGCGCGAGGCCTTGATCTGCTTGAAGAAGAGGGGGATCAGCAGGATCCGCATCACGATGACGAGCCCGACGATCGACAGGCCCCAGGCGGCGCCGCTGGTCGGGTCGAGACCGATCCACGTGAACAGCTCGTGGAACCTGACCATGATCCAGGCGACCACGACCATCAGTGGGAACAGCAGGCCGTCCATCCAGTCCATGAAGCGGTGCTCCTCGCGAGCGTCAGTGCGCGACCGTGGTCGCGTCGTGAGAGTGGTGCGCGTCGCGCACCGGTGGAACGTCGTCGACGCCACCGGGGTTCCAGGGGTGGCAGCGCGCCACCCGGCGGGCGGCGAGCCAGCCGCCGCGCAGCGCACCGTGGCGTCGCACCGCGATCACCGCGTACTGGGAGCACGACGGGTAGAAACGGCAGGTCGGGGGCGTCAGCGGCGATACCACGCGCTGGTACACCCACAGCAGCCCGAGAAGCAGGGACGTCGGTGCGCGCCGCACCCCCGCCCACACCTTCGTCCACGTCATGGCCGTACCTAGCCGTCGAGCCGTCGCGTGAGGCGCCGTCCCGCTGTGGCGACGGCGCCGTCGAGGTCCCTGCCGAGGTCGGCGGAGGACGCCGACGCGGCCGGGGGCTGCGCGCGGACCACCAGGAGCGAACCCGTCGGAAGGCCGTCGAGGCGTGCTGCCACGAGGGCGCGCAGACGGCGCTTCACGCGGTTGCGCGTCACGGCGTTGCCGATCGCTCGGGACACGACGAGACCGACCGCCGGCGGGCCGGGGTCGGTCGTGGTCGTGAGGTGCACGACGAGGGTGTCTCGGCCCCCACGCGCGCCCCGGCGCACCGTCTGCTGGAAGTCGGCAGATCGGCGCATCCGGTGCGCTGCGGGGAGCACCGGGACGAGCGTCAGGCCGAGAGCTCGGTGCGCCCCTTGCGGCGACGAGCCGCGAGGATGGCGCGACCGGCACGCGTGCGCATGCGCAGGCGGAAGCCATGGGTCTTGGCCCGGCGCCGGTTGTTCGGCTGGAAGGTGCGCTTGGTCACGACGTTCTCCACACGTTTGTCGTAGCGATCGCACGCAGTCGCGCGACCAGGTCCTGGTGCCGGGTTCGACCGCTCCAGGAACGCACGCGGTGAGGCGTGCGACGGCGTCAGGGCGCGCCGGACGGAGCCGTTGAAAGGCTGGACCACGCTACGCTCCCGCCCTCGACGGGGTCAAATGCACGGAGCGTTGTCGTGGTGGCCCGGCGTCGCAGGGGGCGTCACCGACGCTCTACCGTAGGTCATGGAGCCGGGGCTTCAACTGCGTCGGCGTGTCGCGGCTCTCACCCGCTCGCGCGCTTACGCAGCCTCGGCGGGGGCCGTTAGCATCAGTTCGGTCGCGCGACGTCGACCGGCCGTCG